>NZ_JCANWW010000004.1:0-546900 GCF_059553395.1 Williamsia sp. z34 | reverse complement strand
CCCGATGATGTGCCCTCAGTGTGACTCTTGTGTTGCCGCCTGAGCGGTGGTTGGGTCCTGGTCACCTGGTGTTTGGCTCTTGATGTGCCTGCCGGCATCGCATTGATGCGCATGTCTGGTCTTGCAAAAGTTATGCCAACACCAGGTGGGAAGGACCGGCCGATGTGGCTTGATAGGAGCGTGGCAACGCCCCCAACTGAGGATTGCCCACCGACCGGCCCAACCGTCCCTGGTCCCTGTTTCTGAAATCAGGAGGCAACCACCATGGTTGTAGTTGGAGTCGATGTACACAAGAGCTCACACACATTTGTTGCCGTCGATCCCGTCGGCAAAAAGCTAGGCCAACTCACCGCCCCGGCCACCACCGCCGGCCATCATGCCGCGATGCGATGGGCCCACACCCAGTTCGGTACCGACCTGCTCTGGGGCATCGAAGACTGCCGACAGATGTCGACCCGCCTCGAACGCGACCTACTCACCGCCGGCCAGACCGCCGTGCGGGTACCCACCAAAATGATGGCCCACACCCGTGCCTCGGCACGTACCCGCGGCAAATCAGATCCCATCGACGCTCTGGCCGTCGCGCGGGCAGTGCTGCGCGAACCGAACCTGCCCGCCGCCGGCGCCGACCCCCGATCCCGCGAGATACGTCTACTAGTCGATCGACGCGAAGTGTTTGTCGCACAACGCACCTCAACAATCAACCGACTGCTGTGGCGAGTCCATGAAATCAACCCCGCCTACGCCCCCAAACCACGCTCGCTGAGCATGCACAAACACCAACAGATCCTCGCCGCACAGCTGGCCACCGAGACCGGACTGCTGGCCGACATCGCCCGCGAAGAACTCGACGAGATCATCTCCCTGACCACCCGGATCAACACCACGGCCACCGAGATCGGCAAACGAGTCCGCGAACTGGTTCCCTCGCTACTACAGCTACCCGGCTGCGGGGAACTCACCGCAGCCAAAATCGTCGGCGAAACCGCCGGCATCGCCCGCTTCCACTCGGCCGACGCCTACGCCAACTACGCCGGCACCGCCCCCATCCCGGTCTGGTCCGGCAACACCGCCGGCCGCGTCCGGCTACCGCGCTGCGGCAACCGACAACTCACCACCGCCCTGCACCGCATCGCCCTGACCCAAACCCGACTCGAAGACAGCGACGGCTACACCTACTACCGCAAACGCCGCGCCGCCGGCGACTCCACCACCGCAGCCCTCCGAGCACTCCGACGCCGCCTGGTCCGCACCGTCTATCAACGCCTGATCACCGACACTGCGCCCCAACCACGAGCCATTCAGACCGCCGCCGCTTGACATAGGAGCAACTTTTGGCGAACAAAACCCCAGGTGGGCGACGCCAAAAGGGCACATCATCGGGGTGCGGGGGAGGACTGGCTCAGGGTAGGAGCTTGTCCACGGCAACGCGTCCCACGATGCCCACGGCGATGATGATCAGACTCACCACGGTCGTGAGCGCATCGGTGATCAGACCGGCGACACCGGTGACGATCACGAACAGCGGGACCCAGCCCAGAAGATGCATGAGCGACGGTGGGCTCACATCTTCGCCGGCTTCCCGGGCCGCGTGGGCAGTCGCGTAATCGGGGTAGAACTCCGTGAAGGCGACGGCAAAGAACGTACCGGCGAGCTGGATGATCCAGCCGGTCCAGAAATTGTTGTTGTTGTCCAGGACTGCATCACCGATGAACCCGGCGACCGCCGCCACGCCGAACCCGAACACCCAGGCCCAGGTGATCACGTAGTTGATCCGCAGGAACAGCGGCTGGGTCCAGAGTTCTTCGGGGGTGCCTTCTTTGGCGTACTGCAAGGTGAACGGCTGCCGGATGAGGATCGATCCGAACGCGAAGGCCACGAGGGCGATATTGGTCATCTCGCCGCCCCAGTGCTCCAGCCACTTCACGACGTCGGCCGAGGCGAACTGCGCCAGTACCACCATTGCGGCGAAGTAGGTGAGGTCGAAGACCTCGAGGAACTTCAGCTTGCTGCCGCGCCGATGACTGCCGAGGACCAGCAGGAGTGAGAGACCGAATGCCGCGGCCGCGGCCTCTTCGAACCGTCCCGGACCCACGATGAGCGCCATCAGAATCCACGGCGACATTCCGGCGAATGGGGAGTTCAGAAATGCGGTCAGTATGCGCCGGGTTTTCGACAGCTCGACGACGGCAGGGGTGATCGCCGTGTCATCTGAATTGTTTGTCACGAAATGCCAATCTATTGTCGGCGGAATATGCTCCGTGATCCTAACCGCTGATTGACTGTGCCACACGAGAAATCGATCGCTGAATCAATTCCCCGGAGTATTAATGATCGCTGACATTCTCGGCGATGACAGAACAATGTGTTCAAACGCGGCAATGAACGATCACGCGGGATCGGCCCGGAGGAAATTGATGATCACCGAATTGACCACGCCCGGCGTCTCGATCGGGATGAGATGTGTTCCGGGCAGCACCGCCAGCCGAGCGTGAGGAAGCTGATCCACGATCGCCAGAGTGTGCTCGATGAGCACCTCGTCGTGATCGCCCTGCATCACCAGCGTCGGGGCGGTCACCGCGGTCAGCTCGGACAGGTCCAACTCGGGTTCGTTCGCGATCATCGCGGTGGTCTTCTCGAACACCACCGGGAAATGGTCGTCGCCGTCCGGTGAGGCCGACGCGTAGTCGGCTCGCAGGAACTGCACGATCTCGGAGTCGATGTCGCCGATGGCCTCCAGCATCCCGCCCGTCGCCCGGCCGGAGGAGTTCAGGTACTGGCCGAGCACAACCATGCGATCGACCAGATCCGGTCGCCGCAGGGCCACCAGGAATGCGATGACGGCACCGTCGCTCCATCCGACGAGATGAGCGGGACCGCCCACCACCTCGTCGAGGTAGACGATGGTCTCCTGGGCCATCGTCTCGTAGTGGAACTCGGCGGTGACGTCGGCGCTGTGTCCATGACCGTGGCGCTCAGGGGCATAGACCCTGAATCCGGCGTCCACACACGGACCGAACTGCCCGCCCCAGTCCGCCGCACTCGAGAACGCGCCGTGCAGTAGCACCACGGGTTCGCCCTCGCCGGCGACCTGGTGCCAGATCGCTGTGCCGGGTTCGGGATGGCTGATGTCTACATATCCGGTGAAGTCCGTGGTCATGGCCACGAGGATCCCAGATGGACCGCGACCGGACGCGGTGAATCGCACCGATGGCGGGCGAGCGTCCGCTACCGGCCGCTAGGGTCGGGAACATGGCCAGTGCAAACACAACAGTGACACTTTCCGACGGTGTTGTCGCCGGCGTTCGGGACGGGGACATCATCCGATGGCGGGGGATTCCCTACGCCGCGCCGCCGGTGGGCGACCTGAGGTTGCGCGCTCCGCAGCCCGCCGTCGGGTGGACGGGGGTGCTGCAGGCGAACAGCTTTGGCAATGCGGCACCGCAGAATCCGAAATACGCACTCGTCGAGCGCGGCAAAAAGCAGCCGGTCAGTGAGGATTCGCTGATCGTCAATGTGGTGGCGCCGGAGCAGGCCTCGACCGAACCTCGGCCGGTGATGGTGTTCATCCACGGCGGCGCATACATTCTCGGATCGACCGCCACGCCGCTCTATTACGGTCACGACCTCGTCCGCCGCGGAGACGTCATCTTCGTCTCGATGAATTATCGGCTCGGGCCACTGGGATACGGAGATTTCACCGAACTCTCCACCCCGCAGCGGCCGTTCGAATCGAATCTCGGATTGCGCGATCAGGTTGCCGCACTGCAGTGGGTCCGGGACAACATCGCCGAATTCGGTGGAGATCCCGGCAATGTCACCATCTTCGGTGAGAGCGCCGGCGGAAATGCCGTCACCACCTTGATGGCCACACCCGCGGCCGGTGGCCTGTTCCACCGCGCGATCGCCGAGAGTTCGGCACCGATCCTCACGCTGCACCGGCATTTCGCGCGGAAGTGGGGCCACAAACTCACCGAACTGCTGTGCGCCGACATGGGAGTCGACGATCCGGCCCGGGCGCTGGTCGATGCCTCGCTCGCCGAGATCGGTCGCGCCGGACATCGTCTGGCCCGCTGGGTGACCACGGATACCCCGGGGCTGCTGCCGTTCGGGCCGGTGGTCGACGGCGATTATCTGCCGCTGGCGCCGGTCGATGCCTTCACGCAGGGGACCGCGCACCGGGTCCCGATGATCATCGGGACCAACCGCAACGAGGGCACACTGTTCAAGCGGTTGCCGCAAGGGATGCTGTCGACCGAGGAATCGATCACGGCGATGTTCGCGGCCACCGAACCCGACGCGCAGGAGCGGATCGCCGGTGCGTACGGCGGCTTGTCCAAGCCGAGGTCGATGGTGAAGTTCGGCGGCGACTACATCTTCCTGGTCGGCACCATCGCGGCGACCGAGGGCCATGCGCAGCATGCACCCACCTATGCCTACCGATACGACTACGCCCCACGCCTGCTGAAGTTGTTGGGCCTGGGCGCAACACACGCGACCGAGTTGTTCGCCGTCTTCGGTGTCTATCGCGGAAAGGCCGGTCTGTTGCTCGCGCGGGGCAGTGATCGTCGCAGCGCACTGCGCGTCACGGACGAGATCCAGGATCAGTGGTTGGCATTCGCCAAAACCGGTGAGCCACTGGAATCCTGGCCGCGCTACACTCCGAAGGTCCGCGCCACCAGGATCTTCGACAAGCATTCTTATGTGGAAATCGACCCCTATCGCGCCCGTCGTGAGGCGTGGGCCGGATTCGGTGATTATGTGGCCACGATTCCGGGAGCGGAGCCGGCCACGGAGACGATGGAGAAGGTATGAAGCGAGTTTTCACTTCGGTGGCCGATGTGCTCGGGGCGGTCGGATCGGAGGTCGGCAAAAGCGATTGGCTCGAGATCACGCAGGATCGCGTCGACCTGTTCGCGGACGCAACCGGCGACCACCAGTGGATTCACGTCGACGTCGAACGGGCCAAGTCGAGCCCGTTCGGGGGAACGATCGCGCACGGTTTCCTGTCCCTGTCGTTGCTCCCGATGCTCGGCGCCCAGATCTACGGTTTCGAGAACGTGAAGATGGCATTGAACTACGGCAGCAACAAGGTTCGCTTCCCGACGCCGGTGCTGGTCGGTTCGAAGGTGCAGTTGACCACCACCCTCGCCGATGCCACCGAGCTGCCCAACGGAGGTGTCCAGGTCGTCTTCGGTCACAGCCTGGCGATCGAGGGCGGTACCAAGCCCGCCCTGGTCGCGGAAATGGTTGTCCGGGTTCTTTTTTGACAGTCACACATACGGCCACTGCATGGTGCCGCGCAGCAGCAGGGATCCTGCTGGCCGCGGCACTGCTCGTCGGTTGCTCCGACTCCGGGGATGACTCTTCCGGCGATGGCGGGGCGCCGGCGACCCGGCCGAGCACCACCGCACCGACAACGACGGGGGTGATGTCGGTCGAGACGACACCGACGTCGGCCTACCTACCGCCGTTCATCGGCCGGGTGGAGTGGGCGCAGACCGAGCAGGGCCCGAGCCTGCAGGTGTTTCCCACCCAGGCCGGCCGGTACGTGCCCGGGGAAGGCGAACTCGCTGTGGCCTGGGCCGAGGTGGTTGCGCTGGACCGGACCGCCGACAGTCCGGGGATGCGTGATCAATTCGCCTGTCACTGGCGATTTGCCAGGCTCGTCGAGCCGGAGAAGACCAGCTGGAATCTCGAGCCGTGGCGGCCGGTGGTCTCCGGGGCCGAGATGATCGCAGACCGGTGCAATCCCGGTGGAGCCGAAGAAACGATCCCGTGACAACCCCTTCGCTCCGGGCCGTATCCGATCAGGCCGGGGCCGGGATCCGGACGACCTGACCGACCCTGAGCACACCGGCCGGATCATGGCGGTCGGCCAACGCGCCGAGCCAGACAAGGGTGTCTTCGTCGTAACAGCGAGCCAATCGCTCCGGGCTGCTGCCCGGGTCGAAGTTCGGTAGCTGCCCGAGGGCCCACGGTGCCATCGCATCGATGACGGCTGCGGCATGCGGAGCCACGTGTTCGGCGACCGGCGGCACCAGCGCCCCGACCACGAACAGGTGGTACGGCGCATTTCGATGACAGAACGCGCTGCGGTGCGCTGCCGGGGCGGACATCGCACCGCCGAACCGGCGGATTTCGACAACCACCTGAGGGGACTGTGAACCGGGGCCGGTCAGCGAGAGCAGATCGCCCAATGCCGTGTCGTTCAGTTCACCGAGCAGGGTGCCGGCTTCGAATGACGGCATCGGATCAACCGGGTCCGCGTGGATCGCACCCATTGCGGCATAAGGCATCACCGAAACGGCATCGATGAGCGGGGTGGCCAGTGCGCGCATGGGTGCGAAGAGTGCCTCTGCCTCGGCCGGATCCGCCAGGGATGCGTACCGGACCGCGACGGTGAGTTTGCCGGCGAGTGGCGGCGGGACCTCCGGGAGGGGTGGCAGCCGGAGCAGCGCGATGGAGGTGTTGGCGTGCTCCGGCAGGTCGATGCTCCAGTCCCGCCAGGCGCGAAGGATCTGTGCTGCGTCGGCTCCGTCGAAATAGACTGCGCCACCGTAGAACTCGACGATGGGCAGCAGGTCGATCTCCACCGAGGTCACGATGCCGAGGGTGGCCTTGCCCCCGCGTAGGCCCCAGAAGAGTTCTGCATGGTTCTCCGGTGTGACGTGCAGGATCTCGCCCTGGCCGGTCACCAACTCGAACGAACGCACATGATCCGAGGACAGACCGACGGTTCGGACGAATGGTCCGATGCCGCAGCCGGTGATGAATCCGACCACCCCGACATCGGGTGCCGAACCGGCCAGCCCGGCCAGCCCGTGCGGCGCGGCCTCCTCGATCACCCGTTGCCACTTCACGCCGGCGCCGACGTGCGCCGTACGGGCCTGCGGGTCGATCACCAGATCCGACAGCGCACCGGTCTGCACCAGGATGCTGCCCTGGTCGAGGGGAAGTGCGCCGTGGCCGGTGGCGTGGACGGCAACGGTCAGGCCGTGCTGTGCGGCGATCCGGAGTGTGGCTGCGACGTCGGCCGGTGACTCCACGAACACGGCCGCACGGGGGTTCGTCGAGGCGGCGACATTCCATGGGATGGCGCGTTCGAACCCGGGCTCACCCGGACGGACGACCAGGCCCGCGACGGCTGCCCGCAGGTCCGCGACCGGGTCGGTACCTGTGCTGCTGGGGGTGGTGACGGTCATCGTGTTTGGTTCCTTCGCTCGAGGTCCGTAACTGATGACGTCAGCGTGCGCGCGGGCACTTGGGAGGTTCTTGGTGTCGAGGTTCAAGAATGTTTCAAGAATCGCCCGGCCGTCTGACCGCGCGTGAACTAGCGCGCGGTGCGCAGGCGCTGCACGTCGTTCTTCACCCCGGCCATGCCCAGTAGCGTGGCCTGCTCTTCGATGCTGTCGAGTTCGGCCGGACCCTGCTCGTCCGAGGCGCGCAATTGCCAATCGAGAACCCGGCACCGCAACACTGTGGGCAGTCCGCCGGTTCGCGCCGCGATGCCCGCTGCCAACGATACTGATTCCCTTGCCGCGGTCCGGTTTCCGGTGAGCATGTGCAACCGACCCAACGCCAGGGCCACCGGCCCGATGTTGCCCAGCTGGCCGATCAGGCCGATCTGGTCGGTGAACGGTTCGAGTTCGGTGATGAATTCGGCTGCGTATTCGGTCAATTCGAAGTCCGCCACCACATGCGCCAAAGCGACTGCGTGGCCGAGGGTGTGCCAGACGTGTGCGCCGCAGGTGGCCTGTCGCTGCGCGACCAGGGCGGCCGCGAGGGTCCGATCCACCGGCGCCCCGGGTATGCCTGCGGTACCGGCGGCGATCACTCCGCGCATGTTCGTGTCCTCGGGGCTCGCCGCAACGCCGGTGATCCACTCCCGGGCGCGGACGGTCCCGATGTCGTTGAGGCTGCCGAGTTCTCGGCTCAACGACATCAGCGACATGTCGGCCTGCCCGGTCTCGTACAGCTCGGTCTGTTCGTGGACACGCTTGGCGATCGCCTGATGTTGTTGTGCCCGTGCGAAATCGCCCGTCCAGACGGCGACCACGACCTCCATCCAGCGAAGCTGGGCACGCAAGATCGGCAGGTTCAGTTCTTCGCTGCCCGCGATGGCTTGCCGGAGGTGGTGTTCGGCGGCCCCGACGTCACCGAGCGTGAAGGTCGCCATTGTTCCGATCGAATGCGCGATGACCGCGTCGAAGCGGGCCTGGCGATGATTCAGTGCCAGCAGTTCGTTGATCAGCGCGACGGATTCCCTGGCGTGTGTGGCGACGCCGGAGAACGTGATCAGCCGGGCCATCTTCACCTCGGCGATGATGTCGGGATCGCCGGTTGACGTCGCGAATTCTTCTGCGCTCCTGATCAATTCCGGTGCCAGCGTGGGGTCCGGATGGTAACTGTGTCCGACGCTGAGTGCGCCGAGGACCTGTGCCCGTTCGGCGGGTTCGTCGGCCACGGCCAGCTCGGCTCGAGCCAGTAGGGCCAACAGCGGTGCCGGATCCGATGCCGGCGACACCCACGGCCAGCCGCCCCCGGAGCGGAGCAGTGATCCGGCGAGTTTGCCCACCGTGGAGGGCTTCTCGGCGCGAACTGCGGCGGACAGTGCTGCTTCCACGGTTTCCAGGACGGTCTGGCCGCGGCCGGCCCGTGACAACGCCTCGAGCAGCGATACGGTCAGCTCGTCGCGGCGTTCGTCGATCTGTTCGGCGGCCGGCAGCAATGCGTAGGCGGTGAGGGCGTGCTGCCACCAGTAGGCGGCCGCCTCCGAATTCCAGCGGGCGACAAAGTCTTCCGCAGCAGCGGTACAGGCCGCCACCGCCTGCTCGGGCTCGACGAGCGGCAGGGCCGCCATCAGGTGATGAGCGCGCCACCCGAGCGCTTCGGCCCGGTCGGTGTGGCCGAGGATCTCGGCGACCCTGGCGTGTGTCCGCTTGCGTCGCATCGCGGGCAGTTGAGCCAGGATCTCTTCGCGGAGCAGGCCGTGTGCAAACGCGTAACCGTCGGTACCCGGTGCCGCGGTGATGATGCGGTCATCCGCGGCGGCGTCGAGGTGGTCGGCGATCGCATCGATGTCGAGGCCGGTGGTGCGTGCCAGCAATGCGATGTCGATGGTGTCGCCGATGACCGCTGCCGTCCGGAGTGTCTGCAGGACAGCGGGTTCGAGGCCGGCCAGACGCAGGCCGAGGACTGATCGCACGGCGACCGGGAGTTCGCCGGAGCTGCGCTCGTCGGCCGGTAGCCGGGCGTATTCGGAGACGAACAGCGGATTTCCGCCGGTGCGTTTGTCGAGTGTCTCGACCTCGGCGTCGTTCAGTGCCTCGGTGGCGATCTCGTTTGCCAGGACCGCGACCCCATCCCTGTCGAGTGCGGGGACCAGGATCTGGCGATTGCCGGTACCGCGGGCGACGGCACTGAGGAGGCGGGCCAGCGCCGGAGGGTGTTCGCCGTCCCGGAGGGTGATGACGAACGCGACCGCATGGTGGTGCAGTGCGGTGGCCATCGAGGCCAGCGCGCCGACCGACATCGAATCAGCCCATTGCACGTCGTCGATGACCACCGCGATCGGCTGTGAGGTACTGGCGTGTTCGATGAGGAGTTGCACGCGGTCGTAGACGGTGAACCGGGCGGTATCGGCATCGACGTCGCCGGTGGTGACCAGCACCTCGCCGGGCTGCCCGCCGAGAGCATTGACCAGCTGACGGATCGGCCACCACGACGGTGCGCCTTCTTCGGGGTTGCGGGCCCAGAGTGCGTGTCCACCCTGCGACCGCAGGATGTGGGCGGCCTCGTCGGCAAGGCGGGTCTTGCCGATACCGGGAGGGCCGATGAACACCAGCCAGCGCGTCTGCCCGGCAATGACCTCGTCGAGCACCTTGCCGATGTCGGCGAGTTCCCGGACGCGCCCGACCAGGCCGCGCTGTGCCGGGACCTCGGCGCCGGCCGGAACCTGCACCACCGGTGGGTGTTCCGGGGTGCGGAGCTCGCCCGCGCCGGACCAGATCGGTTTGCGTGGCCAGGCGGCCAGTTCCGGATCGTGGCGCAGGATCGCGCCCTGCAGATCACGGATCTCGACGCTCGGTTCGAGACCGAGGTCGGTGTCGAGACGCCGGGTGTGGTCGGCGAACACCTCGAGTGCTTCGGCGGAGCGCCCGGCCCGGTGCAGCGCGAGCATGTGCAGCCAGCAGCCGTGGTCCCGGTACGGCTGCGCATTGCGCAGCGACACGACGTCCGCCAACGCCGGCGCCAGCCGGCCCAGCGCGAGCAACGCGGTGATCCGATTCTCCAGAGCGCCGCTACGGATCTCCTCGAGTCCGGCTGCTTCGGTCCGCACCCAGTCCTCGTCGCCCTGTCCGTCGAGCAGTTCACCGCGCCACAGAGTCAGGGCCTGGTCGGCGGTCTCGAGCACGGCGGTCCAGGCCTCGTTGTCGGCGTGCTGACGGGATGCGTTGGCGAGATCGAGGAACTCGCTGACGTCCACGTCGGAGTCGGCCACATCGAGGATGTACCCGGTGGACTGTCGCCGGATCGGTGACGTGCCCGCCTCGTTGCGCAGGGCCCGTCGCAGGTTGGAGATGTAGGCCTGCAGACTCGATGTCGCGCTCGGTGGTGCCTGATCACCCCAGAGCGCGTCACACAGGCGGTCCGTCGAGACCACTTTGCCGCGGTGGATCAGCAGGATCGCGAGGATGGTCCGCTGCTTGGGGGAGCCGAGATCGATCCGGGCACCGGCGTCACCGCTCTCGTCCCGGACCACCGTGAGCGGCCCGAGTAGCTGGTAGCGCATGACCCCGCCCGCCCTTCACCTCTGGCTGAAGTTTCCGGATGGCCGCGGGCGATCGAACAACGGGGATCGGAACGCAGCGGCTGGGTCAGAGCCTAGGTGACGTGGGCGGTCGAAGGGAACGGCCGATCGGCCTACTTTCCGGGGGTCGGGGCGGGTACGCGTTCGGTATCTGCCTGCGTTGTGCTCCGGCCGGCGTTGCGGGACCGTCGTGTGCCGACCACCCGGCAGACCATATAAATCGCAAACGAGATCGAGGTGACGAACACCGATGGAGGCAGTCCGGGTGCCAGCGACAGGATGATTCCGGCGATCGCCGCGATTTCCGCGAACAGGATCGAGAGCCCGAGGACAGCCGTGGGATTCGATGACACCCGCATCGCGGCGGCGGCCGGTGTGATGATCAGCGACATCACCAGCAGTGCACCGATGATCTGGACGCTCTGTGCCACCGCGGCACCGAGCAGGACGGCAAAGACCACCGACAGCAACCGCATCGGCACGCCGCGGGCCTCGGCGACCCGGGGATCGGTGCTGGCGAACAGCAGCGGACGGTAGATGATCGCCATCACGACAACCACGACGATCGTGGTGATGACAACGGCCGCGACCCCCTGGGCTCCGGCGGTCACCGCCTGCCCGGTGAGCAGGTTGAAGCCCGCGCCGGTGCGGCCGTATAGGGCGATGAACAGCACACCCAATCCCAGTCCGAAGGCCATCACCACGCCGATGACCGAATCACGTTCTCGGACCCGGTTGCCCAGGAGCCCGAAGATCATCGAGGCGATGATGGCGCCGATCAGTCCGCCGAGGTTCACGCTGATCCCCAGCAACAAGGCGGCGGCCGCGCCGGTGAATGTCAGTTCGGCGGTACCGTGCACGGCGAATGCCATCTGGCGGCTGACCACCATCGGCCCCAGGACCCCGCCGAGGATGCCGAGCAGCGCGGTGGCGAGCAATGCCTGCTGCACGAAGTCGTAGGAGAGCAGATTGGCGGTCTCGGCGAAATCGAACAGGTCGGACCAGCTGGTGCTCACTCGGATACCTCGGTTGACGGTGTGGACGAATGGTCACCGTGGCAGGCCGATTCGTCGGCGCCGACGACAACGAGCCGGTCCTGGACGCGTAGGACATCGACCCGGGTCTGGTACAGCTCGCTCAGTGTTTCGGACGTCATGACCTCGGCCGGTGTGCCGATCCGGAAGCGGCCGTCGACGAGGTACACCACCCGGTCGACATACGGCAGGATGGGGTTGATCTCGTGCGTCACGAACAGCACCGCGGTGCCGTGATCGCGGCGGCGACGGTCGATGAGTGCGGCGACGCGACTCTGGTTGGCCGGATCCAGGCTCAGCAACGGTTCGTCGCAGAGCAGGACCGCGGGGTTGCCCGACAATGCCTGCGCGACGCGAAGGCGCTGCTGTTCACCACCACTGAGCAGGCCCAGCGGTGCATCGGCGAAGTCGCGGGCGTCGACCTGCGCGATGGCGTCGTCGACAAGTGCGTTGCGCCGCTTGCGATTGCGAAATCCCAGACCCCAGGCCTGGCCGTCGACACCGAGACCGACGAGGTCCCGGCCGCGCAGCGGCACGCCCTCGTCGTGGGTCTGTTGCTGGGGGATGTAGCCGACTCTGCTGTCACCACTGCGCAGTCCGCGACCCTCGACGGTGACCGTTCCGGCATCCAAAGTGTATTTGCCGAGAAGTGTTTTCAGGAGCGAGGTCTTACCCGAGCCGTTGGGTCCGAGGATGGCGATGAACTCACCGC
Organism: Williamsia sp. z34; assembly: GCF_059553395.1. Taxonomy (NCBI): domain Bacteria; kingdom Bacillati; phylum Actinomycetota; class Actinomycetes; order Mycobacteriales; family Nocardiaceae; genus Williamsia; species Williamsia sp. z34. The sequence continues at coordinate 534,341 of NZ_JCANWW010000004.1, read as the reverse complement.
GCGCCACCGTGAGGTCGAAGTGATCCCACAGGACCCGCTGCCCGAACGACAAACGCGCACCTGTGATCGTGACCGCCGCACCCCGGCCTGCGGTCTGATGCACGGTTTTCAGGCCGTCGGCAACGCGTTGATCGGCTACTTGGGGCGGTGGCGCGGATGCCGGTTCGGGCTGGGTCATGTGATCGATTGCCTCATCGAGAAGTGCTGGTTGCGCCGGCCGCCAGGGCCGACGACAGTGCCTCAACATTAGCCCGCTGCCATTCGATGTAATCCGTCGTGCCGGTCGGGAAGGTCTCGGTGATGTCGACGACGGGAACACCTGCCTTCTCGGCTATGGCCAGCAAGGCTTTTGTTCCGTCGTCCACGGCCTGGGTGTTGTAGATCAGGACACGGGCCTGGCGGTCGGCGATCAATTCCTGGGTCGCGGCGACGTCGCGGGCCGACGGGGACTGCCCGGCCTCGACCGCATCCTGCAATCCGGCGGGGGTGATGTCGTCGAGTCCGGCCTCGGCCAGCAGGTACCCGGCCAGTGGTTCGGTCTGGACCACTTTCGCACCGGGGTCCGCGGCCTTGATGGCGGCCAGTTCGCCGCGCAGCCCGTCGATCTGCTCGTTGAATGCCGCGGCGTTCTCGCGGAAGTACTGGGTATTGGCACTGTCCTTCTCGGACAACGCATTTGCAATGCTGTCGGCGACCTGTCCGACGACGGTCAGGTTGTAGAAGACATGTTCGTTCACCGCGCCGGGAGCGTGGCTGTGATCATCTTCGGCGTGGTCGCCGCCGTGGTCATCCGCGGAGTGATCGTCGCTTGCGTGTTCATCGCCTTCCATGATGTCGAAGGCGTTGACCACGATCGCTTTCGAGTTCTTGGCCGCGGCCTCCATGTAGGCGTCGTAGTGACCGCCGTTGAGGACCACGACACCGGCGTCGGCAACCTTGGCGGTGTCCTTGGCGCTCGCCTCGAACTCGTGCGGATCGCCGTCGGGTGAGGTGTAGAGCGAGGTGACCTCGGCGTGCTCACCGCCGACGGCCTGCGCCACCGAACCCCAGACGTTGGTCGATGCCACCACGGAGACCTTGCCGTCCGCGGTGGTTCCACCGTCGTCCGAGGAACATCCGGCGGCCACGCCGACGGCGAGGGTCAGGGCGGTGGTGACCCCTAGGAGTCGGGACCAAGTTGCCATCACGGGACCTTTCGCATCAATGGACGGTGTTCCGCGCAGGGCTGATGTGCGCGGGGACCATCTAACAGATGTTAATGATAACCGTTACCGACAACTTGTGAAAATCAGTATCGATTGACGATCGCTGGCGTGACGAACCGTTCGACGATCTCGCGTTCCTCGTCGGCGTCGGCACCTGGCGTGGTCAGCAGGGAGATCACGATTCGGACGATGAACCGGGCCTGCAGGGCGACCTCGGCCTCGGATGAGGACGTCTCCCCGGCCAGCATTTCGACGGCGGTCTGATTGACGAGTTCGGATTCGGCGCCCATCGCGCCGGCCAGTCCGGCGGCCTCCGGACTGAACCAGCTGTACATGACCGGGTCGGCGCGGACCGCTTCCACCGAGGTCAGGATGGCTTCGGTGATGCGTTCGCCGACGTCGTCCAGGTCGGCGATGCGTGCGGCCACCGCTGCCGAGATCGCGCGGGCCCCGCGTTCGACATAGGCCAGGAGCAGGTCGGAACGGGACGCGAAGTAGCGGTAGAGGGTGGCCCTGGAGCAGCCGGCGGCGGCTGCGATCTGGTTCATGTTCACCGCGGCGATCCCGCGGGTGACGAACAGATCACTCGCGACATCGAGGATGCGGGCCGCGGCGGCCTCGGTGCGGCTGGGACCGAGCCAATCCGGACTCGGGGTCGTCTCGGGATGTCGAGTGGTTTCGGGAGACTTGCGGCTCATGGGCCGACGGTCAGGTGCATGGTGGTCGGCCGGCGCACGTAGTTGCCGGTGGCGTAGGAAATCGATCCGGGATCGACGGTGAACTCGGGACAACGGGCGAGCAGTTCGGTCAGTGCCACCCGGCTCTGCATCCGCGCCGCGGCAGCCCCGAGACAGTAATGGGCGCCACGGCTGAAAGTCAGGATCTGGCGTGGACGACGCGCGATGTCGAGACGGTCCGCGTCGTCGCCGAATGCTCGTGGATCCCGGTTGGCAGAGCCGTAACAGAGCAGAACCTTGCGACCCGCCGGGATGGTGTGGTCACCGAACACGGCGTCGGTGGTGGTGGTGCGGGCCAGGCCCTGCACCGGTGAGGTCAGACGCAGGAACTCGTCGACCGCATCGTCGACGAGGTCCGGGTTCTCGACCAGTGCCGCCCGCTGATCCGGATGCTCGGCGAGCAATTCCGTTGCGCCACCGAGAACTCCGGTGGTGGTGTCGTTGCCGCCGGCAACCATGGTGAAGGTGAAGGCGAGGATCGACAGCAACCCCTCAGTGCTGTCGTCCCCGCCTACGCCTGCATCCACCAGGTGGGAGATGGTGTCATCTCCGGGGTGTGTGCGCCGGTATGAGATGAGCGTGCCGAAATAGGCCATCATCTCCAGTACTGCGGCGGTGGCGGTCTCGCCGGCCTTGCTCAGGTCGGACGTGTCGACGCCGACGATCGCCTCGGTCCATCCGTCGAATGCCTTCCGGTCCGATTCGGGAACTCCGAGGTAGTGCGCAACAACCATGGACGGCAACGGTTTGTAGAGATCGGCGACGATGTCGCCGCCGCCGGATTCGGCCAGCGCATCGATCCTGGACCGGACGAATTCCCGCACCGCCGGTTCGATCTCGTGCACCTGTTTGGGTGTGAACCCGCGGGACACCAGCTTGCGGAAATCGGTGTGGATCGGCGGATCCTGCATCACCATCGGTGGATTGTCGGTCAGCCCGATGCTCTCCAACTCGCCGTAGGTCATCGTCAGACCGCCGGTGGAGGTGAACGTCCGCCAGTCGTCGGCGGCCTGCGAGACGTCGGCGTGGCGGGTCAGCACCCAGAAATCGCGGTCGGGATCGGCTGATCGAACGCGATGGACGGGGTCGTGGTCGCGGAGGTCGGCATACATCGACCAGGGGTCGCGCCAGGTGTCGCCGGAGCGCGGCACGAACGTCGCCGCGTGCGACACTTTGGTGGACATGTCTCAAGCGTGAGACATCCTGCGCCTTGTGTCAACCATCAATCGACATGTTGGCTATTTCGGACTCACGTTGTCGGCTGTCCGTTCAGTGCGGTGATGGCCGTCTGGAGTTTCACCGTCGCTTCCCGGGCGACCGGCTCGAGGTCGGCGTCGCCGGACACCTCGACCATCAGGTTCGGGTTCATCGCCTCGATGATCGTGGACGCCGGGTCGCCGGGGTGTGCGCGCACGACGACGTTGCACGGCAACAGCAATCCGATCTGACGGTCGACTCCGAGGGCCCGGTGGGCCAGCGTCGGATTGCACGAGCCCAGGATCAGGTAGTCCTCCATGTCCTCGTCGAGTTTGGTCTTCATGGTCGCTTTGACGTTGATCTCGGTGAGGATGCCGAAGCCCTGTTCGGCCAGGGCCTGACGGGTCTTGGTGACGGCTTCTTCGAACGGAACCTTCAGAACGGTTGAGATGGCAAGTGACACAGTGATTCTCCTATCAGTATGGATGGATGGGGGGAGGTTGCTCAACGCAGTTCGCACTGTCGGGGGAGTCCCAGGCGGTGCATGATCAGGCTCGCCGGGCACCAGCCCACGATGCTGTAGAGCAACAGATTCACCGCTACGAATGCGGTCAGGAGCAGCCACCACGTCGAGAGGGTGGTTGCCAGAACCAAGCTCACCAGGACCACGGTCCCGGCAAGGAGCGGGACCACTCGTTCGATGGTCCATGGCCGGCTGGGTGACGTCTGGATGTTCATCGTTGATTCCTTTCGTTTCGTTCAGTGGGAGAACGAAATCGAGGGCAGGACCCGCCGAAGCCAGGCCGGTGACCACCAGGCCGCCCGTCCGGTCAATCGGAGCAGGGCCGGCAGCAGCATCAGCCGGATCAGGACTGCGTCGAGAAGTACCGCCACACCCAGGATGATCCCCATTTCCTTGGGTGGCAAAGGTTCTGCGAACGCGAATGTGAAGAACACTGCGACCATGACCGCCGCCGCGGCCAGGATGATGCGGCCGGAGTGCGCCATCCCGTCGATCTGAGCGGTGTCGGGGTCACCGGTGCGCTCGAAGTGCTCCTTGGCGGTGGCGAGCAGGAAGACGGTGTAGTCCATGGCGATGGCGAAGATCATCGCGAAGAAGAACACCGGTCCCCAGCCGTCGAGGAACCCCTGCGGTGTGAAGCCGAGCAGGCCGGAGAGGTGTCCGTCCTGGAAGATCAGCTTCGCGACACCGAATGCGGCTGCGGTGGACAGGAGACTGACCAGGGTGCCGATCACGGCGATCAGCGGTGCCTGCAACGCAACCAGCAGGAGCACGAACCCCAGGACCAGGATGACGCCGACGATCAGGGGGAAGTAGTCGTTCAGGGCCTGTTGCAGATCGAGATTCTCTGCCGGCGCGCCACCGACGAGGGCATCTGCGGGCAGTGCGTCGCGTAGATCGGACACGATTGTCGACATCTGTGCGTCTGAGGGGTCCACGGAGGGCAGCGCCTGCAGCATCACGTGGTCGGTGCCGTCCGGTGCCGGTTGCGGGGGCGTGACCATGTCGATCCCCGCGGCCTCGGTCGCAGCCGTCGTCACCTGCTCTGCCGCGGCCGCCGGCGCGATGATCTGCAGCATGCCGGGTGCGCCCTCACCCATCTGCTGCTGAACCAGCTCGTAGCCCTGTCGCACCGGGGCATCCTCGGGCACCACCGCGATCGATGGCATGGCGACCTTGAGTCCGATCACCGGTATCGCCAGCGCGATGAGTATCGCCAGCGAGCCCAGTGCAAAAGGCCAGGGATGATCATGCAGGGTCTTGCCCCAGCGAGCGAACAACGGTGAACGGTGTTGCTGGCTTTTGGCATACGGCAGTGACGCGGCATTGACCTTGAGGCCGAGTGCGCCCAGCGTGGCGGGCAGCAGGGTCAGGGTCGCCGCGAGGACAAACGTCACGGCGAGCATGATCCCGATGGCCATCGTCCGGACCGCAGGCGCGGGTACCAGCAAGACCGCGGACAGACTCACCAGGACGGTGATGCCGGACAGGACAACGGCTTTGCCCGCGGTGTCCATCGTTTCGGCAACAGCCTGCGCCTTCGTCGAATGATGTTTGAGCGCGTCGCGGAACCGGGACACGATGAACAGTGCGTAGTCGATGCCCAGCGCTAGTGCGAACATCATCGCAAAGTTCATGGCCCACACCGAGATCGGCGTGATCTGGTTGAGAAGGACCAGACCTCCAGCCGACGCGACCAGGCCGGCAATGGTCAACAGCAAGGGCAATCCGGCCGCCACGAGCGACCCGAACGCGAGGACCATGATGGCCAGGGTCACTGGCCAGGAGAACAATTCGGCCTTGATCATCGCGTCGTGGTTGGCCTTGTTGAAATCGCTCCACAATGCCGACGCGCCGGTGGGGTAGACCTCGATACCGTCACCCGACAAACTCGTCAGTTCTTCCTTGACGTCATCGACCGCCCGGACCATGTCGTCCGTGTTCGCGTTCGCGCCGGCGAGCAGGATGCCGGTGTGCTGATCCGGGCTGATGGTCATGCCCGGCGCGGGCGGGATGATCTCTCCGAACCGCGAGTCGCCGTGGAAGACCGCGGTGGCCTCGGAGATCGTGTTCTGCATGGTCGGACTGTCGATGGTCTCGCGGTCGGAGTGGATGACGACCTGGACCGCGGCCGAGGAATTCCCGCCGAAATGCTGCTGCGCCAGTTCGCGTACCTGCACCGACTCCGAACCGTTCGCCTGCCATCCGGCGCCGGCCAGGGAAGAGAACACCGTTGGCGCCGCTGCACCCAGTCCGATCAGCACCACCAGCCAGACGCCGAAGACCAGGCGGGATCGGCCCGCCATCGCCGCGCCCCAGCGCCCGAGTACGCCGGCGGTCCGGGTCGGTGGTGAGTCAGTTTTGCTGTCGGTGGGTGTGGTGCCGGTCATCCTGCGAAAACTCCTTCGGCCCGGGAAGCAGATACCCCCATGGGTATCGTGGGACTGCGCTCGAACATACCCATGGGGGTATGGTTGGTCAACCGCGCACCCTGCTCGACCGGTACCCCCTGGGGTATTGTGTGATAGGGGCAACAGGAGAAGGACGTGAAAAGTGATCGGTGACGAAGAGACGATGGCGGCAGTGTTGAACCGTCTGCGTAGGGCGCAGGGTCAACTGGCCGGGGTGATCACCATGATCGAGGCCGGCCGTGACTGCAAAGATGTGGTCACCCAGCTCGCAGCGGTCTCCCGCGCCCTCGATCGTGCCGGCTTCAAAATCGTCGCATCGGGGATGCGACAGTGCATCAACGCCGAAGATGGCACCCAGGCGCCACTGACCGAGGCTGAGCTCGAAAAACTCTTTCTCACCCTGGCGTAGGGATCGCCGGCACCGACTCGGACGGTGAGCCGATCACCCGAACGGCCCGGTTTGACGGTGTGAGATTCTCTACCCCTTCAGGCGATTCGGTTGTTAGCAATTGGATCGAGCAGTGGCACCATGTGTGGATGAACATGGGGTGGGGTGCGACCAGGGTCGCCGGCGTGCTGGTGGTAACAGCGGTAGCGGTCAGCGCAATGTCCGGCTGCGGGGAGGTTGAAGTCGGCGAATACGAGATCGGCGAGAGTGACGCTCAAGACGCGCTCAACGAAACCGGAGTCACGATTCCCGAGGAGTACCGGTTCGGACAAATGATCGAGGATCGGGTCGGCTTCAGCGGGAAGAATACCTATTTCGGCCGGTATGACGGGGCCAACGGTGACTTTGCCAATGTCGAAGCCCTGGCAGGCGCCAATCCAGACTTCCCTGCCTTTCGCAGCATGGACTGTGGCGAAGCATCTTTCGAAGGTGGGGGTCGCCTTCAGGACGTGGGATTCGCATGCTCAGATGCCACCCAAGTTCTGTGCAGCATCAACACAGCCCTCGATCTCGACGACTACGCCGGGCTGCCGCCGGACAGTGAAACGCTTGTGTTGGCAAACGATGGCAACCGGAGTCGACTCTTCGTCGTGTTGATGGGTCACTGACTCCGCAACGCTCAGCGCGACCGGGAAGGATTGCTGCAGAAGTCGAATGTCCCCAATCTGCCAGTGGCCTGAGAGTTATTGGCGCAGAGAACTTTCGACCCGAGTCCCCCCAATACTTGGGCAGAACTGTTCCGGGCTCCGTGCGAAGAGTTTGGGCACGTTGCAATTGACCCACGCCAAGCCGCAGATCAAACCAATTTGACAAATTGCTTGCGAACATGCGTTCGAATCGGTATGGTGGAGTCAATCGGCCACACGCATCACGTATCTGACGCCTTCCCCGCAGAGACACTCCGGTCGACACCCCCAGTTTTGTGTTCTCTCCTTGGAAGGTGCTGTGCCATGCGACTTCTCGAGATGGTCGACGATCTCGTCGACTTGCCGATACCCGACGACGCCAACGCAGCGCTGGGTGTGGTGAAGGATCTGATCACGCTGCGCAACGCCACTGAGCATCAGCTGGCGGTGTGTGCGGCGGTGATCGACGAGTCGGGGATCGCCCGTACGGCGGGGTCAACGACGTCAAAGTTGTTGCAGGCCAATGGTGCGGCACCGGCATCGGCGTATCGATGGTTGCGGATCGGACCAGGACTGGCGGGTCTGGATCGTACGGCCGGGTATTCACGGGATGGCTTCTTGTCCTCCGAGCATGTCGATGCGGTGGTCAAGGGGGTGGCACATGTCGTTGGCCGGTCTGAGGATCCGATCACCACTGAGCAGCAGGTCGGGTTCGAGCGGAAACTGTTGAACCACGCCATCTCCGGAGCGCCGCCGGCGGAGATCAGCGCCGCAGCCCGAGCATTGGGCAACGAGATTGCCGAGGACACCGGTGGGCCGCCGCCGGCCGAGGACCGGTCGTTGAACAGTCTCGAATACAAAGTCCGTGAGGGCCGTTGTGTCGGGACGTTCGATGTGGATGCGGTGATCGGAGAAAAGTTGTTCTCCGCGTTGGACTTCTGGTCCAGAGCTCGTCCTGAACCGGATGGTTCCGATGATCCGCGATCTCCGACCCAGCGGCGCGCTGATGCGTTGCATCAGTTGTTGGATTGCGGTGGGGGCGGACAGACCTTGGTGTCGGCGCCGCGGACCGAGGTGAACGTGACTGTTCCTGCTGATCATCCCGAGGCTGCGTCGCTGGCGTGGATGGGTCCGATTACCGAGGCGACTGCCGCGATGTTGGCGTGTGATTCGTCGATCACGTCGGTCACCCTCGATGGGCAGGAAGTCCCGGTCGATTTGAGTCCGCCAAAGCGACTGTTCAAGGGATTGGTGCGCAAAGCGATCATCATCCGTGACACCTGCTGCATCAAGTGTGGTGCCCAGGCCGGCTGGTCGGACTGCCATCACATCGTGCACTTCGTCGACGGTGGTGCCACCACGTTGGAGAACGGGTGTTTGTTGTGCCGCACCTGTCATATGGCGGTGCACAACACCGACTGGGACGTGATCATGGGATCGGACGGCCATCCGTGGATGATCCCGCCCGCGGGTATAGATCCGCAGCGAAAACATTTACCGGCCTACAATCGGCGAACTCTCACTCTCGCAGCCTGATCTGACATCACTGTCTTCCCTTGGCGCACCCGAGCTCTCGTCGGGACCGCGCATGCAAATTGACAACTCCATAGTGTGAAACGTGTGGTGCTGTCGCCCGTTCCAGTTGATTGGTGGAACAGGCGACAGCACCACGGGGCGCCTGGTTTTGCTCGAACCGTTTCCGGCCACTTGGTCACTGCGGCCGGGGTTGGGTGATCTCCGTCAGGGCGGTGTCGAGGATGTCGATTCCGCGATCGAGGTCGCTGTCGCTGATGGTCAGTGGTGGCGCCAGCCGGAAGATGCCACCCATTCCGGGGAGCTGGACGATGTTCATGTGCAGCCCGTGGGCGAGGCAGGCGTCGGTGACGGCCTGACCCAGTTGCTCGGCGGGCGCCTTGGTGGTTCGGTCGGCGACGAGTTCGATGCCGCAGAACAGCCCTCGCCCGCGGACGTCGCCGATCACGTCGTGTCGCGACTGCAGTTCCAAGAGGTGGCCACGTAGGCGCTTGCCTGCGGTTTCGGCACGCGAGACGAGGTCGTCGCGCAGCACGATGTTCAGGACGGTCCCGGCCACGGCTGCCGCCAGGGGATCGGACACGTGGGTGGTGAAGAAGAGAAAACCGCGCTCGTGGCAACAGGATTCGATCTCCTCCGAGGTGATCACCGCTGCCACCGGAAGTCCGGCGCCGAGTGTCTTCGACAGCGTCAGGATGTCGGGCACCGCCCCGTCGCGTTCGAAGGCGTACATCATGCCGGTGCGGCCGAGTCCGGTCTGCGCCTCGTCGGCGATCAGAAGCATGCCCCGCTCACCACATTTGGCCTTGAGTGCCGTCAGGTAGCCGACCGGCAGATCGATGAGTCCGCCGGACGAGACGATGGGTTCGACGATGCAGGCCGCAAGGCTGCCGGTGGACTGCTGATCGATGAGGGAGAAGCCGTAGTCGAGCTCGGCCTGCCAGTCATGGTCACCGCGCGGTGTGCGGAAAACCGAGCGGTACGCGTTAGGTGTCGGCAGAGTGAAGTTTCCGGGTACCGGCGGTCCGTAGCCCTTGCGGCCGGCCGAGTAGGTGGCAGCGGCGGCGCCGGAGGTCATCCCGTGCCACGATCGGTCGAACGAGACGATCTCGTACTTGCCGGTGTGGAGCTTGGCGATCTTCAGTGCCGCCTCGTTCGATTCGGCACCGGTCGACAACAGCATCACCTTGTCCAGGCCGGTCGGCAGCGTGTCCGACAGAGCGCCGGCGAACTCCACAACCGGGCGGCTGAGCATGCCGCTGAAGAGGTGATCGAGGCCGTTCATCGCAGTGGCCACCGTTGCGGCGACCTCTGGATGGCAGTGTCCCAGGACGGAACTCATCTGGCCGGACGTGAAATCGAGGATGGCGTTGCCGTCGCTGTCGTACACGTAACTGCCATGTGCGCGCTCGATGATCCGCGGTGTGAACGCCCCTCCGTAACGGATGAGGTGTTTGTCGACCGCCGGCCAGAATTCCGAGTCGTTCACGGTGACGTCCTTCCTGGTGCCCGGGTGCAGCACGAAATCGTGGAACCCGAGGTTTCGGGTTCCACGATCTCATCGGTACGTCAGTTCTGTTGGCCGACCGAGGTGTGCGGCATCAGCGCGCCGGGCGGGATCTGACCGAACTTGCCTGCGTTGAAATCGTCCATCGCCTCGATCAGCTGCGCCTTGGTGTTCATCACGAACGGCCCGTACTGGAACACCGGTTCACGGATCGGACGCCCGCCGAGCAGCAACACCTCGAGCGCGGGCCGGTTCGAATCCTGATGTGCTGCTGCCGAGATGGAGATCCGGTCGCCGGGTCCGAGGACGGCCAGTTGGCCCTGCTGGATCGGGTTGTCGACCGGGCCCACGGTCCCACGCCCGGACAATACGTACACCAGGGCGTTGAAGTCTCGGTTCCACGGTAGATCGAGCTCGGCGCCCGGCTCGATGGTGGCGTGCGCCAACGTGATCGGCGTGCGGGTCGAGCCCGGACCGCGATGGCCGTCGATGTCGCCGGCGATGATGCGCACCAGGGCACCACCATCGGCCGAGCTGAGCAGCGTTGCCTGCTTGCCCTCGATCGACTGGTATCCCGGATCGGACATCTTCTCGGCTGCGGGCAGATTCACCCACAGCTGGACGCCGTGGAACAGACCACCGCTTTCCACCAGCTCGGCCGGTGGGGTCTCGATGTGCAGGATGCCCGAGCCGGCGGTCATCCACTGGGTGGCGCCGTCCGAGATCAAACCGCCGCCGCCGTGCGAGTCCTGGTGCTGGAAGCGCCCGTCGATCATGTAGGTCACGGTCTCGAAGCCGCGGTGGGGATGCCAGTTCGTGCCGCGCGGCTCGCCGGGCTGGTACTCGACCTCGCCCATTTGGTCCATGTGCACAAACGGGTCGAGGTCGGTCTTCGAGGCGCCCGCAAACGCCCGGACGACGGGGAACCCTTCGCCCTCGTATCCGCGGGGGCCGGTGGTCACCGACCGAACGGGACGTTCGGTGTCGACCGCGGTGGGGCCGGCGATGCGGGGCAGGTTCAAGGTGTCTGCGGTCACGGCTGGCATGGCTGGCTCCTTCGAAGCAGGTGGACGATACGTACGATATAACCGGACTGCGGTCCGGTTCATTCCCTGGGTGGGGTGTGTGGGTGTCCAGGTATCGCGTACACCTCCAGGCCGCTTTCATGCTGATTCGATATCTGTCAATATTGACGCATGTCGAATCAAGGGTCGCCCGACGATGCCTGTTGTTCCCCGCTGGTGCGCGAACCGCTCACCGCGGACTGGGCCACCGACCTCGCCCGGATGTTCAAGGCACTCGGCGATCCCGTCCGGTTGCGACTGTTGTCGCTGATCGCCTCCCACGTCGGGGGAGAGGCCTGCGTCTGTGACATCTCCGGGTCGTTCGATCTGTCACAGCCGACCATCTCGCATCACCTGAAGGTGCTCCGCGAGGCCGGGCTGCTCGACTGCGAGCGGCGCGGGACGTGGGTCTACTACCGGGTGATCTCCTCCGCGCTGTCGCAGTTGTCCTCGGTCCTGCTCGCCGACGTCGAGCCCGCATTGCCGTCATCGGTGTGCGCGGAGGTCACAGCATGAGCGAGACCCGAACCGCCTCGCCCGCCGTCGTCGGCAAGCTCTCCACGCTCGACCGCTACCTGCCGGTGTGGATCGGCGTCGCGATGGTTGCCGGACTGCTGCTCGGCCGGATGATTCCCGGCCTGGACGACGTGCTCGGCGCGGTGGAGATCGACGGCATCTCCCTGCCGATCGCCCTCGGTCTGCTGATCATGATGTATCCGGTCCTGGCGAAGGTCCGCTATGACCGCCTCGACTCCGTCACCGGCGACCGCAAACTCCTTCTCGGTTCGCTGGCGCTGAACTGGATCCTCGGTCCGGCCCTGATGTTCGCGCTGGCCTGGATCTTCCTGTCCGACCTGCCCGAATATCGAACCGGACTGATCATCGTCGGCCTGGCCCGCTGCATCGCGATGGTCATCATCTGGAACGACCTGGCCTGCGGCGACCGGGAGGCCGCCGCGGTTCTGGTCGCGATCAACTCGGTGTTCCAGGTCGTCATGTTCGCCGTGCTCGGCTGGTTCTATCTGTCGGTACTGCCCGGTTGGCTGGGTTTGGAGCAGACCAACATCGACACCTCACCGTGGCAGATCGCCAAATCGGTACTGACCTTCCTCGGCATCCCACTGTTGGCGGGGTTCCTCACCCGCCGCTACGGCGAGAAGGCCAAGGGCCGCGACTGGTACGAGTCGAGGTTCCTGCCCCGCATCGGGCCATGGGCGCTGTACGGATTGCTGTTCACGATCGTGATCCTCTTCGCGCTGCAGGGTGAACAGATCACCTCGAAGCCGGTCGACGTCGTCCGGATCGCGATCCCACTTCTGGTCTACTTCGCGATCATGTGGGGCGGCGGCTTCCTCCTCGGGGCGGCCATCGGACTGGGCTACGAGCGGACCACCACGCTCGCGTTCACCGCGGCGGGCAACAACTTCGAGCTCGCCATCGCCGTCGCGATCGCCACCTACGGCGCCGCCTCCGGGCAGGCCCTCGCGGGCGTGGTCGGGCCGCTGATCGAGGTGCCGGTGCTCGTCGGCCTCGTGTACGTCTCGCTCGTCCTGCGAAAGCGCTTCACACCCACGATCTCTGTCCCACAGAAAGGCCGCTGAATGTCGATGTCGAGTGTGCTGTTCGTCTGCGTCCACAACGCCGGCCGCTCCCAGATGGCCGCCGGATTCCTCACGGCGCTCGCCGGTGACCGGATCGAGGTCCGCTCCGCGGGTAGCGCCCCTGCCGACCGGGTCAACCCGGCCGCGGTCGCGGCGATGGCCGAGGTGGGTATCGACATCTCCGCGCAGCAGCCGAAGATCCTCACCGCCGATGCCGCGGAGGCGTCCGACGTGGTGATCACCATGGGCTGCGGCGATACCTGCCCGATCTTCCCCGGCACGAGCTACCGCGACTGGGTCCTCGACGATCCGGCCGGGCAGGGCCTCGACGCCGTTCGGCCCATCCGCGACGAGATCCGGGCGAAGGTGGAGGCCCTCGTCGCCGAACTCACCTCGTAAGTCGCCTCCACAGTCGGACAAACTCCGGAGCGCGTCGGCGGGCGGAACCCTGTCCTGCCCACACGATTAGTGTGGACCCATGGGTACTTCCACGGGTCAGGTCCGGGCGGGCGACGGCACGCAGATCAGCTACCGCACGGCCGGCTCGTCGGGCAACGACAATGCCCCGGTGGTGGTGCTGATCCACGGGTGGGCGCAGTCATCTCGATCGTGGGGGGACGCGCTGGTCGACGACCTGTCCGCGGACTACCGGGTCATCGCGATCGACCTGCGTGGCCACGGGGATTCCGCGGTGCCCACAGACGACCACCTGACCGCTGAAGACTTCGGCGGCGACATCGCCGCCGTTCTCGATGCCGAGGTGACCGGCGATCAGCAGGTCTTCCTGCTCGGCTGGTCGTACGGCGGGCTGGTGATCGGTGACTACCTGAACTACCGCGCCGAGCAGGATTCCGCTGCGACTGATCCGGCCGGGCTGATCCTGGTCGGCGCGATCACCTCGATGGGGCGCGGTGAAGGCGGTGGCCGGGTCGGGCCTGCGATGCGGGCGGCACTGCCCGCCGCCTTCTCCGAGGACGCCCCCGTCGCCACCGCGGCGCTGTTGGCCTTCGTCGACGGGCTGGTCCCGGCGGAGCAGGGTGCGCTCGCGCAACAGTTCCTCGGCACATCGCTGACCGTCCCACCGGCGGTCCGGGCCGGACTGTTCGGGCGCAGCGCCTCCTACGACGACGTGATCGCCGGCTACGACGGCCAGGTGCTCCTCATCCACGGCACCGCCGACCCGGTCGTCGACATCTCCTGCGCCCAGCACGTCGAAACCCTGGTGCCCGGTGCGCACACCCGGTATTGGGACGGCGCGAAACACGCGCCCTTCGTCGAAGACCCGGCACGCTTTGCCTCGCAGGTGCGCGAGTTCGTGACCGCCACCGCGGGAGCGCTCCGGTGAACGCGCACAACGATTTACCCGTCCCGCATCGGGTGGCGCTGATCTCCGTGCACACCTCGCCGCTGGCCCAGCCCGGTGTCGGTGACGCCGGTGGGATGAACGTCTACGTCTGGCAGACCGCCAAACGTCTCGCGCAACGTGGTGTCGAGGTCGAGATCTTCACCCGGGCAACATCTTCCGCGGATGAGCCGATGGTGTTGGCGGCACCCGGTGTGACCGTCCGCAACGTGGTGGCCGGACCGTTCGAAGGCCTCGACAAGCGGGATCTGCCCACCCAGCTGTGCGCTTTCACCGCCGGGGTGCTGCGCGCCGAGGCCGGACGTCCGGCCGGATACTACGACCTGGTTCACTCGCACTACTGGCTGTCCGGGCAGGTGGGCTGGCTGGCGCGCGACCGGTGGGCGGTACCGCTGGTGCACACCGCACACACGCTCGCCGCGGTGAAGAACGCCTCCCTCGCCGATGGGGACACCCCGGAACCGCCGTTGCGGCAGGTCGGCGAACAGCAGGTCGTCGACGAGGCGGATCGTCTCATCGTCAACACCGAAACCGAAGCGCAGCAACTCGTCTCGATTCATCACGCGGATCGTTCGCGCATCGACGTGGTGACACCCGGCGCGGACCTCGACTGCTACACCCCGGGATCGCGGACCGAGGCCCGGCTGTCCCTCGGGCTCGATCCCGAAGAGGTCGTCGTGACGTTCGTCGGCCGGATCCAACCGCTCAAGGCGCCGGACATCCTGGTGCGCGCGGCTGCGCCGCTGATCCGCCGGGGTCTGGCGGGCGGTCGCAAACTCCGGGTCCTGATCGCAGGCGGGCCGTCGGGTTCGGGGCTGCAGCGGCCGACCTTGCTCATCGAGTTGGCCCGCGAGCTGGGTGTGGAAGCGTCGGTGACGTTCATCCCGCCGCAGTCGCCCGAGCGTCTTGCCGGCGTGTATCGGGCATCGGATCTGGTTGCGGTGCCGAGCTATTCGGAAAGCTTCGGTCTTGTCGCGATCGAGGCGCAGGCGGTCGGCGTGCCGGTTATCGCCGCCGACGTCGGTGGTCTGGGTGTCGCGGTGCACAACGGTGTCACCGGCGTTCTGGTCTCCGGGCACGACGTCGATCACTGGAGCGCGGAACTCGGACGTCTGCTCGATGATCCGGAGTTGCTGACCCGGATGGGTGCGGCCGCCCACGTCCACGCACAGAAATTCTCGTGGGACCACACCGCGGATCAGCTACTCGACAGCTACAGCCGAGCCATCGGCACATTCCGTGGGCAGTATCCGTTGGCGCCACGCGGCGCCGCGGGCGTTGCAGAAACCGACGCCCGGCCGCTTTCCCGGATTGCCCGCCGCTTTGCCGGACGACGAAATGGAGTGCGCGCATGACCGCAGATGTCACCTCTGACCTGAGCCTGCTCGTTGAGGACTTTCTCAAGGGCCGCGAGTTCACCTATGGCCGAAAGGATTCCGGTGGCAGCGGGGCCGACCACTTTGTGGTCGAACTGCCGGGGGAGAAGAAACTCAAGACCACGGTGCTCCTCACGACCGGGTCGCACGGCCTGCGTTTGGAGGCGTTCGTCTGCCGGAAGCCCGACGAGAACCACGAGGGCGTCTATCGGTGGATGCTCAAGCGCAACCGCCGCCTGTACGGGATGGCGTACACCCTGGACAACGCCGGCGACATCTATCTGGTTGGCAGGCATTCGGCAGAATCGATCACCCCGGACGAACTGGACCGGCTACTCGGCCAGGCGCTCGAGGCCGCCGACGGCGATTTCAACGTGCTGCTGGAAATCGGGTTCATCACCTCGATCCGCCGCGAATGGGCGTGGCGGGTGTCGCGGGGTGAGTCGCTGAAGAATCTGCAGGCCTTCGAGCACCTCATCCGGGAGGAAGACCTGGCCGAGGGTGGGTCCGGCGACCGCCGGGATCCGGCGATTGTCGCAGAACCTTCGGATCGGCAACTATTCGGATCAGTCGAAGGCTGACAAGAAACATTGGTAGGTTGTCTACCGCCAGGTAACACACTGCGCCGGGTAACACACTGCGGAGGTCGCACAGATCATGAGTTTCAAGAGCCCTTATCCCCCTGTCGAGATCTCGGATACCTCGGTCTATGACACGTTGTTCGGGTCGATCAGCGAGGAAGACCTCGATCGGGTTGCTGCGATCGACGCCGGTGCCACCGAAGGCACCACCTACCGCGAGTTGATCGCGCGAATCAACGGATTCGCCGGAGCCCTGGCGGCCCGCGGTATCGGCATCGGTGACGTGGTGGCCCTGCACTCGGCCAACACCTCGGCGTTTGCCTTTGTCTTCCACGGGATCCTGCGCTCGGGTGCCACGGCGACGACCGTCAACGCGCTGTTCACGGCCAAGGACATCGTCAAGCAGCTCAAGGACTCGGGCGCGAAGATGCTGATCACCATCTCGCAGCTCGAAGAGCAGGCGAAGGCCGCCGCTGCCGAGGTCGGTCTGCCCGACAGCGCGGTGATCGTTCTCAACGGCCCGGGCGAGAAGGACAGCCCGAACCCCAACGCGATCGACCTGCTGTCCGCAGGTCTGCCTGCGCCCGATGTCAGCTTCGACCCGGCCACCCATCTCGCGGTGCTGCCGTACAGCTCGGGCACCACCGGCAACCCCAAGGGTGTGATGCTCACCCATCGCAACCTCGTCGCCAACGTCCTGCAGATCCAGCCGCTGCTCAAGATGCAGGCCAGCGACGCGGTGCTCGCGGTGCTGCCGTTCTTCCACATCTACGGGATGACGGTGTTGCTCAACGCCGCACTGCTCAATCGCGCGAAACTCGTTGTGATGGCGCGCTTCGACCTCGAACAGTTCCTGTCGTCGATCCAGAACTACAAGTGCAGCTACATCTTCATCGCGCCGCCGGTCGCCGTTGCGCTGGCCAAGCATCCGATGGTCGACGAATACGACCTCTCGTCGGTCAAGACCATCATGTCCGGTGCCGCGCCGCTCGACGAGCACCTCGGCCAGGCCGTTGCCAAACGTCTTGGCACACAGGTCATCCAGGGTTACGGCATGAGCGAGCTCAGCCCGGTCAGCCATGTCATCGCGGCCGGCGAGACCGACGGCCCGCAGGCGCCGCTCAGCTCATGTGGCTGGCCGGTTCCCAACACGATCAACAAGATCGTCGACCCCGTGACCGGCGAGGACATCGACATTCCCGCCGAGGGTGTCAGTGAGCCGGGCGAATTGTGGGTGGCCGGTCCCAACGTGATGGTCGGCTATCTGAACAACGACGCCGAAACCGCGAATACGATCGACGCCGACGGATTCCTGCACACCGGTGACATGGCCGTCGTCGACTCCAACGGCTTCGTCTACATCGTCGACCGGCTCAAAGAGCTGATCAAGTACAAGGGCTACCAGGTACCGCCCGCCGAACTCGAAGCGCTGCTGCTGACCCACTCCGACGTCGTCGACGTGGCGGTCATCGGTGTCATCGAGCCCGAGAGCGGCGAGGAGATCCCCAAGGCGTTCGTCGTCAAGCGTGAGGGCAGCGACCTCACCGGCGAGCAGGTGATGGAGTTCGTCGGGTCGCAGGTGGCCCCGCACAAGAAGGTGCGCGCCGTCGAGTTCATCGAGTCGATCCCGAAGAGCGCGGCCGGCAAGATCCTGCGCAAGGATCTGCGGAAGTAGACCGTCACGAAACGCTCCACCAATACGAAGACGCTCCGCATATGTGCGGAGCGTCTTCGTATATCCGGAGCGTTTGCGATGGGGTGGCTAGACCTTTTCCTTTGCCATGATCGGTTCGACCGCCCTCTGCCGCGTGAACTTGTACGGGATGCACAGCGCGAGCACGGCCGCGAGCAAAGCCGCGGCACTGCCGACGATGAAAACCAGCCGGAACGCCGACTCGGCCGGGACCGGGAAGCCGATACCGATGTCGACCGTCGACGTGGTGAGCATCGTTGCCAGCAACGCCGACGCGATCGCCGTCCCGATCGAGCGCATCAGCGAGTTCAGGCTGTTGGCCGCGGCCATCTGATGCAGGGGTGCGGCCGACATGATCAACGCGGGCATCGCCGAATACCCGATGCCGACGCCGGTGCTGACGACCAGGTTGCACACCAGGATCTGCCAGGGCTCGAACATCAGGAAGACCGACATCACGTAACCGAGCGTGATGAACAGTGCGCCGATGAGCAGGGTGAACTTGGGGCCGATGTTGATGTTCAACCGCGCGGAGACCGGCGAGAGGAACATCATCATCAGACCGCCCGGGGCGAGGATCAGGCCCGTCGCGATCAGGGACTGGCCCATGCCGTAGTCGGTCAGTCCCGGAATGTGCGGGATCTGCAACAACTGTGGCGCCGACAGGCCGATCGCCATGAGGGAGAAACCGAAGAGCACCGACGCGGCGTTGGTGACGGCGATGACGGGCTGGGCCGAGACACGAAGATCGACCAGAGGTGACTTCGTGCGCAGCTCGAACCAGCCCCACACCACCAGGACGACCACACCGACTGCGGCCAGGCCCAGCGTCAGTCCGCTGGTCCATCCCCACGTCGAGCCCTTCGACACGGCGAGCAACAGGCTGACCAGGGCCACGGTCAGACCCACGGCGCCGATCACGTCGAACGTTCCGGGGGAGCGGGTCTCGGACTCGGTGACGAACACGAACACCAGCAGGAACGTGATGATCGCGAGCACTCCGGACGTCCAGAACAGGACGTGCCAGTCATAGGTCTGGGTGATCCACGCGGCAACGGGCATCCCGATCGCGCCGCCGACGCCGAGGGTGGCCGACATCGTTGCGATGGCACCGGGCACCCGGGCGGGTCGCAGTTTCTCGCGGAGCAAGCTGATGCCACAGGGGATGATGCCCATCGCCAGCCCCTGTAGCCCGCGGCCGATGATCATCGGGAGCACCATGCTGGTCGCCGCGCAGACCGCCGAACCGACCACCATCGCGCCGATGGAGAACAGGATCACGCGTCGTTTGCCGAACATGTCGGCCAGCCGGCCGGCGATCGGCATCGCGACCGCGGCGGTCAACAGGGTGGACGTGATGACCCAAGAGGCGTTGTCGGGACTGGTGTCGAGGTATCCCGGGAGCCGGCCGACGATCGGTACGACCAGGGTCTGCATGAACGACGCGAGCAGGCCGCCGAAGCACAACACCGCGATCAGGACGTGTGGCTGCACCGGCTTGCTGTCTCTGCTGTTCATTACTTGCATCATGCATGCATGTGGGAGCTACAAACAAGTCAGACAGTGATTCCGATCACGGCCGGTCGACGGGTGAGGAGCTCAGACGAGCAGGCGGTTGCGCAGCGCCTCGACCTCGGCGTCGCCGACCTGGCATGCCGAGAGATAGGCGGGGAGCGAGCCGAAGGCGTCGGTCATCGCGGCGTAGGCGGTGTCCAGGAACTCTTCGCGAACGCCGAGCAGGTCCGCGGAGATCTCGAACGGCTCACCGTCCTTGGAGTCGGCGCCGTACACCCGCATCAGGTGGGCGCGGAGAGCTTCGATGTCGTTGTTGCTGGCCAGGTAGTCGGTGAAGATCTCCTCGCGGCGCACGCCCAGGGTGTCGAGCACGATGGCGGTGACCCAACCGGTGCGATCTTTGCCGGCCGCACAGTGGGTCAGCAGACGCCGATCGGGGTCGGCGAGGATCTTGATGGCCGACCCGACGGCGCTCATCGCACCCGGCAATGCCGGCATCATCCGGTAGACGTCGAGCATGTACTGGCCGCGGGCAGCGGTGTATTCGGCCGAGGTCATCTCGTGCGGCGCCTTGCCGTCGCGCCGGCTCAATCCGAACGGCAGCGCGTGTACCTGCACGCCGTCGGGTACCCGGTCGAATCCGCTGCGCTGCGCCTCGGGCAGATCGCGCAGGTCGAACACGTCGGTCACACCCAGTTCGGAGAGCTTTCGGACACCGCTGTCCTCCAGACCGCTGAGCTCGGAACTGCGGAACAGGAAACCCGCACCGACGCAACGCCCTTCGTAGGTTTTGAGGTCGGATACATCGCGGAAGTTCCAGGCGCCGGGGAGCATGGCGTCAGTGTAAATGGTCACTGCCGCAAGGTGATGGGTGTCGAAGAGGCGAGGCTGTGGAAAACTAGTGCCTCATGAGCAACGGAACCCTGATCCTGATGCGCCACGGCGAGAGCGTGTGGAACGCCTCCAACCAGTTCACCGGTTGGGTCGATGTCGCCTTGACCGAGAAGGGCGAGGCCGAAGCCGTCCGCGCCGGCGAGCTGCTCGTCGAGCACGACCTGCTCCCGGACGTGCTCTACACCTCGCTGCTGCGCCGCGCGATCTCCACCGCGCAGATCGCCCTCGACACCGCGGATCGGCACTGGATCCCGGTGGTCCGCGACTGGCGGCTCAACGAGCGCCACTACGGCGCGCTGCAGGGTCTGAACAAGGCCGAGACCAAGGAGAAGTTCGGCAACGAGCAGTTCATGCTCTGGCGCCGCAGCTATGACGTGCCGCCGCCGCCCATCGAAAAGGGCAGCGAATACAGCCAGGACGGCGATGTGCGGTACGCCGACCTGCCCGCGGTCCCGTTGACCGAATGTCTCAAAGACGTTGTGGTGCGGCTCATCCCGTACTTCGAGGAGACCATCGCCGCCGACCTGCGGGCCGGTAAGACGGTGCTGGTGGCCGCGCACGGCAACTCCCTGCGCGCCCTGGTCAAATACCTCGACGGCATCTCCGACGCGGACATCGCCGGGCTCAACATCCCGACCGGCAACCCCCTGCGGTACGACCTCGACGAGAACCTCAAACCACTCAATCCCGGTGGCGACTACCTCGACCCCGAGGCCGCCAAGGCCGGTGCCGCCGCGGTGGCGGCCCAGGGCAACAAGTAGCGAGTGTTTCGACCAACCGCAGGGGAAGTAATTCCCCTGCGGTTGTCGTAAAACCGGGACTCAGATTTCCGGGTGGGGTCTACTCTGGGTCCATGGTGGGCAAAAACACATCAGAGGTCGGGGAAGATACGCGCACGCCCAAAATCAGCGTGTTGCATTCAGTCCCTCAAGAGCGTTATGAAATGTATGTCGGCGACATGTACGTCGGCTATCTTGACTATGTCAACGAACCCGATCAGGTGGTGTTGACCCATACCGTCGTGCTCGATCAATACAGCGGCCAGGGTTACGCTGCGCACCTGGTCAAGTATGTTCTCGACGACATCGCCAAGACCGGGAAAGACGTGGTTCCGCTCTGTTCCTACGTCGGCTATTTCATCGAACGGCACCCCGAATATGCGGCAATGGCCACCGAGGTCACGCGCTGACCGGTAGGTGACCTGTTTTCGTCGGAGTTCGACGGGTGTGAAAGTCGCCGGGGCGACTTTCGGATGAACAACGATCGAACACTCGCGGCAAGACTTGTTATCGACCGTGGATGGCGAGCATTCTGCAGAGGTGTTGTGCCGCGCTGCCCGTAAGATTTGCCTGTGACCGTAATCGTTGTCGCAGGAGTGGCCATCCTGGCACTTCTCATCAGTGGGGCGGCCGGATGGTTCCTCGGCCGACGCCGAACTACTCCTCGTGACCTGCCCTCGCCCGGCCCTTCGCCGACGCGGTCGTCGCCGGAATCGACGCCGCCGGCGACGAGCACCGACAACCTGCCGATGACCCGCGCGACCCTGCTCGACCTCATCATCGAGGGCGGTGAGACCGGACTGGCAGTGGTCGACGTGGTCCGCGACGTCGTCTTCTACAACGAGCGGGCGGTCTATCTCGGGATGGTTCGAGAGCATCTGCTCGACGACGACGTCTGGGAGCACGCCCGGGTCACCCTGGAAACCGGCGCGGTCGAGCAGTTCAGCTTCGTTCCGCCACAGGGCTCCGGCGGCTTCGTCTCGACCGGGCGCAGTCCCGGCCGCAAGGTCCATGCGGTGTCCTGCCGCATCGGCCTGGTCACCGACGGCAAGGAACGCTACGCGGTGGTCTACGGACAGGACGACACCGAGAACGCCCGGGTCGAGGAGACCCGACGCGACTTCGTGGCCAATGTGTCCCACGAGCTCAAGACACCCGTCGCCGCGATCGGGCTGCTGGCCGAGGCGCTGATGGAATCGTCCGACGACCCGTACTCGGTCGAGCATTTCGCAGAGCGCGTGCACATCGAGTCGCAGCGTCTGGGCAACATGGTCTCCGAACTGATCGCGCTCTCGCGCCTGCAGGGTGCCGAACGGCTGCCCGACCTCGACGACCTCGAAGTCGATCCGCTGATCGACGACGTCCTCGACCGGGCCCAGATCAACGCCGAGGCCGCCGGGATCAGCCTGACCGCCGACGACGATTCCGGGCTGCACGTCCACGGTGACCACACGTTGCTGCTGACCGCCCTGAACAACCTCGTCGCCAACGCCATCGCCTATTCACCCAGCGGAACCGCGGTGTCGGTCAGTCGCCGGGTGGTGACCGTCGGGGACCAAAAGATGGTGGCGATCGCGGTGACGGACCGCGGCATCGGCATCGCACCCGAGAATCAGAAGCGGGTTTTCGAACGCTTCTTCCGGGTGGACAAGGCCCGGTCCCGTAAGACCGGCGGCACCGGCCTCGGGCTCGCGATCGTCAAACACGTCGCCTCCAATCACGGCGGCGCCATCGACCTGTGGAGCAAGCCCGGAACCGGCTCCACCTTCACGCTCACCATTCCCCTCGTCACCGAGCCGTCCCTGTCGGAGGGCCGGCAGACACCCGCGATCACCAAGTCCCAACCGGCGCCGGTGGTCTTCGAAGAGAAAGAACTGAGCCTTTGACACACGTGCTGATCGTCGAGGATGAGATCTCCTTGGCCGACCCGCTTGCATTTCTGCTCCGTAAGGAAGGGTTCGAGGCCACGATCGTCACCGACGGGGCCAGCGCGCTGCCGGAGTTCGAACGGGTGGGACCGGACATCGTCCTGCTCGACGTGATGCTCCCCGGCGCCTCGGGCACCGAGGTCTGCAAGGCCATCCGCGCGCGTTCCTCCGTGCCGGTGATCATGGTGACCGCCCGCGACAGCGAGATCGACAAGGTGGTCGGTCTCGAGCTCGGCGCCGACGACTACGTGACCAAACCGTATTCGGCGCGTGAGCTGATCGCCCGGATCCGGGCGGTACTGCGACGCGGTGGTGTCGAGGGCGAGAGCGTCGACCTCGACGGTGGACTGATCGAGGCCGGGCCGGTGTCCATGGACGTCGAACGGCACACGGTGTCGGCCGGTGGAAATCCGATCACGTTGCCGCTCAAGGAGTTCGACCTTCTCGAATACCTGCTCCGCAACGCCGGACGGGTCCTGACCAGAGGGCAGCTGATCGATCGGGTCTGGGGAGCCGACTACGTCGGGGACACCAAGACCCTCGACGTCCACGTCAAGCGGTTGCGGTCCAAGATCGAAGCGGACCCGGGCAACCCGAAACACCTCGTGACGGTCCGGGGGCTGGGCTACAAGTTCGAGCCCTGATCACACGTCCCGGCGCTCAGGCGTGTTCTTCGGGATGCTGGGCGTACTTGATGTCGCCTTCCTGGCGCTTGGTCGCGGCTGCGGTGGCCGGATGGATGGCGATGAGCCCCAGCGCGCTGCGCCGCGAGCAGATCTTGGCCAGTTCGTCGTAGGCGGGCTCACCGATCAGCGCGATCAGCTCCGGCCGGTAGGACTGCCAGACCTGCTTTTCGCCGATGTGCGCGTCGGGTGACCCCGAGCAGTACCACTTGAGATCCGCGCCGCCGGAGCCCCAGCCACGCCGGTCGAACTCGGTGATCGTGGTCTTGAGTACTTCATCGCCATCGGGACGCTCGACCCACTGTTGTTCGCGCCGGACCGGCAGCTGCCAGCACACCTCGGGCTTGACCTCGAGCGGTTCGATGCCCTTGCGCAATGCCATCGAGTGCAGCGCGCAACCCTGGCCGCCGGCGAACCCGGGACGGTTGAGGAAGATGCACGCACCTTTGTACTTGCGGGTCTTGAGGGCGGGCTCGCCGTCGAGATCGTCCTCTTCGAGATAGCCGCGCTTGCCCAAAGGGTTTTTGCCAGAACCCTTTTCGTAGAACTGCCAGTCGGCGGGGGTCAGCTGCGCCATGCCCTTGGCCAGGATCTCGCGGTCGTCGTCGTCCGAGAGATAGGCGCCATGACTGCAGCACCCGTCGTTCTCGCGGCCCTCGATGATGCCCTGGCAGGCGGGGGTCCCGAAGACGCAGGTCCAGTGCGACAACAGCCACGTCAGGTCTGCGTTGATCAGATGTTCGGGGTTCGAGGGGTCGACGAACTCGTACCACTCGCGTGGGAAGTCGAGAGGAACTTCGGGTTTCGGCGCGATTTTGGAGGCTGCGTGCACAATTGCCAACGGTAGACGCATTAGGTTGTAGAGCGTGCGTTTAGGAGTGCTAGATGTCGGGAGCAACACAGTCCACCTTTTGGTGGTCGATGCACATCGTGGCGGTCACCCGACCCCGATGAGTTCGACCAAGTCGACCTTACGACTCGCCGAGCAGATCGACGGCGACGGTCGGCTGACCCGTCGTGGCGCCGACACCCTCGTCGACGCGGTCGACGAGTTCACCAAGATCGCCTACACCTCGGGTTGCGAGCAGGTCATGGCCTTCGCCACCTCCGCGGTCCGGGACGCCACGAACTCCGACGAGGTGCTCGAGCGGGTCCAGGCGCAGACCGGTGTCCGCGTGACGGTGCTCTCCGGGGTCGATGAGGCCCGTCTGACGTCGCTGGCGGTCCGCCGCTGGTACGGCTGGGGTGCCGGTCGGATCCTGGCCGTCGACATCGGTGGTGGCTCGTTGGAGCTGTCCAACGGTGTGGACGAGGAACCGGACGTCGCGCTGTCGCTGCCGCTCGGCGCCGGACGGCTGACCCGGGAGTGGCTGTCGGAGGATCCGCCGGGGCGTCGACGGGTGGCCGTGCTCCGCGATTGGCTCGATGCCGAGTTGGCCGTGGCATCCAAACAGCTGATCGCCGCGGGACGACCGGACATGGCCGTCGGTACCTCCAAGACGTTCCGGTCGTTGGCGCGACTCACCGGGGCGGCGCCTTCCAGTGCTGGACCCCGGGTTAAGAGGACACTGACCAGTGATGGTCTTCGACAGCTGATCGCGTTCATCTCACGGATGACCACATCGGACCGGGCAGAGCTGGAGGGAGTGAGTGTGGACCGAGCTGGACAGCTGGTGGCCGGCGCACTCGTGGCCGAGTCCACCATGCGGGCTCTGTCGGTCGATACCCTGGAGATATGCCCGTGGGCCCTCCGAGAAGGCGTGATCCTACGCAGGCTGGACCTGGAGTCCAGTGATGCCGAATTGCCGGCGGGCCAACGCTAAGGATGGTGAAGTAACTCATGGCCAGAGGAATGGATCCCGAATCGCGTCCGATCTCGGTCGCCGAGCTGTTGGCCCGTGCCAAAGAGCAGGGTGCCGACGATGTGGTCTCGGCGGTCGGTAATTCGCCGACTGCGACCGGGCGTCGTCGTCGTGGCGGGAAAGACTCGGTGTCGGTTGCGGAGTTGACCGGCGAGATCCCCCGGGTGACCGCCCAGCCGAAGGCTGCCGACGCGTCCCAGCCGAAGGCTGCCGACAGATCACAGTCGAAGAGCAACGACAAGCCCCGGCCGAAGGCTGCGGAAGGGACTGAGTCGAAGGCGGATTCGCCGTCGACGTTGCCGCCGACCCGGGACTTCAGCACCGCGGAGGTCTCGAAGCGGGCTGCGGCCGCGCAGACCGGGGTGAAGCCGACACCCGGTGCACCTGATCGGCCGGCGCCACTGGGTGCGAAGCCGTCGACCGCGCAATCGGGGCCGGCCCAGAAATCCGACTCCGGTGATGCTGCCGCGGACGCGGCGTCAAAGGCGGGTGCGTCCGAACAGGATTCGGCGCGCACTCGATCGAGCGCCGGCGGTCCCGACGAGGAAACCACCGGTGTCATCCCGTCGATGCAGGCGTACTCGCAGGTGGACGACAGTGGTGACGACGACCATCACGTCCTCAGTGCTGCGGAGCGGGAACGAGAGTTCGAGCGGTACCGCAACTTCGAAGACGTCGAGACCGGTGCGGACACTGCCACCGCATCCTCGGGTGTCAAGAAGAAGCGGGGTCTGTTCGGGTTCGGCCGCAAAGCCGCGACCGAGACGAGGTCCGAGGCCGACCATGATGGTGATGGCCACGCGGATCGGACTGTGACACAGTTCATCCCGAAGGTGGCCGAATCCGGATCGTCGTCCGGGGCCTCGACGCCCGAACAGGAACCGGAACGTGCATCCGAGCCGGCAACGCAATCGTTGCCGATGTCGCGGGCGCAGGCGGCGAAGTCCGCAGATCGTTATCTCCGTTTCGACGCAGATCCCGACGCCACCGCTGCCGCCCCCGCCATCACCGCTGCCGACGACGAAGACGAAGACGACGACACGGCGAAGCCGGTTGAGGTCGCGGACGAATCCCCGACGTCAGAGATCGGGCGCGTTCGCGGGACCGATACCTCTCTCGCCGCGACCTCGGGTCCCGATGCCGGCGATGCCGCCGACAAACCGCCCGTGGACAAGACCGTCAAGCCATCGTTGATCAAAAATGTTCCCGAACCCACGGATTCAGGACGCGGCTTGACCCCGGCCCCCTCGGGCGGCGCAGAAGAACAATCCCCGACGGTCCAATGGGCGGTGCTGATCGGTCAGGTACTGGCCGGGCTCGCCGTCGGCGTGGCCTTGTTCTGGGGTTTCACCGAATTGTGGCGCTGGAACGTCCTGTTCGCGTTGATCCTGTCGGTGGCGGTGATCTTCGGGCTGGTGACGATGGTTCACGTCGTGCGGCGGAGCAACGATCTGATCAGCACCTTGCTGGCGATGGGTGTGGGATTGCTGGTGACGATCGGTCCGCTTGTCCTGTTGTTGATTGCGGGGGACTGACTCCAGGTGCCGGCGAGTCCGGAATCCCCACCGGGGGACATCTCAGCACGGCTGCCCGACGTGGGCCCGAGTCGTGAGCTCCTGCGGGGCGACATCTCGGTCGGACTGTCGACGGCCTCTGTCTATCCGCAGAACACCGAAGCCGCATTCCAGTACGCCGCCGACCTGGGATATGACGGCATCGAGTTGATGGTCTGGGCGGACGCGGCGAGTCAGGACATCACCCGGGTCGCGCGGCTGTCCGAGCGCTACCAACTACCCGTCTTGTCCGTGCACGCGCCGTGTTTGCTGATCTCGCAACGGGTCTGGGGACGTGATCCGGCCGCGAAACTGGCCCGTTCGGTGGCTGCCGCCGAGGATCTCGGCGCCAAGACCGTGGTCGTCCATCCGCCGTTCCGGTGGCAGCGGAAGTACGCAAACGGATTTCGTGATCTGGTGCAGATCCTCGAGGACGACTCCGATGTGGCCATCGCGGTGGAGAACATGTTCCCGATCCGCACCGACCGGTTTTTCGGCAAGTACGAGGAGGCGGCGGACCGGATGCTGCGGCGCGGTGGGGGACCGGGCACCTCGGTGTCCGCGTTTGCCACCTCGATCGATCCGACCGACGACGGCTTCGCGCACTACACGCTCGACCTGTCCCATTCGTCGACCGCCGGGATCGATGCGATCGAGATGCTCGAACGGATGGGTACCGGCCTGCGTCATCTGCATCTGGCCGATGGTTCGGGCGCCGCGGTCGACGAACACTTGGTCCCCGGTGAAGGTTCTCAACCCTGTGTGGAAGTGTGTAGTCGACTGGCCGAGGGCGACTTCTCCGGTTCGGTCATCTTGGAAGTCAGCAGCAGTGCGGTGAACACCAAAGCTGAGCGTCGCGAGATCCTTTCCCGCTCACTGGATTTCGCAAGAACAAACCTCGAGCGGGCATAACCACAGGAGTATTTGTAAGTTGTCTGTGCCCAACCTTGACATCGTCAACACCCTGCAGCAGGTCGGTGATCCGGAATCGGACCGGATCGAGTACACCGCGCAGATCGACCCCGTCTTCACCATCGGCCCCAAGGTTCACGGCGGCACCCTGCAGATGCTCACCGCCAACGCGGCGCTGGCCGGGTTCATCGCCACCGCCGACCCGGAAAGGCCCGCGGCCCAGGGGCTGGCGCCGATGGCGATCGCCACGAATTTCCTCGGAGCACCCGATCCCGCCGAGATCACCCTCGCGGTTTGGGTACGCAAGCGCGGGCGCCGGGTGTCGCTGGTCGACGTCGAGGTTCATCAGAACGGGCGCAACCTGGTTCATTCGACCGTGACGATCGGTACCCCCGACACCGAAAGCCACTACTCGGCACCCTCGTCGTTGCGGGATATGCCCGCCGAGCCCGGCGACGACGTGATCTACATCCAGGACAGCCCGATGGCCGAGATCATGCATCTGGGCGCGGTCCTCGACATCGCCATCGAGGAGAAGTCGGTCGCGTTCGTGCGCGGCCAGAAGGCCGACCCGGTCTTCCGGATGTGGGCCCGCCCGAAGACCACCGCGCCCGACGGACTCTTTGCCGTACTCGCCGGTGATCTGAGCGCTCCGGTGGTGATGAACCTGCACCTGTTCGGATGGGCTCCGACCATGCAGCTGACCACTTACCTGCGCCGCAATCCGGCGCCGGGCTGGCTGCGGATCGAGTCGTCGAGCACCGAGGTCGGGCACGGCTGGTTCGAAGAGGACCACGTGGTCATCGACTCGACCGGCAACGTTGTCGTGCAGTCCCGCCAGCTCGCCCTGGTCCCGGACGCCACCTGATCCCCGACCCCCCGACGCACACCTCCATCAATCTTCAGCGTGAGAAAGTGACTTCATGACCCAGCGAATCGCAATCGTCGGCGGCGGCAACATCGGCGAGGCCCTGTTGGCCGGGCTGATCCGGACCGGCAAGCCCGTCAAAGACCTCGTCGTGGCCGAGAAATTCGCCGCCCGGGCAAAAGAGCTGACCGATGACTACGGCGTCCGCGTCACGGACATCGCCGACGCGGTGGAAGGTGCCGCG
Organism: Williamsia sp. z34; assembly: GCF_059553395.1. Lineage (NCBI taxonomy): Bacteria > Bacillati > Actinomycetota > Actinomycetes > Mycobacteriales > Nocardiaceae > Williamsia > Williamsia sp. z34. Next base: position 505,238 of record NZ_JCANWW010000004.1, on the reverse strand, counting down.
ATCGTCGTCCTGGCCATCAAGCCGGGCGACGTCGACTCGGTGCTGTCGGTGATCGCCGAGATCGAGGACATGGGTGAGAAGGAACGGCTGACCGTGACCCTGGTCAGCGGATTGCCCACCGCGAAGTACGAGAACGCGTTGCCCGCCGGCGCACCGGTCGTCCGGGTCATGCCCAACACCCCGATGCTCGTCGGCGAGGCGATGTGCGGTGTGTCCGGTGGCCGGTATGCCACCGAGGAGCACGTCGCGACCGTGGTGACGTTGCTCGAGACCGTCGGCAAGGTTGTCGTCGTCCCGGAAAAGCAGATGGACGCCATCACCGCGCTGTCCGGGTCCGGTCCGGCGTACATGTTCCTGATGGCCGAGGCGATGGCCGATGCCGGTGTCAGCCTGGGCTTGACCCGGGCGATGGCGACCGAGCTCGCCGCCCAGACCATCCGCGGCGCCGGTGTGCTGCTCACGGACTCCGGGGTCTCCCCGGTGGATCTGCGGGCCGCGGTCACCTCACCGGCCGGGACCACCGCGGCCGCGGTGCGGGAGTTCGAGCGGTACGGACTGCGGCATGCGGTCTCGGAGGCGGTCCTGGCCAGCGCGGCCAAGAGTGAGCAGATCGGCAAGGCCGTGCTTTCGGCGATCGAAACCGACTGACACGGAGATCTCATAGAGAGGCTGCGAACTGCCGCGGCGGTCGTATCCGGGAGCCTCTCTCCCGGATGCGACCGCCGTCGGCGTTTACCGGGACACGACCACGATCGATCGGCGCCAATTAGGAACAATTGCCCACTCGCGTCGCACTGACCCCACCCGCCACGCTAAGCTGCCTACAGCACGTGCGTGTCTGGAGTCCGCAGGAGGGGAAGCCTGCGGCCGCGACGCGTGCACCGGAGGTATGAAATTTTCATGGCATCTGCAAACAAGTCAGGTGACAACGCCGGTGGTGGAACCCAGTTCCTCACCGTCGCCGAGGTCGCAACATTGATGCGGGTCTCCAAGATGACGGTGTATCGCCTGGTGCACAACGGCGAGTTGCCTGCAGTTCGTGTGGGTCGCTCGTTCCGCGTGCACGCGAAGGCGGTTCACGACTATCTCGAGACGTCGTACTTCGACGCCGGTTAGGCCCGGCGCCGGCAAACGCCCCGCCACGGGCCGTGGACGAACATCCACGGGCCGGGCGGTGCTGACCTGCCAACATGTCGGCACCGGCCAGTGGTCGCCGGTCTTCGATCCGGGGTGGATTTCGCCACGGGTCGCTGTGCCGGTAAGGTTTGCAGGCGACCCGTTCGCCGGTGTTCTGGCGCGCGAAGTAAGTGAGCCACCCTGTGTGGACGGCCAAAACCTGTAGGACCATCAGGTCAGATCGTGAGGAAGTTCCCAGATGGGTTCAGTGATCAAGAAGCGCCGCAAGCGCATGTCGAAGAAGAAGCACCGCAAGTTGCTGCGTCGCACGCGAGTGCAGCGCAGGAAACTCGGTAAGTGAGTTTTCTCGCCCGATGACAGAACCCGCCGCATTGTCGGCGGGTTTCGTCATTTTCGGGGTCCGTCGGATCGTGATCGTGACGATCTGAAGTCGCTGGTTCGGATTATCAAGATGTTAACCCGCGACTCTCTGGTTAAATCCGAAACAAGTTCCGTACGCTGGGCGCATGACCGAGCATCGGGACGGGGCGGCGGCTGCGCCGGCAGTCGTGTTGGTGACCGGTGCCTCGACGTTCCTCGGCGGCTATCTCACCACCCGGCTGGCCCAGAATCCGGCGATCGACCGGGTGATCGCGGTCGATTCGCTGGTGCCGTCGAAAGACATGCAGCGACGCTTCGGTCGGGCGGAGTTCATCCGTACCGACATCCGTCGGACCAGCATCGCCAAGATCATCGACCAGGCCGGGGTCGACACGATCGTGCACGCCGCGACATCGGTGATGGATGCCGTCGGCCATTCGGCGGCGATCAAAGAGTTCAACGTCATCGGCACCATGCAGCTGTGCGCGGCCGCTCAGCGCAGCCCGACGGTCAAGCGGTTCATCGTCCGGTCGGCCGGGCTCATCTACGGGTCGAGTTCGGCGGATCCGGCGCATTTCTCTGAGGAGACCGCCGCCCGCGTCGAACCCACCAACGGATACGCCCGCGACCTCATCGACGTCGAGGGGTATGCCCGGGGCCTGGGGCGTCGGCGTCCGGACATGACCGTCACCATCCTGAGGTTGTCCGCGATGCTCGGCCCGAAGATCTCGACCCGGATGAGCAAATACTTCTCGTCGTCGGTGATCCCGGTCGTGATCGGACATGAACCGCGGTTCCAGTTCCTGCACGAGGAGGACGCGCTGTCCGCCCTCGAGCACGCCACGTTGGCGGGCCGGCCCGGGATCTTCAACGTGGCCGCCGACGGGGTGATGACGCTGACCCAGGCGGTCCGCCGGGCCGGCCGGATCGGTATGCCCGTCCCGGCGGCGATGCTCGGAACCGTGGCGGGGGTGTACCGGGGCATGCGCGTGACGGCGATGCAGCTCGACCAGGTCGATTACGTGACCTTCGGCCGGGTCCTGGACACCACCCGGATGCGGACCGAACTCGGTTTCGTACCCACGTATACGAGCATCGAGACGTTCGACGATTTTCTGTCGCGGAAACCTCTGGAACCGGTGATCTCGCCGGAGGCCTGGTATCGCATGGAGCGATGGGCGCGCAGGGCTGCGATGCAATTGACGTGAACCAGCAGGCAATTTGTCATCGGAAACGAGATGGGGTGGCGCGAAAGCCGTCGAGGCGGGGACAATCAAGATGTTGTGGCGTGAATGCGACATCCAGGGGTGGCAAGCGTTGAGCTTGAGGGAGGTGTGTGCTGGTGCCGGGTCGGGACCGAACAACTGATGCGCGGACGGCGAAGGTGATCGAGCTCTATTCGAGTTCACCGGGGCCGAACGGGCGTGCGCGACGGCGACATCCTTCCCAGGCGACCCCGGGTGGGGTGAAAGTTGATCCGCCGCAACAGAATTCGACCAACAATGCCCGCCCGACCAACGGTCATCCCAACACCGACGACTTTCATCAGGCGCCGGTCACACCGATCACCGCCGATGTCGGGGCGAAATTGGCGGCGGGGGAGTTCGCCGAACCCGAGTCGTCGTCGCTGCTCGGACTCGACGCCGTCCGCGGCGCGGTGGCCCACTCGATCACCGGTGCCGCGGGATACCTGCGGCAGCGGGTCACCGGCGACTACGAGGTCGACGACTTCGGCTTCGATCAGCACTTCACCGAATCGGTGTGGTTGCCCGCGATGCGGGTGCTGTTCGACATGTGGTTCCGCGTCGAGGTCAGCGGCATCGAGAACCTGCCGCTCGACGGCGGGGGACTGCTGGTCGCCAATCACGCCGGCACCATCCCCATCGACGCGCTGATGACGTCGGTGGCGGTGCACGACCACCATCCGACCAACCGGCACCTGCGGGTGCTCGCGGCCGACCTCGTCTTCGACACCCCGTTCATCAGCGAGATCGCCCGGCGCACCGGTTCGACGCTGGCCTGCACCGCCGACGCGCAGCGGCTGTTGCGGGGTGGTGAGCTCACCGCGGTCTGGCCCGAAGGTTTCAAGGGCATCGGCAAGCTCTACAAAGACCGCTACAAGCTGCAGCGCTTCGGTCGCGGCGGGTTCGTCACCACCGCGCTGCGGGCGGGCGTCCCGATCATCCCGGTGTCGATCGTCGGCTCCGAAGAGATCTATCCGATGCTCAGTGACCTCAAGCCGATCGCCCGATTGCTGGGTCTGCCGTATCTCCCGGTCACCCCGACGTTCCCGCTGCTCGGTCCGTTGGGACTGGTGCCGTTGCCGTCGAAGTGGAAGATCCATTTCGGGACGCCGATCGAGACCGGTCACTTCGACGAGCAGGCCGCCGACGATCCGATGGTCGTGTTCGACCTCACCGACCACGTTCGGGAAGAGATCCAGCAAACCCTCTTCAAGATGCTCAGTCGTCGCGGGAGCATCTACTTCGGCTGACCCCACCCCCCGATAATGTGCCCTTTTGGCGAACAAAACCCCAGGTCGGGTGCGCCAAAAGGGCACATTATCGGGGGTTGGGTCAGCGGCGGAGGTGTTTGACGGCGGCGGCGGCACCACCGCCGGCAGCGCCGAGGAGCACCGCCGTCGGCACACCGATCCTCGCGGCCTTGCGGGCCGTGCGGTAATCCCTGATCTGCCAGCCGCGGACCCGGGCGACATCCCGGAGATCGGCGTCCGGGTTGATGGCCACCGCGGTGCCACAGAGCGAGAGCATGGGCACATCGTTGTGCGAATCCGAGTACGCGGTGCAGCGCTTGAGGTTGAGCCCTTCGCGGATCGCCAGGGTGCGTACGGCGTGGGCCTTGCCGAGGCCGTGCAGGATGTCGCCGACGAGCCGGCCGGTGAACACGCCGTCGACGCTCTCGGCGACGGTGCCCAGCGCTCCGGTCAGGCCGAGCCGGTCGGCGATCGTCTGCGCCAGCTCGACCGGTGTCGCGGTGACCAACCAGACCTGCTGGCCGGCATCGATGTGCATCTGGGCCAGGGACGCGGTCCCCGGCCAGATCTTGTCGGCGATGAACTCGTCGAAGATCTCCTCGCCCAGCCGCACCAGCTCTGCGGTCTCGCGTCCGGCGATGAACGAGAGGGCCTTCTCCCGGCCCTGCGCGACGTCCCCGGAGTTCTCGCGGCCGGTGATACGGAACTTCGCCTGGGCCCAGACGAACTCCATGACGTCGCGGTAGCTGAAGTAGTCGCGGGCGGCCAGGCCCCGGGCGAAGTGGATCATCGAAGCGCCCTGCACCAGGGTGTTGTCGACGTCGAAGAAGGCGGCGGCGGTCAGATCCGGCGGGACCTCGGTCGGTACACCCGGCTCGTCGACCTCGATGGTGGCGACGGTGCCCTCGTTCGGAACGCGCAGGGAACGTTCCCGGAGCTTGGAATGCGCGGCTTGCGCGCTGGCCTCACCGGCCAGTGACTGGCGCAGTTCGGCAGCGGACTGACGAAACCGGCCGACCCGGCTCGCCAGTGGCGACAGCGGACCCGACGGGGTGGCCGGTTTCCCGGGGACCTCGTCGTCGTCATCGTCGTCGACCGCGTCATCGTCGTGTTCGACGTCGCGGGCATCGTCGTGGGTCCTGCGGTGGGCCTGTTCGGGCCCTGATCTTGCCCCGGTCGCGTCGTCGACGTTGTCTTCGATGCGGGAGTCGGTCTCGGAATCATCGCCGCCGGTGTCCCCGTCGCCTGGAGTTCGTGTCACTCCTCTTCGCCTCCCTGATCGGTCCGCTTCAAGCGTAGTCGGTGCGCAGTGGGAGACTGTCGGTGTGACGATCACGCTGCTATCCCGGGCGGGTTGTGCCGCCTGCGCCCGTGCTGTTGCCGATCTGCAACCGATCCTCGACGAGTTCGGGGTCGAGTTCGAAGAGATCGATGTCGACGCGGCCGCGGCGACCGACCCCTCTCTGCGCGCCGAATACGGTGACCGGTTGCCGGTCGTCCTGCTCGACGGTCGTGAGCATAGCTATTGGGATGTTGATATCCCCAGGTTGGAAGCCGATTTGCGGACGTCTGCTGGACACTAGTCCAGACTCCTGGCCAGAAATTCACGATTTCTGTGGTAGCCGAGTTTGTGAATGCATTCACAAGCGGTACCGTGGACCGTCGAGTGGTTACGTTCGCGTAAACCGAAGTGTTCGGGAGTGGACTTTTGTCCGTGCTCCACGAACAACGCAGCCCAGATGAGGAAGACGGTCGGCATGGCGAAAAGTCCCGCGTTGGGGCAGCCGGACATCCCGGGTGCCTCGGTGGCCCGGCTTGCCACGTACCTGCACGTATTGCGCTCGATCAGTGAGAGCGGCGCCCTGGTCGTCTCGTCGAATCAACTCGCCACCGCTGCCGGGGTGAACCCCGCGATCCTCCGCAAAGACCTCTCGCATGTGGGATCCGGCGGCGTGCGCGGCGTCGGCTACGACGTCAGCCGACTGATCGCGCGTATCGCCCTGACCCTCGGTGTCGAGAACAACCACAACGTCGTGCTCGCCGGGGCCGGACATCTGGGCCGGGCGCTGGTCAGCCGGGCCGGGTTCGACCGCCGGGGCATCAAGATCGTCGCGCTGGTCGATGCCGATCCCGACCTCGTCGGGACCGTCGTCGCGGGCAACGACAGCGAGATGCTGGTCGGCGATCTGGACGAGGTCCCCGCGATCTGTGTCGAACACGGCGTGGAGATCGCGGTGCTCGCCACCGCCGACGACTACGCGCAGGTCACCTGCGACGCCTTCGTGGCGGCCGGGGTGCAACAGATTCTGAACTTCACCGCCGTCACCCTGCAGGTCCCCGAGCACATCTTCGTGCGACCGGTAGACCTCGCGCTGGAGCTGCAGGTGATGGCATTCAATGCAGCACGCAGACACAGTGCGGAAAACGAAGCGGAGCAACCTAATTCGTTGCCGCGCGGTCGGGCGCCGAAACCCCGGGCGCGATCCAACAAGAGGTCGGTGGGCGTGTGAGTATTTTCCTGTTCGGCGTATCGCATCGCAGTGCGCCGGTGCCGATCCTGGAGCAGCTGGCGGTCACCGAATTCGACCGGCCCAAGCTCATCGACGAACTCCTCGAGAGCTCGCAGATCAGCGAGGCCATGATCGTCTCGACCTGCAACCGGGTCGAGATCTACGCCGTCGTCGATGCCTTCCACCCGGCTCTGGAGGCCGTGGGCGAGGTGATGGGCAGGCACTCGGGCATGTCGGTGAACGAGATGACCAAGTACGCCTACGTCCGCTACTCCGAAGCCGTCGTCGAGCACCTGTTCTCGGTCGCGGCGGGCCTCGACTCGATGGTGGTCGGCGAACAACAGATCCTCGGCCAGATCCGGTCGTCGTACGCCAGTGCCGACGCCAACCGTTCCGCCGGACGGGTACTCCACGAGTTCGCCCAGCAGGCCCTGCGGGTGGGCAAACGGGTGCACAGTGAGACCGGACTCGATCGGGCCGGCGCCTCCGTGGTGTCGGTGTCTCTGGATCGGGCCCGTTCGGTTCTGGGCCGCGACATCTCCTCGGCCGTCGTGCTCGGCGCCGGTGCGATGGGCGGACTGGCCGCCGCACACCTGGCCCGTGCCGGTGTGTCGGACCTCGCACTGGTCAACCGGACCCATGAGAAAGCCCGCCATCTGGCCGGCAATGTGACCAAGAACCACGGCATCAACGCGCATGCGGTCCCCATGGACGAGCTGACCGAGGCGCTGGCCGATGCCGACGTCCTGGTCACCTGTACGGGCACGATCGGCGCCGTGGTGGGGGTCGGGCAGGTGCACTCTGCGCTGGCCAGACGGACCTCCTCGAGCCCGCTGGTGATCTGTGATCTTGGTCTCCCTCGCAACGTCGATCCGGCGGCCGCGCGGCTGCCGAATGTGCACATCATCGACATCGAAGGTCTGCGCGGCGACGAGGCCACCAAGGCCGCCGACGCCGATGAGACCGCGGCTCGGGAGATCGTCCTGGCCGAGCTCGCCGACTACATGACCCACCAGCGGCAGGCCGAGGTGACGCCCACCGTGACGGCCCTGCGGCAGCGCGCGGCCGAGGTCGTCGAAGGGGAGATCCTGCGGCTGGAAAGCCGGCTCCCGGGCCTCGACGACCCGCAGCGTGACGAGGTCGCGAAGACCGTCCGCCGGGTGGTCGACAAGCTTCTGCACGCGCCCACGGTGCGTGTCAAACAACTTGCGAGTACTCCGCAGGGTGATCAATATGCCGAGGCACTACGTGAGCTTTTCGAGCTCAAACCTGGTGCCGCAGAATCGGTTTCAACCCCCGAAGTCGGTCTCGGTGAGACCGACGCACCCCGAAAGGGTCTTTGAGAAATTGAGTTCTGACACACGCCGCAATCCGATCCGGATCGGCACCCGGGGTTCCTTGCTGGCCACCACCCAGGCGGGCACGGTGCGTGATGCGCTGATCGCTGCCGGGCATCCGGCGGAGCTGGTCATCATCAAGACCGCAGGCGACCTGTCGGCCGCGCCGGTGCAGGAGATCGGGGTCGGGGTGTTCACCACCGCGATCCGCCAGTCGTTGACCGCGGGCGAAGTCGACGTCGCGATCCACTCCTACAAAGATCTCCCGACCGCCCCCGAACCGGGCCTGGTCATCGCGGCCATCCCGACCCGTGAAGATCCCCGAGATGCGCTGGTCGCAGCGGGTGGCAAGGTGCTCGGCGAGCTGCTGCCCGGCGCCACCGTCGGCACCTCGGCTCCCCGCCGGGCCGCGCAGCTTAGGGCATTGGGTCTCGGTTTGGAAATCCGCCCCCTTCGAGGCAATCTAGATTCTCGGTTGGGCAAAGTCGCCAGCGGTGAACTCGACGCGGTGGTGGTGGCCAGGGCCGGACTGGTACGTATCGGACGGGCTGATGAGGTCACCGAAGCGTTGGATCCGGTCCAGGTGCTACCGGCGCCTGCACAGGGAGCTTTGGCCGTGGAGTGCCGTGAGGACGATGCCCAACTGGTGAGCATTCTCGCCGAGTTGGATGATCCGTCCACCCGTGCGGCGATTGACGCCGAGCGTGCGGTACTCACGGCCCTCGAGGCCGGGTGCACCGCGCCGGTCGGTGCGATGGCCGAAGTGGTCGAGTCGATCGACGAGAGCGGGCGCATTTTCACCGAACTGTCGCTCCGCGCGACGGTGGTGGCCGAGGACGGATCTGATGCCGTCCGGGCCTCGGTGGTGGGCCCGGTCTCGAGAGCGACCGAACTAGGCCGAGAACTTGCCGCAGAACTGCTGGAACTGGGAGCGAAAACGCTCCTCTAGGACCGGCGGGCCGAGCTACAGCCCCGAGCGGGGCAGGAGAGCAACATGAGCCGAACCAAAAAGGTCATCACGCCTGGACGAATCCTCTTCGTCGGGGCAGGACCCGGCGATCCCGGGTTGCTGACCGTCCGCGCCCGCACTGCGATCGAGAACGCCGTCACGGTGTTCATCGACCCCGACGTGCCGTCCGCGGTCGTCGCGCAGATCGGTGCCGGATCCGGTGAGCCGACCGCGTCGAAGACGTCTCGTTCGGGTGCCACAAAACCGAGCAAGCAAGACATTAGCGCCGCGCCCGAGGGTGCGGATCAGCAGGGTGCGCAACAGCCCGACGCCGACGCTGCCGACGACGACAACACCCAGGTCAGCAACGTACGGCCGGCCCTTGGTGACCCCAATGAGGTCGCCAAGACGTTGGTCGCCACTGCGCGGGAGGGCCACGATGTGGTCCGTCTGGTCGCCGGTGACCCGCTGACCACCGATTCGGTCCTGGCCGAGGTCAATGCGGTGGCCCGCACGCAGGTGCAGTTCGAGGTCATCCCGGGATTGCCCGCCACAGCCGCTGTGCCGAGCTACGCGGGTATGCCGCTGGGTTCGGCCCATGCCGTGGCCGATGTCCGCGGAGAGGTCGATTGGGCGGCTCTGGCCGCTGCTCCCGGACCGCTCGTGCTGCACGCGACGTCGGGACATCTGGCCGAGACCGCGAGCGCGCTGACCGAGAACGGCCTGGCGCCGCAGACGCCGGCCGCGATCACCGTCAACGGCACCACCTGCCAGCAGCGCACCATCGAGGCCACACTGGCGACCCTGAACGAGAGCGGCAGCGCCCTGACCGGGCCGCTGATCGTGACCATCGGCAAGGTCGTCGCCCAGCGCGCCAAGCTGAACTGGTGGGAGTCGCGGTCGCTGTACGGCTGGACCGTCCTCGTGCCGCGCACCAAGGACCAGGCCGGCGACATGTCGGAACGGCTCGTCACCCACGGCGCCATCCCGATGGAGGTCCCGACGATTGCAGTCGAACCGCCCCGGAGCCCGGCTCAGATGGAGCGCGCGGTCAAGGGTCTGGTCGACGGCCGCTACCAGTGGGTGGTCTTCACCTCCACCAACGCGGTCCGCGCGGTCTGGGACAAGTTCGCCGAATTCGGTTTGGATGCAAGGGCTTTCAGCGGCGTCAAGATCGCCTGTGTGGGCGAGGCCACCGCTGAGAAGGTGCGCAGCTTCGGAATCAACCCGGAACTGCTGCCCACCGGCGAGCAGTCGTCGCTGGGGTTGCTCGAAGACTTCCCGCCGTACGACGACGTCTTCGATCCGGTGAACCGGATCCTGTTGCCGCGCGCCGACATCGCCACCGAAACCCTGTCCGAGGGCCTGCGTGGCCGCGGCTGGGAGATCGATGACGTGACCGCGTACCGCACCGTTCGGGCAGCGCCGCCGCCGGCCGAGACCCGCGAGATGATCAAGACCGGCGGTTTCGACGCGGTCTGCTTCACCTCGAGTTCGACGGTCCGCAACCTCGTCGGTATCGCCGGGAAGCCGCATGCGCGCACGATCGTCGCCTGCATCGGCCCGAAGACCGCCGAAACCGCGACCGAGTTCGGTCTGCGCGTGGACGTGCGTCCGGAGAACGCCTCGGTGCCGGAGCTGGTCGATGCGCTCGCCGAACACGCTGCACGTCTGCGTGCCGAGGGCGCACTGCCCCCGCCGCGTAAGAAGGCCCGGCGCTCGCGCTCGTAGGCTGGGGTCCATGACCGCACATCTCTACCGTCCGATCTCCGATCGACCCCGTCGGCTACGCAACACCCCGGCCATGCGCCGGCTTGTTGCCGAGACATCACTCGAGGCGCGCCATCTGGTGTTGCCGATGTTCGTGGCCGACGGGCTCGACGAGCCCCGTCCGATCAGTTCGATGCCGGGGGTGCAGCAGCACACCGTCGAGTCGCTCCGGAAGGCCGCCGACGCGGCGGTCGCGGCCGGTGTTGGGGGCCTGATGCTGTTCGGCGTCCCGACGCCGGAGGACAAGGACGCCGTCGGTACCGCCGGCACCGACCCCGACGGCATCCTCAACGTCGCGCTGCGGCAGCTGCGGAGCGATCTCGGTGATTCGACCGTGATCATGGCCGACACCTGTCTCGACGAGTTCACCGATCACGGCCACTGCGGTGTGGTGCGTCCCGATGGCGTGGTGGACAACGACGCCACACTCGCGCGCTACACAGAGATGGCCGTCGTGCAGGCACAGTCCGGAGCCCACATGGTCGGGCCCAGCGGAATGATGGACGGCCAGGTGGCCGCGATTCGCAGTGCCCTCGACGATGCCGGATTCATCGACACCGGGATCCTGGCGTACACCGCGAAGTACTCCTCGGCGTTCTACGGCCCGTTCCGGGAGGCGGTCGGCTCGTCGCTGCAGGGTGATCGCAAGTCGTATCAGCAGAACCCGGCCAACCTGCGGGAGGCCGCCCGCGAACTGCACCTGGATCTGGCCGAGGGCGCCGACATCGTGATGGTCAAGCCGGCGATGCTGTATCTCGACGTACTCCGTCGGATCGCCGACGAATCCGATGTTCCGGTGGCCGCGTACCAGATCTCCGGTGAGTACTCGATGATCACGGCCGCCGCCGAACGGGGATGGATCGATCGGGATGCGGCCATCGCCGAGTCGCTGCTCGCCATCCGGCGCGCCGGAGCTGACATCGTCCTCACTTATTGGGCGCATGAGGTTGCATCTGCGCTACATTGACAAGCGCAAACAATAAGTGATTGCCCGTCGGGGGTGGGGCCTGATGGTGACCGGGGTGCTGGGGGGCAGCTGTGTCGGATCAACCGAGTCGTCTTGAAGTGGCATTTGCCAGCTCCATCGAACGCCGGCGAGGGATCGCCGGGCCGTTCCGCGGCCGAGATGACCTGTACGACTTCGTGAGTCAGCTTCGGCTCGAAGGTATCCCGGTCGAGGCGTCGGCCGCCGTCCTCGACTTCGACCCGATGGATTTTCGGCGGTGGCTCGACAGGGACACGGTGGTTCAATGCCCGCCGGGTGATGGCCGCAACGGTTCGGCGCAGGTACTCGCGCTCGGTGGCGTCTCGCGTCCGATGCCCAAACGGGGTCGTCAGGAACCCGTGCCGAGTGACGAACTGCGTCGCGCATTTGACGTGCCGGTCCGAAAACGGGCATCCGAGCTCTTTTCTGAGCCCCCTCTCGACGAAGCGGGCTGGTTTCCGCTGGTGCGGTTGCTGGCCGGCGAAGGGGTGCCGGTGGATGTGAGCACCGCGATCCTCGGGGTGGACCTCGATGCCTACCGTTTCTGGATGGCCGATGGCCGACGGCAGATCACCAGCGCCGTCGGCGACTCGGAAAGGCCCGCCTGAGCGGCGCCAACTAGGCTGGGACGCATGTCCGTGCCCCCCACGTCCCCTGGCCACAACCCATACGGTGGGCCCCCGGCCGCCCAGAGTCCCGGCGCCGCGACGGAGCCCACATCGAACAAACCGGCCATCCCGAACGCCACGGCGATCGCGACCGAGCTGTGGATCCTGGTGATCATTGCCCAATGCGTCATCTTCGGGTCGCAATACCGGCAGTTCTTCGACACCGCCGACGATGTCGCCAAGGACAATCCGGATGCGCAGTTGCCCGACGGCGTGATCTGGGCGGTCATCGCTGTCACGGGCCTGGTCCTGGCGGTGGTTTTTGCCGGGCTCACCTGGCTGGCCCGGATCGGCTACAACTGGGCACGACTGGCCCTGGGATTCTTCAGCTTCTTCCTCGTTGTGCAAACGGTGTCGGCATTCTTCGCCGACAGTTCGGACACCTGGGTGATGATCCCGACCGTGATCGGCGGAGTGGCGGCCCTCGGTGCCGGCGTGCTGCTCATGCATCGGGATTCCGACAAGTACTGCGAGGACATGACGCGGTGGCGCAAAGACAAGAAGCAGCGGCCGCCGTCGTACTACAACTCCCAGAACCACTACACCCCGCAGTACAACGCGCCGTATCCGCCGCAGCAGTACGGGCAGCAGCCCCAGCAGTGGCAGCAACCCTATGGCCAGGATCAGCCGAGCCCCCAGGCGCCCCGCTACGGCGGCGAGGCCGGGGATCGTCCCGAGGGATACCAACCACACGCCGGTCCCGATGACTACAGTCCAGAAGACAACAGATCTGAGCCAGGAGACCGAACGTGAGCAGCAAGCCTGTCGAACCGGCCGCACCGCCGACCCTGGTCACCCGCGCCTACTGGCTGTGGACGATCAGCGGTGCGCTGATGGGCCTCTACGGAGTCGGGCTGATCGTCGCGAGCCTGATCGAGGGTATCGGCGGGTTCGTGGCCCTCGGGGTCTTCTTCACGGCCATCGGGGCCGCGTTGCTGTTCGCGGCGCGTAAGGCGTTCCCCGGCGATCCGCGGTGGCGGTCGGCGCTGGCCGTGTTCACCCTGATGTTGGTCGCACTCGGGATCATGGCGTCGTTCCTGATCAAGGGCGCTGCCGCGCTGCCCCTGCTGTTCAGCGTTATCGCGCTCATCGGATCGATGATGGCGTTCCGGCCCTCCTCGGATCCCTGGTTCGAAGACGAAAAATGAGCGGCGGTCGCGAGTGGGATCCGGCAGAGGGCGAGACCCTGTTCTATGAGCCCGGCGGTGCCTGGTGGGTGGTGGCCATCGGCCCGGTGCTCTGTCTGATCGTGCTCATCACGGAGATCGTCGGCGGCGGTCAGCTGCATTGGCCAGCGCTGCTGGCCTTCGCGGTGCTCATCGGCGGTTTCTCTCTGCTCCAGGTTTATGCGGCGCGCACCCATGTCAGCGTCCGGCTCACCGAGGCATCACTGCGGCAGGGTGCACAGACCATCCGCCTCGACGAGATCGAAGAGATCTTTCCGGAGAATCACGGCCACGAGCACGCGAAGTGGGAGAGTGCACCGGCGCTCGGCGAGCTGTCCGCGGTGCCCCGACGTCGCGGCGGTGTCGGCGTGAAACTGAGCGGCGGCCGCCTGGCGCAGGCCTGGGCCCGGGACGTCGACCGCTTCCGTTCCGAGCTGGTCCAGGCCCATCAGGCTGTGCAGATGGGTCTGGGACCGAAACGTCGCCCCGGCGACACGCCCGACTGACCACCGTCCCCGTCGAGCGTGCCGAACCGACCGTCGAGCGTGCCGAACCGACCGTCGAGCGTGCCGTTGTTGCCGCTGGTCAGGCCGTCTGGTCGTCGATCATCGCTGTTCGCAGCAGTTCCTCGGGCACCGCGAACCCGTCGACGAGTGTGCGGGCGTGGGGACGCAGGCTCAGGCACAGTTCGTTGACACCGCGCCGGATGGCCTTGGCCCGTTCGACGGAGACGTGCCGGTGCATCAGGAACCAGTCGAGGTCGGCTTCGAGCGTCGAGTAGACGAACAGGTCGCAGACCTTGCCGAGCAACTCGGTGCCGGCCTTGCTGTCGCAGCGGTCGATCGCCTCGATGAATGCCTCTAGCACCACCCGCTCGGTGTGTGCGGTGCCGACCTTCAGCAGGTGATCCTGTGCGCTGTTGAAGACCTCGAACGGGTCGTTGCCCTCGTCGGTGGCGCGGCGCAGCCGGTTGGCGCAGGTTCGCAGGAGATGATCCTCACGATTGCGCAGAAGCCGGATCTGCGTGCCGCGGTTGGTCAGATCGGACTGTTCGGGATCCTCGTCGCTGCCGTCCATCAGCGTTTGCACGACCTGGCGGGCCGCGGACTTCTCGAGGAAGACGTCGCGGGCCATCCCGGCGATGAACCGGGCCCAGCCCACGGCGTTGAGGCCGCGCACGTCGTCGGCGTATGCCGAGAGCAATTCCTTGGCCACCAGTTGGGTCAGGACCGTGTTGTCGCCCTCGAACGTGGTGAAGACGTCGATGTCACCACGCAGGATCGACAGCTGGTTCTCGTCGAGGTAACCCGCGCCGCCGCAGGCCTCGCGGCAGACGTTGATGGTGTTGGAGGCATGCCAAGTGGTCATCGCCTTCAAACCGGCTGCGGCGGTTTCCAATTCGCGTTGCCGATCCTCGTCGGCGGCCTCCGCGGACTGGACCTCGTGGAGTTCTTCGATGATCTCGTTCTGGGCGAAGGCGAGCGCGTACGACTTCGCGATCAGCGGCAGGAGCTTGCGCTGATGACCCAGGTAGTCCATGACGGTGATCTCGTCGGTGGAGTCGGGGGACTCGAACTGCTTGCGCTCCAGGCCGTATCGGGTGGCGATGGTGAGCGCTTTACGGCTCGCCGCCCCCGCGGTGGCGGCGACGCTGACCCGGCCGCGGATGAGGGTGCCGAGCATCGTGAAGAAGCGACGGTTCTGGTTCTCGATCGGGGACGTGTAGGTGCCGTCGGCCGTGACGTCGGCGTAACGGTTGAGGAGGTTCTCGCGCGGGACGCGGACGTGGTCGAACGTGATGCGCCCGTTGTCGACTCCGGGGAGTCCGCCCTTGTAGCCGCAGTCGCTCGTGGTGACTCCGGGCAGATCGTTGCCGTCGGCATCCCGGATCGGAACGACGAGACAGTGCACACCGCGACCGGTGGGCTCTTCGCCGGGACCACCGGTGATCAACTGGGCGAACACCGCCGCGACCCTGGCGTGCTGCGCGGCGCCGCCGATGTAGTCCTTGCGGGCCAGATGCGTGGGCGAATGGACGATGAACTCGTCGGTCGCCGGGTCGTAGGTGGCGGTGGTCTGCAACGCCTGCACATTGGAACCGTGCCCGGTCTCGGTCATGGCAAAGCAACCGAGGACGTCGAGGTTGATCAGGCCCTCGACATACTTCTTGTGATGCCGCTCGGTGCCCAGGTTCTCGATCGCGCCGCCGAACAGACCCCATTGGACGCCGGCTTTGACCATCAACGACAGATCGGCGTAGCCGAGCAGTTCGATCGCAGTGATCGATGCACCGATGTCACCGGTGCCGCCATGATGTTCCTGGAAACCGGCTCGGGCGAATCCGGCCTCGGTCAGCTCACCCATGACCTCGAGCATCCGGGCGCGCGCCTGCTCCAGGGAGCGAGAGGGGTCGGGCAGCAGGTCGGCTCGGTTCAGTTGTTCGCGAACGTGTTCCCGGGTAGTTCGCCACCGACCATCCAGTGCGAGCCGGAGATTGTCGACGAGCAACGCTTCGTCAGCTTCTGGGGTTTCCGTTCCCGGAAGGTCGGCCGAGATGTCGTCTGAGCTGGCTTCGATGGCAGTCATGATTTCGAGCCTACCCAGCGGAGGCGACGCTCAATCCGCCATCACGTCGATGGGGCGACGGTGATGGCGTCGAGACGTTCGAGGATGAAATCGCCCGAGGTCACCGGTGGGCGGCCGGCCTCTGCGCCGATGGGTGGTTCGAGCGGCGTCACCACTGCGTCGTGATTGGCCTCATAGAAGAAGATCAGTGAGACGAGGTCCTCATCGGGGGTATCGGCCTGCGGCGGCAGGACACGGTGACGTCCGGCGGGCCACCGACCGCCGGTCCAGTATTCGAGGAGATCGCCGATGTTGATCGTCAACGCCGCCGGATCGTAGGGGGCATCGGCCCATCCGCCTTCGGTGCTGTAGACCTGCAGCCCACCGGCACCGGGCTCACGGTCGAGCACGGTCACGGTCCCGAAGTCGGTATGGGGTCCGATCCGGTACTGGCCGTCTTCGACCGGCCCGGTCTCGGTGATCGCGGGGTAGTGGTTGATGTTCGCGGTCCAGGTTGCGAGATCGGTCAGGCCGAGAAAGGGATTGGCCTGCCCGGTCAGGCCCAGCGATGCCGCCATCAGATCGAGCAGATCGTCGGACAGGGACTTCATCTGGCTGCAGTATTCGACGAACAACCCATGCAGGTGCGGGACCTCCTGCGGCCAGACGTCCGGCGGGAACCACAGGGCGTCGACCTCCGGATCGCCGACCGGGGTCTGCGCGCCGCAGTTGTAGGTCTCCTTGAGGTCCGGTGGTGTCTCGGTGCCTTCGGCGTATCCGTTGGCCTCCATGCCCGGACCGATCCAGCCGCGCCCACCCACCGCGACGGCGTACTTTTGCTTCACTTCGGTTGGCAGCGCGAAGAATTCGCGTGCCGCCGACCGCAATGCGGCAGGTAGCTGCGGGTCGACGCCGTGTCCGGTGACCAGGAGGAATCCGGCCTGCTGCAGGCTCTTGTCCACGGCCGCACACAGAGCCTCCGCCGCCTCACCTCCGGCGCGCCACTGCGAGATGTCAACGGTCAGAATGGGACTGCTCACGACGTGCTCTCCTTCGGGGTCTCGGTGTCCACGGCGACACCGATGTCCTCGTTCCACAGCAGTGGATTGAGGTCGACGAACTCCGACATCATCGAGGCGCACAGGGGGTCGTCGAGCACGGTCACCGAGACGCCGTTCTCGATGAGCCAATCCTCGCCGCCGCGGAATGTGGTGTTCTCGCCGATGATCACGGTCCCGATGTTGAACTGACGGATCAGTCCACAGCAGTACCAGCACGGCGAGAGTGTGGTGACCATGATCGTGGACCGGTAGTCGGTCTGCCTGCCGGCGTTGCGGAACGCATCGGTTTCGCCGTGGACGCAGGGATCGTCGTTCTGTACCCGCCGATTGTGACCGCGTCCGAGGAGCGTGCCGTCGGCGGCGAACAGCGCCGCGCCGATGGGGATCCCGCCCTCGGCCAGGCTCTGCCTGGCTTCGGCGTAGGCGATCTCGAGCAGAGTGGTCGGGGAAACATCGAGGGATGTCGTCATGCCAGCAACGGTGCCCGGGATGCGGACTCGCGGCAACCGACATAGTGTCCCGGTAGCGATGCTGGCCGGCGTGCATTCCGTCCGGTCCCTGACGTCGATCGGTGAGAAGGGGACGCCATGGTCCTGACATTGCGGAACGTGCTCGACCGGCACCTCGCGGCCGCTGATCCGCAGGTCCTGAGCGGGTACGACGGCCTCGACAACGAGGTTCGGTGGGTGCATTCGAGCGAGATCTTCGAGATCGGGCCGCTGCTGTCGGGCGGTGAACTGCTGCTGACCACCGGACTCGGGTTGGCCGGGGTCGATGCGGGGACGAGGCGGCACTACATTCGGGAACTCGCGCAGCGCAAGGTTGCCGGGGTGGCCATCGAGATGGGCCGGACCTTCGACCAGGTGCCGGACGAAATGGTGCGCGAGGCCTCGGCCGTGCACTTCCCGCTGATCGCGCTGCGCACAGTGATCCCGTTCATCGATTTGTGCCGGTCGGCCAACACCGATCTGGTGTCGGGCGAGGTTGCGCTGCTGCGTCGGCGAGGTGAACTCGGTACGGAACTGCACGCAGAGATGGCGGCGGGCAACGGTGCGCCTGCGATGCTGAAACGTATTGCAGCCGCGACTGGTTGCCCGCTCGTGCTCGTGGGGAGCGGTAACGCGCTGATGGCGGCTGAGGGCGTCGACGACGATCATTCGGCGTGGCAGGCCGTGGATGCGCAGGTGGCGGCGGTGCCGGTGGGGATGCGCGGAGAGGTCATCGCACGGTTGATAGCCGGCCCGGGATCGCCGCTTGATCGGGCCGGGTTGATCAGCGTGCTCGAGGTCGGGGCCGGGCCGCTCGGGGTGACACTCTCGTTGTCGCGGGAGCTCGGTGGACTTCCGCATCGGGCTGCGTCGGCGTTGGTCTCGGATCTGCTCGAGGCCCGTATCGATCGTCGGTCCGATCTGATGATGCGGTTGGGGGCAGCGGGTTTTCGGCCGTCGGCGTCCGCGAGGATCGTTCCGGTCGCGGTTGATGTGCCGACACCGCGGATGGCCACGCAGCTCAGCGCCTCTGCTGCCAAACGGATCTCGGCGCAGTCGATGCACGCGCAGGTACATGCGACCGCGTTTGCCCTGATCGCGCCGTCGAGGCTCGACCGCGACGACGTGACCGAGATAGTCGGTGCCTACGCGGGTGGTTCGGGTGCCGCGACGGTGGTGGTGGGCGATCCGTGTCGCCTTGACGCGCATGAACTCTCATCGGCGCTGGTGCGGGTACGTCACGCGTTGTCGCTCGCGGTGGCCGATCGGCGGTCGGGTTCACACGCGGATGCGGTCACCTCGGTCCGGGCGCTGGCCGCGGACCTGGCAGTGGAGACCTTGCCGGATAACGTGCGATCCGAGTTGGCGGCCGCAGCGCTCGGACCGGTGATCGCCTGGGACAACGCCCACGGCTCGGAGTTGATCCACACCCTCGAAGTCCATCTGCGGAACGGGTGCAGCGCCACCCGGTCGGCAGCGGCGCTGAATCTGGGGCGGCAGAGTCTGTATCAGCGTCTGGAACGGATCCGTGGATTGATCGGCTTCGATTTCACTGCACCGCAATCCTATCCGGGACTGCTGATGGCCCTGTGCGCTCATCGCGCACAGGGCCGTCGCAGAGCCGACTGATCAGAACCACTTGTGGAGCAGTCCGAGGGGTGATCAGTCGGGCTCGGGTCATCGGCCGCAGATCAACGGATGGTTGATCAGACCGACCGGTAGTCCTTGTTGATCTTCTTGCCGCACAACAGGAGGTAGCCGACGAAAGCGATGACGAACCCGACGAAGAAGGCGATGTCGCCCAGCTCGGGCACCGTTTCGGCGACATAGCCGACCCAGCGTTCCTGATTGCCGAACAGCAGTACGGAGACCACCAGCCCGACCAGGAACGAGATGAGTCCGCCCCAGTTGGAGTACTTGGGGTTGTACAGGAATTCGGCGATCGGCCGGTTCCGGCGCAGCAGTTGGTCGGCGAACATGATGCCCAACCACGGTCCGATCCAATAGGCCACGATCAGTAGGAAGGTCTCATAGTTCGCGGCTGCGTCGGCCAGGGCCCACCAGGCCACCAGGAATCCGACCACACCGAAGACTGCGGTGACCAGGGCCCGCTGGATTCCGACGGAGAACTTGAATCCCATTGTCACAAAGGCCATGGCGCCGGAGTAGAGGTTGATCGCGTTGGCCGCCACGGCGCCGATGGCAATCGCAAGCAAGGTGAGGTTGGCGACGACGGAAGGCATCGACGAGGTGAATGCGTCGGTGTAGTTCAAGTCGGGGTCGAAGCCGATCGTGACCGATGCCGCGCCGATCGCCATCAGAACGGTGGTGGAGATGAACAGGCCACTGGATGCGAAGAACCCGGTCTGGAGCTTGGAGACATCCCTCGGGAGGTAGCGGGTGAAGTCGGCGGCGTAGGGCGTCCAACCGGCGGTGTACCCGAAGGCTGCACCGACCGTCAGCAGGAATCCGCCGAGTGTGCCGCCACTTTCGCCCAACGACGGCATCGAAAGGTCTGCTTCGCTGAAGATGAAGATGCCGGCGATCACGAAGATGATCGCGAGGACCGGTGCGGCGGCCCGTTCGAAGCTCTGAACCAGGTTGTGCCCGAAGAACGCAAAGCCCGTCTGCAAGACCACGACGATGAGCAGCGCGATCGCGGACGGCACACCGATGAGCGTGTTGAGGGCCAGCGCGCCGCTGACGCTGTTGGTCGCAAACCACCCGACACCACACATCACGGCCATGAAGGTCGCCGGGACGATGTTGCCTCGGTACCCGAAACCCAAGCGGCCGAGCACCATCTGTGGCACACCGTGAAGCGGGCCGCGCGCGGACAACAGGAAGTGGGCAGCGGCACCGAGCAGATTGCCCAGGGCCATCGCGGCGACGGCCTGCCAGAAGGTCAGGCCGAAGTAGAGGACTGCGAGGATGCCAAGGAAGATCGTGGCGAATTCGAGGTTGGGGGCAGTCCAGGTCCAGAACAGGCCGCGGGGCTTACCGTGGCGTGCATCGAGCGGAATGAACTCGTTACCACCCGGCTCCACTGCGAGAACTTTGTCGCCGTAGGTGCCCGATGCAGTCTCCGGTTCCGGAGTGGCGCGGGGCGTCGTGGATGTCATTGCGCAACAATCTCCTGCGCAGCACCATGCTGCAACTGACATTTCGTCGGTTGGGATCGCCGATTCGGTGGTCGAATTGTCCGAATCGGCCACTGAACGGCAGGCCGGTTGCCGTGATGCTGCCGCCGGAGCCCGTCGGTCCTGCTTGAACGGGCTTTCGCGGGCGGCAGCATCACGCACTTTCACACTGTGGAGTTGTCAATTTTCATGCGCGGTCCCGACGGTGAGATCGGGTGCGCGAAGGGAAGTCGGTGAGGTCTGATCAGGCGGCGACGGGTCAGGCGGCCAGGGTCAGGGTGCGTCGGTTGTAGGCCGGTAGAGGTTTTCGTTGCGGGTCGATGTCGGCCGGCGGGATCAGCCAAGGATGTCCATCGGAGCCCATGATCACGTCCCAGCCGGTGTTATGAACCGCCATATGGCAGGTGCGGCAGAGCAGGCATCCGTTCTCCAACGTGGTCAGACCGCCGTCCACGAAGTGCACGATGTGGTGACAATCCGACCAGCTGGCATGCCCACCGCACTTCACACAGCAGACGTCGCGGATGATGATCGCCTTACGCACCAGACCGGTGAACAAACGTTTCGGTGGACTCAGATCAACC
Organism: Williamsia sp. z34; assembly: GCF_059553395.1. Classification (NCBI taxonomy): domain Bacteria; kingdom Bacillati; phylum Actinomycetota; class Actinomycetes; order Mycobacteriales; family Nocardiaceae; genus Williamsia; species Williamsia sp. z34. The sequence continues at coordinate 484,024 of NZ_JCANWW010000004.1, read as the reverse complement.
GGGACTTCTTGACCATCAAGGGTGACGGAGGTGATCGACGAATCACAGGCCAACGCAGCAGCAGTCGCCTCGGTGACCGGACCCATCCAGGGCAGGGTCGCGGCCTCGGGATGATCTGCGGGCACGGTCACCATCACCTCGGTGCGCGGCGCCGACATCAACGTTTGCCCACCACCACCGCAATCGAGCAGTTGGTGCAGTGCGTCCGCGCGGCGTTGGGTTGGGGACCGCGGATCATCCGAACCATCGGGTTCGGGACGTGCCCGGGACCAGCGATCCAACGCCGAGTGCAACTTCTCTCCGATGACCGCATCCACATCGAACGTGCCGACACAGCGGCCTTCGCGGACTTTGTATTCGAGGCTGTTCAGCGACCGGTCTTCTGCCGGCGGCGGACCACCGGAGTCCTTGGCGACCTCGTTGCCCAGCGCTCGGGCTGCGGCGCTGATCTCTGCAGGTGGCGCTCCGGAGATGGCCTGGTTCAACAGTTTCCGCTCGAACTCAACCTGCTGCTCGGCGGTGACCGGATCCTCGGACCGCCCGACAACATGCGCGACACCCTTGACCACCGCGTCCACATGCTCAGAAGACAGAAACCCATCCTTCGAATACCCGGCCGTGCGATCCAGACCCGCCAAACCCGGCCCGATCCGCAGCCACCGGTACGCCGATGCTGGTGCTGCACCGTTGGCCTGCAGCAACTTTGATGTCGTCGACCCGGACTTACGGGCGATCCCCGACTCGTCGATTACCACCGCACACACTGCAAGTTGATGCTCCGTGGCGTTGCGCAGCGTGATCAGATCTTTCACCACCCCCAGCACGACATCCGCGTCGTCGGGTATCGGCAGGTCAACCAGATCGTCGACCATCTCGAGTAGTCGCATGGCACAGCACCTTCCAACGGGAACACGAACCGGGAACGTCGACCGGAGTGTCTCTGCGGGGAAGGCGTCAGATACATGATGCGTGTGGTCGATTGACTCCACTGTACCTATTCGAACGCATGTTCGCAAGGGGTAAACCTGACCAATCATATTCAGTCTCAACATCTTTCGATAGCATGACGAAATAGTTCGGTCAGACGGGCGCGTGCACCGCTTGGTTCCTCGTCCAAGGGCTAGGTCAGCGCGATGTATTTCGTGGTCAGGTACTCGTAGATGCCCTCGGAGCCGCCTTCACGACCTATCCCGGACTGCTTGACGCCACCGAACGGCGCGGCGACATCGGAGATGACGCCCCGGTTGATGCCGACCATGCCTGATTCGATCTTGTCGGCGACACGCAGCGCCCGGTCGAGGTCGGTCGTGTAAAGGTATGCGGCCAAGCCGTATTCAGTGGAGTTCGCGGCATCTATTGCCTGCTGCTCGGTGGAGAAGGTGCTGATCACGGCGACGGGACCGAAGATCTCATTCCTGACGATCTCGGCATCGGCGGCGACCTGGTCCAGCACGGTGGCCGGGTAGAAGCATCCGGCGTCATCGAAGGGGTCGGCGCCGAGACGTACGCGCGCTCCGCCGGCCACCGCGTCGGATACGGCCGCGGCGATGGACTCCTGTTGTTTGCGGTTGACCATCGGGCCCAGGGTGGTCTTCGGGTCGTAACCCGGTCCGAGCACCAGGGCCTTCATCTTGTCCGCCAGGGCCGAGGTGAACTCTTCGGCGATGTCTTCGTGAACCAGAAAGCGATTGGCCGCGGTGCAGGCCTCTCCGCCGTTGCGGGTCTTGGCCGCAAAAGCACCCTCGATCGCAAGTTCGAGGTTGGCATCGGAGAAGACCAGGAACGGTGCGTTGCCGCCGAGTTCCATGGAGGTCCGTTGTACGTTCGCGGCGGCATCGCCGAGTAGTGTGCGGCCCACCTCGGTCGACCCGGTGAAGCTGATCTTGCGGACCCGTGGGTCGGCGATCAGGGGTTCGGTGACATCGGTTGCCTTGCTGGTCGGCAGCACCGCGAGGACGCCGTCGGGCAATCCGGCCTCGCTCAGAAGCTTCGCGAGGTACAACATCGTGAGCGGGGTTTCTTTTGCCGGTTTGACCAGCATCGTGCAGCCGGCGGCGAGCGCGGGACCGATCTTGCGGGTTCCCATGGCCAGCGGGAAGTTCCACGGTGTGATCGCCAGGGCAACGCCGACGGGCGCGTGCTTGACCAGGATGTTGCCGGTACCGGCGGGCGACTGGGTGAATCGTCCGGCGATCCGGACCGCTTCTTCGGCGAACCAACGCAGGAACTCACCACCGTAGTTGATCTCGGCCTTCGAGTCGGGGAGCGCCTTGCCCATTTCCAGTGTCATGATCATCGCCATGTCGTCGGCGTTCTCGCGGATCAACTCGAAGGTCGATCGCAGGATCTCCGAGCGGACCCGCGGCGCGGTGCCTGCCCACTCGTCAGCGACCGAGAGTGCGCTCTCCAAAGCGGTTTTGGCGTCCTGCGGGGTGGCGTCGGCGATCTGCAGCAGCGAAGTCCCGGTGGCCGGGTCGTAGACCGGGAAGGTTTCATTGTTGGCCGAGTCGACGGACTTGCCGTTGATCCACAGGCCGGCCGGAACGGTGTCCAGCAGGTCCCGGTAATCGGCGATCGGATCGGTGGTGTTCTCAGTCATGGCAGTTGCCTCCTGTGGTTTCGGTTGAGCAGTGCGAGCTCGGGCTTGGTTGGACGTCCAGTGACGGGTTGCGGTCGAAGAAGCCAAAGGGTTTGAGCCAGAACGACACCGTGTCGACCGGCATGATGGGCCAGTCTTCTGGCCGGGTGATGTGGTGGATACCGAAGGTGTACCAGAGGACCACGTCGGTGTTGTCGATGCTGCGGTTGGCCTTGGTCCATTCACCGAGTCCGGTGTCGGTGGCGGACTGGTTCACGAACTCGCCTGCCGGCCAACGCTCGTCGGGATGGTTGGGCGTCACCCACACGGTGTGTCCGATGACCTGTGCGCGCCCGAAGATCGGGGAGGCGGGATCGAACATGGCCGGGATGGCATCGCCGGGAACGAGCTTGTACGACGGATGGGTTCCCAAACCGTTGGTGGTGTTGGTGTTCACCACCTTCCAGGCGCGCTGCGTCGCCCAGTTCATGTCCTGTTTGCCCTCCTGTTCGGTGCGCAATGGGGTGTTGCGTTGCACCAAGGACAGGCCGTACGGATTGCCGGGACCCATGGGTTCGATCTCGGTTTCGCTGGCATAGACGGTGTTCTCGGTGCCGTCGACGTCGAGGTCGAGCCTGGCGGTGAGGAAATGTTGGTGGAATGGCGCGTAGGTCCGATCGTCCACGAGAGTGCCGTTGGGGTGGGCGGCGCCGGGCGCGATCGGTGTGGTCACCATGATCCCGGTGGCGCGGACCTCGCATTCGATGTTGCCGTCCTGGTAAAAGCGCCAGTAGACGAGGTATTCGTAGTTCGCCACCGTGACATGGAACGAGACGGTGAGCCGGCGCATCCGTCGGACCTCTGCCCCGGCGTCGTGGTCGACGTGCTTCCACAGCACGGCGTTGTCTTCTTCGTGGATGCAGATGGCGTTCTTGATGGTGTACGGCTCGCCCTTGCTGTTGTGCAGGACCGCGTCGAGGTAGCGGATCTCACCGAGGCAGTCGCAGCCGAGTTCGAGCGATGTGGTCATGAACCCCAGGCCCCACTCGCCGATGTCGAATGCTGTTCTACGGTAGTGGTCTTCGGACGGGTCCCGGTAGGGGACCATCATCTCGGCGAACGACAGTCGATGTGCCACCGACCGCTCGCGACCACAATCGTTGTAACTGATCGTGTGCAGCGTCATGCCCTCGCGATGGTTGAAACCGACTCGTAGAGACCAGTTCTGCCAGGTCAGCAGGTTCCCGTCGAGGGTGAACGACGGTCCCTCGGGCTGGGTGATCTCCAGCGGTTTGAGTGGTTCCCGAGTTGACTTGGCCCGGATGCGCTCCGGGATCCGGGCCGGGACGTATTCACCCATGACCTCGGGCGGATCCACGGCGCCGGTGTCCTCGATCTCGAGCAGTTCCATCGTGTTGAGGTCGATGACACAGTGCAGCCCGCTGACCGGATGCGCATATGGGTTGGCGCCGGGTTCGCCTTTGACCCAGGTGTCCGACCATCCGATCCGCCGGTCCCGATACTTCTCGGGCGCCACCGCGTCGCCGTAGGTCCAGGTGTCCATGAAGACCAGGTCGAGGTCGGTGATGCCGCGACCGGCCAGTGCCGCGATCACATCGGGATGCCTGCGTAGAACCTCATCACATTCCTCGAACTCGTCGACGGTGAAGTTCGGCTGCACACCTGGGATGTGGGTGAACGATTCGACGGTGTCGTCGGTCAGCGAGACCACCGCCTTGTAGGTGGTGTTGCGGCCGCTGTCCAGGCAGGTGACGAGGGCCTTACGTGCGGGGACCGGGCCACCGACGGCGTGGTCGGCGAGTTCGGCCTTGCCGGGTTCGAGGAGTTCGATGGAGGTGAACCGCCAGCCATCGCCGACACCCTGATCACGTTGCAACAGGGCTGCGGTGGCCCGGAACTCGTCTTCGCGTAGGGGATCGAGCGGATGGAGCGCTGATGTCGTGGGCACGCACTGCTCCTAGGGGCCGGTGAGTTCGTTCAACGCATCCTCGATGACATCGAGGCCGTCGTGCAGGAGTTCGTCACCGATCACCAGTGGCGGGAGAAGTCGGATCACGTTGCCGTAGGTGCCACACGAGAGCACCACCACCCCCTTGGCCAGGCAGGCGGCCACCAGATCTTTGGCCAGGTGCGGATTCGGTTTCTTGCCGTCGCGGTGGACGAGTTCGATGGCCAGCATCGCACCGCGTCCGCGGACCTCTCCGATTTCTTCGGTCACCGATGCCATTGCCTGCAAACGGCTTCCGGCAATGGCTTCGATGTCGCGTGCTCGGCCGGGCAGATCCAGATCGGACATCACGTCGAGGGCCGCGAGCGCCGCTGCGCAGGCCACCGGATTACCGCCGTATGTGCCGCCGAGACCACCGACATGCACGGCGTCGAGCAGATCGGCGCGACCGGTCAACGCAGACAGCGGCATACCGCCGGCGATGCCCTTGGCCATCGTGACCAGATCGGGGACAAGCCCTTCGTGCTCGCTGGCGAACCAGGCGCCGGTCCGGGCGAATCCGCTCTGCACTTCATCGGCGATGAATACGATTCCGTTCGCCCTGGCCCAGTCCGCGATCGCGGGAAGGAAACCCGTTGCGGGGACGATGAATCCGCCCTCGCCCATCACGGGTTCGATGATGATCGCGGCGATCTGATCGGCCCCGATCTGGCTCTCCATCTGCGAGATCGACCGCGCGGCCGCGGTCGGTCCGTCGAGTTCGTCGCGGTACGGATACGACGTCGGCACTCGGTAGATCTCCGGCGGGAACGGGCCGAAACCGTGTTTGTAGGGCATGGTCTTGGCGGTCAAGCCCATCGTCAGGCTGGTGCGACCGTGGTAGGCATGGTCGAATGCGACCACGGCATCGCGACCGGTTGCCAACCGTGCCACCTTGATTGCGTTCTCGACGGCCTCAGCGCCGGAATTGAAGAGCACCGTGCGCTTTTGGTGATCCCCCGGCGTCAGATGATTGAGGCGTTCGGCCACCGCGACGTATCCCTCGTACGGAGTGATCATGAAGCAGGTGTGCGTGAAGTGTCCGGCCTGTTCGGCGACGGCGGCGGAGACCGCAGAGTTGCTGGCACCGACCGTTGTCACGGCGATGCCGGAGCCGAAGTCGATGAACGAGTTGCCGTCGATGTCGACGATCACCCCGCCGTCGGCATCGGCGGCGTACACCGGCACGGTCGAACCCACGCCACCGGCCACCGCCATCGCCCGGCGGCCTTGCAGTGCGGCGGATTTCGGACCGGGTATCGAGGTGACGATGTTGCGTTCCTGGGGCAGGCGGTAGTTGACGCTCACTGATGTCATCCTCATTCCACCGAACTCATGACGTGCTTGATGCGGGTGTAGTCCTCGACCCCGTAGCTGGAGAGATCTTTGCCGTAACCGGAACTCTTGAATCCGCCGTGCGGCATCTCTGCGACGAGCGGGATGTGGCAGTTGACCCAGACGCAACCGAAGTCGAGTCCGGCGCTCATTCGGCCGACGGTGGCGTTGTCGGTTGTCCACACGCTGGAGGCCAGGCCGTAGCTCACGTCATTGGACATTTCGAGGGCCTGTTCTTCGGAGTCGAAGGCCTGCACCGTCACCACCGGTCCGAACGTCTCCTCCTGGACGAGGGAGTCCGTCTGTTCCACACCGGTGATCACCGTGGGTTCGACGTAGAAGCCTTTGTCGCCCTTCCGTTTACCGCCGGTGGCCACCGTGGCGTGCGGTGGCACCGAATCGAGGATCGACGTCACCTTCGTGAAGTGGTTGATGTTGTTGAGTGGGGGAACCGTTGTGCCGTTGGCCTTGTCGACGAGGGCATCGACGAACTTGTCGTGGATCGACGAGTGGACCAGGATGCGGGTGACCGCCGTGCAGTCCTGGCCTGCGTTGAAGAACGACGCTTCACCGATACCGTCGACGGCCTTGTCCAGATCTGCGTCTGCGAAGACCACCGCCGGGGCTTTTCCGCCGAGTTCGAGGTGGGCTCGTTTGAGGTTCTGCGCCGCAGAGACCGCGACCGCGATCCCGGCCCGTACCGAACCGGTGATCGAGACCATGCTCGGAGTCTGGTGTCCGACGATCTCGGCGCCGGTGGCGCCGTCACCGAGGATCACGTTCAACACACCGTCGGGCAGGATGCCCTTGGAGATCTCGGCGAGGACCAGCGTGGATTCGGGAGTGGTGTCGGACGGTTTGAGGACCACGGTGTTGCCGGCGGCGATCGCGGGCCCGATCTTCCACAGCGCCATCATCAGTGGGTAGTTCCACGGCGTGACCTGTGCGATCACCCCGACCGGCTCGCGACGCACGTACGAGGTGAAGCCATCCATGTATTCGCCCGCGGATTTGCCTTCGAGGAGTCGTGCGGCACCGGCGAAGAACCGGATCTGATCGGCACCGACGGTGACTTCTTCGTCGGCGATCTGTTCGTCGGGCTGTCCGGTGTTGCGGGCCTGCGCGGCCACGAGTGCATCCGAGTTCGCCTCGATGGCGTCTGCCAGTGCCAGGAGCGCCTTCTGGCGGACCTTGGGGGTGGTCTTGCCCCACGATTTGAAGGCCCGTGCGGCGGCGGCCATCGCGGCATCGATGTCGGATCGGGTCGAGATCGGCGACACACCGACCACGGACTCATCGGTGGGATTGATCAGATCGATGGTCGCGGTCGAATCCGAGGCGACGAAGACGCCGTTGATGTAGTTCTTCAGGGGCTCGTGTGCCATGACACCAGGTCACTTTCGGTTGCGGGTGGATGGAAACTCCTACCGTCACCCAGTCTTCGCCGCGGGGCCGCAAACCGGATCCTGACAGTTTGTCCAACACCTGGTCACCAGCCTGCCACTCTGTACAATCGACTGAAGGTCATCCCAGGTCTGGGTCATTCCGTAGCAGGTGAACTCAGGGGGTAGCGGCAGTGAGCACAACGGTTCGTTGGCTGCTCGCCCAGCGCGACCTCGGCCTGACGTTGCTCGGTGGCCGCGCCGGGATCGACCGGGACATCGATTGCGCGTTGCCGTCGGAACTCCCGGCGCCACAGGAATGGCTGGCCGGGGGCGAACTGCTACTCACCACCGGACTACGACTGCCGGAGTCGCGGGAGGGACGTCTCGACTATCTGCGCGGACTCGGTGAGGCCGGTATCGCCGGCGTCGGGTTCGGTGTGGGCTTCGGTTTCGACGCCGTCCCCCGGGATCTCGTCGAGGCGGCCGACGATTGTGGCATCCCACTGGTGGAGGTGCCGCTGCCGGTGCCGTTCTCGGCGATCGCCCGGGCGGTGCTCGATCGGATCGCCGAACAGCGATACGACCAATTCGTTCGCGCGTCCCATACCCAACCGCGGATCACGAGGGCAGTGATATCCGGTGGGATGCCCGCGGTCGTCCGCGAGTTGGGGGAGGCGATCGATGCCGTTGTCGTGTTGCTCGATCATGAACGCGAACTGGTGAGTTCACGGCCCGCTGTTGTCGGTGCCGAACAGATCGAGATGGTGCGCGGTGAGGTCACGCGTGATCCCAATGCGGCCAGTGGTGTCACGATGACCGAAGAGCACACGGTCACGATCCAGCGGATCAGCGTCGGCGGCAGCGTATTCGGTTACCTCGCAGTGCTCAGTGCGTCACCGCTGGGCGACCTCGAGCGGGTCCTACTGGGGCATGCGACCTCGCTGCTCGGTCTGGAGCACGCCAAACCCCTTCAGGTGCAGCGTGATCAACAAGCCTTGCATGCTGATGCCCTGATGATGGCGGTGGCCGGTCCGCCACCGGCGGCCGCACGCAACATCGTGCTGCGGGCGGCTGATCGGGACGGCCGGGTCCGCGTTGCCACCGCGACATTCAGCAGTGTTGCGGCGGCGCAGCAGGCAGCGATCGCGGCGGCCGTCGAACTTCGATCGCGGTGGCGACCGGTGTTCGTGCACCACCTGGGACAGGAGATCGTGGTACTGCTGCGTGGGGAAGACCAGCGGCGCGTTGCGGAATCCGTCCTCGGCGTCGTCGGGATCGGTGGCTGTCGCGGTGGATTGGGTTCGGTTGTGGCCGTTGATGGGATCGCCGAGTCCGCCCGCCATGCCAGGCTGGCCGCCGATGTGGCGGCGGAGGGTGAAGTGGTCGATCTCTTGGCGCAACGGTCGCTGCTGGCGCTCGATCCGGTCCGGAAGGCACTGAGCGGGGCCCGGGTCTCGCGGCTCGGTCCGCTGGTCGACCAGGACCGCGAGCAGGGGAGCGATCTTGTCGAAACCTTGCAGGCCTACCTGCAGGCCAACGGTCAGTGGGATCCGGCGGCCCTGGCAGTCGGGGTTCATCGACACACACTTCGCAATCGGATCGACCGCATCGAGCGCCTACTACGCATCGATCTCACCGATGCCCGGACGCGAGCCGAACTGCTGCTGATCCTGTTGTCCGATCCAGACTGAACGCAACCTCACTGAACACACCATCACAGCCCGATTTCGGACATGCCGGACGCGGGCAGGCTCGGTTCGGCCCGATCGTCGTGAATTGCTGTCCGATCAAGAATTTTTATGTCAGAACACGGAGTATTCCGCCGCCGACCGTGGTTGAAACACTCATGGAAGCAGCCGGTCTGATCGTGCCGCGCTGGGCGCGGGTCTCGGCGGCAACGGCCCCGGTCTTGTTGCTCGTCACCGCGACCGCGGCGGATGAGCTGACCACGGCCGGCCACAACCCGCTCCGTCAGACACTGAGCGTGCTGGCTGCATCGGACCGCGCCGAATGGGTCATGTCCCTCGGGATCGCGCTCAGTGCTGGTTGCCTGATCGCGGTGGGTCTGGGTTTGTTCATGGTGCGGCCGATCGCCCGTGTTGTTCTCGTTGCCGGTGGTGCCAGCGGTGTGGCGGTCGCAGCGCTTCCGATCACGCTGACAGCGACCCTGCATCTCACGGCAACCTGCGTCTCGGCATTCCTGCTGGCGCTGTGGCCCGCGCTCGCGGTATCCCGGTCGAGGGCGGCGCCGGCCGCGCTCCGGATCCCCGCTGCGACCGCGGCGTCGGGCACACTCTTTCTTCTGCTTGCCTGGACCGCCTACGAAACCCAGGGCGGGGCACTGCTCGGGCTCGCCGAACGCGTGACCGTGGTCGCCGAACTGGTGTGGCCGGCAGTCGTGGTCGCCTCTGCACGATTGCGGCGGCCATCCGACGCGCTTGCCCTGGGTCGAGGTGACCCAGATGCAGCTGGTTCGATCCGGACCACAGAGATCCACGTCGCACCGTCGGGCCTGGGTGCCCGGTTCCGCTGAACTCGCAAGATCCTGGTTCGGGCAGCGAAGACCAGCGCGAGCAAAGGGGCAGGTCAGAGTCGTCGGAGCCCGCCATTTTCGGTTGTCGGGTCGGCGTTTGCCACACTGGAGGTCGTGTCGCATGCCACCGATAAGTCAGCGCAGCTCTTCGAGCGCGCATCCCGTGCCATCCCAGGCGGAGTGAACTCGCCGGTTCGAGCCTTCAATTCCGTCGGCGGAACCCCGCGGTTCATCTCCAGCGCATCCGGTTATCGGATGACCGATGCCGACGGCAACAGCTACGTCGACCTGGTCTCCAGCTGGGGCCCGATGATCCTGGGCCACGCCCACCCGGCGGTGGTCGAGGCGGTGCAGAAGGCCGCGACCACGGGTCTGTCGTTCGGCGCGCCGACCGAGGCCGAGATCGAGCTGGCCGAAGAGATCATCAAGCGGGTGGCGCCGGTAGAGCAGGTCCGGCTGGTGAACTCGGGCACCGAGGCGACGATGTCGGCGGTGCGGCTGGCCCGGGGATTCACCGGTCGCAGCAAGATCATCAAGTTCTCCGGCTGCTACCACGGCCACGTCGACGCCTTGCTCGCCGACGCCGGTTCGGGTGTGGCCACGCTGGGCCTGCCGACCTCACCCGGTGTCACCGGCGCGCAGGCCCAGGACACCATCGTCCTGCCGTACAACGACCTGGCCGCCGTCCGCGAGACATTTGCGGCATACCCCGGGCAGATCGCTGCGATCATCACCGAGGCCGCAGCCGGGAACATGGGCGCGGTCGCCCCGGTCGACGGCTTCAATCAGGGTCTCAAGGACGTCACCAGCGCGGATGGTGCACTTCTCATCATCGACGAGGTCATGACCGGTTTCCGGGTGAGCAAGGCCGGCTGGTTCGGTCTCGAAGGCGTTGCCGGTGATCTCTACACCTTCGGCAAGGTCATGAGCGGTGGACTCCCGGCCGCAGCATTCGGCGGACGCGCCGACATCATGGCGTACCTGGCCCCGGCCGGTCCTGTCTACCAAGCCGGCACCCTGTCCGGAAATCCGGTCGCGGTCGCTGCCGGGTTGGCGACCCTGCGGCACGCGGATGACGCCGTCTACGCCGCGCTCGACGCCAACTCGAAACAGCTCGGAACCCTCATCGGGGATGCACTGAACACTGCGGGCGTGGGCCACCGCGTGCAGTACGCGGGCAACCTCGTGAGCGTGTTCTTCACCGCAGATACCGATACCCCCATCACCGACTATGCGGCGGTGAAAAACACCGAGACCTGGCGTTTTGCGCCATTCTTCCACGCCCTGCTCGATGCCGGCGTCTACCCGCCGCCGAGTGCATTCGAAGCCTGGTTTGTATCCGCGGCCTTGGACGGGGATGCTTTCGGTGTTATAGCCGGGGCACTCCCGGCTGCTGCGACCGCCGCTGCCCGGGCCCTGAAGGAGAACTGATGCGCACAATCGTGCACATGATGCGACACGGGGAAGTCCATAACCCCGACGGCATCCTCTATGGCCGACTGCCGGGCTATCACCTGTCCGAGCTCGGCGCGAAACAGGCGCAGACGGTCGCCGACGCCCTGGCCGATCACGACATCACCCACGTGTTCGCCTCCCCGCTGCAGCGGGCGCAGGAAACCGCGACCCCGATCGCGGACGCCCACGGACTGAAGATCATCACCGACGAGGGCCTCATCGAGGCCGACAACACCTTCGAGGGCCTGCGGGTCTCGGTGGGCGACGGCGCATTGCGGCGCCCCCGGCACTGGATCAAACTGCGCGACCCGTTCACCCCGAGCTGGGGCGAGCCGTACATCCAGCTGGCGCACCGCATGCTCGCAGTCGCCAACAAGGCCCGCGAAGAGGCCAAGGGGCATGAGGCAGTCTGCGTCAGTCACCAGCTACCGGTGTACACGTTGCGGAGATTCCTTGAAGGGCAACGACTTTGGCACGATCCGCGGAAGCGTCAGTGCTCGTTGGCGTCGCTGACGAGCTTGATGTACGACGGGGATGCGTTGGTGGACATCGTTTATTCGGAACCTGCCGGTGCTTCTGACCCCCTTGCCACGGGAGCCTGAGGTAGCGACACAGTGATGGAGCCAGGCCCTGAGCGTAGGAGGACCCGCATACTGGCGCCGCTGGGTTGGCGGCTGGTCACGTTGTGCATCCTCGGAATCGCGACGTTGCTGGTGATCGCCGGCTGCGGCACCGGCGACGACGCCGTGGCGCAAGGCGAGAACTTCGAATTCGTCTCTCCCGGTGGCAAAACCGTGATCTTCTACGATCCGCCGGCCGAACGTGGCAAGGTCTCGAACCTCACCGGACCGGACCTGCTGTCCGACGACAAGACCCTCAGTCTCTCCGATTTCGAGAATCAGGTCGTGGTCATCAACGTGTGGGGTTCGTGGTGCGGCCCGTGCCGCGGCGAGGCGACCGCCCTCGAAGAGGTCTACGAGAACACCAAGGATTCGGGTGTTGCGTTCTTGGGCATCGACTTTCGTGACCGCAAGGATTCGGCCCGCGACTTCGTCGTCGATCGCGCGGTGACGTACCCGTCGATCTACGACTACGACGGACGCACCCTGTCGAAGCTGACCACCCCGACCTCGGTGGTCCCGACCACACTGGTGCTCGATCGTCAGCATCGCGCCGCGGCGGTGTTCCTCAAAGCCGTCACCGCGGACGAACTGCAACCTGTCGTCGAGCGGATCGCCGCTGAAACATCTGATACCGCATGACTTTTGTAGCCCAGAGTTCAAGCCACCTCGCCGGAGTCGGTGACACCTTCGCGGACACCGTGTCGAGCGGTCCGCTGTTGCTGGCACTGGGGGCATGCATGCTCGCCGGGCTGGTCTCGTTCGCCTCGCCCTGTGTGGTGCCCCTGGTTCCGGGCTATCTGTCGTACCTGGCCGGATTGGTCGGTGCCGAGGCCCCGGCGATGAGCGATGCGGAGTCGAAGAAGGCCGGACGACTGCGGGTCACCGGGGCCGCTTTGCTGTTTGTGCTCGGATTCACAATCGTTTTCGTGCTCGCCACGGCCTCTGTGTTCGGGATCACGAGCGCCTTCGTGGTCAACCGTGAACTACTGCAACGCGTCGGCGGTGTGATCACGATCATCATGGGTCTGGTGTTCATCGGACTCATCCCCATCCTGCAGCGCGACGCCAGGTTCCATCCGCGACTGGTATCGAACCTGGTCGGAGCCCCTTTGCTGGGTGCGGTCTTCGCGCTCGGCTGGACGCCCTGCCTCGGCCCGACACTGGCCGCGGTCATCACCACCGCCAGCGGTACCGAGGGCGCGACCGCAGCCCGAGGTGTGACGCTCATCGTCTTCTACTGCCTCGGTTTGGGCCTGCCGTTCATCCTTCTGGCCTTCGGTTCGGCCTGGGCTTTGCGGGCGGTCGGCTGGATGCGCACAAACGCTCGAGCCATCCAGATCTTCGGAGGTGTACTACTGGTTGTCGTGGGCGTGGCGCTGGTGACCGGACTGTGGGATCAATTCATCGTTTGGGTTCGGGACATGTTCGTCTCCGACACGGTGCTCCCGATATGACCGCCACCGAGACCCGAACCCCGCCGCCCGTACCGAAGGCCGGCCCGCTCAAGCGCTACCTGCTGTGGCCGGCGCGGAACACCTGGCGTTCGCTGACCTCGATGCGGACCGCCCTGGCCTTGCTCTTCCTGCTGGCCCTGGCCGCGGTACCCGGAGCGCTCCTGCCGCAGCGGTCGCTGAATGAGTTCAAGACCGAGGAGTACATCGCCGATCACGGCTTCATCGGTGAGTTCTTCGACAAGATCCAGATGTACGAGGTCTTCTCGAGCATCTGGTTCACCGCCATCTACGTGCTGCTGTTCATCTCGCTCGTCGGCTGTCTGACGCCTCGCATGATCGAACACGCCAAGGCGCTGCGGGCCCGTCCGGTCCCGGCCCCACGCAACCTCGGCCGGTTGCCCCGGCACGAGAGCCATGAGGTCGACGGCACTCCCGACGCGCTCGCGTCGAAGATCAACTCCGGTCTGCGCGGATGGCGCAAGACCACCCGCACCGTCGAGCGCAAAGAAGCCGACGGGTCGGTGGTGACCGTCGTCGAGGTCTCGGCCGAGAAGGGATACCTGCGCGAAGGCGGCAACCTCCTGTTCCACTTCGCGCTGCTGGCACTGCTGGTCGCGATCGCGGCGGGCAAGATGTTCGGTTACGAGGGCACCCGCATCCTGGTCGCCGACGGCCAGGAAGGTCTCTGCAACACCTCGACCGCGGTCTACGACTCCTTCCGCGCGGGCAACATGGTCGACGGCACCAACCTCAACGAGTTCTGCCTGCAGGTGGAATCGTTCGACGCGGACTTCTTGCCGAGCGGGCAACCCGAGATGTACAGCGCCGACCTCAAGTACCAGGTCGGCAGTGACATCGACAGCGACCAGTGGAAATCCAGCGAGGTCAGGGTCAACCATCCGCTGCGGATCGCGGGCGACCGGATCTATCTGCTCGGCAATGGTTTCGCCCCCACTTTCACGGTCACGTTCCCCGGTGGTGAGACCCGCACACAGACGGTTCCGTTCCGGCCGGACGAGCTGCAGACGATGATGTCGAGTGGCGTGGCCCGCTTCGACACCCCGGCCGGGCTCTACCCCAACGAGGACGAGCGTCGGAAGAACCAGATCGCGATCGAAGGACTGTTCGCGCCGACGGCCACCTTCCACGGCGGCCTGATGACCTCGAGCTTCCCGCTGCCGGAGGCTCCCGCGGTCGCCATCGACATCTACAAGGGCGACACCGGGCTCGACACCGGACGACCACAGAACGTCTTCACCCTCGATGTGAACCTGATCAACCAGGGACGTCTGCTCAAGCAGGAACGGGTCAACCTCAACATGGGCGAATCGACGACGCTGCAGGACGGCACGACCGTGCAGTTCGAAGGTTTCCAGCGCTGGGTCTCGTTGCAGGTCTCACACGATCCCGCCCAGAATTGGGTGCTGGTCTCCGCCATCGCGATGCTCGTCGGCCTGCTGGTCTCCCTGCTGATCAAGCGGCGCCGGGTGTGGGCGCGGATCACACCCTTGACCGGGCCGCCGGGTGATGGCACCTCTACGGCGGATGTGCGACGCTCTGTAGTAGAAATGGCCGGTCTGGCGCGCACGGATCAGGCTGGTTGGGGCGAGGGCTTTTCCGACATGGTCGCCGATCTGTTGGGCATCGACCCCGATGCGAACAAGAACAAGCCTGGTGGCAGAGAACAAGGTGGACGCAAAAAATGAATGCTGGGAAAAGGTGACTGATGAACGTCGATGAGACACTTTCTCGGTTTTCCGACCTGACGTATGGCACGGCGCTGACCGTGTACGTCCTGGCGATGGTCATGTTCCTGGCTTCGCTGGCCACCAAGAACAAGACCGTCGAGAAGTCGAACGAGCTCGTCGCCGCGGGGGTGTCGGGTGGTTCGCCGCTGGTCGGCGCCGACGATGTGCGTACGCCCGGCAAGCTCCAGACCACAGAGAAGGCACCGCTGGGGGACCGGCTGGCCAAGATGGCCTACGGCGTGGTCCTCCTGGCGACCGCGCTGCAGATCGCCTCGATCGTGTTGCGCGGCGTCGCGACCGGCCGGGCGCCCTGGGGCAACATGTACGAGTTCGTCTCCATCACCTGCGCCACCGGCATGGTCGCGGCGCTGGTGGTGCTGCGTAAGCGTGAGTACCGTCCGCTGCTCGGATTCGTGTTGCTGCCGGTCGTCATCCTGCTGTTCGTCGCAGGCACGTATCTCTACACCAACGCCGCACCCGTGGTCCCGGCGCTCAAGTCGTACTGGCTGGCCGTCCACGTCTCGATCGTCGCACTCGGATCCGGCGTCTTCCTGGTCTCGGGTGTCGCGAGCATCCTGTACCTGCTGAAGCTGAAGTATCCCGAACCGAGCGACCGGTTCTGGGGTCGGATTCTGCAACGTGTGCCGTCGGCCCAGACGCTGGATCGGCTCGCCTACAAGACGGTTGTGTTCGCATTCCCACTGTTCGGCCTCGGCGTCATCTGTGGCGCGATCTGGGCCGAAGCCGCCTGGGGCCGGTTCTGGGGATGGGACCCCAAGGAGACCGTCTCGTTCATCGCCTGGGTGATCTACGCGGCGTACCTACATGCCCGCGCCACCGCCGGTTGGCGGAACACGGCGGCGGCCTGGATCAACATCGCCGGTTTCGTGGCAATGCTGTTCAACCTGTTCATCATCAACTTGGTGGTCTCGGGCCTGCACTCCTACGCCGGGCTCTGACACCACGCCAAAAGGCGCCCTGACCTTCGGGTCCGGGCGCCTTTTGGCGTATCAGGGGTGTGTCATCGGCGCGCACACATCGGCGCCGACGACGGGGCAGATCAAGGGCTTCTCCGACGTAGGTCAGCTCACGCGGTCGTTCTGCTGCTTCTTGACGACCTTCAGGAGTTCGATCACGACATCGATCGTGTCGGTGGAGATGGCCTCGTGACGGAAGGCCGCCAGGTGCGCTCCGGTCTCGGCGGCCATCTGCACATATTCACGTTGCTGTTCGACACGTTTGAGATCTTCATCCGGGTCCGTCAAGAAATACGTGACGCTGATTTCGAATGCCCGGGAAATTGCCTCGACGGTTCGAAACGACGGAGTTTTGGCCTTGCCGGTCCGCAACTGGGAGATATACGCGTCGCTCAAGGTGTAGCCGAGTTGGTTGGCCTTGAGGGCAATCTTCTTGCCCGTGTAGGGGATTCCATTCTCGTCGCGCACAGTGCTGAACAATTCGTTCAGGTGGTCGGCGAATGTTTTTCCATCGTGTACAGCAGCCACTTATCTAACTCCCAGACCTCTGATTGGACCGCAGCAGTGTGAAGCGGTCGAACTAGAGCGTGACTCTACCTTTAAAGTTCGCAAAAGGGGTACCGAGTAGCGGGCGACTTCCGGCAATTTGCGCACGTTAATTTCGGACTTAGTCCGGCAAATGCGAAAGCGCAATTGGATTTTAATTCTTGGACAATAGGCCAAAAAAACTTGGACAGTTGTTCAGTGTTTCTTGAACCCCAGCCGGGATCGCCGGCGTCAATCGGTGGGGTTGGGTCGTTCGTCACCGTCGGACTTGAACTTCGGGTTCTTGTCGCGGGCCTTGCGCTCCAGGTCGTTCAGGAAATCGAGATCGTCGTCCGGGCCGACCGGTCCGCGCTTCATCTGCCGCCGTGGAACCGGTGGCCCGCTGGATTCTGCGCCGGCTGCGTCCGGGCCGAAGGCGCGCCAGGCGAGGTAGGTCAGTGCCAGCAAGCCGATGATGGCAAGTAGGTAGATCATTTCGGCACCTCCAAGAATCAAAGCCGTTGACGCCAGGCTACTGGAGGCGTCAGCGGGCGGTGCCGGCTGCGCCGAACAGCAGATCGAAAATCCCCAGACCGTCCGGGTGGGGGCCTGGGGATCTGTCGGAATCGGTCCGTTGGTCAGCTACCGGTCGCGGGGGTACGCCGATTGAGAAGTTCGACCACGTCTTCTTCCCGAAACCGCCGGTGGCCACCGGGTGTACGGATCGCCCCCAGTAGCCCCGAACTGGCCCAACGGGCGACGGTCTTGGGGTTGACGTTGAACATCGCGGCCACCTGGCCCGGAGTCAGCGTGTGCTGGCTGGCGGCCTGGGGTGAGAGAACCGGGCCGGGGTTGTTCAGAGCTGGGCTGGGTGTGTGTTGTCCGAGTGGGCCTGCAAACGTCATGGCTGCTCCTATCGAGTGGGCCGTCAACCGCATGCCGCGACTCAGGGTGGAGCTGTGGCACGGATTGTGTGCAGGTCTCCCACATGTCTCTGGAGGAGCCTACGAACACCATGGTTACACCGAAATGCCCAAGTATTCGAATAGTTAAGTGTTGGTAATGCGATTGCAAAGGTGCACGTGTCAGCCCTGCTCTTTGCGCAGTAAGGTCTAGGGCGTGAGCACGAATGAGCCCTCTGGAAACAATCGGTCCTCTGCAAAGAAGGACCGCACCCCTCCCGCCGTGGAACCGACGCCCGGTGCGGGACGGCGATTGGCGATCGACCTGGTGCTCTTCACCGGTGCCCGGATCGCCCTCGTCATCGCGCTGGCCGCCGGGATCTACCTGATCGGCCAGGCCGTGGGGATCGACGTCCCGATCCTGGTCGCCGCGTTCTTTGCGGTGATCATCGCGCTGCCGTTGGGAATGCTGCTGTTCAAGGGTCTGCGCGACCGCGTCAACGTCGGGATCGCGACGGTCGACGCCGGCCGCAAGGCGCAGCGCGAGAACCTGA
The DNA here is from genome assembly GCF_059553395.1 of Williamsia sp. z34. Lineage (NCBI taxonomy): Bacteria > Bacillati > Actinomycetota > Actinomycetes > Mycobacteriales > Nocardiaceae > Williamsia > Williamsia sp. z34. The sequence goes on along the minus strand of NZ_JCANWW010000004.1, from coordinate 465,947 downwards.
CGTCGCGGCTGCGTGGTGAAAACGGATCTGACACCTAAAAGATCATGGTGAACGGTGGCGGCGGGGCGCAGTGGACGCGTGAGGTCGACAGACGGGGTGATCGGCGGTGGGTCGACAACGCGATCCGGCTGATCGACGCCGATGCGACCCGGAGTGCCGATACCCATCTGTTGAGATTTCCGCTGCCGGCCTGGTCCCGGTGGGGCACCGGCGCCGGTGCCACCGGGATCTCGCTCTATCTGAAAGACGAGAGCACCCACATCACGGGTTCGCTCAAGCATCGTCTGGCACGGTCGTTGTTTCTCTATGCGCTCTGCAACGGCTGGATCACCGAGGGGACCACGGTCATCGAGGCCTCGTCGGGGTCGACGGCGGTGTCCGAGGCCTACTTCGCGCAGCTGATCGGTGTCCCGTTCATCGCGGTGATGCCCGCGACGACATCGCCGGCCAAGATCGGGCTGATCGAGCGGCAGGGTGGACTGTGCCATTTCGTGGAGCGGTCCGACGAGGTGTACGACGCCGCGCAGCAGCTGGCCGATCAGACCAACGGTCATTTCATCGACCAGTTCACGATGGCCGAACGCGCCACCGACTGGCGAGGCAACAACAACATCGCCGAATCGATCTTCAGCCAGCTGTCGCAGGAAGAGTTCCCCGTGCCGACCTGGGTGGTCGTGGGAGCCGGAACCGGCGGGACCTCGGCCACCATCGGCCGCTTCATCAGGTACCGGCGGCACCACACGTGGCTGTGTGTCGTCGACCCCGAGAACTCGGCGTTCTACCCCGCCTATCGCGACGGTAATCCGGACGCCCTGGCCGGACCGGTGCCGGGCTCACGCATCGAAGGGATCGGTCGTCCGCGGGTCGAACCGTCGTTCGTCTCACAGGTGATCGACCGGATGGTGTCGGTGCCCGATGAGGCGAGCATTGCCACCGCCCGGCGCGCCAGCGATGTTCTGGGCTGGCGGGTGGGTGGATCGACCGGCACCAACCTCTGGGGCGCCCTGCGTCTGGTCGCCGAGATGCGGCGGGAAGGGACGCCGGGCAGTGTCGTGACCCTGCTGTGCGACGGTGGGGACCGGTATTCCGGCACGTACTACAACGACGACTGGGTTGCCGGTGCCGGTCTGGATCTGACCCGCGCCGAAGCGACACTGGAGACGTTCTTCACGACGGGGGAGTGGATTGAGTGAGCAGGGCTCGGGACTGGGCGACATCCGGGAGATGGATGGACGGCCGATCGTGGAGGCGATCGACCTGGTGCGGGAGTATCAGATGGGCCAGGAGAAGGTCCGGGCGCTCGACGGTCTCAATCTGACCCTTCAGGCGCGTCAGTTCGTGTCCATCGTCGGGCCGTCGGGTGCGGGCAAGAGCACCTTGCTGCACGTCCTGGGGGCACTGGATGTCCCGGACTCCGGACAGATCATCGTCGACGGTCTCGACCTGGCGGGATTGTCCGAGGAAGAGCAGTCCGCATTCCGGCGCAACCGGGTCGGATTCATCTTCCAGTTCTTCAACCTCATCCCGACGATGTCGGCCTGGGAGAACGTCGCATTGCCGCGGCTGCTCGACGGCAAGTCTCTGCGGTCGGCCAAACCGGAGGCCATCGCGCTGCTCGATCGGGTCGGGCTCGGCGAACGTGCGAAGCACCGCCCGTCCGAGTTGTCCGGCGGGCAGATGCAGCGCGTCGCGATCGCGCGGTCGCTGATCATGAGCCCGCGGATCGTGCTGGCCGACGAGCCGACCGGAAACCTCGATTCGCAGACGGGTGAGTCGATCCTGGAGCTGCTCTCCGAGGTCGCCCGCGAGGGTGACGGCCGGTTGGTGGTGATGGTGACCCACGACAACAAGGCCGCAGCGCACGCCGATCGCACGATCACCGTGCGGGACGGGAAGATCCAGGAGTGAAGCCGTCGGCACTGTTCGGGGCGGTGCGCGCCGGCCTGACGCGGATCAGGCTTGTCAATCTTCGGGAACTACTCGGCCATCGCCTGCGGGTGACCACGTCGCTGCTGGTGGTCGTGGTTGCCTCGGCACTGTTGGTGGCGGTGTTGGGAACCTACGGGTCGTTGACGTCGTCGGTGCAGAAGCTCGGCGCGACCATTTCGGGATCCGCCGATCTGGAGATCGCCGGCATCGTCGACTCGGGTGTCGACGACGAACTGATGGGTGAGATCCGCCGCGATGCCCCGGCCGCGAAAAATGTTGTCCCGCTGATCAACAGCTCGATCTTTGTCGACGGCAAACGCACCACCGTGCTCGGCAGCGACAACAACATCGCCTCGATCCAGGGTGGTCTGCGTGATGCCGTGGCGTCGGCCACCGAGGGTGCTGATGTCACCGCGCTGATGTCGGGGATCAGCGTCGGCAAGGCAACCGGATTCCAGAAGGGCCAACAGGTTTCGATCAACGGTGTCGACACCACCGTGACGATGGTGATCGACGCGCCGGCGGCGAGGTCGATCAACAACGGCCAGTTCATCTTTGCCTACCTGGGGCTGGCGCAACAGCTGACCGGCCATGACGGTCGGGTCGATTCGATCCTGGTCACCAAGGAGTCGGGTTCGTCCACCGCTGCGCTGCGGGAGCAGTTGAACGACCTTGTCGATGGCCGTGCGGTGGTCGTCGATCCGGATTTCCGGGCCAAGCAGGCCGAGACCGCCGGTGCGGTGACCCGGGACTCGACGTTGCTGGTGTCCCTGATCTCACTGGTCATCGCCGGCTTCCTGGTGTTCAACACGATGAACATGGCGGTGGCGTCGAGGCGTTCGTCGATCGCGATGATCCGCGCCCTCGGTGGTCGTCGGGGTCCGCTGGTGGCCGATCTGATCGGTGAGGCCGCGCTCTTCGGACTGGTCGGGGGTCTGATCGGCGTCCCGGTCGGAATCCTGGCCGGGCGCTGGGCAATCGGGCAACTGCCCGACGTGTTGTCGTCGTATGGCGCCACCATCGAATTCGGCCTGCCGTCCTATGCCGCACCCGTTGCGGTCCTCGCCTGTGTCCTCGCCTGTGCCGGGGCCAGCATGCTGGCGGCACGGTCGGTGTTCACCGTGTCGCCGATCGAGGCGATGACCGGTGGCGCGGTGGCCGATCAGAAGGCCGGGACCGGTGTGGCCGCCAAGGTGTCCGCGGTGGTCGGCGTCATCCTGATGGTGATCGGCTGGGTGATGGCCAACGAGATCCAGAACCAAGGTGTTGCGTTCGCGGGCATCGTGGTCTGTGTCGGGATGTTGCTGATCTGCTACTCGCTCACCAAACCGCTTGTGGCGGGCGTGACCTGGCTGGCCGGCCGCCTCGGTGGTCCGGGCAAGCTCAGCGCCGTCAACACCGACCGGGCCCCCCGCCGGGCCTGGGCGACGCTGATGACCGTGGCAGTGGCGATCACCGTCGGTCTGTGTACGTCCGGTGTGATGAACAACCTGGTCTCCTCGATCTCCGGTTCGTTGGAAGGGTTGGGCGACACCGACTTCTACGTGTCGTCGCAGGAGAAGTCGACGATCCCCGATGGTCCGATCCTGGATCCGGCCGTGACCGCAGCGGTGGAGCAGGTCGATGGCGTCGAGAATGTGCTCGGCGGCCAGTGGGCGTCGGTGAACGTCGGTGAATCCCGGGTCATGTTGCAGGGGTTGGCCCCTGGGACGATCGCCCCGTTCATCCGCAAGGGTTCCCCGGAGGTCATCGAGGAGGTGTTGGCCGGCCGGGGCATCATCATGTCGCGCACGCTGGCCCGTAACCTCGATGTCGGGACCGGTGACACCGTCGAGATCGCGTCGCCGACGGGGTACCACTCGTTGCCGGTGTTGCAGCTCGTCGACTACGTGAGCATCAACTCCGGGACGGCGGCGATCTCCTACGACCTGTTGACGCAGTGGTTCAACCGGCCCGGCGACACCTATCTGCAGGTGACGCTGGAACCCGGTGTCGACCAAGAGCAGATCCGTCCGGAGCTCGAAGCCGCGGCCGCGGGCGCGTCCACCATGCCCGTGAACATCTACACCGGCCAAGAGGGCCTCGACGCCACGAAGGCCTCGGTGGAACAGTCCGGCGCGTTCGCCATCGCCATTCAGTGGATCGTGGCCGTGGTCGCGGCCATCGCGTTGCTGAACACGTTGTTGCTCTCGGTGATCGAACGCAAACGCGAGATCGGTGTCCTCCGGGCGATGGGTGCGTCGAGGAAGTTCGTCCGGCGGATGGTTCTTGCGGAAGCCGCTGCGGTGGCGGCGGTGGGGTCGCTGTTGGGTGTGGTGATGGGGACCGTCATGCACGTCATCGGCAACAAGATCCTGACCCAGACGACGTCGGTGCAGATCGAGTATTCGCCGCAGATCTTGATCGCCGGATATGTGGTTGTGGCCTTTGTCCTGTGCTTTGCGGGTTCGTTTTTCCCCGCCGCCCGCGCCGGTCGGATGAACATCAGCGAGTCCCTCCTCACCGAGTAACCCCGCCCCCCGATGATGTGCCCTTTTGGCGGGGCCCACCTGGGCTTTTGTTCGCCAAAAGGGCACACTTTCGGGTTCAGGGCTGTGGATAACTCGGTGGTGGAGTGCGCCTTCGGTCGGTCGGGGTGTGTTCGGTGTCGGTATGGGGGAATTACCAACCGGCCCGATGCGGGCGGAGAACTTACTTGCGGTGATGTCGCGGTATCAGCTGCGGGAGAACTACCGGCTCCTGTTTCGGGGCGTCTGGGTCCGAGGTGATCAGGTCGTCGACTTCACGATGCTGAGTTTCGCGGCGGGGCTCGCCTATCCCGGGGGCGACAAGGACGTGCCGGGCATTCTGTGCGGGTGGTCGGCGGCCGACCTGTGGGGGAACGTGTATCGGCCCGAAGACGCGCAGCCCGAGGTCATCGTGCCGATCAACGGACGTCAGTTCCGAGGGATCAAGGTGCGTCGGCTGCAGATCGACGAGGACGAATACACCGAGATCGACGGATCGTTGGTCACCACGCTGACGCGTACGGCAATTGATCTGGGACGCTTCAATTCCCGCGACGACGCCGTGGCCGCCCTGGATTCCCTGGCCCGTCGGCATCCGGGACTTCTCGAGGACGTCCGGCCGGCACTGCGGCGCTGGGAACGTCATTGGGGGATCGGCAAGGCGATCACCGCGTTCAAGCTGGTCGATCCGTTGTCGGAGTCGCCGTGGGAAACCCGCCTCAGACTCGTCTTCATCGACGAGGGTTTCCACGGGTTCGTTCTGCAACACCGGGTCATGGACGGCCGCTACCGACTCGACTCCGCCTGGCCGCATCTGTTGGTGGCGGTCGAATACGACGGTGAACACCATCGGGACCCGCATCAGCACGCCTTGGACCTGGAACGGTGGAACCGTCTGCGGGCTGCCGGATGGGTCGTCATCACGGTCACCGCGCAGAACATCAGAAGCGGACGGGATGAGTTCGTTGTCCAGCTTCGACGAGAACTCACCCTGCGCGGATGGGCCCCCAAACCCCGATGATGTGCCCTTTTGGCGGTGCCCACCTGGGGTTTTGTTCGCCAAAAGGGCACACTATCGGGGTAAGGGAGGCGGGTGTCAATAAATGTTGACAGCGCGATGTTGTCAGGGTAACTTGACAATCGTGCAAGACAACGAAGATGACATCACCACGGCAGTTGCAGATCGTGACCCGGCCAAAGGGTTGGCAGCGGTCAGGGCACTGCGTACGTTGGCCGATCGCCTCGAAGACGTACAGGTCGCCAATGCTCGGCAACAAGGCTGGAGCTGGCAAGCAATCGCCGACATCCTGCAGGTGAGCCGTCAAGCCGTGCACCAAAAGCATTCCCGCGGCGAATAGCCGCCGCATTCCACATCAGGAAGCGAGACAACATGTTTCACCAGTTCACTCGCGAAAACAGGATGACCCTGGGTTTCGCATATCAGGAGGCCGCCGACCTCGGACATCCCACACTCGGCAACGACCACCTCATTCTCGGCATGCTCTGCAACGCCCGGAGTTCGGTGTTCAACATTCTCGGTGAGCAGGGTTTGACCCTGGCTCAGGCCCGTGAAGTGGTGCGTGAGTACCACGAGGCCAACAAGTCCGATGCCGACAAAGACCACGTCGATGAAGACCGGAACGCCCTTGCGGCCATCGGAATTGATCTCGACAAGGTTCGCGCAGCGGTCAAATCCCAATTCGGCGACGACATCACCGAGAACTGGGGTAAACGCCGCGGTGGCCGTCGGGGCGGCCCGCATGGGGGTCCACACGGACGCGGCGGTCCGCACGGACCTCACGGCCGTTTTCGGCCAGGGCCCTGGGAGCGTCCCGAAGGGGACGACACACCCCCGTGGGACCGCGAAGAAGGCGACGGCGGACCGTGGGAAGGCGGCCGAGGTCGTCGTGGACCCCGCGGTGGCATGCGTCGGCCCCGGTTCTCCCTCGACGCCAAGGCCGCGATCACGCGCGCGGGCATCACCGCCCGTGATGCCGGCCGCGAGTTGTTGCCCGAGGACGTCCTGCTCGGCATCCTGGACACCGGTGATGCTGCCTCGAAGGCACTCATCGAATCGGTGACAACCCCGGAAGCCCTGCGCGAGGCCGTGCTACAGGCCACCAGCTAGCCGATAGTGTGCCCTTCTGGCGAACAAAAGCCCAGGTGGGCGCCGCCAAAAGGGCACATCATCGGGGGGCGGGATCAGGCGACGAGCAGGCCGACGGCCGTGCCGATCGACCAGAGGAGCATGGCCAGGCCGGTCAGGCCGAGCGCTGGAATCAGCGCCGGTCCACCGGCACCGGCCCGAACCGGCGCATTGGCCTTGTAGGCCAGCGGAGCCGCGATCAAACCGAGCAACGCCCACGGCGTCGCCGCGATCAACGCGAGGGTGACCAGCGTCGGAACGGCCACGAGTGCCGTGTGCAGCATCCGGGTCCGCTTGTCGCCCAACCGAACCGGCAGCGTCACCTTGCCGGACTCGGTGTCGGTGGGGATGTCGCGGAGGTTGTTGGCCACCAAGACCCCACTGGAGTAGCAGCCCACGGCGACTGCGGCCAGCACTCCCACCCAGTCGATTTCCTCGGCCTGGACGAACTGCGTGCCCAGCACGGCGACGAGACCGAAGAAGACGAAAACGGAGACCTCACCGAAACCGCTGTAGCCGTATGGGTTTCGGCCACCGGTGTAGTACCAGGCGGCGGCGATGCAGGCCAGGCCCACCAGGATCAGCCACCACGCGCTCGACAATGCGAGCACCAACCCGGCGATCCCGGCGACAGCAAAAGCCACCATCGCCGCGGTCTTCACCGACTTCGGGGTGGCCACCTTGGAGCCGACCAGACGCATGGGTCCGACCCGTACGTCGTCGGTACCGCGGATGCCGTCGGAGTAGTCGTTGGCGAAGTTGACGCCGATGATCAGCGCCACCGAGACCACCAGGGCCAGCGCTGCCTTCCACCACACGATGTCGCCGGCCCAGCCGGCCGCGCCAGTTCCGGCGATTACCGGGGCGATCGCGTTCGGGTAGGTACGGGGCCGAGATCCTTCGAACCATTGCGCTGCGGAAGCCATGTGAGCATCCTTCCGTACCGAGCCATACCTGTTGTCCGGCCCCCGCACTATGCTCCATCCGGCCACATGCCATCTCTACCGAACAGTTGAGCTCGGCACCGCGCTAGTCTGTAGCGAGTCCCACTGACCTGCAGTTATGCATCGAATCCGCCCATGATTTGCGAGGAAAACGTGCCACCTCCCGCAGTAGTGCCGATCATCGGACTGCTCGGACCGGTTTCGATCGCGGACGAGAACGGGCAAATGCGACCGGTTCCCGGGATCCGGGCACGTCGGCTGCTGGCCGTCCTGGCCGTGATGCCGGGCAGCCACCGGTCGCAGTCGGCGCTCATCGACGGTGTCTGGGGCGACAACCTCCCGCGGTCGCCGCAATCCGCGCTACACACGCAGATCTCACGCCTGCGGCCACTGCTCCCCGAGGGCGCCATCGAAGCCGGCCCGGCCGGATATCGACTGACTCTGGCGCCCGAGGACGTCGATGTCTTCCTGGTCGGCTCCTTGCTCGCCGACGGTTCGGCCGATGCGTTACGAGCGGCTGCCGCGCTGTGGCGCGGTGATCCTGGCGATGATCTCGGCGACGACGACCTCGCCCGATCGGTTCGCCAGGCCGCCGACCGTGTCCGCATCGAACTCGAGGAGCGCCGGGCGCAAAATGCGCTGGCCGACGACGACTTCGAGACCGCCAGGGCCTTGGCCCAGCGCCGATGCGACGCCGATCCGCTCGACGAGTCGGCGCACGCGGTCCTGATGCGTGCGCTGTCCGGGTTGGGGCGTGCAGCCGAGGCCCTGGCCGTGTTCGCGCGCCTGCGCCGGACGTTGTCCACCGAACTCGGAACGGATCCCGGGCCCGAGATCATCGCTCTCCATGAACAATTGCTGCATCCGGCCGTGGCTTCACCCGCGCGCAGAGCCGGACGTGCGACGTCGGTCGGATTGTTGGCGGAACCCAATGAGTTGTTGGGCCGCGCCGGGGACGTAGCGCACATTCTCGCGCTGCTCCACCGGTCCCGAGTGGTGACGATCCAGGGGCCGGGAGGATCCGGGAAGACACGTACCGCCAACCGCATCGGACACCTGGTCGCCGCCGATGGCGTCCGGGTTTTCTTGGTGGAACTGGCCTCCGTACGCAGTGAGGACGACGTGCTGGCCGCGGTGGCGGCAACGCTTGGGGTCGGTGAATCTGACACCGGTCCCGGTGGTCGGCCCCGGGTCGCCTATACGAACCTGCGGACCAGGCTGGCCGACGCGCTGACCGCGCAGTCCCTGGTCATCTTCGACAACTGCGAGCACCTGGTTGATGCCTGTGCCCGGATGGCAGCCGATCTCGTCGGCATGTCCGAGAATGTGCGGATACTGACCACCAGCCGTTCGCCGCTGCGGGTAGGCGCCGAGGTGATCCATCAACTTCCACCACTTTCCATCGACGAGTACGGTTCGGCGGCCACGGATCTGTTCGCCGCTCGGGCCCACGCGATCCGGCCCGACGTGAGCATCGACGTCGCGGAGGTCGCCGAACTCTGCCGGGCGCTGGATGGATTGCCGCTGGCGATCGAGTTGGCCGCGGCGCGGGTCCGGACGATGAGTGTTCGTGAGATCTTGCAGCGTCTGTCGCACCGATTCGACCTGCTGAGTACCGGCGACCGGTCGTCGCCTGCCCGGCATCGGACCCTGCATGCGGTCATCGAATGGAGCTGGGAGTTGCTCGACGAGCCGGCGCGGATCGCGTTGCGCCGGTTGTGCCGATTTCCCGGCGGGTTCTCGCGCCCCGCCGCCGGCGCAGTGGTCGGGGTCACCGGCTTCGAACTCGATGATGTTCTCGACGCGCTTGTGGATCAGTCGCTCCTGAACGTTGTCGAGAACGACGGTGTACGGTACCGGATGCTCGAGACGGTTCGCGAGTTCGGTGAGGAGCAGCTGGCCGTCGCTGATGAAGGGATGCAGGTCAATTCGGCGATAGCGGCATGGGCTCGCAGGTTTGCCGACGACACCCATGCGCCCTTCGAGGATGGGCGCCAACCGGAGGTGGTGGCCGCGGTCTCTGCAGAGGTCGACAACCTCGTCTGGGTCCTGCGCCGTTGCATGGAGGCCGATGTGGCTGTGCGGCCGGAGGATTGGGAACGAACACTTGTCAGCTGTTTCCCGGTCATCGCGGGATTCTGGGCCATCCGCGGGCTCCACGGCGAGGTGATGGCCTGGTCTCCCCGGGTGATCAAGGAATTGCCGCACCTGGATCGAGCCGCGGTCGACGCGATGGGTGAGGCGGAACGTGAGCGCAGGCAGGCGACATATCTGATTGCCGGTGGTCATTTGTTGATGTCCCGCCGGTTGCGTCCACTGGCAGTTGCCAAGTGGCAACTCCGGTTCCTGTACCGCGGTGATCGCGCCGACGATCGTCCGATGGATTTTGTGTCATCGCTGGTGCTGTCGCACAGCGGATTCGGCACACTGCGCCGACTGGTGGCCGGTGCGCGACGTCCGGCTCCGCAGGTGCGGATGATCGCGACCATGTTGTGCGTCAATGCCCGTGAGAACAAGGCCGATCGTCTCGGGGCACTGCGGATGGCGCGGGCGAATCTGGTGGTGGCGCAGGCCCGGCGGGACCACTGGATCACGGCGATGACGTTGGCCGAGATCGGTGGCCTGCATGGTCAGGCGGCAGAGTTCGAGTCGGCCATCGAGAGCTATCGCCGGGCAATCGAGTTGCTCGATATGATCGGTTCGGAGCACGATGGCCGTCAGACTCGTGGGCATGTCGTGGCCGCGCTGATCGGTGCGAAACGATTTGATGAGGCGCGCGCGGAGTTCGCGCAGTTCGCCGAGGGTTGGGTGCCCGCGGATCCGGACCCACGCGTCCACCCTGAGATCGCTGCCGGGATCATGTTGGCGGCAGCGGAATTGGAGTGGTCCGAAGGCCGGGGCGAGGCCGCTGCAGAGTTGTTCGAGCGGTCGGTGCGTGGACTGCTGGAGAATCATCCACTGGCGGAGCAGGATCCGTTTGTCGCGATGGTGATCAGCGTCAGTGTCTGTGGGATGACACTGGCGGGCAGAGCAGCGAAGACCGAACAGTACCTACCGAATCTGGCCAACGTGGCAAAGTACATGTTCGGTCCTGTTGGATTCGGTGACATTCCGCAACTCGGTTCGGTGGCGATGGCCTTCGGGACCTCGGTCTGCGGACGGTCGTTCGGCTCGCTCGAAGGTGCCCGACTGCTGCACCTGGCGAAGAGGGTCGGGTGCCGGCTGGACTACCCGGCGCTGGTCGCTGTGATGGACCGGCGGCAAGAGTTGGCCGGTCTCGGTGATGCGCAGTGGCGGGAACTGGGCGCAGAAATCGACAAGATGTCCCGCAGGCAGGCCGTGCAGGACATCTTGTCGATCACCGAAAGGTACGTTGCCGTCGCCTGATTCAGGCGTTGCGCATGTACGACTTCACGGTGAGCGGCGCCATGATCACGATGATGATCGCGGCCCCGATGAGAGACCAGAGCACGTGGATACCGACATGACCGTTGTTGGTCAACTCGCGTACGGCCGTGACCAGATGTGAGATCGGGTTGACCTTGACGAAGGCCTGCATCCAGCCCGGCATGGTGTCGGGTTGTACGAAGGCGTTGGACATGAAAGTCAGCGGGAACAGAATGAGCATCGAAACACCCTGCACTGCAGATGCTTTCTTCATTACCGTACCCATGAAGGCGAAAATCCACGACACGGCGAAGCTGCAGACGATCACCAGGAGCGTCGCGCCGATCACCCCGAACGCGTCGGGCCGCCAGCCCATGGCGATACCGACGACGAAGGTGATCACCGTGGCGATCAGGTACCGGACCACGTCGGCGAGCAGCGCGCCTGCCAACGGACTGATCCGGGCGATGGGTAACGAACGGAAGCGATCGAAAACGCCCTTGTCCATGTCTTCGCGGAGTTGGGTGCCGGTGACGATGCTGGTGACGATCACCGTTTGGACGAGGATGCCGGGGATGATGATCGGCAGGTAGTCGGCGACGCTTCCGGCCAAGGCTCCACCGAAGATGTAGGTGAACATCAGGGTGAAGATGATCGGTTGCAGGACAACGTCGAACAGTTGCTCGGGGTTGTGGCGGATCTTGAGCAGTCCGCGGTAGCCCATGGTGAACGACTGGGCGATCGTGTCGCGGAGCCCGATGCTGGTGGCGGTTTCTGGTCCGGATCGATCAGTGGTGGTGGGCTTTTCGATGATGGTGGTCATGCTGCGTCCTCCTGCGAGGTGGTATCGGATTCGGCGGGTTTGCCGGTGATGGTGAGGAAGACCTCGTCGAGGCTCGGCTTCTGGACGTTCATGCCCTCGACGACGATGCCCTGTTCACGCAGTGCGATGAGGATGTCGGGCAACAGATCTGGGTGGACCAGCGGGGCAGTGATCCTTCCGGCCTCGGGGCTGAGCGTGGCGTGTTCGGAAAGAATCCGCTCGATGGTCGCCAACGCGGCCGGTGCCAGGGACTTGTCGGCGGGCGTGAGTTGCAAGGTGGTCGAGCCGATGGAGTTCTTCAATTCGTCGGCGGTCCCGTCGGCGATGACCCGGCCGTGATCGATGACGGCAATGCGATCGGCGAGTTGGTCTGCCTCGTCGAGGTATTGAGTTGTCAGCAGGACGGTGCTGCCGCCGGCCACGAGTCGCCGGATGGTGTCCCACATCTGGGCTCGGGTCCGCGGATCGAGTCCGGTGGTCGGTTCGTCGAGGAACAGCAGCGGGGGAGTGGCGATCAGGCTGGCGGCAAGATCGAGTCGTCGCCGCATACCGCCGGAGAACTCCTTGAGTGGCCGCTTGGCGGCCATGGTGAGGCCGAACTCCTCGAGCAGATCACTCGCTCGCTGCCGCGAGGCTCGTCGACTCTTGCCCAGCAGCCGACTGAAGACGATGAGGTTCTCGGTGGCCGAGAGGTCTTCGTCGACGGAGGCGTACTGGCCGGTGACACCGACCAGCGACCGCACCGCGACCGAATCGTCGACGACGTCGTATCCGAAGATCTTGGCCTGCCCGGCGTCCGGGCGCAGGAGGGTGGCGAGCATGCGGACGGCGGTGGTCTTGCCGGCCCCGTTGGGGCCGAGGACGCCGTAGACCGTCCCGGTGGGAACCACCAGGTCGACGCCATCGACGGCTTTGGTGGAGCCGAAGTGTTTGACCAGTCCGCGGGCCTCGATGGCCGGCGCACCGGAGTGCAGGGGTGTGTTCATGCAACAGACAGTGCACCGACGTCCTGTCGTCTCACTGACACCGGCTGTCGTCGGCTGTCACCTCGTCTGACACCTCAGTGGGTGGAGGGTGTTTGCGCCGGTGCGATGACCGATCACCTGCACGAGTCGGATGTTCTGCCGGGTGATGTGGTCATGGTCGATGGGCATCGGGTGACCAGCCTGGCGCGGACCGTGGCCGACGTCGCGCGGGAAGGTGACTTTCTCGAGGCGTTGGCGGTACTCGACTCTGGCCTGCGGAGCGGGTTGTTGACGCGTGCCGATGTAGAGGCGATGGTCAGCGGTTCCATGGGTTTGTCGGGGGTGCGACGCTGCGCGATGCGGTGCAGTCGGCCGATGGATTGGCGGGAAATCCGGGAGAATCACTCAGCCGCGGACTGATGCTCGATTGCGCGCGTTGGGTGTTCACGTCATGCGCTGGACGTGGGCCGACCTGATGAATCCACGCCGGTTTCGGGCCCTGCTGAACAGAGGTCTGCGGTTGGGTGGGGGAGGGCGCGCACCCCCCCAACTCACAGTTCGTTCAGGTGGACGTGTCCGTCTTGCAAGGCGCGTGCGATCAGGGCTGCCTTGGTGGTGGCCGGGCGTCCGATGGCGGCGTATTTCAGCCGGATCCGGTTGATGTGGGTGCTCACGGTCGCGGGTGTGATGTACAGGGTCGCGGCAACTTCGGATTTGGTGTCCCGCATGGCCCATTCACGCAGAATTTCGATTTCGCGAGCTGTGAGTTTGGGCGCGGGTAGGGGCTCAGAAGTGTTCGACGGCAGCGACATGTTCGGGGGTACTCCTCGGATACCGGATGGGGCTATCCGGCGGATAACCCTAACCAGTGCGCCGGTGGCGTCGGTAGTCGCCAAAGGGTGTGCCACCCGTTCAGGGGTCATCCTTGGCGGAGCTAACTACATTGTCTGTGGCTGACCCGGGAGGTGAGGCGCCCGAGTGTCTTTCGCCAGGTTGCCCATGCCGTCGATGTCGATCCGGTGGGTTCCGGTCTCGTCGTGTTGATAGATGGTCGCGACGTTACTGCGGCCCGGCGGCATCACCCGGACCCGGACCTCGCCCTCGTCGGCGCTCTGCAGTGCCGCGATGACTTCGCGTCGGACGACCGATTTGATCGGTTCGGGGATATCGACCAGCCCGCCGTCGTCGATCAGCATCACCTCGACACCCCGGGCGCGGGCCGCGCGGGTCGCCGCTGACATTTCCGGGCTGACCAGTGCCGGTGCGCGGAGCTGGTCGCGCAGATTGGCTTCGAGTAACTCGCATGACTGGCGCTCGGCATCGGACAACGGAACCCCGGTCGCAATGCGAGCGAGAGTCGGTTGTGCGAGTTCGCCGAGTTCAGTGAGTCGGGCGTGCCGCTCCTCGAGGGCGGCGGCGACGGCGGACGCATCGGCCACCCGTTGGAAGCCGGCAGCCCGCAGCGAAAGCACCGATGCGGTGGTCGTCCGAAGCGCGTGGGCGATCAATGTGACGGCCAGGAGTGCTCCCGCGTTGAACACCGGTATCTGTGCGCCCGCCCAGATGCCCTGGTCGGTCGCGGTGGACCACCCGGCATGCACGACGACCGAGACCGCGACGCTGGCCCAGGCGAGGAAATACCGTCCACGGATACACATGAAGACGTAGATGAGGGTCGCGTACCCCGACACCCACACCTGATTGCCGATGGCCAGCGGTACCGGGACGACGAACAAAAGGATGGCGGCGGCCAGTGGGGGAGCCAGGGCGATCGCGATGGCGGGGCCGAGCGGCAGTGGATCGTGCGGCACGGTGATCAGGGCGATCGTGGCCGCGGCGATGATCCCGGTGACCAGCAGAACCGGCCAGCGGGGCGAAACTCCGGCCAGACTCTGGGCTGCCCCGAACAGCATCGCAACCACCACCAGGCCGACCATCGCGCAGGTCACCGGGGTACGAAGGCCCAAGATGTCGCGGACGTCCACGGGGTCGACGTAGCGCACCGGATCGGTCATGTTCTGTCCCATCGCATCCGCACCATGGTGCCCTGGCCTGGGGCGGAAATCACCTCGGCGCTCCCGCCGGTCAGTCCCTCCACGCGCGCGTGGATGCTCCCGGACACGCCGAGCCGATCGGGGCGGATGCTGTTCGGATCGAATCCGACACCGTTGTCGACCACCTCCACGCACAGCTCGCCGTCGGTCACGATGATGTTCAGCGCTCGCGTCGCCTCGGCACCTGCGTGTTGGATACTGTTGCGCGCCGCCTCGGCCGCCGCTTCGGCAACGGTGCCGACCACCGGTCCGGGAATCAGCTCATCGCGGGCCCGCCATGAGATATCCGTGTGCACAGCGATGGTTCCATCGACCTCGGTGACGGCGAAGATGATCTTTCGAACCGCGTCGTCGACCTCGAGCGGACGAACGTCGGCCTCACCGATGGCTTTGAGGACCTCCAGTTTGGACAGCGTGCTCGTCGCCTGTGCCACGAGTTCATCGGACATCGGATGCCTTGCGGCGCTCAGCAAAGTCGCCATCACGCGGTCGTGGGTCAACGCATCGAAACGGGCGCGCTCGTCGGCTCGGGCGACGGCGGCCGCGACGTCTGCCACGGCCTGGGCCGACTGGGCCCGGGTGGCGTCGAGTACGCGCCCGGATCGAAGCGCGGCCACCGCGATCGCGTAGGGAATCGCGCACAGGCAGACGCTCCAGGCGATGTCGGTGGGTACGTTCGCGGCGTATACGGGTATGCGGACGGCGTCGTTGACGAATTGCACCGACACCAGCACGAAGATCAGATAGGGCAGCGACCACCGAACGCGCCAGACCACGGCGGCGGTGACCGCGGCGAATCCGTTGAACTGGGTGAACCACATGCCGTAGTTGGCGTCGATGAGTTCGCCGTTCCACACCAGTGGCCAGGTCGCGACGGCAAGCCCGTAGCCGATGACCAGGGCTCGTCCCGACCACCGCACCCAGGCGACGTCCCCGCGACGGAAGGAGGCTGCGAACATCACCACGGCGGTGCCGTGGACGGCCAGGACGACTGCGATCGTCCACCAGAGCGGGACCACCTCGAGGGTGTCGACGATGGTGCCGAGGAATGCGAAGAAGCTGAATATGTACGCGACTCCGAGATAGCGACTGAACTGGCGAAAGATGTTGTCCGCGGAGCTGCCGGAGTCAGATGTGCTCAGCGATGAACCGAATTGATTCAACGACGGAACAATCTCGGGATGGGTAGCCACCCGTCCTCGAGAGCCCGCTTGTACAGATCGGTTTTGGTCGGGGCGGGCCGACCGGCGTCGGCGTATTTACGCCGGATCCTGGAGAGATAGGCGTTGACGGTCTCGATCGACAGGCCCGTGATGGATGCCACGCGCGCCGCCGGCTCCCCGGAGGCATACAGCTCCAGCACTTCACGTTGACGCGGGCTCAGGTCGACGGTGGCCAGGTCGGGGTCGGCGTCGATGGCTGCCGCCCAATCCATGGTTGCCACCGTATGTCCCTGGGCAGCAAGCCGGATGGCCTCCACGAGTTCTTCGTTGCGGGCGGATTTGCGCATCACGCCGGCAACCCCGGCGGCGATCGCCGACCGGACCAGATCGGGATAGTCGGCGGTGGTGAACACCAGGACGTTGATGTTGTGGGCGTGCAATTGTTCGGCGTTGGACTGCGGGCTGGAACCGTCTTCGAGACGCAGGTCGAGTACAACGACATCTAGATCGGTGGATACGTCGAGCAATTCACTGACGGTGGCCGCACCTGCGGCAAACGTCATTCCATCCGCTTCTTCGATGATTGTTTGCAGACCCTTGAGCTGCGACTCGAAATCCTCGACGACACCTACCCGGTAGCTGCGTCCTGAATCGCTGATGCTCACCTGTCCCCCCGGTCATCGCCGGGCCCCGCACACGAAGGTCTCGGGTAGGGGAGCCCGCGTTCATTTCCAGCCCCGGCACAAGAAATTTCCTGCACGGCTTCGGCTGCCGCGCGGCCGAAATTCCGGGTTGTGGACTAACTTTACCCATCGCAACCTGGAATGAAACATCGACCGACGTGCTCATGAATGTTTGAGGAACCGGCAAATTGGATTCTTTCGCCGATTGGTCTTGGCGATTTGCTTTCGCATAACAGTCGCTTGCTTGCCGCTGATGGCAATACGAATCAATCCGCAGCCGCCGTCGAATGGTTCGAGGGCTTCACCGATGACGGCCGAATTGTTATCTGGACCATCGACTTTCATCGCGTGGCCGAATGTGGTGGTGGACGGGATCAGTAGATCTCCGGGGATGATCGGACCGCCGCTGTCGTCGACCTTGCAGTACGCCGTCGGCGGGGCGACCGCTCTTCGGGTCAGGATGGAAGTCATGTCGACGGCCTTTCGGATCTGACGAGTGCCTGATTCACAGTTTGCTCTGTGAGGCTCGTGTGGGTCTCGGGTAGTCGACTACCCGATATCCCGGGATTCCATACCCGCAGACTCCGGTGGCGAGCGCTATCGGCGCAGGAGCACGCGCAGCGCGGCGCGATCGACCTTGCCCGGACCCCGCCTCGGCAACTCGTCGACGAGGTATACCTCGCGCGGTACGGCCGTGCGATCGAGTTGTTGGGCGGCAACGGCTTTGACCGATTCCGCGCTGAGTTGAGCACCCCGTGCCGGTACCACCGCCGCGACCACTTTCTCGCCGAGACGGTCATCCGGCAATCCGAGTACAGCGCACTCGCTGATCGTCGGATCCGACAGCAACACGGCCTCGACCACCTGCGGCACGATGGTCAGACCGCCCGTGGTGATCGCCTCGTCGGCCCGGCCGATGATGGTGAGCACACCGTTCTCGTCGACCTGCCCCAGATCGTCGGTCCGGAACCATCCGTCCTCGGCGAAAGCCGGATGATCGGGTAGTCCGCGGTAGCCCGAGGCGACCATCGGGCCGCCCAGGACGACACGGCCCGGCGGTGTGCCGTCGATGCGGATCTCGACCCCGCGCAGGGGTCTGCCGTCGTAGACGCAGCCGCCGCAGGTCTCGCTCATGCCGTATGTCCGGACGATGGGTATCCCGGCGTCGACTGCCCTGCGACGCAACGGTGCCGGGGTTGCCGCACCACCGACGAGTACCGCATCGACCTCGCTGAGCGCGGTGGTCGCGGCGGGATGCTCCAGGACTTTGAGCAACTGGGTCGGCACCAGCGAGGTGTAACGCCGCGTGGACGTCATCGAGGCGATCGCATCGACCAGGGCGGCGGCGTCGAATCCGGCAGACACATCCATGGTGATCGGGACGTGGCCGGCCCGGATGGACCGCAGGAGCACCTGCAGTCCGGCGATGTGGTGCGGTGGCAGCGCCAGCAACCAGCCGCCGGGACCACCGAGATACTCGTGGGTGGCGTCGATGGATGCGATCAGCGAGGTCGCCGAATGCAGTGCCCCTTTGGGCGTGCCGGTCGTCCCGGAGGTGGCGACCACCAGCGCGACATCGGGGTCGATGGGCTCCCCGGCACCCAACGCGGCGCACAGTCGGGCGGTCTCGATCGGGTCGGCGGCCGGGACCGGTAGGTAGCTGGCCGATCCCGCCAGCAGATCGGTCAATGCGCCGGTATCGGGTGTCGCCGACAACGGCAGTGGCTGCAGGACCCGCAGGTCACTCACCGGTTTCGGATCTACCGGCGGTATCGGTCAGCGGGTGGGGATCGAACGGCCAGCCCTTGGATTCGAGGTGCTTGCGGATCCGTTCCATGTCGGCTTCGAGGGGCAGTTCCGCGGTGATCTTGGTGATGAGGACCCCGGCGTCGATCGAGGTGATGGGCGCGGGCCGGTTATCGGGGATCTGCCCGCTGCTGATCAGCTGCCGGGAGACCGACGTGACCTCTTCTTCGGACAGCTGTCTGCGAAGTAGAGCGAACAGGGGCACGTAGTCACTGGACGGGACACCATTGGGATAGCCCTCTCGGAGCCAACTGACCACTCTGGTGAGAAATTGCGGCCGATCCATATTCGCCTCCTTCGCAACTCGAGGCGTTCCCCGGCAGCCTCTTCCAGACTGCCCGGGCTCACCCGATTTTACTGATCCAGCTCATCTACGTTCGTTTCTGATCAGCCCTCGACAGACGGAAACAGGTCGATGCCGAAGTAATAGTCGATCGTTCCGCGCGTGATCCACAGGATGCCGACCAGGATGACAGCTGCGATGATCGCGAACAGCACGTAGGCGATACCTTTGAACAGCAGATTCGGTCCGGTCACCGTTCCGTCGGCCTGCACGTCCCCGGATCCGGCCGCGTAGAGGCGGATGCCGATCGCGTAGATGGCGGGCAAACCGGCGCCGAGGATGAGGCCGACAACCAGAACGCGCAGGATCGATTCGAAGGTTCCCATCGGGCTCAGACCCCTTCCTTGTGGCTGAACGGTCTGGGAGATGCGGCGGCGTGTGCGTCGTCGATGATCGCGACCGGGATGTTCGCCTGCATGGCAGCGGTGATGGCCGCGTCGTCGGATTCCTTGGTGGCGAGTTCGGCCGGGATGACGCTGCCGGTGGTCTCGTCCCAATCGGCGTTGACGTTGTTGCTGTCGACCTTCTGCTGCTGTGCGCGCCAGTACATGTAGCCGCACGCGGCGACGAGGATCGCGAAGATGACGATCGCGCCGGCCGCGCCGCCGGTCAGGTTGGCGATCGCGAACGACACCGCACCCATCAGCCCGGCTGCGGGGAGCGTGAAGATCCAGGCCGTGGCCATCCGGCCGGCCACCGACCAGCGAACCGAGGCGCCCTTCTTGCCGATGCCGGAGCCGAGGATCGATCCGGTGGCGACCTGCGTGGTCGACAGCGCCATGCCGGCGGCACTCGACGTCAGGATGATGGCCGCCGACGATGCCTCGGCCGCCATGCCCTGCGGGGATTCGATCTCGACCAGACCCTTGCCCAGGGTGCGGATGATGCGCCAGCCGCCGAGGTAGGTGCCCAGCGCGATGGCGGCGGCACAGCTGAAGACGATCCAGAACGGCAGCCCGTGCTCCACGCTCGAGGCGTCGAGGTGTCCACCGGCGATCATCGCCATGGCGATCACGCCCATGGTCTTCTGAGCATCGCCGGTGCCGTGGGCGAGCGCGACCAGCGATGCGGTCGCAACCTGGCCGACCCGGAATCCCTGGGCCTTCTTGCTGTCGGCGATCGTCTTGGTGAGTTTGTAGATGAGGTACGTGCCGCTGGCGGCCACGATGCACGCGATGACCGGTGCCATCAGGCCGGGGATGAGGATCTTCTTGGTCAGACCTTCCCAGTTGACGCCCGACGAGCCGAGCGCGGCGATGCCGGCGCCGATCAATCCGCCGAACAGTGCGTGGGATGAGCTGGAGGGAAGTCCGAAGAGCCAGGTGAAGACGTTCCACAGGATGCCGCCGACGAGGCCGGCGAAGATGATGAGCATTGCCTTCTGGGCGTCGAGACCGCCGATCAGGTTGCCGGCATCGTCACCGCTGGTCTGCTGGATCTTCAGCACATCCTTGGTGATCGTGGCAGCGACCTCGACCGAGAGGAAGGCGCCGACCAGGTTCAGGATGGCGGCGATCGTCACCGCTGTCTTGGGCTTGAGTGCGCCAGTTGCGATGGACGTTGCCATCGCGTTCCCTGTGTCATGAAAGCCGTTGGTGAAGTCGAACCCAAGTGCAGTGATGACGAGCAGCACGAGGATCAACATTTCTGCGCTCATGCTGAATATTCTGCGGTCGACGTGGCGGAATCGCCTAAACGGTCACCGATCTGAAACACAGCCTGACCAGCGGTTAGCTTTGCTCCGCAAATATGTTCATTCATTGTTCACCTTTGTGCCGCTCCCCGGACGGGCTGAAGCGGGTTCAGGGTGATGTGACACACTTTTCGAAACCTGTCTCGTAGATCTGCGCGGCTCTTTGGGAGGACATATATGAAGATCGGTATGGGCATCAACTACTCGGGGGATTTTGCCGAGACGATCAACAATCTTGTCGACTTCGAAAAGGTTGGCCTCGACCGGATCACGGTTCCGGAAGCGTACAGCTTCGACGCCGTCAGTCAGCTCGGTTTCATCGCAGCCAAGACGACGACTTTGGAACTGGCAACCGGCATCTTGCCGATGTACACGCGCACACCGACGAACCTCGCAATGACCGCAGCCGGCCTCGACTACATCTCCAACGGTCGCTTCGTGATGGGCATCGGCGCGTCCGGGCCGCAGGTGATCGAGGGTTTTCATGGCGTGAAGTACGACGCCCCGGTCGGTCGCGCGCGGGAGACCGCCGAGATCTGCCGGATGGTCTGGCGCCGGGAACGGACCGAGTACAACGGCAAGTACTACAAGCTGCCGTTCTCGAAGGAAGACGGCGGGACCGGACTCGGCAAGCCGCTCAAGATCATCAACCATCCGATCCGCGAGCGGATCCCGATGCTGCTCGCCGCCATCGGCCCCAAGAACGTCGAACTCGCCGCCGAGATGTTCGAGGAATGGCAGCCCATCTTCCTGCATCCCGAGCACCTGACCACCGTTTTTGGTGAATCGCTCGCGAAGGGCAACGCCAAGCGCGACCCGTCACTCGGCAAGCTGGGGGTCTCGGCCACCGTCACGGCACTGATCACCGACGACAAAGATGAGCAGAAGAACGCTCTCGAAATGGTCAAGCACCACTCGGCGCTGTACATCGGCGGCATGGGTGCGCGCGGCAAGAACTTCTACAACGACCTGGCAGTGCGCTACGGCTACGCCGACGCCGCCAAGAAGGTCCAAGACCTCTATCTCGACGGCAAGAAGGCCGAAGCGGCCGCGGCGATCCCGGACGAGCTGGCGTCCGGCATGTCGCTGATCGGACCGGCGAGTTACGTCAAAGAGCGTCTGGCCGCGTTCGACGAGGCGGGCCTGAGCATGCTGCTCGTCGGTTCACCCGCCCCGACTCACGAGGCCCGTGTCGACCAGATCCGGCAGCTCAAGGAATTCACCAGCTGATCTGATCTCCGCTCAGTTTTCTCACGCTCGCGAGGTCTGCAGGCCTCGCGAGCGTGAGAACGGTGAGCGAGAAGGTCAACGTAGTCCTGCGCGGACCAACGCTTGGCGAAGAATCGCCGGCAGGGTGCCGTTGACGAGATCGGCCCATACCCATCGGACCACCTCTATCCCCATCCGGCGGAGGCCATCTTCTCGGATCTTCTCGGCGATGACCACGTCGGTGGCGGTCTGACCGGGCTTCATCGATCCACCACCGTATTTCATCAGGCCGTCGAACTCGCCGACGAGCCGTCCGCCCCAGTCGAAGTCGGTGCGGGCGACGAATCTGCCGTCCGCGGAGTAGAAACGGTGCTGCAGGCGGGGCTCGGAAATGTCGAGGCACGCAAGCATCTGGGCGCGACTCCACGACTCGCCGACGCTCTCCGACAAGGGATTCGCACAGGCGAGAGCGCGCCGGGCGCTTCCGACACCGCGTTTACCGCGTCGGCCGTCGATCAAGGTGGTGAGCCGCTCGCGGTCGGCGTCGAGCCGCAGTGCGCCGTCGAATGCGGCCAGACCCTGCGCGAACGTTCCCGCCTGCGCGGTATCGACAGCAGTACGTTCGATTGTGGTAACCGCCAGGCCATCGATCTCGGTGAGGTCGCCAGGCAGTAATAGTCCCGAATGCACGTGCCGTCGGGTTTCGATACGTCCTCCGCCGTCGCGCCCGTTTGTCAGATGCACTCTGTCGTAAGACGGTTGCAGCGTCGGCAGGCGATGTAGAAGGGCGGCGGATTGGTGCGAAACAGGCATGGCCTCGCCGCAACTGCGGACCGCGGCGACGATACGCAGGCGTGCCAGCCCGTCCGGCGTGAATCGGTGAGTGGCAGATACGTACACACCCGGCCAGATGCGGAGCAGTTGTCCGCTGTGTACTGCGCGCTTGATCTCCTGGTCGCTATGCCCCTGCGCTGTTGCCGTCGAGCGCCAGATCAGGCCATCGTTGTCCTCGGTGAAGTCCCCCATGCGATGACCATGGGGGATCTGCCTCGACGGAGCCGGCTAGGTGAGCCCGGTTCCGCTCGACCTGTGGATGAGTCCGGAAATTGGGGACGACTGCAGCCGCTCATTGTTCTCACTCACGCTCGCTCTGCAGGCCGAGCGAGCGTGAGAAGAGCGCGCGGCTACTCGAACTGGGATTTGTACATGATGGCGTAGCGGCCGCCGTGCTTCAGGAGTTCGGTGTGGGTTCCCTGTTCGGTGACCACGCCGGCCTCCACGACGGCGATGCTGTCGGCTTCACGGATCGTTGAGAGTCGATGTGCGACAACGATTGTGGTCGTGCGGTCCTGCAGGGTCTCCAACGCGCGCGCGATGAGGAGTTCGGTGCGGGAGTCGACCGCGCTGGTCGCCTCGTCGAGCACCAGGATTCTCGGCTCGGCGATCATGGCGCGGGCAATGGTGATGAGTTGGAGTTGCCCCTCGCTCAGGGCGGTCCCGCCATCGCCGATGATCGTGTCGTACCCGTCGGCGAGGGTGTCGATGAACTGCGCGACGTGGCTGTCCCGGGCGGCCTGTTCGATGGCGGCGCGGGTGGCGTCCGGGCGGCCGAACGCGATGTTGTCGGCGATGGTCCCGGTGAACACCCAGCGGTCCTGCGTGACGATGGCGGACTGGCTGCGGACGAACGACCGCTGTGCTTGCTCGAGCGGCCGACCATCGAGTTGCACCGATCCGGATGACGGATCGTAGAGCCGCAGAACAAGATTGGTCAGGGTCGTCTTTCCTGCGCCGGTCGGTCCCACGATCGCAACCGTGGAACCGCTGTCGATGTGGAGTGAGAGGTCATTGATGACGTCGACCGTCCGGTTCTCGTCGTCCGACGCCTGGCGATACCCGAACCGCACCTTGTCGAAATCTATTGCCGGCGGCTCGGTATGGCGGCCGATGTGTTCTGGCGTCACCTCGTCGATCGCCGGCGCATCCTCGGTGGGTTCTTCGAGCAGCGACCGAATGCGGCCCAGTGACACCAAACCCGACTGGAGTTGGCTCATCATCGCGGTCAGGTCGTTGAGCGGCTGACTGAACATGCGCGAGAACGAGACGAAGGCCTGAACCTGTCCGACATTGAGCGAGCCGGCAAGGACCTGGAACGCTCCGACCACCGCGACGGTGAGATAACTGAGCGTTGTGATCGCCTGCAGCACAGGCAGGATCGATCCTGAATAGGACTGCGCGCTTCGCGACGAACGCGCCAGTCCGGCGGTGATCTCCTCGAAGTCGTCACGTGCCCGTTCCTGCGCGCCGTAGACCCGCAGGGTGTGGAGCTGCGCGTAGCTCTCGTCGATGTGCGTGGTGAGATTCGTGGTGGCCTCCCACTGGTCCTGGAAGTGGGGTCTGGCCCGCTTCGCGATCAGCACACCGAACGTGACGATGAGCGGAATAGACGCCAGCACAACCAAACTCAGCTGC
Organism: Williamsia sp. z34; assembly: GCF_059553395.1. Lineage (NCBI taxonomy): Bacteria > Bacillati > Actinomycetota > Actinomycetes > Mycobacteriales > Nocardiaceae > Williamsia > Williamsia sp. z34. Next base: position 441,823 of record NZ_JCANWW010000004.1, on the reverse strand, counting down.
CAGGAGATGATCGGCATCACCACCAGCAACGCGACCATGGTCAGCACCGCCCCCGGCAACTTCACGAACAGCGGACTGAACACCGATGAGACGTTGTCGATGTCGGCGGTGACCCTGGTCAACATCTGTCCGCGGGCGGCGGTGTCGAAGTAGGCGACCGGCAGTCGGTGGATGTGCTGCTCGATGTCGGCCCGCATCCGGTTCATCGCCCGCTGGGTGATGCTGTTGACCATCGATGCCTGGACCCAATTGCCCAGGGAGCCGAGCGCATACACGACGACGAGCGCCGCGAGCAGCTTCCACACGGTGTCGAAGTCGATGCCCACGCCCGGCACCGCGTCGGCACCCCGGACGACGTCGGCGTATTCGTCTCGGCCCTCGGAACGCAGCCGGGCGACGGCTTCGTCGGTGGTCAGGCCCCCGGGAAGGGTCATACCGATGGAGCCGGAGAAGATCTGATTGATGATGCCTGCCAGGATCAGCGGCGCCGCGACGAGTGTGACGACATTGGTGAACGCGACCAGTCCCACGATGACCAGCTTCTGCCGCTCGTGGGCGAGCCTGGCCAACAACCACTTCAGGTTCATCGCAGTGCGGCCTGTGAGTCGAGGATCTCGCGGTACACCGAACTGGAGACGGCCAGTTCGTCGTGGGTACCCAGGGCATCGATACGGCCGTCGGCCAGGACGACGATCGTGTCCGCGCCGCGCGCCGACGACACGCGTTGCGCGGTCAGGATGATGACCGCGTCGGCAAGTTCTTGGCGCAGGCGATGTTTCACGATGCTCTCGATCTCGGGGTCCAGGGCAGAGAAGGGGTCGTCGAGCAAGAGCAGCCGCGGTTTGGCGACGATGGCCTGTGCGAGCGCCAGACGCTGGCGCTGGCCCCCGGAGAAGTTCTTGCCGCCGTGCTGCACCCGCTGGTCGAGGCCGTCTTCGTGCGAGAACACGAAGTCGGTGGCGCAGGCGACCTGCAGCGCCGACCGGAGGTCGTCGTCGCTCGCCGTCGGATTACCCAGACGCAGATTCGATTCGAGAGTTCCCGAGAGCAGGGCCGGCACCTGCGAGACGTAGGAGATGTCTTCATAGAGTTCGGATCGATGACGCTCGCGCACGTCGATACCATCGATCAGGACCTGCCCGGCGGTGACGTCGTTGAAGCGTGGGATGAGTCCGAGCAGTGTGCTCTTGCCGTCTCCGGTTCCACCCAGTACCGCGGTGAGGGTGCCCGGTCGGCAGTCGAGGTTGATGTCATGCAGGACCGGGTGCTGTGCCCCGGGGTAGCGGAAACCGACGCCTGAGAGTTTCACGTGGCCCGTCCGTGAGTCCGGGGTACGGCCGGCAGCCGGGTCCTGCACCGAAGGCTCGGTGCTGAGCACTTCATGGATTCGGCGAGCACTCACCTTCGCCTTGGGCAGCAGGGCAACCATGGCCGCGCCGATGGAGAGCCCGATGACGATCTGCGTGAGGTATCCGACGAATGCCACGATTCCGCCGACCTGCATCGAATTGTTGTCGACCAGGACGGCTCCGACGCCGATCACCGCGACGGCGCCGATGTTGGCGATGAAGATGATGCTGGGCAACAGCAGGGCCTGCAGCGAGCCGATACTCCACGCGGTCTTGGTGAGGTCGGTGTTGGCCGTCGCGAAGCGGGAGGTCTCGAGGTCTTCGCGGCCGAACGAGCGGATGACCCGGATGCCGGTGAGTTGTTCGCGGAGCACCCGTCCGACCCGGTCGACCGACTTCTGCAACTTCTCGTAGTGCGGGACGAGCTTGCCGACGATGACGACCACGATCACCGTGAGCGCGGCGGCGACGAGCACCACCAGAGGTGCCAGCCGGTAGTTCTCACCCAGGGCCATCACGGCGCCGCCGATGACCAGGACCGGTGCCGTGGCGAGGATGGTCATCACGACGAAGATCATCAGTTGCAGCTGGTTGATGTCGTTGGTGCTGCGGGTGATGAGGGACGGGATACCGAACCGGTGTAAGTCGGTGTCGGCGAAGCTCTGCACCCGCGCGTAGGTCTGGTTGCGGAGGTCGCGACCGACGGATGTCGAGATGTATGACCCGAGGATTGTCGCCAACACGGATACGACGAGGCTGACGACGGCCAGGGCAAGCATCATCGCGCCGATGGTTCGGATCGCGTCCATATCTGCCCGGCCGATACCGTCGTCGATGAGGCGGCCGTTGAGATTGGGCATCAACAGTGTTGTCACTGCAGCGGTGACCTGCAGGAAAAACAATAGAAGAAGTGGACCGCGGAGGGCGCGGGCATGTGGCCGCAATACCGTGGTCAGAACTCTGTCAGAATTTTTTGTCATACGCACCCACGCGTCCCCGGGGCCCGTCAGGGCGCCACCGGGGACGCGACAGGAAACTATGCGCTTGAACTAGCTCGCGCTACCGGAAAGGCCCTGGATGATGCCTCCGATCAGCGCGATGAATGCAAGCAAACCTGTTTCTGACGAGCTCATTGAGAGTTCCCTTCGACGTTGTTCTACATAGCCCATTTCATTTGGTAATGAGCCTGTGTAACAATGCCATCCCCGCAGCAGTTTGTCACCTTCCGTCAGAAAGGTTACAAAGGCGCCGGGCGGGCGTCGGAGAACTCGATTTGGTATAGCTCAGCACGTCCCTGAGATGCATAAACGCACCTCAGGGACGTGCTATCACGCCAGTTGCGCGGTGACCCTAAGGCGTCGTCGGCTCGGAGCTGGCAGCTCCCAGAAGGGTGCCGACGAAGGCGAGCAACTGAGCGAATAGGTTTTCGATGTCCTGCGATGATGCGAGCATGTTTTCTCCCTTTGTTGTGATTACTACTGCGACCCGTTGGCTTTGGCCTTTTGGAGCCCCCGACCAGGCGAGTCGTGATCAGATTGACACATACAGATTGATCGCAAGGACATTTGAGAAAACTGATGAAATGAATTCTCAACTGCGCCCGACCAATTCGCGACGTCCTTCTTTAGCGGAACAAAATCATATGGCGAAATTGGCTGAGCTTCAAGATCATTGAAAAGCTTTGGAGTAGACCGCAACTGGAGGTTTGTGCGGTGACGTCCGATTTGATCGCCGAAAACCTCTGAGCCGCAGGATCAATGGAAATTGCATGCGGGTGCATTTGACTCGGACCATTCCGTTCTCGAATCACCCAGCGTGTGAATAGAATTCGGAATCGCGAAGGCCGGGCATCGGGGGTGTGCGTGGGTGGGATCGCAGGTCGGAAATGTTGGGGGTTCGGCGAGGCGTCCTGGAGTGTGCCCGCGTGCTTCCGTGTTCAACAGGGCGGGCTCACCGCGGCCGTTACCGACTCGAGATAGTGCGTCCGATATGGGCGATTTGTGGGGCGAAGCCGCACTCGGGGGCGATCGCGCTGTGTGCCGGCCAAGGGCGGATGTTCGTGGCCGAATCGCTTCGCCTGGGCCTTCCGCTGAGCGGTCGGTGTGTCACTTCCCGCCCGTTCTCGAGAAAGGGTGGGCGTGCGGAGTCGCGAGGGTCGTGCGCCGCCATGTGACGGTAATTGCAAGTCGGAAAACGGGATACCGTTGAGAAATAGTTGGACGGGTCATCGGCGTGGTGCTCCTGCCGATACTTTCCCGGCGGCGACATTCTCCTTGCGCATTGGGCAGGTCTCGATGCGAGCCGATTCGTCGACCGCCCGATCGGGTGATACTCCCAGAGGTGCTGTCCCACCTGCTGACAGTGATCCCCCCGGACTCCCGTTGGGAGCCCCGGGGGGATTGTCTTGTGCTGCTTATCTATTCGGCGGGAGTTGTCTCGCTGCCGCCACCGAGGAGTTTCCCGATGATCGCAATGATTGTGCCAAGTCCGATTTCGGAGGACAGGTCTGTCGATCCCATATGCTTTCTACCTTCCGTAGACTTCATTTGGTTGAACACGACTCGTCGTAGGGGGCTCGAGTGTTGAACTCCCCGACCAACTTGAGCCAACTTCACCCTGCCATCGTAATTCAGATATGTCATGTGTTTTCGTCGGCTAATTTTCAAATGGTTTGAATATGTCGCTTTGAGCTGGAATTAATATGGAAAATTGGTTTTTGATTTGTGTCCCCAAATGTCGCGACCGGAGGCGATGACGTGTCGGGGGACGCCGCTCGGATGACAAGTGGATCGGAAGATTGCGATAGCAAATCCTGCTGGTTGTGCGCCATCTGGTGGGTACATCGAACAGTTGGTTCGGCCCCGACCCGGGCCGGTGGTTCCGGTATTACTTTCCCGCTCGACCGATTTCCGGCTAATGTCGCTTCGTGACCCGAATGAGTACAGGAAAGACCCGTCGGTACGCGCGCGTCGCGCTGACCGCAGCAGTGTCCTCGGTGATGGCTGCCACCACGCTGCTGGTGACGTCGCCGGCCACCGCTGAAGACCTGCCGCAGATCGGCATCGAATCGCCCGGTGGATCGAAGCTGGTGGGGGTTACCCCGACCGGCCCCAAGAATCTCGATCTACTCGTCTATTCGGCATCGATGGACCGGAACATCCCGCTCTCGGTGATCTTGCCGAAGGATCGGTCGGTGCCGCGGCCGACGCTGTACTTGATGAACGGTGCCGGTGGCGGTGAGGACAATGCGAACTGGCAGGCCAGAACCGACATCAACGGGTTCTTCGCCGACAAGAACGTCAACGTGGTCACCCCGAACGCCGGTGCTTTCAGCTACTACACCGACTGGCAGAAGGATGACCCGGTGCTGGGTCGCAACAAGTGGTCCACGTTCTTGGGCAAGGAATTGCCGCCCATCGTCAACGAAGCTCTCGGCACCTCGGGGCTCAACTCCATCGCCGGTATCTCGTCCTCCGCGACCTCGGTGCTGAACCTGGCGATCGAGCATCCAGGGCTCTACAAGTCGGTCGGCTCGTACAGCGGCTGTGCGTCGACCTCCAGTGAAGTCGGCCAGATGTACATCCGGATCACGGTCGACGCGCGTGGTGGCGGCGACCCGACCAACATGTGGGGGCCGTTGGACGGACCGGGCTGGGCGGCCAACGACCCCATCCTCAACGCCGAGAAACTGCGCGGTCTGAAGCTCTACATCTCGAACGCCACCGGCCTGCCCGGCAAGTACGAGACCCTCGAGCGCGCAGACGGTGATCCGACCAAGTTGCTGGATCAGATGATCGTGGGCGGTGGCATCGAAGCCGCGACCGGATTGTGCACCGCGGTGCTGGTTGATCGTCTCAACAAGTTGAACATCCCGGCGACGTACGATTTCCCGTTGACCGGAACCCACTCGTGGGGCTATTGGGAAGAGCAGCTGAATCTTTCATGGCCGACCCTGGCCCGTCCGATCGGCGCCTGACAACGCCAGGCAGTCAAACAGAACCAGGCCCCGCCGGATCCGGCGGGGCCTGGTTCTGTTTGTGACTAGTAGTAGAACGGGTAGTCGTCCCAGTTGGGATCGCGCTTCTCCAGGAAGGCGTCTCGGCCTTCGACGGCCTCATCGGTCATGTAGGCCAGTCGGGTGGCCTCGCCGGCGAAGACCTGTTGGCCCATCAAGCCGTCGTCGGTGAGGTTGAACGCGAACTTCAGCATGCGCTGGGCGGTGGGGGATTTGCCGTTGATGGTCTTGCCCCATTCGATGGCGGTCGCCTCGAGGTCGGCGTGATCGACCACCTCGTTGACCGCACCCATCCGTTGCATCGACTCGGCGTCGTAGGCGCGGCCGAGGAAGAAGATCTCGCGGGCGTTCTTCTGGCCGACCTGCTTGGCGAGGTAGGCGCTGCCGTATCCGGCGTCGAACGAGCCCACGTCGGCGTCGGTCTGCTTGAAGCGGGCATATTGACGTGAGGCCAGGGTGAGGTCGCAGACGACATGCAGTGAGTGGCCGCCTCCGGCTGCCCAGCCGTTGACAACCGCGATCACCACCTTGGGCATGGTTCGGATCAGGCGCTGCACCTCGAGGATGTGCAGCCGGCCGCCCTCGGCCTTGACCCGGGCCGAATCCACGGTGTCGGAGGTGTCTCCGCCGGCGTACTGGTAACCGGATCGGCCGCGGATGCGCTGGTCACCGCCACTGCAGAAGGCCCAGCCGCCGTCTTTCTCGCTCGGGCCGTTGCCGGTCAGCAGCACCACACCCACATCAGGGCTGCGGCGCGCGTGATCGAAGACGCGGTACAGCTCGTCGACGGAGTGGGGGCGAAAGGCGTTGCGTACCTCGGGGCGGTCGAATGCGATCCGCACGATGCCGTGTGCGCGACCTGCTCCGACGTGACGGTGATAGGTGATGTCGGTGAGATCGTCGAAACCTTCGACCGATTTCCACTGCGTTGGATCAAACGGCTGATCTGGTGAGGAGCTCATGGGTTCTGAGCGTAGTGGCAGAATTTCCCGTTCAGGTCAGGAGGTCTGCTCGAACTCTCTGGGGCCTTTGGCCCGTTTGGCCCGGTAGAGGTCGGCGTCGGCCTCGGCAAGCAATTGGGCGATGGTGACGGTCGCGGCGGGGGCGCAGGCGGCGCCGATGCTGGTGTCGAAGTGCTGTGGGCGGATCCGGGCGAGCACGTCGTCGGATCGTGTGCACGATGTGCCTTCGATGCAGATCGCGAACTCGTCGCCGCCCAGGCGCGCGAACACGGCATCCTCGGGGATCGAGGACCGGAGTTGGCGGGCGAACTCGATCAGGTGCTGGTCTCCGGCCTGATGCCCGAACTCGTCGTTGATGGCCTTGAAGTTGTCGACGTCGAGCGCGAACACGCTCAGGGTCGTCTGCGCGGAACGCGCCCGGCCGAGTCGGTGGGCGGTGGCGATCTCCCAGCCGGCCCGGTTCGGCAGTCCGGTCAGGGAGTCGGTGCACGCGATGGTGATCAGCGCCCGCGTCACCAAGCCGAACGATTCGGCCGCGCCGACTATGGCGAGGACAAATGCGACATAGGTCAGCGGCGATGCCGAAATCGACACCGAGAGTGCGAACACCGTGGACACGGTCAGGACGGCGATGAGTGTGCGGGCGAGAGCGATTCTCAGGAACGCGATCATGTACATCGACAAGAACATGGCGGCGATCAGGCAGACGAATGCCGAACCGGCGAGCACTTGGAATGTGATCACCGCGGGAGTCGCGATCATTGCGGCGATAATTGCCGGAACCTGATTGGCCGGTCCGCGTCGCAAATAGACCAATCCGAAGACTCCCATCGCCACCGCAACTATCGCGCCCGTGGGGTCGGCGCCGTCGACTTTCATGATGGGTGCCGGGAACAGGATGAACAGCAGACCGATGGTGTACAGGAATGTTGTTGCGGCCAAATAGATGCGGAGAGCTCGGAGCTGTAGCTGCCGCACGATTTCGGGGGTGGTGCCGGATACCAAGTTGAATCGGTTCACGCCGTACTCATGCTCCTCGGATCGGGCCGGCTTCGACGCCAATATCAGTAGTATTGCTTAGTAACGGAATGCGTGCGCGGTGCCACTTCGAGCAAGTTCGGGCTCGATGGATACTGTCGTAGCCATGAGCCAGGGAAACCCACTCGAAGAGACTGCCGGGACCTTCGGGGACGACACACCTCTCGAAGAGCGTCATGAGGGTGGATTTCGCCCGAAGTTCGATCTCGATCTGACCCGCGGCGGACCGCGATACGGCGAGTTCATCGAGCAGGTTCGCACGTTCATGGATCGGGTGAAAGCGGCTTGTCCGCCCGAAGATCTTGTCGATGAGCTGATCGACGAATTGAAAGTGATGAACGACCGGCTCGACGCCGTGGCCATCGACGAATGGCGGGCACCGTCGGGCGGACGCATCGATCTGCCGGCGCGCGGCAACATCACTCTGCCGCCCTATGAGGTCGATGAGGCCACGGCCGAGAGCGTGAAGGCGCGGATCACGTTCCGGCGCTATCACCTCGGTGGGAACAATGCCGCCCACGGTGGACAGGTCGCGGTGGCCTTCGACGACCTACTGGGTATGTCGGGCGCGCTCGGATCCGGTGGAATCACCCGGACGGCGTACCTAACCATCAGCTACCGCGCCATCACCCCGCTCGGCAAAGAACTCGTGATGAGGTCGTGGGTCGACCGCATCGAGGGTCGCAAGGTGTTCCTCAAAGGCAGCCTCCACGACGGCGACACCCTGTGCGCCGAGGCCGATGGACTGTTCATCAAACTCAACCCGGGTCAGCCGTAGACCTACCAGCGTCGGCGCTTCCGCAAGGCGTAGAGGGCGATGCCGAGTCCGACGGCGCTGAACAGGTCGGAGACGGTGAGGCCGTTGGACGGTGTGAACCGGATCAGGACGTGCCCCTCCCACGGCCCGTTGAACAGGACCCACGCAACCGAGACGCCGATCAAGACGAATGCCGCCGGGCGACTCGGCCGAGCCAGCGTCCATGCGCAGCAGGTGAACAGGAGATTGAGCACGACGACTCCGTAGAAGGCTGCGTGCGACATCATCAGAACAGTATTGCCGCGTCGAGCCCGTTGTTTCGGGAACTGCCGCCGTGAGCCTGGCCACCCGGCGGAGTCCTGGACCGGGTTACTAGGATATGCAAGTATTGTGAGCGCCGTCGCAGTCGATCATTGGAGTGTCATGTCAGATGAGAGCACCGTCCTGGTCCGAACGGAAGGCCGCATTGGCCGAATCACTTTGAACCGCCCGAAGGCAATCAATGCCCTCACCCATGAAATGGTCCTCGAGATCGACTCGGCTCTACGAAAATGGGCCGATGACGACGCCGTCGAAGCGGTGGTCCTCGACGGAGCGGGCGAGCGGGGCCTGTGCGCGGGCGGTGACATTGTGGCCATCCACCGCGACGCCTTGCAGTCCGCCACGCTCGAGGACGCGATCGTGTCGCCCTCGGGCAAGTTCTGGTACGACGAGTACGTCCTGAACGCCTACATCTCGCACTATCCGAAGCCCTATATCGCCCTGATGGACGGCATCGTCATGGGCGGCGGGGTCGGCATCTCGGCGCACGGCAACACTCGAATCGTCACCGACCGCACCAAGATGGCGATGCCGGAGGTCGGGATCGGCTTCGCTCCTGACGTGGGCGGCACCTACCTGCTGGCCAATGCCCCGGGTGAAATCGGTACATACCTGGCGTTGACCGCCGCGCAGATCAACGGTGCCGACGCCATCGCGATCGGCTTCGCCGACCACTATCTGCCATCAGAGAAGATCGCCGACTTCATCTCGGCCCTGACAACGCGTCCCGCGGCAGAGGCCATTGCCGAATACTGCATCGAACCGCCGGCGTCGGGCCTGATGACCAAGAAGCGTTGGGTCGACGATGCCTTCGGCGCGGACACCGCGGTCGGGATCGTGGAACGTCTGCGCGGCCACGACGAGTCCGATGCCCACGACACTGCCAATGTGGTTGCGGCGAAGTCTCCGACATCGGTCGAGGTGACCGTGCGGTCGCTGCGCGAGATCACCGCGGATACGACGCTGGAGACCGCGCTGGTGACCGAATATCGGGTGTCGATTCACTTCCTCGCCCATCACGACCTTGCGGAAGGCATTCGCGCGCAGGTCATCGACAAGGACCGCTCACCGAAGTGGTCACCGCCAAGTCTTACCGCCGTGGAGAAGGCCGACATCGATGCCTTCTTCGACCCGGTCCCCAAAGAACTCGAACTGACGAACGGAATCAACGGATGAGCAACTACGAAACGATCCTCACAGAGCAGCGTGGCCGGGTGGGCATCATCACCCTGAACCGCCCGAAGGCCTTGAACGCCTTGAACTCCCAGCTGATGAACGAAGTCGTCGCGGCGGCACAGGCGTATGACGCCGATCAGACTGTCGGTGCCATCCTGATCACCGGCTCCGAACGTGCATTCGCTGCCGGCGCCGACATCAAAGAGATGGCCGACAAGTCTTACGTCGACATGCTGGCAGTGGACTTCTTCAGTGCCTGGGACGGCCTGGTCAACGTTCGGACACCGGTTGTCGCGGCCGTGGCCGGGTTCGCGCTCGGCGGTGGCTGCGAGCTGGCGATGATGTGCGACATCATCATTGCCGCCGAGAACGCCGTCTTCGGCCAGCCGGAGATCAACCTCGGTGTGATCCCGGGAATCGGTGGCTCGCAACGTCTCACGCGCGCCATCGGTAAGGCCAAGGCCATGGACATGGTCCTGACCGGCCGCCGGATGAAGGTCGAGGAGGCCGAGCGCGCCGGACTGGTCTCCCGGGTGGTGCCCACCGAGTCCTACCTCGACGATGCGTTGGAAGTCGCCAACACGATCGCCGAACTCTCGCTGCCGATCACCATCCTGGCCAAGCAGGCGGTGAACCGGTCGCAAGAGGTCGGTCTCACCGAGGGAGTCCTGTTCGAGCGCAGGGTCTTCCACTCCACCTTCGCCACCGAGGATCAGTCCGAAGGCATGGCTGCGTTCGTGGAAAAGCGCGACGCGAAGTTCAATCACCGCTGATCGCGCTCACCGCATAGACGCTCGTTCTTCTCACGTCCGCGCAGTTGCAGACTGCGCGGGCGTGATTTTGTCTGCACAGCTGTCACATTGGGTTGCGGTCGGAGACCCGGGCGCGGATAGGTCCCTTCGGGATCATCGTAAATGGAAGGTCAACAGGGAAGTCGTCATCGAGGGCTTCGATGCGATGCTGACCGATGATGGTGGCCAACGCCAGGGTGGCTTCGAGCATTGCGAAGTGCGAACCGATGCAGCCGCGTGGGCCGCCTCCGAAGGGTAGGTACTGCCACCGGTCGCGGTCGTCCATATTCTCGGGGGCGAACCGATCGGGGTCGAACACCAGTGGGTCGTTCCACAGGTTCGGATCACGGTGCATGGCATAGATTCCCACGAGCGTCACGGTGCCTGCGGCAACTCGAAAGCCGTCCACGTCCACGTCAGCAACAGACTGTCGGGACAATATCGGTGCGGGCGGGCACAGTCGGAGCGCCTCGTGTAGGACCTGAACCGTGTAGGTCAATTCCGGGACATCGTCGGGGGTAGGTCGTCGGGTGCCGATCCGGGCAATCTCGTTTGCGACGCGATCCTGGATTTCGGTGTCGCGTCCGAGTGCCCAGAGTGAATACGTCAAGGTCGTAGACGTGGTGTCATGCCCGGCGAACATGAAGATGATCAGCTCGTTGCGAATCTCTCTGTCGGAGAGCGGTTTTCCGGTCGCAGGATCCTCGGCCTCGATCAGCGCGCGGACCAGCGGGGCGTCTCGGTCAGGATTATTGCGGCATTCGTGCAGGATGTTTCCAGCAAACTCGTGCAGTTTTGCCGCCGCAGCCCGTGCTTGTCGGCGCGCCGGCGTCGGCATCCACGCCGGGGCTTTGAACGGAAGTGTGGCGCGGTTGGTCACGTACCCCATCGCGGTGGCCAGCGACGTTGCGAGTTCGTCGGTGTGCTCGTCGAGGTCGATTCCGAAAACCGAACGTCCGAGTGCCCTCAGCGTTAGTGAATGGCACATCGCATCAAGGTCGACCGTTGCGGTCGAATCACTTGACCTGAAGCTGGACTCTGCGGCCTCGGCCATATTGTCGGCGTAGTGGGCGACATGGTTCTTGGTGAACACCTGCTGTATCGCTCGTCGGCGTGGGCGCCATTCGTCATGTGCAAGGTTGAACAGATTGCCGCCGATCAGGTTTTGCTGCTCGTCATAGAAGGGGAGCTTCTTTTCCAGGAACGTGTTGGGCCGGTTCAATACGTCATGCACACCTTGAGGTGAGGTGGTCACGACTATTTCGGGTAGGAGCCACGTCGGGGCGAGTTTATGGCGGGTCACCGGCCCTCCGGCGTCGCGTAGGGTTTCGCAACCGGTGTTGAAGCGCCGGGTGGCCTTGAATCGTTGGCGATAGGGCAGAGGGTTGCGTGGCGCGAGGGGAAGGGTGGCCACCTCGACGGGGTCGACTGTCTGGACCATGATCAAACCGCCCGATCAGGAATTGGATACGCGTCTGACGACCAGTATTTGTCCTGTGATCAGGCCCGCCGCGAGTAGTCGACTACCTCAATCGGGATCCGGTGAGGATCTGTGACAGTTCTTCGCGGCTGTTGACCCCGGCCCGCTGTGCGGCGCGGTACAGGTGGCCTTCGACGGATCGCACAGAGACGGTCAACCGGGTGGCGATCTCGCTGTTGGACAGGCCGGCTGCAGCCAGGGTGATGATCTCGCACTGCCGCGCCGTGAAAGGTACGGCCACCGTGGACTGCAGCTGCGCAGGAGTTGCCGTGTGGCCGCATTCGATGGCCAGGCGCCGGGACATCTCGGAGGCCAGGAGCGCCGATCCGCGCCGTTGCCTGCTGGTGAACATCCGGCCTGCCTGTGCCGCGGTGTCTGCGGCAGCCAGCCGGTCGCCCATGGTTTCGTAGTATCCGGCGGCAGCGAGCACGCCGGCCGCATCATCGGTCGCCAGTGCGGCCGCGTGCCGCGCGGCGATGAGCGCCCGAGGCCCGTCGACCCGAGAAGTCAAGTCGCCGAGACGGTCTGCCAGGGTGAGGCAGCCGAGTTGGGTGGCGGTCTGCAGTGCCATCACCTCGTAGGCGAATTGGCCGCGGCGCCGCGCATCATCGGCGGACGCGATTGCCAGTTTGATCGCGTGGCTGACCGCACCCTCGACGGCGTGGGTCCACACCGTGGCCAGTGCCAACCCGGCTTCCATGAAGGTGTACTCGGAAGGCCAGAGCTCCGACAGCGTCTGCAGAGTTGTTCGAGCGCTGGATATTTCACCGCTGACGGCCTGCGCTTCTGCCAGCCAGATGAGGCAGGCCGGGCTCAGGCCGTGCGGGTTCGATGTGTCGTTCTCGATTCCCACTCGCGTATCGAGGAGTTCGGTGATCGCGGTCTGCACCCGCCCGCTTGCCAGCGCCGCGTGCCCGCGTAGGAACGTCGCCTGGATGTGGGTGGCACCGCCGACGTCACGTGCGACCTCGGTGAATCGGTTGGCCTCGGCGAGGCAGCGGTCGACGCGTCCGGCTGTTCGGCAGGCGCGGGCGTGGATGGCTGCGAGCCAGAACTGTAGTTGTGCTGTCTGCCAGGAGTTCTCTGCTCTGACGAAGCCGCGTTGTGCGTATTCGGTTGCGGTATCGCACTTTCCGATGGCTCCGGCGGACATCACCATCGCGGCCGTGGCCATCATGGAGAAGAAGTCGCCGGCACCGGTCTCGGCCAGTGACGCCATCGCCAACCTGATTGCGTCGTTGGGTGATGCCTGCACCGAGAATATGCAGGCGCGGACCGCGTAGAGCTCCGAGCGTACGGCCGGGGTGAGTGTTTCCGGATCGATGTCATTGAGCAGTTCTGATGCTTCGGCAGGGCGGGCGAGCATCCAGACCAGGTTCGCCGCCCGCAAGATGTTCCAGCGGATGAAGTCCGGATGGCCCGGTTCGGCGGCGTGCTCGGTGAACGCCTGCTCGGCTCGGAGTCCCTGACCGGCCACCACCAGTGTCATCAGGTGAAAGTAGGCATCGTCTGGTGAGATGTCCAGGGCCAGTGCAGATGTGGCAAAGCGGGTGGCCAGGTCGACGTCGAGCGAGAGCAGTGCGATCCGCGATGCCCGGGCCAGGAGCGGGGGATCGGGACGAAGGTCGGACTCGATCAGGAGTACCGCGTGACGGAGCACTGCGGATGGCTCCTGGCGCGCACCGTCGGAGAGTGTGTTTGCGATCTCCGTTGCCAGGCGCCGGCGTCGGAGCAGACCGAGTTCGGCGCGTCGGACCTCGCCCAGCAGGGGGTGTCCGAGTCGGACGGTGATCGTTCCCGCCGGTGAAGCGCGGGTGCTGACGGCGCCCAATGATTCCGCGAGTTCCAGCGTCGGCTCGTCGACCAGTGAGGCCAGTTCGGCTGTCGTCAGCGGCTCGCTGACGGCCAGGAGGTCGACCAGATTCGATATCGCAGGTGGGAGCGTGGTCATGTTGGCACGGATCGTTTCTGCCAGGGTCGGAGAGATGCTCAGGTCACCTGACCAGAACCACAAGCCGGAGGTGTTGCTGAAACGGCCCGCGGCGTGTTCTTCGTCGACGAGTTGCCGCAGTAACAGGACATTTCCGTCGCACAGGGTGTGCAGCCGGTTGAGGCTTGTCGATTCGATCGGTCCGCCGAAAGCTCGTTCGAGGAGCCGGCGGGTCTCGTCCCGGGACAGCGGCTGCAGTTCCAGGCGCGGCAGATGCCGGTCCTTCCAGAGTGCGGCGATGGCATCGGGCACGGCTTCTCCGGAGCGTATCGACACCAGCACATTGGCGAGCCCGCGCACGGTCAGTTCATGGATCACGAACGCGGACTGGTTGTCGAGTAGGTGGGCGTCGTCGACCGCCACGATCAGGGTTGTCTCGTCCGACGACGTCAGCTGGTCGAGCAGGCCGCGAATCTGCCGAAGTGGCTGTGCGTCCACGTCGAAGTCGAGGTCGATGTCGGAGAAAACGGCCAGGGGTACTTCCCGCGACGACAATGTCGCGGACACCCGATGACACCGGTATCCCAGGCGGCCTGCCGCTGAGAGGGCCTCGGTGCACAGTCGGGTCTTGCCGACACCGGCGGCGCCACCGATGATGATGCCGCCACCACCACCGCGACGGGTGATCGCGGCAGTGGCGAGTTCGACTTCTTCGCGGCGTCCTGCGATCGGCCACTCGACGAACATGATCGGCCCCCTCGATCACAATTCACGATGTCTGAAAGCTCTGTCCGGTCTGGCTGCGACTGCCGCGTCGATACGTGTGACGCTAGGTCCGGCCGGCTGGGCGATCAAGCGAATTAGTCCGCTTGAATGCGTCGCCGGCGTAGGTGTGCCAGCTTTTGCTCGGCGACGGCGTAGAGCATCGGCAACGCGGTGATGTCGACGTCGAGGCAGTCGGCGACCGTTGGTGCCGGGATTCCGGCGGCCCGCAAACGAAGCGCGATCGAATACACCACCGGCAGTTCACTCATGGCGGTGTCGTGATCAGGCGTATCGGTGGCCACCCGTGCATCGTCATCCGATTCGGATGGCGGGGGTGGGGTAGCGGACTACCCCGATTGCGGGTGCCAATCGAGCGCCACACTCAACCCCGTGCGCTGCCGTGTGGTTTCCGGGATGTCAGAACTCGTCGAGCGTGACGTAGCCGTCTTGCAGGGCGCGCGCCAGGAGCGCCGCTTTGGTGTGTGCCGGACGGCCGCTGGCCGCGTATTTACCTCGGATCCGGTTGACGTGGGTATTGACGGTCGCCGCAGTGATGAACAATTCGCTGGCAGCGCTGGACTTCGAGTCATGTTTCACCCAGCAGCGCAGCACTTCGATTTCTCGCGCGGTCAGACGTGGCATGGCAAGCCCTCTGATGCTCAGAGGGGCAAGTGACAAGGTCATCAGAAGATCTCCTGGTGATTGGGTTCCCGGCCCAGGATGATCTTCTTACGAATGGCGGCGTTCGGATAGACACATCTTCTGGTTACACCAGAAATGCCTCATCGTTACCCTAACTAGCTAGCAAGGTCGGAGGCCGGATCCCCATGCACGTCAAGATCAATCCGCATCGTGCCAGACTTTTCGTCACTGCGATAGATCGAGATCAAACTGGACCGGCCGGGTGGTAGAACGCGGATTCTCAGCTGCCCGCCATCGGAGGTGTGAAGCACCTCGTTCACATGCTGCGTGACCCTCTGGTGGACCGCGGGCGAAATGTAGGTGAGCCCGCCGTCGTCGATCATCACGACATCGACACCTCGGCGCCGGGCGGCACGTACGTTGCCGGCGACCGACGCGTTGGTCAGTGCCGCCGCCTGTATCTGATCGCGGAGCTCACCCTCGAGCAAGGCACAGGTCTTCTTGTCGGCGTCTGAGAGCTGTTGACCCTCGGCGATCCGCGTGAGCATCGGCCGGACCATCGATTCGAGATCGGCCAGCCGCGATATGCGTTCCTCACGGGCGGCGTTGAGGGCGGCAGTTCGGGCCGCCTCGTCGGACTCGGCGCGGTTCATGGCCTCGATGGCGAGGATCGAATGCCGCAGGACCACCGCGAAGGCGGTGCCGATGACCAGTCGGCCAGGTACCAGCATCAACAAGACAAGGTCCGGGCGTCCCTCGGAGAACAGCGCGGACCACGTGAGGATCAGGACGTAGCAGCCGGTAAAACTAGCCCAGGACAGCAGGATTCGACCGCGTAGACAGAGAATCACGCACAGGATGGCCACAAAGCTCAACAACCAAGGTGGCCGGCTGCTCTCGATCAACTCGGGCTCAGCGATCAGTAGCGTGAGCACCGCTGCCGGTAGTGCCAGGCAGGCGATGGCCGTGGATCGGGGTTCAAGGGGGTCTTTGCGCCCGAACGTGATCGCGCCTGCGGAGAGGCAGAGGAACCCCAGCGTGACGATGACCGGCCAGACGGAGCTGTCGGCGGGCAGGCTGCCGAAGGCAACAAAGGCGGTGATCACGACAAAACTCAGGAACGCCAGGGCGACGACGATTCTGGCGGTCACGTCGATCGCAGCCAGGTCAGGACAACGGTGGTTCCATGGCCGGGTTGGGAACTGATCGTCGCCGAACCGCCCGCGATCTGTTCCATCCTTCCGCGAATCGACAGCGCAATGCCCAAACGATCTGAAGGGATGAGACTTTCATCGAATCCGACCCCGTCGTCTGAGATCTCGGTGATGAGTGCGTCGGTGCGCATTGTCACCAGGACCGAGCGTGTGGCTTCGGGCCCGGCGTGCCGGACACTGTTGTGCAAGGCCTCGGACATGGCGGACATCATCGCGTGTACGGCGTCTTGCGGATAGGTCGTCGACACTTCGATCGCTGCGGCGTTGCGTACCTGGCAGCCGGGATCCACGATCTCGGCGGCGGACTCGGCCTCCGCAATCACCTCGGTGGGGGCCATGGCGCGCTGCAGATCGTCATCGGCTCGAAGGTCGTCGAGTTGTTTGAGGGTGGCCAGCGCCTGACTCTGCAATTCGGCGTTGGTCCCCTCGCGGGACGCGGCCCACATGACCGACATGACGCGATCGTGCGTGATGGCGTCCAGTCGCGCGCGCTCATGTCGTCGGCTCTGCTCGGCGGCGGCGGCTTCGGCACGGGCTTTGGCGCGGACCTGGGCGCGATCGCGAAGCCTCCCGATTTCCAGGGCCATGACCGCGATGCTGAACGGAACGGCTGCCACGAACAGTCCCCACGCGAGGTCGGTGACGAACTCGGAGGCGGTGGTTCGCTCTGCCACGGACCCACTGATCAGGCGGGTTGACGTCACCGACACCAATAAATAGACGACCGCTGCGGGGAGCGGCATCGCAACGACTGCCGAAACGCTCGCGACGCCGACGATCGGCGTGATCCAAGCGCCGCCGCCGTTTGCGGTCGGCACTCCGTCCCACACGAGGGGGAACGAGGTGAAGACAACAACGTAGGCGATCGAGACCGCCCATGCGGTGCGATAGGTCCAACGGGTGTCCGGGATGAATGTGGAAACGAACATGGTCGCGGCGGGTACCACGATGAGTACCAGCGCGGCGATGGTCCACCACTCCGGAACCACTTCGGCGAGCGATCGGATCGGGGTGATCAGCAGTAGTGGGTACAGGCACATCGCGATCGACCCGAAGCGGCTGACCTGTCGGGCGGTGAGATCGATGGCCGATGTCGGAAGCGGCGACGCCAGCGCCGCCGGCCTCAGCGACGAAAGCGCCGCGGCATTGGTAACCATCCGTCCTCCAGTGCCCGTTTGTACAGATCGGTCTTTGTGCGTGCCGGACGACCTGCCTCGGAGTACTTCTGTTTGATCCGCCCCACATAGGAATTCACGGTTTCGGCCGACAGTCCGGTGATCGAGGCGACCCGCGTTGCCGGTTCACCCGCGGCGTACAGCTCCAGGATTTGCCGCTGTCGGGGGCTGAGGTCAACCGCTGCGAGGTCGGGGTCGGAGTCGATGGCGGTTGCCCACTCCATCGTGGGAACCACCATGCCGGACAGTGCCGACCTGATCGCGCTGATCAGCTCGTCTACGTCGACCGATTTCCGCAGGATGCCGAGCACCCCGGAGGCGAGTGCTTCACGGATCAGGAATGGCTCGGATGCAGAGGTGAACACCAAGACATTGGGAGTGAGTGTGTGTAACTGCTCGATATTGCCGCGCGGCCTCGAATCGTCGGAAAGTCGAAGGTCGAGCAGAGCAAGATCGATCGGTTCCCCCTGATCGATGAGCTTCGGCACCGTAGGCGCGTCGGCCACCACCGACAACCCATCTGCTTGATCGATGATCGAGACGAGGCCCCGCCGAGTGGTCGCAAAATCTTCTACGACTCCAATTCGGGCAAACTCGCGCGTCTCACCCATGGGTCACACGGTGAGAAATAGCGGATGCCTCCATTGGTGGAACCTACTAAGTCATGCCGCGCCTGAGCAGACACGACGTTTATTTTGCCGGTTCTGTTCGAACTCGGGCCCATGTACTTGAGCTGGTCAAAACATATCCTAGCGCTCACCTGCCCAAACCGCAGGATTAGGTGGTGATTGTGGACGGCGTCGACGTCGATACGCGCGTCTGTGAATGTGTTCCCGATACACGGGATTGTGACCCTCCAGTCGGGTCCAGACGGGCCTGATTCACCGCGTCGAACGGAGCCGTGGATCGAGACGGGACAGCGACTGTCGATTCGACAATGGCGGATCGGAAATCGCGGATGACTTTTGCGCGGCGCAATGTCAGCAATTCCGGCGGGCCCTCGAGTAAATATCGGCGAGCCAACCTTCGGGGATCGGATCCGAGCCGGTGAAGCCATTCGAGGCCCAGGCGTTGCAGCTGAACCGGGGCGCGGACGGTGGTTCCCGCCAGGAAATCTGCCGCCGCCCCGAAGGCCAGCAATGCGCGCGATCCGGTACGCGTGCCGAAGTGCTCAATCCACATTTCTTGGCGAGGTTTGCCCAATCCGACCACGAGTATGTCGACGCCGGCATTGCGGATCTCGTCGGCGTCCCGCACGCATTTGCGCGGGTCGGCCAGGTCGGAGCGATCAGGAGACCAGTAGCGCACGGGGCCGACGCCAGGGAAGTCCTGTTGAATTCGCGTGTCCAGCTTTTGGTGTAGGTCAGGGTAGCCACCGTAGAAACCGACGCTGCTTCCGGCGCGATCTGCTTCCGCAAGTATTGATGGCAGCAGGTCGGCGCCGGTCAAGCGCGGCCAGGGTCGCCCTGTCAGTTTCGTCGCGCGCGCAACGATGGGCGCCCCGTCGGCCAGCAGCGTCCAGTCGACACCGTCATCGCCGTGCCGATCAGGGTGGTCGAGCCGGGAGCCGCTGGGGGAGGCGAAATGATGAAGGTGATCGAGGTTGACCGACCCGATCGCCAGCGGTGTGGTCCGCGGACCGCTCAGGCGTCTGCGCACTGCATCGAGCACCAGCTCTTCCGTACAGAGCTCGACGGGGACGTCCCCGACCATCATTGTGACCGTCTGGGGTGCCCGGGTTGTTTGTGAGTGCATCGTCGCTCTCCTGAAAATGGGATGGTGTTGCGAGTGATCCGGCTAGTAGGCGCCGTGGCTCTTGATGACGGCATGTAAAGTGCGCCAGAGGATTACGAGGTCCTGCATGATGGACCAGTTCTCGACGTAGAGCAGGTCTAGGCGTACGGATTCGTCCCAGGACAGCTCGGATCGCCCGGAGATCTGCCAGAGTCCGGTCATCCCGGGGCGAACGAGCATCCTGCGGACCACCGGGCCGCGGTATTGCGCGACCTCTTCGCGCAGTGGTGGTCGCGGTCCGACCAGGCTCATCTCGCCGGTCAGGACGTTGATCAGTTGGGGGAGCTCGTCGAGGCTGAAACGCCGCAGAAAGGCGCCGACACGAGTGACGCGGGGATCCTGACGCATCTTGAACAGGACGCCGTTCCCATCGGAGTTCTCGGCAAGCGCAGCCTTTTGCTGGTCAGCGCCGTCAACCATGCTGCGGAACTTCCACATGAGGAACGGGTTATTGCCGAGTCCCATCCGCTCGGCGCGATAGAAGACCGGCCCGGGCGAACTGAACTTGACCGCAATTGCACAGGTCAAAAGGATGGGTGTCAGGAGCAGCAGAAGCGCGCCTGCTCCGATTCGGTCGACTCCGGCTTTGAGGAACCGGTTTGCGCCGGCATAACGCGGTTTGTCGATATGCACCATCGGAAGCCCGGCCACCGGGCGCAACATCATCCGGGGCCCCGCGATGTCCGTGACACCGGGCGCGACCACCATGTCGACGTCCATCGCCTCGAGCTCCCAGGACAGCTCGCGCATCACCGAATAACCAAGGGCCGATGCGGAAGTCACCGCGACGGTTGTGGCACCGGTCTGTTTGACGGCGTTGGTGAGCCCGTCAAGGTCCGCGGCCGGCGGTTGACGCGGCCCAAGCGGCGTCGCACTCGAACCATGGTGGCCGCTGGTGGAAGACGTATGGCCCCTGGTGTTCACCAGGCCGACCACTTTGTAACCCAGGATCGGATTGTCTTCGATGCGGTCGATCAATGGAATCGAAGAATCGGAATCACCCACCACAAGTATTCGCTGGAGGTTTGTTCCATTCGCCCGCTGGCGGGTCAGATTCTTACGCCACGCCCATCGCCCGAAGAGTAAGGAAATTGTGCCGAAGGGCAACGCGACTGCCACGAACCCGCGAGCAATATCCAGTTTGAATACCAAGTCAAAAATCGCCAAGAAACCGAAAGCCATAAAGCAGGCAGTAACTACGCGACTGTATTCTGTCGCGCCCGATCCGATGATTCTCTTGTCTGTGCTCTGCGTTGTTCGCAGTGCCACAATCCATGCCAGTGACAGCGCAATTGTCTCGATGAGTAGATGGCCTTTATGAGCAATTGCCAAATCGCCGTTTCTGGAGAATCGGATTATTACCGCGCCGGCCACCGCGCCGAGTACCAACGTCAGGTCGGTCCAGCGGATGCGTCGCACATACGCCGCCGCCCATCGCTCTAAAGTGCCGGTTACCAGCTCAAGGGGTGGTCTGTCGGTCTGGGTCGGTGCAGTGTGCGCTTCGTTCAGCATGACCGCCGTACCCCTTCCACTGTTCGTATTTCGAGTGTGGATGCAGGTTTTCTGATGCCACCAGTAATCGAATATGGGCGAAATTACCGCTGATCACTTGACTGACCACATAGTCCATTTGGGTTACAGGGTGATTCGGACAAATATGTGACGCGATAAATTTCAGAATTGGTTGTGAGTCGGTAGGTATCTATATCAATAGAAGATCATCCATAGCCAAGCTCAGGATGAACTTAAAGCTCAGATATGCATCACACGCGCCTATGTGAGGTGGGAAGTCATTGCCTTTACTTCGGGCTTTTCTGGCTGCTCACGAACAAATTCAATCAATCCGCCTACAAACGGTACTTATGCTAATCACAAGGAAGATCGTCTGAACGTATTCAGTTTCGAATCTGGCTCGCGATTTCGGCAATACCCCACGCATAATCGGCATTGTGACCCACGTCCGCGACCGGGAGACGGACACATCCGCCCGGACGAGCGTGCATCTTGGCTACCTCGGTGGTCGCCCACGCGTTCTATCAAGGAGCAATCGATGAAGAAGCAACTCGGCGTGGCAGTCGTCGGCGCCGGCTACTGGGGCCCGAACCTGGTACGCAACTTCCGGGCCTCGCCGGACTGGGATCTCGTCGCGGTGTGTGACCTGGACCAGCAGCGTGCTCGCGCGGTGATCGGTCCGCGGTCGACGGTGGTCGCCGAGTCGTCATTCGAGCGACTGCTGGAGCGAGATGACATCGACGCCGTCGCGATCGCCACACCGGCGCAGACCCACTCGGCGCTGGCGATGGCCGCACTCGAAGCCGGCAAGCATGTGCTGGTGGAGAAGCCTCTGGCCCCGAGTGTGGCCGAGGCGGGGGTGATGGTGGAGGCCGCTCGTGACGCGGATCGAGTCCTGATGATCGATCACACGTACTGCTACACACCGGCGGTGCAGTACATCGCCCAGGCCGTGCAGGCCGGGACGCTCGGCAACATCATGTACATCGACTCGACTCGGATCAACCTGGGACTGGTGCAGCCCGATGTCGACGTCTTCTGGGACCTGGCGCCGCACGATTTGTCGATTCTCGACTTCATCCTGCCGGGAGGACTCAATCCGGTTGAGGTGAGTGCGACCGGCGCCGACCCGCTTCGGGTCGGCAATGCCTGCGTCGGTCACATCTCGCTGACCATGATCGACGGCTCGACAGCCCACATCAATGTGAACTGGCTCTCGCCCACCAAGATTCGGCAGATGGTCATAGGCGGCAGTCATCGGACCGTCGTCTGGGATGATCTCGACGCGCAACGCCGGGTGGCTGTTCACGACCGGGGTGTCGACCTGGCCTTCGGCCGGTCCGAGGATGAACGGCAGGCCGCGCGAGTCTCATACCGCCTGGGAGACATAACGGTTCCGGCACTCAACGAGAAAGAAGCACTCGCGACGATGGTGGGAGAGTTTGCCGACGCGATCAGATCCGGGCGGACGGCACGCACCGACGGCGCGGCTGGCCTGCGGGTGCTGTCGGTGCTCGAAGCGGTCTCGGAAAGCCTGGCCGCGCGTGGGCGCCCGATCAAGCCGCGTCAGCACGACAAGGCTCTTGCCTTCCGGAGTGCGTCATGACCGCATTGACAGGTGCGTCCGTCCTGGTGACCGGTGGCGCCGGCACGATCGGATCAACAATCGTCGACCAGTTGTTGGATCAGGGTGTGGATCGGATCGTGGTCCTGGACAACCTGGTTCGTGGTCGCGAGGCGAATCTTTCTGTCGCGCTCGATGATCCACGTACCGAGCTGGTGGTCGGCGATCTACGTGATCGTGATCTGGTGAATGATCTGACCAAGGGGTCCGACCTGGTGTTTCATCAGGCAGCCATCCGGATCACCCAGTGCGCCGAAGAGCCGCGGCTTGCCCTCGATGTGCTGGTCAACGGTACCTTCACGGTGCTGGAAGCGGCCGCCGCGCACGGTGTGGACAAGGTGATCGCGGCATCGTCTGCGTCCGTGTACGGAATGGCTGAGCAGTTCCCGACGAATGAGCGTCACCACCACCACAACAACGACACCTTCTACGGTGCGGCCAAGAGCTTCAACGAAGGCATGCTCCGCAGCTTTCGGGCGATGTACGGGATGAAGTACGTCGCACTGCGGTACTTCAACGTGTACGGGCCGCGGATGGATGTGCATGGTTTGTACACCGAGGTGCTGGTCCGCTGGATGGAACGGATCGCGGATGGCCTTCCGCCGGTGATCTTCGGTGACGGGTCGCAGACGATGGACTTCGCGTACACCGAAGACATCGCACGCGCGAACATTCTGGCCGCTCTCAGTGACATCAATGAAGGGGTCTACAACATTGCCAGCGGCGCCGAGACGTCACTGCTGGAGCTTGCCGATTCCCTGTTGCGCGCCATGGATTCGCCATTGTCGGTAGAGCACGGTCCGGAGCGAGCCGTGAACGGGGTGGCACGACGACTCGCCGACGTCGCAGCGGCCCGGCGTGACCTCGGATTCAGCACGGAAGTGAATGTCGAGGACGGACTACGTGCGCTCGTGCGATGGTGGGAACCTCAGCGTGAAAGCATCGCGGCCAGGCGAGGCGTGGCCTCATGACTGCCGTGACCAGGCTAAACGTGATGCAGCCGTACCTTGGTGACGAAGAGATCGCGGCGGTGACCGAGGTCCTCGAATCCGGGTGGGTCGCACAAGGCCCCAGGGTCGCGGAATTCGAAACCCGCTTCGCTGCGGCGGTGGACTCCCGCAATGCGGTTGCAGTGTCGAGTTGTACTGCCGCCCTGCATCTGTCGATGGTGGTGGCAGGTGTAGAGCCCGGCGACGACGTGGTGGTGCCGTCATTTTCATTTGTGGCGACCGCCAACGCGCCGACGTATGTCGGCGCCAACCCGGTGTTCGCCGACGTCGATCCGATCACCGGCAACGTGACCCCCGCGACCATCAAAGCCGCACTGACACCGGGAACCACTGCGGTGATCGCCGTTGATCAGGGCGGCGTACCCGCCGACATCGCCGCCATCAAGGCGCTGTGCGAACCACGGGGCATCACGGTGATCGAGGATGCGGCGTGCGGGGCGGGTTCACGGCTCGCGAACCGCCCGGTGGGGGTGCACGCCGACATCGCGGTGTGGTCGTTTCATCCGCGCAAACTGCTCACCACCGGTGAAGGCGGCATGCTGACCACCAACCGGCCGGACTGGGCCGACCGTGCGCGGAAGTTACGTGAGCATGCGATGAGTGTGAGTGCAACACAACGTCACCAGAGCGTACTGGCTCCGGCAGAGCAGTACCTCGAGGTCGGATTCAACTACCGGATGACCGACCTACAGGCTGCGGTCGGCATCGTGCAGCTGGGTCGGCTCGGCGAAATGGTGACCCGGCGTCGTGTCATGGCGGGGATGTATCAGGATGCGCTCGCGGATATGCCCGGCGTGCGCTGCGTGGCCGACCCCGTCGGCGGGCGAGCGAACTTCCAATCGTTCTGGATCGAAGTCGGTGCCGGGCATCGCAACTCCCGTGACGAACTACTCGGTGAACTCGCAACGGTCGGAATCTCGGCCCGCAGGGGAATCATGGCCGCGCATCGTCAGCCTGCGCATGCGTGGCGCGAGCACGCTGACCTGACAGTCACCGAACGGTTGACCGATTCGACGCTGATCCTGCCACTGTTTCACCAGATGACCTCTGACGACCTGTTCCGGGTCGTGGACGTGATCAGGGGCAACTGATGCGATCGGTGATCTTGATCGGTGCCGGCGGCCTCGCCAGAGAGGTCATCGCATTGCTCGAAGACTCTTCGGAGTACAAGGCGATCGGTCTGCTGGACGACAACACAACAGTGCACGGCACCGACATTGGTGGCTTGCCCGTTCTCGGTGGGATCGACTCGGCCGGTGACCACGACGACTCCGACTTCCTGGTCTGCACCGGATCGGGCCGGTCGCGCCGGCTGATAGTCGAACGGTTGCTCCGGCTGGGAATCGACAGTGCGCGGTATGCCACTGTCATCGCCCCGGACGTGCGAATCCCCACGGATTCCGAGGTCGGTTCGGGGGCCATTCTCCTGGCAGGCACCGTGCTCACCACCTCGGTGTCGATCGGAGACCACGCCGTGCTGATGCCGCGCGTGGTCTGTACGCACGACAATCGGATCGCGGACTTCGGGACCCTTTGTGCTGGAGTGACTCTCGGCGGGTCCGTCGTGGTGGAAGAACAGGCGTATCTGGGTATGAACAGCGCCGTCAAACAGAACGTGCGGGTAGGAACTGGTGCGGTTCTGGGCATGGGCTCGGTGCTGCTGGTCGACCTACCGGACCACCAGGTCTGGGCGGGTAACCCCGCCCATCCCATCAATCATGGAGACAGCAGGGAATGACGATAGAGCGACTTGCCCCGCGCACCGAAGTGCCCTTTGTGGATCTCGTGTCGCAGTTCGACGACGTCGCCGCCGAGGTGATGCCGCAGGTGCGAGACCTGCTGCAGAGCGCCGGGTACATAGGCGGGAAACCGGTGGCAGATTTCGAGGCGGCATACGCTGCTTATTCTGGTGCGCGCCACTGCGTTGGCGTCGGAAACGGCACCGATGCCATCGAGATCGCGCTGCGCGCAGTCGGAATCGGACCGGGTGACGAGGTGATTCTGCCGGCCAACTCGTTCATCGCGACTGCCGAGGCCGTGAGCCGAGCAGGTGCGACGCCGGTGCTGGTCGATGTGGACCCGCAATACCTGCTGATCGATCCGGAGCAGGTTGAGGCGGCGATCACCACCCGCACCCGCGCGATCATCCCCGTCCATCTGTTCGGTCAGAGTGCGCCCGTTGCAGAGCTTGTTGAGATGGCGAACCGGCACGGTGTGGCCATCATCGAGGATGGCGCCCAGTCCCAGGGCGCAAGTCGATGCGGTGTCCCGGCCGGAACGATCGGGATCGCCTCGGCGACGAGCTTTTACCCGGGCAAGAACCTCGGCGCAGCCGGTGACGCCGGTGCGGTGCTGACGAGTGATGAATCAGTAGCGGATCGGGTCAGGACCATTGCTGCCCATGGGAGTCGGGAAAAGTATGTGCATGATCTGATCGGTCTGAACTCCAGGCTCGATGCCATCCAGGCCGTGGTCCTGCGGGCAAAGCTGGGACATCTGGAACGGTGGAATCAACTGCGGCGTAACGCCGCCGACCGATACGGCGAGTTGCTCGCGCCCTTCGAGGGCGTGCGCGTGCCCAGCTCGTCCCCGGGAAATGTCGATGTGTGGCACCTGTACGTGGTGCGGGTGGACAACCGCGACCGCGTACTCGAGGGACTCGGCGCTGAAGGGATCGGCGCGGGCATCCACTATCCGACACCGATTCATCTGACGGGGGCATACAGGGCGGGACATCGGACCGGGCAATTCCCGGTCAGTGAGCAGGCGGCGGGTCAAATACTTTCGCTGCCGATGTTTCCGCATATCTCGAGCGGTCAGCAAGAGCGCGTCGCCGACTGTTTGGGGATGATCGTCGGTGGCGTCAGATGAGGCAGTGCGTGCGACCACCACGTTGGTGTGGGAACCGTCGTCGAAGGTGAATCGAATGCGAATACTGGTCTATCCCAAAGACCTCCGATCCGGCGATAGCCAGCGGAGTGCGGTCGAACTGGGAGGGGCCCTGGCTGCGATCGGGCATTCGGTCACAGTGATCGGAGTGCCCGGGATGCTGGTCGAACGGGTACGCGAGCTCGATGTGGAGCTGGTTTTGCTGCCTTGCGGTCCGGTGAAGAGCACCTTGCAGACGGTCCTGCGGTTGCGGAAGGTCATCCGGGAGCGATCAATCGATGTCATCCACGCCTTCGAGTGGGAAGCAATATCTGAAGCGTTCATCGCCGCGAATCTGAGCAGCCGGGAAGTGGCAGTGGTCGGCACGATTCATTCGAGAGGCCCATCCCCGATCCTGCCGCACACGGTCCCCCTGCTGATGGGAGCCCGGAGCGCGGCGGCGGAGAAGCGGATCGCCGGCTTCGCTCGGGTGGGTGTGCTGGAGCCGTGGGTCGACACAGTGGAGAACGAACCGGGACTACCCGCCGCCACCGGAAACTTCCTGCAGCGCTGCCACATCGACACCAGCGGGTTGGTGGTGGCGTTGGTGACATCACTGGACAGTGAACGATCCATCAGCCGGCTGATGACTGTGATCGAGACAATCGGGGACATCGCGGCCGAAGGCACCTCCGTGCAACTGCTGGTGGTCGGCGATGGAGCACTACACGGGTCGGCAGCGGTGCGAGCAACCGAATTCAACGCGCGTTCCGGGCGTGAGGTGGTCGTGCTTGCAGGTGAATTGCTCGATCGTCGAGTTGCGTACGCGGCCGCAGACGTGGTGGTGGCGTCCGGCAGCTCGGTGGCTCATGGCATGGCCTTCGGGAAACCGGTTGTCATTGCAGGTGAACGGGGATTCTTCAGGCCATTGAGCCATGCGACCATCGAGGAGTTCACCTGGAGCGGATGGTACGGCGTCGGTAGCGGAACTCGTCTGGGCAAAACTGAACTACTGACTGCACTCGAGCCGCTACTCGAGAGTGAGCGACTTCGCGAGTATCGGGGCACGTATTCACGAGAAGTGGTGGCGGCCTACGGGTTGGGTGAAGCAGTTCAGCGGCAACTCCAAGAATATGTCGATGCCCTCAACACGAAGGTCGGCCGGGTCGCGAGGCTTGTCGACATAAGTCGGGTGGGTGTAGCCCTGCTGCTTCGGCGTGGATTGCGGCCGAGGTCGCGCCGCCGACCCCACCGGAACCGAATGGTCCTGCCCGACACCGAAAACACTCACCCTGACCACACCGTGAACGCGCGGTGCGGATAGCTATGAAGGCGACTGATATGACAGTGCTCAGTGACCACGACGTGCGGATCCACCCGCAGGCGTTGTGTGAAAGCGGCGATGTCGGCCCGGGCACCCGGGTCTGGGCGTTCGCCCACATCCTCGGCCAGGCACGGGTCGGGCGTGACTGCAATATCTGCGACCATGCCTACATCGAGGGCGGGGCGGTGGTCGGGGATCGGGTCACCGTCAAGAACAGGGTCCTGATCTTCGAGGGAGTCACCATCGAAGATGACGTGTTCCTGGGTCCCGCGGTCGTCTTCACCAACGACCTGCGTCCACGCGCTCACATCAAGCGTGGCGGTGATGCGCTGTCGACCACCCGGGTGCGACGCGGCGCGACGTTGGGTGCCGGCGTCGTTGTGGTGTGCGGAACAACAATTGGGGAGCATGCGTTCGTCGGCGCGGGTGCCGTGGTGGTCGCTGATGTCCCGGCCTACGGCTTCATCGTGGGAAATCCCGGCCGGAGGATTGGTTGGGCGTGCCTGTGTGGACAACGCCTGCCCGACGATCTGATCTGCGGTGACTGCGGGAGCACCTATCGATGCGATGTGGACGTGCTCGAACCAAGCGGGAGCGCTGCGTCATGACGAATGTCGGTGAATTTCTCGGAGCCGAAGGCCCAGTTGATGTGGCAGTGGTCGTGGTGACTTACAACAGCTGTGGAGACATCGGCTGGTTACTTGCAGATCTTCGACGCGAGGCCGGGACGAGTTCGATGCGCGTGGTCGTGGTCGACAACGATTCATCGGACAGCACAATGGAACTCGTATCCGAGGACGGTGATGTGATCTTGATATCGGCTGGTGCGAACATCGGCTATGCCGGGGGGATCAACGTTGCGCGCCGATATGCTGGTGACTGTCGCGCGATCCTCATACTGAACCCGGATCTGCGCATCCGGCCCGGTGCTGTGCGGATCATGCTGGATGCACTCGACAACGGACGTGCGGGTGTGATCATTCCCCGAATCGTTGACGAAGACGGCGAGACCTACCCGTCGTTGCGTATCGAGCCGACTGTTCGTAATGCACTGGGCGACAGTATGTTCGGACACCACTTCGCCCGGCGTCCCGGATGGATGTCGGAGACCGTCTGGGAACCGGCAGAGTATGAGTATCCTCATCGGGTCGATTGGGCGACCGGCGCCGCGCTGCTGATACGCGCTGATGTCGACAAGGCCGTCGGCGACTGGGACGAACGATACTTCCTGTATTCCGAAGAAGTCGACTATCTTCGGCGGGTGCGGGAGGCCGGCCACGCGGTGTGGTACGAACCGGCGGCAGCCGTGGCACACCGCGGAGCAGGGTCGGGTAGCTCACCTGCATTGTCAACGTTGATGGCAGTCAATCGAGTCCGCTATTTCCGTAACCACCACGGGAAGATCCGATCCGGATGCTTTCGGACAGCGGTCATCCTCGGAGAATTGTTGCGGGCGTACGACGGTGGTCACAGAAGAACACTCGGGTACCTCTGTGATGCTGCCCGGTGGCAAAAGTTGCCCAGTGCGGCGTCAACCCCGATTCGGATGGAGGGGCGCGGCCTCGGCGCGGTGATCGTGCCCGCGCACAACGAGGCTGCCGTCATCGGGCGGACGCTTGAACCGTTGGCCGCTGCTGCTTCCGAGGGGACGATCGAACTCATCGTCGTGTGTAACGGATGCACCGACGACACTGCGGAAGTCGCTCGCGCATACAAGGGCGTGACGGTGGTGGAAACCGCCGAGGCCTCGAAGATCGCTGCGCTGAACTTGGGTGACGACGCGGCCAGGTCGTGGCCACGTCTTTACCTCGACGCAGACACTCAGATCTCCATATCGGCTGTGGCGCAAGTCTTTGATGAACTCCGATCAGGCCCCGTGCTCGCTGCGCGACCCTCGTCGAGATTCGATGTGGAAGGCGCCGATGCGATTGTGCGCTCGTACTATCGCGCCCGCTCTCGGATCGCCTGGTTCCGCACGGCATTGTGGGGTGCTGGTGCGTACGGGCTCAGCGAGGCCGGGCATCGCCGGATCGGCCCGTTTCCGGACCTGACCGGAGACGACCTCTGGGTGGATGCCCAGTTCGAAGCGCATGAGAAAGCTGTCGTCGAAACAGCACCGACTGCAGTTGTTGTCCCGCGCGATAGGCGCAGCTTGCTGCACATGTTGAAGCGGGTATACCGAGGCAAGGCCGAGGTCGTTTCGGCTCCGGGCGCCGGGCGTACCCTCCATGCCGTGGTCAGCGGTATTCGCGGACCGCTATCAGCTTGGGATGCAGGCACGTACGTCGCACTCACCGTCGCCGCCAGGCGCGATGCGCGTCATGTTCGTCCCGGTTCATGGGAGCGGGACGAGAGCAGTCGCAAACAGGTTGCGGTCTCCGTATGAACGAACTCGGGGACGCCGGAGCTTTCGGCGCGCTCGAGATTCAGCACAGGATCCTGTCCGATACTGCAACCGCAGTCGTTATCAGATTGGTTTAGAGAAATGCGTATTCCTTCCTCGACGGCGGTTCGCGGGTTCGCGGCAATGGCAGTCGTTCTATGCCTGGCCACCACCGCGTGCGAAACGCAGGGGAATTCGGGGGCCGACTCCAGAAGCAGTGTCACGGACTTGCCGAAGGTCGCGTGGGAAGGCGGGCCCGAGTACTGGGCACAGTTCGAAAATGCCTCAGACTGGACGTCTCCAGACTTCTTTCCGATAGGTCTTTGGTACGGATCGTTCGACACTGCGGAACAGGTTCGGTGGGACCAGCAGTTGGGCATCAACTTCTACACCGGAGGACTGTGGAAGGACTCATCCTTCGAGACCCTCGAAAGCACCGGAATGTACTGGGTGGGAGGCAAAGTGAATGAAGGGTTTGATGAGACCTCCAAGAACTGGCCCGGGCAGATCACGGATGATGAGGTCGACGGACGTTTCCCGAATCCGGCCGACGGCCACGCCTATCTCCAGGAGATAGAAGACAAGCTGCGCGATCGCGGGCAGTTCCTGTACGGCAACTACACCCAGATGGTCGTCGGCTCTGACCTGCCCGTCTCGGCTCAGGAAAAGTATGTCAATGACTTCACAGATGTGGTGAGTCTCGACATGTACCTCTATACGATTCCGTTCTGCGACTGGGAACAGTACCGAGGAGACCTCTACGTGAACCCGATTCCACAGTCCACCTGCCGAACCGCTTCGAGCTACGGCCGCATGACCGACTCCCTGCGTACACGTGACTCTGCTGACGGAAAACTCCAACCGATATGGAACTTCGTCGAGGTACTGAACGGTGCAGGGGACGAGAAGTCGTATGTGCGCGAGATTGCGCCGGACGAGGTGAAAGGCGCGGCGATGGCATCGGTGATCAACGAGGCACGAGGAATTGTGTGGTTCCAACAGTCATTTGCCGGCGCCTGCCAGACCTCACAATCGCTGCGAAACGCCCAAGACCAGGGCGAGAGCTTTTGTGGCAAGGATCAGGTGGCAGCGATGTCGGAGGTGAACAACCTTCTCCGCTCGCAGGCAGCCGTTTTGAACACGCAGAGCTATGAATGGGACTTCGGGGATCGGACCGACACGATGCTCAAGGTCAAGGATGGATTTGCATACGTTTTCGCCATGACCGACGGCGAAAGCGGTGAACGTACGTTTGTGGTGCCGACAGGCCTGTCGGACTCGGTCGAGGTGGTGGGCGAGGACCGGAAGCTACAGGTCAGCGAAGGAACATTCTCAGACGACTTCGCTTCGGAGTCGAGCTACCACATCTACAAGATCGCGGTGGGTTCTTCGTCCGGCTCGTTCGGCAGCTGATTCGTGCAACCCCTCGGGCGGAATAGTAGCTCCGAGACCGGTACCGATCAGGACTTGATCGTCGCCGTGGTGGCGGCTTCTCCGGCTTCCGTCGTGTCCCGGCCGCGTGCGGACCACAGCAGACCGAAGAGAAGGAAGACGATGAATGTCGCCTGTTGAAAGGTGAACAAGTCGAAGGTGAAGCTCGATGCGAGGCACCCGATGAATGCCGCCCCGATCGCGTACGACTGGTCCCGGTCGCGTTCGGTGGTCGATCGACGCAGGCTGGATGTGATTCCGACAATGCCGCCCACCGTGAGCACCACCATGGCGGTCAAACCGACCAGTCCGCCCTGCACGATGGCTTGCAACCACTGATTGTCCAGGTAACGAAACTCGGTCGGTGGGTAGCCGCCCAATCCGAGTCCGAAGAACGGATCTTCCCGGAACTGTTCGCGTACGGCCTCATAGTCTTCGGTGCGCGTGCGAATGCTGTCGTCCGTCCCAGAGCCGGTGATCGTTGATATCAGCGAGTTCAATGGGCCCGGGTAGACGATCTTGTAGAACAGCAGGATGCCCACTCCGATGACTGCTGCATTGCCGAGGAATCGGAGTCTCATGGAGAAGGCGTAGAAGATCAGCGCGCCGATCAGCGTGATGACGCCAGTGCGTGAAACCGCCAGAGGTACGGACATGAACGCCAGGACGCACGCGATCGTGCTCAGCTGGCGCCGAATGGGTGTGCTGCCGAAACGGGCGAAATGGAGAGCCAATGGCACCGTGGCGGCCGCGACGACGGCAAATTCGATTGCATGATCAGAGGTTCCGAGCACTCGGACGGCCGCGCCGCGGACAGAGAGGCCGGACGCTTCGAGGTTTTCCACGAACCCTGGTGGCACAAGCATGAATCGGAGGTCCAGCGGAGTCAGGCCCTGCAGGATTCCGACGGCGCAGGCAAATGCCAATCCGGACACGAGCGTGCCCAGGACGATAGAGCGTTGGCGGAACGTGTGGACCGATTGGATGATGTACAGCGCGACACCGACATCCGCCAGCGTTATCAGCGCCGTCCGAGTCTTGCTGGATTCCACGACTGCGTTGCCGACGTCCAGCAGTCCCATTGCATATGTCAGCAGTTGTAGGAACAGGAACCCGAGCATCAGGAGTGTGCCGGTGTTCGGCATTGCCTGCTTCGGCTTTGCGCGCGCTTTCAAGAATCCGACCACGACCAGCAGCATGCAGATATAAGCAAGCATTCGTGCCGGTGAGCCGTGGCCACGCAGGGGGCCAGGCAATACGGAGATGGTCGGGATGACCGGAACGATGAAGCAGACGATGGCGGCCAGCCACGGGACAGATTCTCTGGTGACTTTGGAGACGGACGTGTTGGCCGTTGTCATTGCGCTACGTATCGCTGGTCTGTTTTTTCGGTTGCATGCCTGCAACCGGATGGTGATTGAGTTCGGTGACCGGATAGACCACCTGGTCCGCCGATTCTGCTCCATCGGCCGTCGCCTCGCGACGACGAGAGCGTCGTCGGATCGCCACGTCACCGGCTACTCCGATCAATACAGACAGCGCGATGCCCACGACGAATATGGCCACAGTGGTACGCGCCCGTCCTGGTTTACGCGCCTCAGGTGCGGTGGGGGGTCTGACCGGGTAAGTGGTCGCCTGGGTGGACGCGACAACGCCGGCGCCCTCTTGGATCTGCTTCAAAGTGTCCTGCGCCTGCTGTGTCACCAGCGTGAGGGTTTTCGCGACTTCCTCGGGATCCGAGGACGTGGATTCAACTGTCACCAGCGGCAATTGACCGCCCGGCACGGCGTAGACGGCGGTGACGTAGGTTGGAAGTCCGCCTCTGCTCTCGATCTGCATTCGCACGGCTTCGTCCTGGAGGCCGAGGGACAGCAGGTTCGAGAGCAAACCGATACCGCCGGTATCCATCAACCCATTGGAGGGCAGCCCAGAACCAGGGCTCGCAGGTGCGACCGCCGGCGCGATTCCGAGAACGGTGGTGCCAACATATTTCGTCTGCACGCTCGCATAAGTGATGCCGCTGATCACCAACGTCAGCAACACCAAGGGCAGAGTGATGTACCAGCGTCGGGCACATGCCCTGGCTACGTCGAACAAGTCCATTAGTTTGTCTCCTGATCAAGTCCGCTGGTCGCTGCGGCGGCGGTCTGTGCACGCCGAATTCGCTTCAGCGCACGAACTTTCGTCAATTGTTCTTCTGCTCGGTTGCGCGTTCGCGCCATTCCCTCGGCTCCAAATGCAGCAACTGCGGCCGACTTGGTGGCGCTCCGTGCGGCCTCATAGGCGGTCCTGGATGAACGTTGAACCGAAAGGTCGTAGAGCCGCTGCGAGCGGGTCGGCACGGTCACGTCCTCCAGCAGTTCCGGAAACCTGAGCCGGAAGTCGACCGGGGAGGTGAGTCTGCCGCGTACCCGATTGCTGACGTTACGGCCGTGAATGACTTGCAACCAACCTGGTTCGCCGCCGACCTCGATGACCGGTAGCTCTTTCGCGAGCAGGTTGTGCCACGTGGCCCAGCAACCACGCGGTTCTTCCCAGGTCTCGCTGACCGAACAGAACGCATTGTGGCGATCTGTCCGCCGATATAGCCTGCCTTCTCGTCGGATCAGTCCGTTGGTCAGGTAGATCGCGTACCGCTGCTGATCCGGCGGGGCAGCTTGCACGCGCTCGACGAAATCGTTCGCGAGTCCGTCGTCGTTGTCCAGGTTGGTGGTGATCAGAACTTCGCCCTTGCCGCCGGTGGCCTCTGCGATATCGGAGAAGAGTTCGGCATGGCTGACGGAGCCTCGGTAGATGGGTGTGAAGAGACCACCCGCACTGAGCTCCGATACCTTCTCTCGCAACCAGTGCGGCGTCTCCGGATCGAAGTAGATGATCCACGAGAAGCTTTGATTGGTCTGGCGCTCGACGGAGGGAGCGCAAAATCTGGTGAAGAGCTCCCATCGCTCCGTCAACCAGCCGTCTTCGAGGCGGATCCGTTGCTCCCTGCCCTCTGAGGGCAAGTTGAATCGTGTCAGCAGGGCGTGATCAATCCGTTGCC
Organism: Williamsia sp. z34; assembly: GCF_059553395.1. Classification (NCBI taxonomy): domain Bacteria; kingdom Bacillati; phylum Actinomycetota; class Actinomycetes; order Mycobacteriales; family Nocardiaceae; genus Williamsia; species Williamsia sp. z34. The sequence continues at coordinate 407,222 of NZ_JCANWW010000004.1, read as the reverse complement.
TGCCAGTGCTTTTGGAGTCCATGGCGTTTCCTGATTGGTTTTCCAAAGAGTTGTCGAGCAACTGACGAAGGGCGTCTGCACGCACTGTCCAGCTGTGTGTCGCGGCCAGTTCGCGTCGTTCTCGGGAGGCAACTGACCCGGCTGTAGGATTGCGGCAGAAGTTGTCGGCAACCTTGCCGAATTCGTGAGCGGAGCCCGTCACCGCAACAAGGTCCGTGGCAAGCCATCGAGTCGCCGGTAAGTCTGTCGAGGCAACCGGAATGCCGGCTGCGAGATAGTCGAGCGTCTTGAGAGGGAAACTCTGACTGTTGAACTCGTTGATCTTGTAGGGCGTCAATCCGACCGCTGCATGTGCGATGTAGGAAGCCGCCTCGGTCCTGTTCTTCGAGCCGACCCAGCTGATTCGTGGGTGGGTGAACAGCTGATCCAGTGCCGCGGTGCATTCCGGATCAGACTCCGTCCTGGGACCTACGAGGACCAGGTCGCTTCCCGCATCCGCCACTGCACGAATGGCAGCGATATCGATCCGCTCGTTGATCTGCCCGGCCAGCACGGCGTAGGGTCCGTCGGCGATCCCCGCGGGTCGCTCGCATTCCTGCGCGTACAGTTCCGGGCTGCACCCGTTGGGTACGAGGTGCACGTCGATCCCGGGCCGCAGCGTGGTGAGGGTTTCGGTCAATGCGGGTGTGACGGCCGTGACGACGTCGGCGGCTTCGAGGTTCCGTCGCATGACCTCAGTGATTCTCCCCCTGCCGATCCCCATCATCTCGGCACCTGCGGCCCAGTTGTCGGTGACCACGTAGGCCTTTGTCCCGCCGATTCTTTGGGGGAACGTGATCGTTGGCGATGCAACGACAACTGCGACCGGTTCGATGTGCGAGGCCCGGAGGTATGACCGCAGTCGGCGGTGGACGATGGTCTGCGTCAGACTCCTGCTCACCGGTTTCGACGAAGCAGGCAATCCGATCACGCTGAAACGGACCAGATTTTTGTTGATCGCGGACACATGCGCAGGCGGTCGGATTCTCGAACGTAGGTACCAGGTTGCCGGCACCGCCGGATCCACCCAGACAACGGGACATGAATCAGACAGTGCGAGTGCCAGATTTGCGTCTGTGCCGGGGATCTCGTCCCACCTGCTGCCGGCGAAGAACACGATCGCCTTCGTGCCGTTCACATGGTCACCTTCTGTGGTGCGTTCGGCTGCGACAGGCGTGGCATTGAAATCATCGGCTGTCGCCCGACCCATGACCGTGGATATCTCTCTGGCCACGAAGTAGCGGAGGTACCGGCCTGCCGAGCGCACACCATCGACGATTCGGAGGCGCCGAGCCGGGATGCTCGTCAATGCGTTCTCATAGTGTGCCCGTTGCTTTTCCGCGGCTTTTGTCAACGAGAATCGATCGGAGACCACGTCCAGCGCGAACGCCCCGAGTTCCTCGCGCTTCGCCTGGTCGTGCAATAGCGGAGTGAGGATATCGATCAACTGTTGCTTGCCGACCTCGGTACCATCACCGACCCCGTACCAACCCGACCACAGAAACTCATCTGCGGAGTTGGCGTCGAGGAGTTTCCAGTAGCCCTGTTCTCCCTGCACCACAACGGGTTTCGCAAAAGCGCATGCACGTAATGCTGAACCCCCCATGCCGAGCGACACATCGGCGGCGGCGTACGCAGGTCGCGGGTCGGCAAGCGAACCGGTCAGCACTATCGTGCCGGGAAAGCGTGCGTTCACTGTGCGAGCCCGGGCGTGAACGGTCTCTGCGGCCGGTCCGTCGCCCACGATGACGAGTTGGGCTCGCGTGACCGTCCTCAACTCGCCGAAGGCGTCGATTGCAGAGAGCAGGCCTTCGAGCTTCAGTTCGGTGGACAGTCTGCCGACCACCACCACTGTCGGCGTGTGAGGGTCGATATCCCATTCTTCAAGGAAGGCTCCGACCCCGGCGTCTTTTGCCGGATTGTTGAGTGTGAGGTCGACGGGGGGCTCAAGCGTGGAGACCCGTCTGCGACCGGTAGAGCGCTCTGCAGCCGCTATCTGCTCGGTCCCGACGATGAGGGGAACGCATTGAGGCAAGAAGTCCGCTACGGACATCGACATCACGGTACTGATGCTGCGCTTCCGGGTGAATGCGGCCGCCAGCCAGCACTCCAAGGCGGGCGGCCATTCGTAGCCGTGAAGCACATCGATCTCGCGTTCCCGGACGATCTTGATCAGGGCGTAGACCGCTGAGGGCGACGGGCGTCGACGCGGGCGGGGAGCCGGGACGAAGTCCAGACCCAGGTCGTTGATGTAGTCGACCATGGCTCCTGGATAGCCGAAGACCGTGACCTCTTGCCCCTGCGCTGAGAGAGCCGCCGCGAGCTCGATCGCGTTCAGTTGGCTGCCGCCGATCTCGAGGTCATGCGGGTACACCAGTATTTTCATCAGATTCCACCTATGCGGCGCGCAGGTTGCGCACTTCGGAAAGTTGGTGACGATCCCGGAACAACAGCGCCATCGCGAGGGCGACGCCTACAAGGCCTGCGGCAAGGCAGGCAACGCCGGGGTACGGCACGACAATGGAGAGAGCCCAGCTGGCAGCCAACGCAGCGATGCCACTCGCGGCGGGCAGCGCCAATCGTTGGAGGGCGTGTGTGACGGCAAGGCCGGTTGAGTGGATGAGAACGAAATAGAGGGGGAGTGCCACAAGTGCAGCGACCAGAACCTGCGCCAGCGCGACACCTTCGATCCCCACCAAGGTGGCACCTGCAAACGCGGCTGGGAGTAGGACGATCAACCAGCCGAATTGAATCGCGAAAATCTGCGTCGAGCGCCCGACGACGACGAGGTAGTCGTACATGAGTTCAAACAAGATCCGGAGTAGTGCGAAGACTGCGAGGAAAGTCAGGACCGATGCGGCGGGTGCCCACTCTGATCCGTAAACGAACTCGACGATCGGGCCGGCGGCGCCGGCGATGACCATGCAGGTAGGCACGGAGACGGCCGCGACCAGGCCGATCATCGTACGAACCGTCGAAGTCATGACCTCGGCGTCATGACGGACACGTGCGAACAACGCCGGCGCGACGCTGCGAAGTGGTTGTGACAGCAGGCTGACCGGCCACGACGAGAGGTTGTAAGCGAGCACATAGAAACCCAGCTGCGTCGCGCCGAGCGTGGATCCGACTATCAATTGGTCTGAGTAACCGGCAGCGAAGACGAGCACGCTGGCGGCAGCAAGTGGGAGTCCGAATCTCAGAAGTGGCCGAATCAGGGAGCGCTCGAATCCGAACCGCAGCCCGCCCGGCGCATAGGCGAGGAACATCAGCCCGGAAACAACTGTCGCGACGACTCGACCGATTGCCAGGCTCATCGCACCGACACCGACAAGCACCAGTGCCACGGAGATTGCGGCTCCCAGCCAGACGTTCACCTGGTCGATCGCCATCCGTTCCTTTTGCCGGAACTCTCGTTGCATGAGGGCCGCCGGAGCCGCGACCATTCCGTTGAGGATGATGCAGACCGCCATGACCCGCACGACATCTGTCGAGGCAGGATCGCCCATGGCGGACGCAAACTGCGGGGCGCAGAGGTAGGTTGCCGCGAACAGGATCGCACTGCTGGCCACCGAGATCGTCATCACCGTGGGAGCGATCACCCGCGGATCGCCCGGCCACCTGACGATGGCCAGGCTGATACCCAATTCGTTGAAGCTGAGTACTGCCAGCAGGGCAACTGTTGCGACTGCGAATGTGCCGTACTCGGTCGGTCCCAGCTGGCGGGCGAGGAAAATGCCGATTGCCAGGGTGCCCAAACGTGAGAGCGCAGTATTTCCGAAGCTCCAGAGCACCGCTTTGGAGGCTGACATGCCCAACTCATCGTGCGGTGACCGATCTGTTGCCGGTGTGTCCTGGTTGCTAACCACCGGTCACACCCATGGCACGTGGAAGGTCTGCTGCCTGCCGCCCGGACGCCGGCACTGGACGCGAGGTGGGGGAACCAATGACAGCGGCACGGAATGCCTTATCCATGGGTCTCCTTTGAATCGTCCGGCTGCAGTCGCGACCTCGATTGATTTTCCAGCCGTGTAGGCACTCTATTCCAAGACTGGTCGAATATTCCGACGAAAGTGCCTCTGGATCGACGAGAAGAGGCCGCGTGGCTTCGCTCGAACCACCTCGACCGGACGCTGCACATGTGGGCTGCAGAGTTGTGTGGTCCGGGGTAGGTTGCAGGGGAAGATATCGTGTTAAATGATTGCAGCACAACAGCTTCTGAGAACTCTGACCTGAAGACCTCGGCGATCAACGTCGAGCCACGAGGGCATGGGTGCTGGACGGGCCGAACTGGAAACCATGCACCTATGAATCGAATATGAACGTGACAATCACATGTCTGCTCATGGGATATGTGGAAATATCGGCCGTTTATACTACGGGTTAATTCGCAATCAAATTTCTGTCTTCGAGTGAAGATTCAAGCGTTCGGACTACCCGAAAGAATCAATTCGGGCGCTAGCCATTCTGCCCGGATTGATGCTATGGCGGCGTGGACGTCCGCTCTCGGTGGCCACGGCTCGGGGGCTGCTTCGCGGTGAGCTCGAACCGTCAGGCGGTTCGCACCGGTTGCCCGATTCTCGTGGTGTGTTGCCCCGTAGCGTCAGGCCACACGTCGACGGCTTCGCCGGCCGTCGGGGGACTGGGCCCGAACGGGCAAGGGGCAAGGTCGGCGCAGGTGCCGGGAGCGGCGAAAGGCGCATCGGTTGGGCCGCGCGAGGGAAAGCGGCCGGACCCGGAACGTGCTGACTCCGGATCCGGCCGCCGAGCGCTTTGGTTATGAACTACCGAGCGCGCCAACGAGCGAAGTGGCGATGAACTCGGCGATGGGGCCGATGAGCTCAATGAACCCGAAGAATGCTGACGACATATGCGTTCCTTCCGTTTACTGTGGGTGGCTCGTAATGCCTCGCGGACGTTTATCGAACACAAATATTTCGACCGCGAGAACTTGAACCGTAAATATGATGACGCATGTGTGATGAAAATCGCTGCATTCCGTGATAGTTGCGGAGACTCGACACTGACTTTGACGTGAGTCTGGGCGTCGCTCCGGATTCGGAGCGCTATTCTTTGCGGGGGTTGGTTCGAGTCGTCTCCGATTTTTCTACCGGGAACCGAGGGTTCCCCGGCTGGCGGGCAGCGTCGCACCGAGTAGCGCGCTGTGGTTTGTCGTTCGTGGAATGTGAATCCCCGACTGCGCACCTTTGACGCACCTTCTGAGGTAACTCATGCACCAATTGGATGAATATCTGGTTTCACCTCACACACGCGGACGTCAACCGCCCAAACTGGACTGCTAAATGCAGTTATGATCGCGACAATCACGCCGATATGACCGTGACACTCATATGTTGAAGTTGCTGCGTTACTTCAACACTCGGGGGGTGTGACCTCGATTCGGCTCGAATTGACAGTCCGTGTCAACGCATGTGTGAATTGGTAAGTAGTTAGCCGAGTGAAAAGGTATATGCCGTGAGGAAATGCGCGGGAACGTCGACATTGCAGATGATTCGCGGCGGGTTTGACGATCTCGAAATGTGCTTCCGTCACTCGAATGAGTCTGGCTCGGGGAAGTCGCGATGACGGTGGATTCGCCCGACGTTTATGACTCCAGCGCCCCTTCGCCACCTTCTCGCCTGCCGCGTCAGCAATTGTCGAGGTTTCTCTCGGCCGTCGGGCGCCCCCGCGACTTCTCGTTCAACACCCGGGTTTTTGTCACAATCGGCAGTACCGTTATTGCGTTTTGGCCCGTGTGGGTTGCCAATATGGAGTGGGTGCTCGCGGGATCGGCCGTGGCGTACCTGTTCTTTGCTCCGGTCTGGTCCGGGATGATCACTTACAGCTTGGATCGGACTCCGCGCGGTAAAGAGATCAACGACGGGGAGTTCGACCGGATCGTTGCCGTGGTGTTCGGCACCATCGGCATCATCTGTGCCAACGCGGCCATACCTCGGCTCCCGGGGGTGGCGGCGTTTTGGCATGCCGACCTCATCCCACCCCTCATCTGGATCTTCTGTGTGTCGATCGTGGCGTTCGGTATCCGTCGCGTCGTCCGCGACTACCTGACCTGGGTCTTCATGGTGGCCTGCTTCCCACCCAATTTTCTGATGCTCGGGAAGCTTCTGGGTGGATCCACCCTCGCCTTCGGTGCGGTGACCGTCTTCTACGGTGCGACGGCCGCGTTCCTGGCGTTGCGCGGTTCGCCCTTGAAGTGGCCGGTACCGCCGGCGTTTGTGGTGATCGGAATGGCGGGCACCTGGTTGCTCAAGGAGCAGCCGACCCCGGTGGTCTATCTGCTGCCGACTGCCGTGTGCACTGCTGGTGTGATCGTCCTGGTGGCGCGGCGCGTTCACGTTCCGACCAGGATCTCGCTGCCGCAACGGTCACTTGTATCCGTCGTGGTGGCGTTCTCGCTGGCGTTCGTGATCTTGGCGACCGGACCACGTCCGCTCGATCTGCCCGATGCGGACCGACTGATGTGGGCCCAACCCGACTGGATCGACAAGCTGGCGACCAGCGGCGTCGTTGTCGGTGAACCTCAGACGTTCGAGTGGGGTCCGACGTTCATGGGTGATGACGGTTCGGTTGTGCGCCACCGGGTGCAGATCGGTGATGAGGTGGCATTCCTTGACGTCTTCACCAGCCCGCATCTCGGCCGGTTCTCCAGCTTCCGGCGCGGGATCTGGTACGCGTCGGCGCCTCCGGTGGTGCTGGGAGCCGGATTTGTCGGGAACGATCGCGAGGTCACCCGATTCGGAGAACTCAGCAACCAACTTGATACGGCCACGACGCCGGGGCAGTCGCTCTGGGCGGCACGGTCCTGGCTGTGGCGCACCAAAAACGGTCCCGATACGCAGTATCAGACGGTGTATCTGCTCGGTTCGCGCGAGGAGGGAGCGCCGGAGAGGGTTCCCGAACCGTCGTCGTTGAACTACACCAACACCGTGTTGAAGCCACTCGAGTGGCTGCTGATCGCACCGACGTCGGACCAGGGCACCCGAACCAACCTCGAACCGCAGTTGACCGGTATGGCCGAGATCATCGTGGATTCCGCGCAGGATCGCCGATGAGCGCGACCTTCGAAGGTGATCGCACGGTCCCGTTGCCCGATGAGTTCTCTGCGCGCCGCCCGTTCACCGGTGGTCAGCAGGTCGGTGGTGTGGTGTTCGTTCTTGTCGTTGTGGTGGCGTCGATCCTGAGCTGGCGGGCGGCGCTGAGTTGCCTCGCTTCGGTGGCGTCGATCTATTTTCTGATCTCCACCATCGACAAGACAGTGCTGCTGCTGCGTGGGCTGTACGGCAAGGGGCTGGTGCAGGTCTCGGACGAGGAGGCGTTGGCGATACCTGACGAGGACCTCCCGCGGTACACGGTGCTGTTGCCGGTATACGACGAACCCGAGATCGTGCAGACCCTGGTCGAGGGTGTGGGCCAACTCGACTATCCGGCAGACAAACTCGACATCTTCCTGGTGCTCGAGGCCGACGACAAGGCCACGATCGCCGCGTACGAAGCCGCTGAACTGGCGGGTGTGACCAAGGTGCTCGTACCGCCGAGTGAACCCCGGACCAAGCCCAAAGCCTGCAACTACGCGATGGCGCTCGACCTCGACCGCAGTGAGTACGTCACCATCTACGATGCCGAAGATGTTCCGGATCCGCTCCAATTACGCAGGGCGGCATGGGTATTTGCGCACAGTCCATCGGACGTGGCGTCGATTCAGGCGCGGCTCGGGTACTACAACGAACGTGACAACCTGCTCACCAAGTGGTTTGCGATCGAGTACGACCAGTGGTTCTCGTACATGCTGTCGGCGCTGAGCGAATCCAACTGCATCATTCCCCTGGGTGGTACCTCCAACCACATCCGGACCTCGGTGTTGCGGGCTCTCGGCGGGTGGGACGCCTACAACGTCACCGAAGACGCCGACCTCGGTATCCGGCTCGGCCGCCAGGGCTACCGGACTCTGGTCCTCGACTCGCTGACCGAAGAGGAAGCGAATCCCGATGTGGTGAACTGGATTCGGCAACGCTCTCGGTGGTACAAGGGGTACGTCCAGACGTTTTTGGTGCACGCCCGTCAACCGCTGTCGCTGTACCGCCAGGTCGGTTTCGTCCCGCTGTTGCGGATCGCCAATCTGACGGTCGGCATGCCGGTGGCCAACGTGCTCAATCTGGCGTTCTGGGCGTCGCTGCTGGTCTGGTACGCCGGGCACCCGGATTTCATGCTCAACCTGTTTCCCGGCCCGGTCTACTACGTCTGTCTGCTGATGTTCACCGTCGGCAATCTGTTGACGATCATGCTGGGCATCATCTCCACGCGCGCGCGAGAGAAGCCGTATCTGTTGGTCGCCGCGCTCCTGGTGCCGGCGTACTGGATCTTGCAGTCCCTCGCAGCGGTGAAGGGTCTGCTCCAAATCGCTTACAAACCTTCGTATTGGGAGAAGACAGTCCACGGGCTGTCTTCGAAGAAAGTGGACAAGAAGTGAAGACGTTGCGTCGTTTGTGTGGTGCTCTCCTGGTCGTGCTCGGCCTGGTGTGGGGTGTTGGGCCGGCGTGGGCTGCGCCCGGCGACGAAGCCGAAACCAGCACCACGCTGGACTGGCGGCAGCTGGGGATGGGATCGGCGGTCTCGTTCGGCGCGATGAATGCGCCTCAGACCGTGACGATTCCGGTTCCCGACGGTGTTCGACCCACGACACTGACCGGGCAGTTGCAGCCGGCGGTGAACGTCGTCAACGGCTACGTCGAGATCCAGAGCGGTGATGGACAGTTCATCGGCGCGATACCGGTTCCGGCGGCCGATGCCGCAGCGCGGGCGACCCCGTTCACCGTCGACCTCTCGGCGGCAGGTGTGCAGGGCGATGCCGCCGTGATCAGGCTGGTGCTTCGTTCGGCTGATGTCGACGAGGTCTGCGGTCCGATCCCACAGTTGACCTTGAGTAATCTGGCGGTGAGGTTTGCGGGCGGGCCGGTACTTCCGGCGACGGTGGAACAGTTCTTCCCGTCAATACTGCCGAACGCCGTCGTGTACGTGGATCCGGTGCCGACCGCTTCTGAGAAGCAGGCGGTTCTGAGTCTTGTTGCAGCACTGACAGATCACTACCGTCCGATCCCGATCGACATCTCGGTCCGGACGCTCGGCCGCAACATCGAACCACCACAGGCGAAGTTCGACAACTACTCGCGAACCATCGTGGTCCGGGACTCCGTGGACGGGGCGATAACGCTGAATCCGAACGGCGGCGCACCGTATCTGGCGATCACCGGCGAAGACGAGGCGTTGGCGAAGCAGGTCGAACTGTTCACCACCGGACTGCTGGCGCTGGCACAAGTCCCCTCAGTGGCCGTCGACTCCGCGGATGCGTCCTCGGTGCAGGGTTCCAATACGGTGATGTTCGAGCACTTTTCGGAGAATCTCAAGCTATCGGTGCTGGGCCAGGCGACCCTCTACACCGGGTTCGATCCCGCGGTCTTCGCGTTGAGTAACCCCGGTACGGTCGATGTTGATCTGCGGGCCATCTACACGCCGGTGCAGAAGACTGAAAAGTCCACGGTGCTGGTGCAGGCCGACGGGCAGACGATCTACTCGGCGGCCCTTGGCGAGAGCGGGAAGCTGCACGCCCAATTCACGATTCCGGCCCAACGCGTGGCGTCCGGCGCGGAGTTGGCGATCGTGGTGTCGTACGAGCCGGCACCTGGTCCGTGCAATCCGCGGACCGTGCCGTTGACCTTCGAGGTGGAGCCGAGTTCGACGGCCACGGCCCACACGCGCGATGGGGCGGTCGGGGGTTTCTCGGCGCTGCCGCTGGCGTGGGCACCCACGTTCCAGGTGGCGACGGACGATGCCGACCCGAGTGCGCTCACCCATGCAGCTGACATGGTTGCTGCGGTACAACGGTTGTCCCCGGAGATCCTGCGGCCCATCGTCGTCGATCTGGACACGGCCGCACGCAGTGGTTCGGGTGCGCTGATCGTGGCGTCAGCTGAGCTGGTCGCCACGGCAGGGCTGGATCCACCGGTCGACACGGTGGGGGAGACCACCACCATCGACGTGCCGGCAGCGATTGTGGCGGAGATCCCGAGCGGGCTCGGCAGCATCCAGTCATACGCACAGGGCGATCGGACGCTGGTCCTGGTGACGACATCCGGCGACTGGGCATTGGTCGACCCCTTGTTCGGGTATCTCGACTCCCTGGAAAGCGGCTTGAGCAACCTGACCGGTGACGTCCTGGTCGCCGGTCGTGGGGGAGTGCCGACGGTCCTGACCGTTCACGATGACGGACTGACGGCTTCCGGACCCGGCGTCGGAGACAGTTGGACGGTGTGGGTATGGGCCGCTGTGGTGGTCGGAATAGGTCTCGGCGCAATGGCCGCAGTGCTGTTGGTCTTGCGGCGCCGCCGCTCCACCGCCGCAGATCCGACCACCGCGGATCATGACAGTTGAACTGATCGCGCCGACCACGGGCGGTGACGCCGAGGCGGTCGACATCGGTCAGCGGGACCGGTTGCGTGGGAAAAGCGAGAAACGCTGGGGTCTGGCGCTGTTCGTGTTCGCCGCCGGTGCATACCTCGCGGTGGGTTACTACCTCTATCTGGTGGTCGGGTACATCAACCCCGACGCCAGCAGCCGGGTCGGTAATGCCGGCTACACGATCATGAGTCGTGATCCTCACCTGGGCGCCATCGGTTTCGTGTGGAATCCGCTGCCCAGTCTTCTGGAAATACCGCTCTTGCCGTTGAGCGCGTGGTGGCCGGAGTTGAAGACGGTGGGCTTCGCCGGCGCCGTGATGAGCGCGTTGTTCATGGCAGGTGCAGTCTGGCAGATACGCCGGATCGGACTCGACTGTCAGGTCCCGACGGCCGCGAGATGGCTTGCGGTAGCAGCCTTTGGGTTGAACCCGATGGTGATCCTGTACGCCGGGTCGGGTATGAGTGAGGCGCCGTTTTTCTTTCTGCTCCTGTGGGCGTGCCGGCGCTTGCTGCAGTGGATGCGAACGGCACGCGTCGACGACCTCACCTGGGCAGGCATCGCGCTGGGTTTGGCGTATCTGACGCGGTACGAGGCAGTGGTGGCCGGTGTGGCTGTCGCCATTCTGGTGGCCGGTGTGTCGGTGCTTCGGCAGCATCGTGCCGGGCGAGCGCTGAAATCAGCTGCAGCACTGGCTGTTCACGACGTGGTGATCGTCACCTTCCCGTTGGCTGGTGCCTTTGCGCTCTGGGCGCTGACCGGCTGGATGTTGGACGGCTCCCTGTTCGCCCAGTTCACCTCGCAGTACGGTAACGCGGCCCAGGTGGAGGCAGCCGGTATCGTCTCAGCCGAGAGCACTGGGTACGTTCCGCTGCTGAAGACCATTGCGGCGAACCTTTTCGGGACCGAACCGCTGATATTCGTGGTCGCGATTACGGTGGTGGCCTTCTCTGTTCGGAATCGGACGCTCCAGGCCGCAGCGCCACTCGCGGTGTTCGGGTCGGTGCTCACCTTCCAGTCGTACGCCATTCTGTCGGGATCGACGTTCGGCTGGTTCAGGTTCTTCATGGGTTCCATTCCCCTGGTCGTGGTGGCATTGATGTGTACGTGGCGACCACCGGGAGCTCGGTCCGCTGCCAAGTCGTCTCGGTGGCGACGACCATCGGCGCGGGCCACGGTGCTCATGGCTGCGGTGTTGTTGACCTCGGTACCGGTGACGTGGAATTCGATGCTCAACCCGGCGATAGGTAAGGAAGAGTACGGATTACGGTCTGCATTCTGGCCCGAGCAATATCCCAAGTCGGAGTATTGGTTCTACTGGTTCGGTGAAGTCTCGAGGAACACCGTTCGATGGTTTGATGCACAGAACCTCCCCGAAGGATCGATCCTCGTCGACACCTTCGGTCTTTCGCGCATGTGGCTGTGGTCGGAACACCCGAAACAGTTTGTGGTGCGCAGTGACTACGACTTCTTCACCAAGCTCAACGATCCGGCTCGCGAGGGTGTGCGATACATTCTGGCGCCCAGGCCATCCGGACTCGGTGAGCTCGATTCCATCAATGTTCGGTATCCCACTTTCTGGGAAGATGGCGCCGGGTTTGCCACTCTGGTGATGACCATCCACGGCCCCAATGGGGGCGCTCAGTTCCGCATCTATTCCGTTGCCGTCGACTGACGTGTGACCGGCCGGGGCGATCCGAGTCCATCGCCGAGATCAATGCTGGCGAAGGCGATTTACAGAGCGCCGTCGGAGGTCGGTGTAACTGGCGTGGCCGTGGACGGGGAGGGTGACGGCGATGATGTAGGCGTGCTGGTTGTCAGGCGCGTCTGCTGCGTGAATGTCGGCGGATTACGCTGCGCGACAAGTTCGGTTTCGGTTGCGGGCCGTGAACGCGAGGTGGGCGCGCGACGGGCGGGCTCCGAGGCCTGGATGGTTGGTAGCACGGGACGCGCTTGGCCGGTGGTGGCCGCGGGAGTTCCGGGCGGCGGGCTGCTCCGGGTGGTCGCCGGCGACGAGCGACTCCGCTGCGGGGTGGAGGTGCTGCGGACGGCCGATGGCACCGTCGACGACACCGACGTGGAACTGAGCACTGGGCGGCCGGTGTTCGCCGGTTCGGATGTGTCTCCCATCGTCACTGCGGCGACGACGCCCACCGCCACCAGGGCGAGCCCGACCACAGTGGCCGCGATCAACAGGCCTCGGCGACGGCCCAGTGGTCGTGCGGCGGCCCCAGGATTCGTGCGGGGAGAACGCGCAAACAATGCGGCGCCGCGTGCAGCAACGTACGTGCTGTCTCGCAGTATGCGGACGGGCTGGTTCAGGGCGGTGGCGAATGTGGCGGCGAGGTCGGCGATTCCCGCGCCTGCGCCGACCAAGGCGATCAGCTCGGTGTTGTTGCCGCTCAACGGTAATTCCGCGAGTGCGGAGGCCAGCGACTCGGCCCCGGCAGTCTCTGTGATGGGTATCGGCGTCGCTCCGGGCGGTTTCAGGTTTGCGGTGTCGACAATTCTCTTGTTTGACGGATCAACGAGGATGAGCGGTTGATGGCGTACTGGCCGGCCGGTTGCGTCGACATTCGCGATCACCACGCGCCCACCATGTGTGAACAGGTCTGACGCGGCGGCGGCCAGCGCGGTCGAGGTTGCCATGATGGTGCTCCGCGCCAACCACAGCGGGGCCATTGGCCCGTTGCCCTCCGGTGCGTCGGTGGGGAGCTTCATCAGACCGGACAGGTATTTCTGGGTGGCGGGGTTGGTGCAGGCAATGCCGATCACGCGAATCCCACTGGGTGCTGATTCGACCAACTCGTCAAGACTCGCCAGCACATCGGAGTGGTACCCGATCGGAACGCGAGCCCGGGTCAACACTTCGCCGGTGCGGGCGTCGATCACCGCGGAGGTGATCTCGTCGGTATCGATAGAGATCCCGAGTACAGCAGCGTCGTGCATCGATATTCTCCACTCGATTTGGTTGATGTTGCCCATCGGAACCCCGCACGCAGAGTCTGGGCAGTGCTCAAAATCAGGTCTGAACCAAGAGAATAGCGGTTGTTGACTCCGCGCGAGACCTGAGAAGTGCTGCGTGTGATTGCCTGGCGCGCAATGTCATTAGAAGGATCCAGGGGAAACCGATCATATTTTTCATACGTTCAGACGACGCACACTTTGGTAATGCGGTGGATAACCCGCCTAAATGACTTTGGGAAATGCCGGTCTGCCTCGAAAGTATCGGGTTACACGTCGCCGTCGAATATGCCGACGCCTGCCATACGGGTTAGCCTGCTACGGATGTAGTTCTTCTTGATGTCATTGGATGGGGGCTAGGGAATTGTCGACCACGTCGTTCCTTGCACGTGTAGGGATCTGTACGGCTGCCACTGCCTGCCTGTTGGCGGGAACCGGTACTGCGGTCGGTGAGCCCGCTCCATCTCAGTCAGGTGCTGCTGACAGCGGTGACATCGGGTACTGGGATCGAGAACTATCCCGGAGGGACGGATCGTTGCTGAGCAGATCAGCCGCGGCGCCGCGCGAGTTCAAGGTGCCGGTGTGGTCCGAGTCGATGGGTCGGGACGTGACGGTCCATGTTCGTCGGCCGGCGGACACATCGACGCCGGCCCCTGTGCTGTACCTACTCGACGGGGGTGGGCGCTACGGCGGAACCGATATCGAGGAGTTCCTCGAGGACGATCACGTCAACCTCGTGGCACCGACCGGCGGCATCAACGCGTACTGGACGGATTGGCAGAAGACCGATCCCGACCTGGGCGTGGCCAAGTGGAAGACTTTCATGACCGAGGAGCTGCCGCCGGTCATCGACGAGATGCTCGACACGACAGGGCGTAATGCCGTAATCGGCATGTCGCGGGTGGCGACCTCGGCGCTGCAACTCGCGATCGCGAAACCGGGTCTATACCAAGGAGTTGCCGCGTATAGCGGGTGTGCCAACGTCAGCGACCCGGTGGGGCAAGCGTTGATCCGGATCACCATGAACCATGTTGGAGTTGGCGAGCCCGAAAACATGTACGGCCCGCCGAGTGATCCGGCCTGGGCTGAACACGATCCGTTTGTGCATGCGGAGCGGTTGCGTGGAACTAATGTTTTCCTTTCCGCAGGCACAGGTTTGCCGGGCGAATACGATCGTCTGAACAATTCATACATCGATGGCGATGTCGCTAAACTTGCCGATCAGATAATCGCTGGGGGATCAATCGAAGCCGTCACCAACGCGTGTGTGAGGGCATTTGCGATGAAACTGACAGCGTTGGGCATGAAACCAACCACGCATTTCAGGCTGACGGGCACGCACGCCTGGAGCTATTGGAACGACGACTTCCATGCGTCATGGCCGATGCTGTCGCGTTCGCTTGGTATCGGCTGAGGGTTGGCCGCCTACGCGGGTTTGGTCAGTTCGGAAAACTCCGTCTCACGGTGTTCTCGGGCGTGAGAGCGTTGTCCTGATCAACAAGGTAGGCGCCGGGGCGGCCACCGGAGAGCGCGGAGCGCACAGATTCCACGCAAACGGTTTGTAAGGTGCCGCACCGTGTTCGATGACTCCGTGTGCCTCTGGGGATAGCGGGTATCGCAGGGAGGCGGCACTGGCCGTCCCACGCTGTACTCGCGTTCTCCACGGATTGATTAGTAGCGCGTCGGCAAGCGTGTCAGTGCCGGCGTTGGCGCCTCCATGAAGCTGGACCCAGGGCAGGAGTCCAACAGAGAGTCACCCGGACACTGCGGTGCGACACCTACGCTGCGGTGTCCCGACGGCACGTATTTGCAGACGTGGTGATTGCCTGCCGGTACCTTCGGGCGATAACGCGAAGACAAGATTCCGACGTCCGCTATCCGAATGTGCCGTCTTGTTTGAGAGTCGCCGCGAAAGCTGGTGACATTAGCGTGGCGTACTCAGGTGTCATGTGCGTTGCGTCGCTGCGCACGGGAGTTGTACCGACAAAACTGGGGCAAAATCCGTCCGAGGTGCAGAACCATTCGCGAGAGTCGATGAACGAGGCACCGATAGCCGCCGCTACTCGCTGTTCGGCAGATGCCCGTTCAGTCCACGCGCTCGAGACTGTCACGAGACAATCCGCGGGGGTGCTTGATCGGTTGTAGCATTCGGCTGGCTTAATTCCGGTCGGAGGTGCGGCCAGGATAACCACTCTTCCGACATTCTGAGAGAACTGGCTAGTGAGTCGAGTCAGCCCCGCTGCCCACTCAGCGGAGTCTGTGTTCCCGTAGCCGTTCGCAACGATAACTACATCCGGCCGTGTCTCGTTTATGGCTTTCACGGCTGCTTCCTTCCGGGCGGGGCAGGCCTTATTGAAGGCGTTGTCGTCTTTAAACGTGATGTCAACGAATCGGCATCCGAACATTGCCTCGCTACGGATATTCCAGCGCCCCTCGCTTGCTAAAACAAAGTTCCTGATTGGCTCAATGTAAGTCATCGCCACTGAGTCGCCGACAAGTAAGATCGTCTGTTTAGCATTCACATCGCCCCACGTGCACCGCGCCGCGGGGAGACGCTTCACAGCACCGCATGGCACGATATCCGCTGGGGCCTGTTTGCCCTCGATCGCCTCGTCCATGGTCGGGTCGAGTTTTGGCCAGCTTTCGGCATCCACCGCTGCACTGATTTCCTCAGAAAGAACGGTGCCAGGTGCTTCGGAGTCTTCTGCTGGTGCTGCAACCGCCGGACTCCTCGCGGGAGGTTCATTCGGTGGTGTAATCGGTTGGAGTGCTACGGCGGCCAGGCCGGCAGTAGCCAGGGCCAATGCAAGCGTGCCGAGGATTTGGTTTGGGCGGCTCAGCTTCTTGGGTTGCGTCCGCCATCGAGACTTTCGGAGCACTTTGTTGTCAGCCCGCTCCGCGGCGGTACTCAACCAACCGGATTCGCGAATGGGGTTTTCGAAGAACGTGTAACTAGCGATCGCCAAGGCGAACATGAAGGCCAATGCCCCGACATAATAGTAGACAGTCGTGTCAATCAGCACGCCGAGCAAAACGATTACCGGCCAGTGCCAGAGGTATAGCGAATATGAAATATCACCGATGTAAGTGCTGACGCGATTGGTCAATACCTGGAGAAAGCGATGCTCGCCACCGACACCGGCCGCTATGACGAACGCTGAGCCTAGAACCGGAACTAGCGCCCATGGTGCGGGAAATCCGCTTCCCGTCTCCGAAATCGTGAAGGCGCCAACCAGAATTGCCAACAATCCAACCCATGCGATAATGGGCCGCAAGGCGGCTGGTAGTCGTTCGAAGTACGAGATGGTGATCGCGAGAAGCGCACCGACTCCGAGTTCCCAAACGCGGGTGAATGTCGAGAAGTATGCCCAAGTGGGGGTACTCGCGGTGTTTATCACCGCGTAAGTGAAAGAAGCAATTATGATGATGCTCATGGTGGCGGCGGACAACGCCAACCGTGCTCGGCGCGAGCCGGACCTGGCTGCCACTATCGTTGCGATGACCAGGATAACGGCTGGCCATACGAAATAGAACTGCTCTTCCACGCTCAAGGACCAGTAATGTTGGAGAGGCGAGACTCCAGCAGTCGAGCTAAAGTAATCGGTTCCCTCGATGGCGTATCGCCAGTTGGAAACGAAGAAGAACGCAGCAATCGCGTCGAGCCCAGTGGATTCTGCTCGTGCCGCCGCGAATATGAAGTATCCAGCGACGGTTGTCGCGACTAGAACAAGAGTCGCTGCGGGAACAATTCTCCGGACTCGACGTCGGTAGAAACTTGAGAAGGAAATCCGACCCGTCTTCTCAAAGGTGTGCAACAGCGAGCCGGTAATCAGGAACCCCGATATCACAAAAAATACATCAACACCTATGAAACCACCTGTCGGCCAGCCGAAAAGATGATCAAGCACCACGAGCAATACCGCAACCGTCCGCAGGCCCTGGATGTCGGGACGCTGTGGCTTGGTGGCCGACGCTGATTTCTTGTCGCGCCGACGATAGCCCTGAGATTCGAGCACTTTCATCGATTTCCTCAAACTCTTCCGGCGAAAACTCTCCGCCTCCACTGAATGGCCGAATACTAACCGAGTCAGCGCCGGTCTCCTATTTGAAGGACCGACGCATTTGGTGCGAATGATAGCTAAATATCTGTTTATGATGGTTGCTCAGCGTTGTGCGAGTCGAAAGCGGTGGGCGCTGGCCCGCGATGACTTCGCGACCACTAGGGGCTGTGGCTATCGGTCGTTCCGGTGGGCCCCTAACGGGAGGGTTCACGCCTTCGAATCGCGATCCCGCCAAGCGCAAGCTGTTGCCTGCGCAGAAGCGCACACTTCGGACTGACTATTTATCGCGCAGTCCGATTGGCTATCGATAGTAGTCAAAGAAGGGTAGTGGACGACCCGGGACGGTGCCGACGGGCTCGGCTACCTCGGTGATGAGTGACAGGGGGTTGACTTCCCCGCAGGTTTGGACGCCACCTCATCGATAGGCTATAAATGACCGTAACGGTCATTGGGGGTTGCGTTGCGTCCTAACAGGTGGGTCGCAGTTTCTGTGGGTGCTCCGGGTAGCAGTGGGTGATTGACTCCCGCATGTGGCTGACTGGTGGAGGCCGCGCTGGACGTATTTAGTGACCGGTGTAAATGAACTATGTGTGACATTTCGCCGCATTAGACAATTGCTGACCGGTGATCCGAATTTCTAGATGTGCCGTATTCCGCTGATTGCTGTGGATGATTAGATGGGTCGAGCTAGTTGTAGGGAGCGAAATAGCCGACTTGCAATGCCGAATCCCAACCGTCGGCCCGCAGGGTGATTCGCCGACCACCCCGAAACCCGTATGACCTGCGACAATAATCCGGGGAACGCGCTTTGGTTTGCCGTCTCCTAGGCTGACGGAAAGCTGCGATTGCGGTTATAGTGACTTGTGTCACATTACGCGCCCAGCCCATTTGTAACCGGCCGGTTTCGTATGTAAATCGTTAGACTTGGCTCGCGAA
The DNA here is from genome assembly GCF_059553395.1 of Williamsia sp. z34. Classification (NCBI taxonomy): domain Bacteria; kingdom Bacillati; phylum Actinomycetota; class Actinomycetes; order Mycobacteriales; family Nocardiaceae; genus Williamsia; species Williamsia sp. z34. Next base: position 388,755 of record NZ_JCANWW010000004.1, on the reverse strand, counting down.
TCTATTGCTGACGCGTTACTCTTCAACTACTCGGGTGCGCCTCACTCGGTATTTATCAGGAAGCGTTCGCAAAGTTAATCCATTTTGTATATCGACGTTTTCCCGATGGTTGCCTGGGTTCGCAGCCCTGTCGCCGCCGGGCCGGCAAATCAAGCGTCGGGGAGGTAAGGTATGACACGGAGCACAAGGGTCTTGAGTAGCGACTGGAGTGCCGCCGCGCCGTCGCCCGCCGCTATGACGCGCCCAAGACTGAAAACCTGGGCAGACACATACGTCCGCCGTGTGCAAGCTTTTGACACTCTGATCGTGGGTGTCGCGGTACTTGGCGCCCAGCAAATACGCTTTGGGTTCCCTTCGATTGCCGATCCGGTCGGACGGTTCGGTACCCCCGCAATCGCAGTCTCGGCGGGCTTCATATTTGCGTGGGTTGTAGCGCTCCGTGTCGTGCAAAGCGCCGACAAGCGCGTGGTCGGGTCGGGTCCCGAGGAATACAGCCGAATTGTGCGCGCCTCGCTAGCGGTATTCGGTCTTCTAGCGATCGTGGATCTGCTGTTCAAGTGGGATGTGGCGCGGGGCATGCTCGCGATCGCCCTGCCAGTCGGAACCTTCGCCCTACTCCTGGCGCGGTGGGTATGGCGCTGGAACCTTTCTCGCCGCCGCAGTCATCGGCAGAGCATGAATCGGGTGCTCGTCGTTGGCACCCCGACCTCCGCGGGACCGCTGATCACCCACCTCGACCGAAATCCGAGCCTCGGGTACGAGGTGGTCGGTCTATGCGTTCCGCCAGGGCATCCCGCAAGGCACCGCGACGTGGTAGCAATCGGCGACCGCGAGATGCCAGTGTTTGGTGATTGCAGCGATGCCAGGGACGGTGTCGCTAAATCGGGAGCAACGGCCGTAGCGGTCACCTGCGCCGAGACCCTCGGTCATTCGGTGATGCGCGAACTTTCGTGGGACCTCGAAGGAATGCACGTCGACATGCTCGTCGCACCAGGCGTCGCCGATGTGGCTGGTCCGCGGATGATGGTGAGGCCGGTCGCTGGGCTTCCGTTGTTGCATATCGACAAGCCTCGTTACGAAGGCGCCAACAAGTTCTTCAAGGCTGCGTTCGACAGGCTCGGTGCAGCAACGATACTCGTGATGGCGCTGCCGGTGATGATCGCTTGCGCTGTCGCAGTGAAGGTCAGTTCTCGAGGTTCAATCTTCTATCGAGCAGAGCGGATCGGGCTTAACAACGCGCCGTTCCAGATGTGGAAGTTCCGCACGATGGTGCAGGACGCGGACAAGCAAAAACTTGCACTCGCCGCCCTGAACGAAGGTGCCGGCGTCTTGTTCAAGATGAAGGATGACCCTCGAATTACTCCTGTTGGAAAATTCCTGCGCCGATTCAGCTTTGATGAGTTGCCTCAGTTGTTCAATGTTCTTGGCGGAACGATGAGCCTGGTCGGGCCGCGGCCTCCGCTTCGCAGCGAGGTGGAGCAGTACAGTGGACTCGTCGCGCGGCGGATGCTCGTTCGACCAGGCATAACTGGTCTCTGGCAAGTATCTGGGCGATCCGACCTTAGTTGGGATGAGTCTGTCCGACTGGATCTTTCGTACGTTGAAAACTGGTCGATCATGCAAGACGCGATGATCCTATGGCGGACCCTAAAAGCCGTCGTGGGGAGCGACGGTGCGTACTGAACCGATGAAAGTCATGTTTGTATGCACCGGCAATATCTGCCGATCGCCCGTTGCTGAAAGAATGTTGCAGCACCGAACAGCCGGAACCAGGCTGAACCTGTTCGTCAGCAGCGCAGGCACGCGCGCACTGAATGGTAAGCCGATGCATCCCGAGAGTGTCCGGGTGTTGCACGAACGAGGTATCGATGCGGCTGAGTTTACGAGCCGAATGCTCACTCCCGCCATGGCAGCTGATGCTGATGTAGTTCTGGGATTGACAAGGGAGCATCGGGCGGCCGCGCGGCAGCTCGTGCCCGTCAGGTGGCGAAATATGTACGCCCTACGCGAGGTCTCCGGCGCGAGGTTCTCAGACGACCTGGCGACCGCGAACAAACACCGTCCAGGTAAGCCGTTCGATCCCGCGGATGTTCGATTGGATATCGATGATCCGATCGGCCACAGCGCGGACGTCTTCGACAGGGTGGCTGCCGAAATCGAAACGTCCATGGACGGGTTGGTGGCGTGGCTAGAGGCTCGACTCGTGTGGCACAACACCGTTAAACAAGAAGCGAAGTAGGAGATTTCCAATGCGTATGACCGTTCTCGGAACCGGCTATCTGGGTGCCACCCACGCCGCCTGTATGGCAGAACTCGGTCACGAGGTGCTTGGTGTCGATGTCGACCCGTCGAAGTTGGCCAAACTCCAGGTAGGCGAGGTCCCGTTCTTCGAACCCGGATTGGGTGATGTGCTCAAGCGCAACATCGACGCGGGACGGCTGCGGTTTACGGACTCCTACGAAGAAGCCGCCGAGTTCGCGGACGTGCACTTCCTTGCAGTTGGAACACCGCAGAAGCGGGGGGAGTATGCAGCTGATCTGACGTACGTCGATAGCGTTGTCGAAAGCCTGGGTCGGTTGATTACTCGGCCGTCGATCATATTTGGCAAGTCGACTGTGCCGGTGGGCACCGCTGAGAGGCTGGGTATCCGAGCTCGAGAACTGGCGCCGCTTGGTGTCGATGTCGAGGTGGCGTGGAATCCTGAGTTCCTTCGCGAGGGCCATGCTGTCGTCGATACATTGCGTCCGGACCGACTGGTTTTGGGGATCGATAAGACCAGGATGAGTAGAGCGGAAGAGGTTGCGCGAGAGATCTATTCGGACACGATCGCGGCCGGCACACCCTTTGTCCTTACCAATTTGGCCACAGCCGAGTTGGTCAAGGCATCAGCCAATGCCTTCTTGGCGACTAAGATTTCGTTCATCAACGCGATCGCTGAGGTATGCGAGGCAGCTGGAGGCGACGTCACCGAGCTTGCAGACGCAATTGGTCACGATGACCGGATCGGTCGCAAGTTTCTGAACGCGGGTATCGGTTTTGGGGGTGGCTGCCTACCGAAAGACATCCGGGCGTTCATGGCGCGTGCTGGCGAGCTAGGTGCAGATCAAGCGCTAACGTTTCTCCGAGAGGTCGATAACATCAATATGCGTCGCCGTAGTCAGATGGTGGAGATGGCGCGGGAGGCTTGCGGTAGCTTTCTCGGGGCGCGCGTCGCAGTCTTGGGTGCCGCGTTCAAGCCAGAATCTGACGATGTCAGAGACTCGCCAGCATTGAATGTTGCAGGACAGATCCAACTCCAAGGCGCGGCTGTTTCGGTATACGACCCCAAGGCCATGGATAATTCTCGAAAGCTATTTCCGACGTTGGACTACCGCACGACACTTGAGGAAGCTTGTGAGGGTGCAGATGTCATCCTGGTCCTGACCGAATGGCCAGAGTTCCGAAAGATGGAGCCGCGCAGACTATCGGGCATTGTCAGGGCAAAGCGGATCGTCGATGGAAGGAACTGTCTTGAAGCCGACGACTGGGTGAGTGCTGGTTGGAATTACAGAGGATTTGGGCGCAAGTCGCCTGAAGTTCGGAGCGCCTAGTGGGCCCGGCGTATCCACGCAGGGTTCGTGTATTCCACGTAGGAGTTGCTGGTGATGTGCCTGGAGGTATGGCCCAGGTGTTGGCTGGCTACGTTTCGTGGGACTATGTCAACTGCGTCGTTCGTTCGATCCGTTCGACTCGAGGTAAACGTGACCCGCTAGGACCGATACTTTGGCTCGGTGCAGCAGTTAAGCTCATTGTCGCCCGTGTGAAGTATGGCCGTTCGGTTGCAATCTTTCACGTCTCCCAAGGTGGGTCCTTCGTGAGAGAAGGCTCTCTGGCATGGTTTGCTCGCCTGCTGGGCATGTCTGTTGGAATACATATCCATGGCAGTAGCTTTCCCGCGTTCGCGGAACGGCGCCCCCGCCTTGTGAGGGCCTCGTTGCGCGCCGCCGGAACGGTATTCACTCTGACTGACGCAACTAGTGGCTGGGTCGCACAAAATGTGTACCCAGCTCCTCGCATCGTAAAGGTGCCAAACGCGGTGGCAGTTCCGCGGACTTGGCCCATAAAGGAAGCCGTCATACTATTCGCAGGTGAAGTCGGCCATAGGAAGGGTGTTGATGTTCTCCTCGAAGCGTGGAGAGAGTTTGACGCTAGCTCTGAATGGAAACTGTTGATTGCCGGACCGCTTTCTATGGACGTATCGGACTACCAAGACTTTTCGAACGTCGATTTCTGCGGGTCACTTCCGCATGCGGAAGTTGTTGCACTGCAGTCCATTGCGTCGATCGCAGTGCTCCCTTCGAGGGATGAAGCGTTGCCGATGTTTCTGTTAGAAGCTATGGCCCAGCGATGCGCTGTAGTCGGAACAGATGTGGGTAGTGTCGCTGAACTGCTAGACGGTGCTGGCTTGGTTGTCGATTCTGGATCAATCGAACAACTGCAGTCCGCGATAAGAAAGCTCACCGATGATGCCCTCCTGCGGGAGGATATTGCGGCGCGCGCGGCTACGAAAATTGAGCAGTGCTATTCCGCTGAGCTGTGTGCTGCTGAGTTGGAACGAGAGTGGGTACAAATGAGTCCCGAGATGAGAAAGCGTGGTGCAGCCTGATGGCCGACCGTCATAAGTCGAGCGCGCCGCGGGCAGTCCTCGCCGCCTCCACGGGGGGGCATCTAGCGCAGTTGGTGCGTTTGCAGTCTGTGTTAGGCATCGCCGAAGACCCGCTGTGGATCACTTTCGACCATCCTCAATCACGGTCACTACTTGCGAATCAGCGTGTGAACTATGTGCCGTACATCGCGCCTCGTGATCTCACGGGTGCAGCGAAGGCTGCGCCGGCCGTCCGGCGCCTAATGCGGGATAATGACTACGACATCGCAATCAGCACAGGCGCAGCGATCGCGGCGGTGGTGTTACCAATTGCGCGCCTGCAACGGCGCGATGCATGGTACGTAGAGAGCGTCTCACGCTTTGATGGACCATCGCTTACGGGCAGATTGGTGTCGAGAATACCCGGTATCGAAACCTTTACGCAGCACGAAAATTGGTCAGATGAAAAGTGGCGTTACAGATTCTCGGTACTCCATGATTATTCTTCACTGCCGTCAAAATTTACTATGCCAAAGAATCGCCGAATGCGGATCCTGGTGACGCTCGGTACTATCAAGCCTTATCGTTTCGATCGACTGGTCGACCGACTTCTGAACATTATTCCATCGGAACACGAAATAATATGGCAAGTTGGCGAGACTACGCGCGACGACCTGCCAGGAATCGTGCATCGAACGATACCTGCGGCAGATCTACAACGTGAGATCCTTGCCGCTGACGCGGTTGTCAGCCATGCAGGAGTTGGCTCTGCGATGCAAATAATGGATCTCGGTAAGTGCCCAGTTCTCGTTCCTCGACGTAGCGTCCATGGTGAACACGTTGACGATCATCAAGAACAGATTGCTCGTGAGTTGTCTAACAGGGACCTGGCAGTCTCCGTGGACGCGTCTGACATGACCTTTTCGGATCTACTGATCGCCGCTGGCACAAGTGTCAACGCTGAAGCTTCGGCCTCGAATCAGATTTCGAAGCGTAATATCGCCCGTGACTCTCGGGAGGCCGGATGAAGATTGTTGTTACAAATACGGTCCTCAGCAACTCGGGCGACGCCGCGATCTTCGAAGGTATCCTTGAAGCATTGAAGGCGGGTCATCGCGACGTTTCGGGTGATTTAGTGATCTTCGATAGCAATGCTGAACGAACGCAGAAGCTTTATCCTCATTTGGACATACGTCAGCAGTACGTGTACCCGGTTGCGTCCCGGTGGTCCTTTTTGCAGAAGGTTCGGAAGGTAACGCGCCTGGCGATTTTGTTGCTGCTTGAGTTGATTCCCCCGGTCCTGCGTGAAGGGATTTTGCGTGGCGTATCGGCAGTGTTCGGTCACAGTGATCTAGCCAGGACCTATGACGGATATGCTCGTGCTGATCTAGTCATCAGTAGCGGTGGAACGTATTTGGTCGATCACTACAACTTCAAACCACGTGTCGCCGAGTTGGGTTTCGCGAAGTCGACCGGTGCCGGACAGGTCGTGCTGTGGACGCAATCAGTTGGGCCTTTCGAAACCGCCAAATCACATCGCGATGTTCGACGGCTCGGAAAGTATGTCGATAGGGTTCATTTTCGCGATAAACGCTCACATGATGCGTGGATGGCCGCGGTAGATTCCGGCGGCGGCTTCGCTACCGTGAATGCCGACGCAGCATTCATGCTGTCGCCGCCCAGCGATGTCGAGGGAAGACGTGATCAAGTGATCTTTTCTGTGCGGGCTTGGAATACCGGGCTTGACGGAAGCGACTTTGACGCAACGGAGTACGAGAGCGCATACCGAGCATGTGCAGTAAAGATGGTCTCGCAGGCATACCACCCTGTTGCCTTATCAACGTGCCAGGGCCTTCCGGGGTATAACATTGACGACTCGACTGTCGCTGCGAGAATCTTCGACGGTACTTCGACCAGAATCGACCGGTTACATCGCTCGCCAGATGAGTTGATGAGCGAGATAAAGAAGTCGTCGTTAGTCGTGACGACACGTATGCACCTGGCGATTCTCGCGCTGGTCTGCCGTGTTCCCGTAATAGCCGTTGCATACGAGTTTAAGACGATTGATCTCTTCAGTTCGGTCGGACTGGGCGACTGTGCAGTGCCTATCGAAGAGTTGACAGAAACGTGGCTCAATCGCCAAGTGGATCGAGTGCTGGCTGAGCCACGTCTCTGGACCCTCTCTGAGAGTCAAGTCAGTGACCTCCGAGCGAGCGCCTACGTTCCGGCGATCGGGATTGTTTGATGACTTCTGTTGACACGCACGTAGCTCCCAAGCGCGGAGTGGTAGGCAGGCTGGGCGCGTCCGTGGCCGACCAGGCTCTCGCCAGCATCTCGAGCCTTGCGATGTCAGTCGTGGTAGCCAGCCAGGTGTCGCTCAGTGAGTTCGGCGCGTTCGGACTTGTCTTTGCGACATTCCTACTTATTCGCGGGGGTGCCCGCGCAGCAGTTGGAGAAGTGCTACTGGTCAAGCGGTCCGAAGATCTGGTCCATGATGCTCGTGCTGTGCTAGCCGCAGGCACTGTATTGGGTCTCGCCGGTTCCGCGGTCTGTGGTGTGGCATCCTTCGTCCTCGACGGATCATTAAGGTCCGCCTTCGGTTCTTTAGCGGTTGTAATCGCCTTCACTGTCACCCAAGATTGTGTGCGCTACCTCGCGTTCGCCGAAGGTCGTCCGTCGCGGGCACTAGTGGCAGATTCTCTTTGGTGCGCCGTGCAGTTTGTTGGATATGCGCTTGCGATCGCTGCCGGCGCGGCGAACTTGGTTGTACTAATTCTCCTTTGGGGTCTGGGGGCGGCCTGTTCATTGGCGTTCCAGCTTTGGTGCTATCGGGTTTTGCCCGGATTTTCAGCGGCCGGGCGGTGGATTGCGGATCGGAAGGAGCTGTCTCCGCGGTTCTTCGTAGAGTACTTGACAATGGCGGGCGTTCAACAGGGATCAATATTCATTCTTGCAATCGCGGCAGGTCTTGATCAGGTCGGTGGATACCGTGCAGCTCAAGTTATCCTGGGACCGGTCAATGTCATCGCCCTTGGTGCGGCGGTTGTGTTCTTACCGATGGCCGCTGCGCGTGCGAACTCCGAGCGCAGGGACATCATTAAGTTCAGTGGGCTAGTTTCGATCATCTTGGCAACTGTGACCGTTGCATATATCGGCATTAGCCTTCTTATTCCCGACACCATTGGAAAGATGGCATTAGGTGATTCTTGGGCGCTGGGCGGCAGCCTGGTGATGCTCGTGGGCGCGACCATAGCTGTCAATAACATTAGCTACGGCGCGACGTCGATGATTCGTGGAATGCATCAAGCGCGGGCTTCGCTAATGTTGAGGCTGGCCTTCGCTCCGGTAACAATCTCTGCCGCGGCTGTAGGGGCAGCTTACGGTGGCGCCGAGGGAATGGCCGTTGTGCTTATAGTGGCTTGCTCACTTCAATGTGCTGGTTGGTGGTTACTTCTGAACCGGCTAGTCTCGCTTCGAGATCGCCGACTAATTGAGGTGTCTGATGTGGGCACCAATCGCCACGACAGGGGCCAGTGAAGTGCTAAAAGTAGAATCGATAACCCCGAACGCGCCGGCACTGGGGTCAGCCCTTTTCTATGCCGCGATATCCTTTACCGCAGTAGCAGTTGGCGGGTTGGCCGCGTACGCTCCCGGCACCGCTTTGGTATTTGCGGGCTTGATTCTCCTCGCGGCTATGGCTGCATTCTTCCCAAAATTCTTCGTAGGTGTATGCGGAGTTTCATTCTTGTTTGTGAGGACGCTTGAGTATCGCTTTGGGTCTCACCTAGTTGGATACCTGGATGAAACCCTGGTTTGTATTGCGGTTGCCGTACTTCCCTTCGTGCGGATAGTCTCTGGGCGCCGACTCCGAACTATACCCGGATTCGTCCCTTTTGTGATCTTCCTTGCATTTGGTTTGGGTTCTGCGGCCGTTAATAGTGTGCCCGCCGGAGTGATTATTAGCGGTTTGTTGTTGGCCGGCAAGGGCATTGCGTTTGGTGTCGCAGTGGCGCAGATCGAATGGCGTCCAGACGATCTTCCGAAGCTCGCGAAGGTTTCATGCTGGGTAATGTCTTTCGTTATCGCGTGCGCCGTCGTCAATGTGCTCGCGCCGGGATTTTGGTTGAAAACAGTATTGGAAGCACCGTCATTTGGCCCGAGGTTTGGTTTGCAGCCGATTCTGGGTCCGTTCGTGCACCCAGGCTACTTCGGAACGTGCTTGGCGTTGTTCGCGCTGGGACTTCTTGCGTATCGGTTGCATGTGCGATCCAGCCTCGGCAATACCGTTCTCTTGTCTGCGGCTATCATATTCTCCATCTTAACCTTCAGGCGAAAGGTTTTAGCTGCTTTGGCAATAGGCACTGCGTTCCTATTGTCTCGGGTATGGGGGCTGGTGGGCTTCGTGGCGGCCCTGGTTTTCGCCCCAGTGTTCATTTTCCTTTCTTGGGGATACCTGACGTCGGTCGTTTCGATGACTTATTCTGAATACGTAGTTGGGTTCGACCAAGTTGCACGCGTCCGTCTGTATATTGACGGTGCTCAGCTCACGCTCGACAACTTTCCTTTTGGTCTTGGTTTTGGTCGGTTTGCGACAGCCGCAGCTAGGGCCGAGTACAGCCCGGTGTACTACGAATTGGGTTATCAGCATATTTGGGGGCTGGGGCCGAATGCCGAGAACGGCAAATTCTTAACGGACACCTTTTGGCCGGGCGTCTTTGGTGAATCAGGTTTGCTCGGCGGCGGCGCGTACATCGCTGGTCTTGTCGCGGTGTTTTGTTCGGCCCGGCGTTTCTCGCGGCGAGGTTCTGTTGCCGACGCAACGAGCCGTTGGATGGCAGTGGTTGTCTGTGCTTGGACGGTGGAGCTCACCGTGGAGTCGTTGGCAGGGGCCGTCTTCACTGCTGCTCCCACGTACGGAATCTTCTTCGGAGCAATAGGAGTGTTTGCCGGGATTAGTTCCTACTATGATGAGGCACAATCCGAGGTTCGTCGGAATGAGGGCGAGCCCAGCGGAGCGCTTGCGAATGAGTAGCGGCAGTCGCGAGGTCGTTTCGGCCGAGAAGGGTCCTGCACGCGTCGACTGGATCGATTGCGCTCGGGCGGTCTGTGTGATCCTCGTCGTGGTCCATCACGTCGTTCGGCAGTTCGTTGAAGAGGCGAACGGCAACTGGGAGGTCGCAACCAGGGTCTGGTCTGAAATTGATTTCGTATTGACGCCGATCCGTATACCGTTGTTCTTCCTGATTTCTGGTCTTCTCGCCGGACGGGGTCTGGCAGCAGCTGGGCTGGGTGTGAGAAAGCGCTATGTTGTACCGCTGTATCTGTACGTCGTTTGGTCAGTGCTGCTCGCTGGTCGGGAGTTTGTGAGCCCACCGGCCGAGGGAGAGGCAGCTCACGGCCCGGTCGCACAATTCTTCGCTCAGTTGATGTTGGTCTGTAGCGGCTATTGGTATCTATGCGCGCTGCCGCTGTATTTCCTTATAGCGCGCGTCACTCGAAATATCGTTTTAGGTCTTCTGCTACCTCCCCTCGTGGTCCTGTATCTCTTGCGAGACCCGATGACCGATTGGTTTGTTAAAGCGTCGGATAACTTTACAGACTCGCCGAGCCTCATAGGGAGTATCGTCGCCAACGTTGTATTCTTCGTGTTTGGCGCAAGATGCAGACCTGGAATATTGACATTTTCACGCCGCGATTTCGGATGGCTTGTCAAAACAGCAGGAATTGCTTTGTACAGCGTGTCGGTGTGGCTTGTTTATAAAACCGAGTTCTCGGGCGTTAGTTTTCTTGCGTCAGTTATTGGGATTGCGGTTGGGATCGCGCTGGCCGTTGACTTGGCGCGCGCCTCATGGCTACGTCGGATTCTGAACCCGATAGGCGCTCGCACTCTCCCCGTTTATGTCCTGCAGTTCTTTTTCGTATCGGTTCTCAGTTTCATCTGGTCAAAGTTCGCGCCGAGTGTCTTAGAATTTCCTATCGCTTTCGGTTGGGCTTATCCATTGCTGACCGTCTTATTTATAGTTTCGGCATCGCTTTTTTTCTTTGAATTGTGTCAACGGTCACGTTTGAGATACCTCTTCGAGCCTCCGGCGTTCCTACTGTGGGCGCGATGATAACTCGGAGTTCTATGCCGTGAGGCGCCAAAGAGCTTCCCGAATATATCTAGTGCGTGGGGCAGTATTGAAGTGGTTAGTCACGGTTCTTGTATCCCTGCTTGTTTTGGGTTCACTAGGTCGAATGACATTGAGTCAACGATCAACGCCGCTGGGTACTCAGGTTTCGTGGCTAAAGAGCCATATAACCGACGGTTCTTCTGTCGAGCAGAGTTCCGTGGAACAGGGACCCAATACCTGGACGAAGTTTGTTGCGACTGGGCCATCCTCGGGAGATGCCGGTACTGACAGGGCAGAGCGTGTGTCAGGAGAGGAAGGGCGTGTCAGTGAAGATTCGCGTCCAATGATCTTCTCTTGGGATCTGTTGATTCCAAATCCTATACCGCTTACGGTGGGCAACGACTGGTTGATATTCACTCAATGGCACCAGGACTACCGAAGCTGCCCGCCGAATGTGGCTCTGCGGATGTCGGCTCCTGTAGTCGAGCCGTCTCCGATAATCGAGCTGGTTGTAAGAGGCGGCAGCCTGAACAAGCGCACTTGTGAACCGGGCTGGTCTTACTCGGCGAAGGTCATGAACGTGACCTTCGGTCTCAAAATGAATATCGATGCAAAAATCGTGTGGTCTGCCGACAGGACAGAGGCCGTAACTGTTATCTGCGTCGATGGAGAAATTCGCGCGTCGTTGATTAATGCACCAAATTTGTATGAGGGCATGGGGGCTTATCTGAAACAGGGGATCTATCGTTCCCGTAGCGAACGCCGGGACGCGCTGATGCTGAGTCCGGTCACGGTTGAATTGGGATCGGGCAAACGTAGCCGACAGGAGGTGGCCGGGTCTTGTCGGTTTTAATATGCGCGATCGACGGAGACCCGCCTGCAGGGCCTCTAACTCCACTATCGGTCCGGACACTGACCGGCAATAGTATTTTGAACGACCTGTCCTCGAAGTGCGTGCGGAGCCGGCCGCGGCTAGGCTGTAGATTCGCTAGACGTGATTCACTGCGGCTGCCGGGTTGGAATTCAAGGGTTACAGAAGGGTCGGCCCTCTAAATGAGCGAGCGACGATTGGAACGGATTCAATGACAGAGGCGCAGGGAAATCGGATGGCGGGCAAGGACGCGCTGCGTACGGCCGTCGCTACCGTGAAGCGGGGCTGGCTCGTTATAGTCGTGACGACTATTGTCTGCTGTGCAGCGGGGCTGATCATGAGCCTGATACAGACGCCGATGTATAAGTCTACGGCGACCCTATATGTGACATCTGGTTCAGAAAGTACTGCCCAGTCCGCGTTTCAGGGTTCCCAGGCTGCGCAGCAGCGGGTTACGTCCTATACCAAGCTGGTCGACTCGGATGCAGTGGTGACGAACGCCCTGGGCTCGACGGGACTGGACATGACGAAAGCAGAAGCGCGGGGAGCGTTGACTGCGTCGGCTACTGCGGACACAGTGCTGTTGAACGTGTCGGCGGAGAGCAGTAATAGGGCTGAGGCCGCAGAACTTGCTAATGCGGTCGCCGATTCGATGTCGCGATACGTGGTTGAGTTGGAGACTCCAAGTGGTGGCGGTGCGCCGCTGGCGAAGTTGACAATTGTCACCCCCGCGGTAGAGGCTTCAGCGCCGTTCAGCCCGAAGACTAGTCGCAATACGTTGATGGCGTTGGTCCTTGGCGTTCTGCTGGGTGTAGGAATAATCTTCCTGCGCGACCGTGCGAACAACAAGGTCCGTAACGAGGATGAGCTGGCTTCTGTCAGCGCGTCTCCTGTGCTAGCTGCGGTGCCGCGGGACGACCTGTTGTCGCAACAAGGACTGATCGACTTTAGTTCTGGAGCAACACTTGCTGCGGAGGCGTATCGCAAGTTGCGTACGAACCTGGCGTTCACGAGCGTTGACAAGCCACTGCGCCGCATAATCGTGACCAGCGCTCTCGCCGCTGAGGGGAAGACAACCACCGCGATGAATCTTGCGGCGGCCTTGGCGGAGACTGGCAAGAAGGTCGTGTTGGTCGATGCGGATCTCCGCAGACCGCAGGTATTCCATCGCACCGGTGGCATGGGCGACATCGGCTTCACGAACTTCTTGAAGGGCGATGGATCGATTACTGATCTGCTCCAGGCGAGTGAGGTCGAGGGCTTGCAGATTTTGGCTTCGGGCCCTCAGCCGCCGAATCCCGCAGAACTCCTCGGGTCCAAGAAGGCCGGACAGGGTATTGATGAATTGTCGACGATGTTCGACTACGTGATCATCGATTCCCCGCCGTTGCTGCCGGTGACGGACGCAGCAGTGCTTGCGCAATGGGCTGATGGTGTGTTGTTGGTGGCTCGTGCCAATCAGTCTCGTCTGCCTGATGTTGCGTCGGCTATTGCTCAGCTTGAGGCCGTGAACGCAGAGTTGGTCGGCGTAGTGCTGACCGACGTCCCAACCCGTGGTGGAGCGTACAAGTACGGCTATTACTACACCTCATCGGATGTTATGAAGAAGCCCGGTTTCTTCGGACGCTTCAGCAGCAAGAAGCAGCCTAAGCACCAGGACATCGAAGTTGCTCTCGAGCCGGTGTCGCCCGGAAGACATAGGTGACAACTCGCCTCAACTCTGGTGAGGAGTGGGTCGTGGGCATGGTGGTTCGTCAACCGTTGACCCGTGCACAGCAGGCGCTGTGGGCGGTTCAACAGGCGATGCCACTGTGCCCCATCAACATCGCCGAATACATCGAACTGACCGGGTTCGTCGACGTTGACCTGCTCCGGACGGTGACCCAAGAGGTCGGCCGGCAGACCGGGATCGCTTTCACCCGGTTCGAACAGACCGACAATGGCGTCGAGCAGGTCATCGACCGCGAGTTGAGCGACCACATCACCGTGAAAGACCTTCGCGGTCAACCGGACCCGATGACTGCCGCGCAGCTGTGGATGCGGGCCGACTACACCCGGCCTGTCGACCTGTTCGCCGATCGTCTGATGGCATCGGCGATCCTTCAGGTTGCCGATGACACGTGGTTGTTCTACCAACGCGGACATCATCTGGTGTTCGACGGGGCCGGCGCATTTTCGATGTTGGAGATGGTTGCCGGCACCTACGGTCGGCGCTTCGCCGAGGGCACTGGCGTGCCGGTTCCAGCTCGGGACCTGGCCGGCCTCGCCCAGGCGGACGTTGACTACCGATCTTCTCCACGGTACGAGAAGGACCGGGAGTATTGGCGTCAACAGGTGGCGCAGCTGGCACCTCCAGTCACCTTGTCTCACCGTGTGGGCCCGGCGGAAGCCGGGCCGCTCCGTGTCTCGGGGGTTGTTCCCCGTGAAACCGTGAGCTCGCTGAAGCGCGCCGAGACATCGCTGCGCACAACGCTGCCGGTGCTTATCGCAGCCGCGGCCGCGGGCTATCTCGCGCGCGTGACCGGCCGCGGTGATGTGGCATTGAGCTTGCCGGTGGCCGCACGGACCACGGCTTTGCTGCGGAAGAGCTTCAGCACGGTGTCCAACGTCGTACCGCTGCCGACGGGCATCGGGGCGGAGACAACCGTTGAGTCTGCGGTGAGCTCAACCCAGGCCGCGATGATGGGTGCCCTTCGGCACCAACGTTTCCGGTTCGAAGACATGCTCGAGCTGATGCCGGGCGACAACTCCCCGCTGGCCGGTCGGGAGTTCACCGGCCCCCTGCTGAACCTCATGCTCACCGTTGACGCTCTGCAGTTCGGGGATGCCGACGGATCGCTGCATATTCTGTCGACGAGCGCGGTCGACGATCTCGCGATCAACCTGTACCGCACCGGAAACCCGAGCGAACCCGACGAGTTCAGGTTCGACCTCGAAGCAAACCCGAACCGCTACACCGAGGAAGAAGTCCGCGGCCACCACACCCGACTCCTGAACTTCGTGGCGTCGGTGGCCGACGCGGCATTACACGAGCCTGCACAGACTTTCGACGACCTTGCGCTGATGGCACCGGGTGAACTCAGCCGGGTGCCGAGCACGCCGCACCCCGCCCCGGCGCCCACAACCCTGCGCGAACTTCTCGACGATGCCGCCGGCCTTCACGGCGCCGTGCCCGCAGTCCACGCCACATCGGTGCAGTGGAGTTATGCCGAACTGTCGTCGCGGTCCCGGCAGTTGGCCCACCACCTCCAGGCGCGGGGCGCCAGGCCGGGCACCACCGTGGCCATCGCCACCGGACGAGGCCTCGACCAACTGCTCGCATTCTGGGCCGTGGCCCAGACCGGCGCGACGATCATGCAGATCGATCCCGCACACCCGCGTGAGCGAGTCAAAGCCGTACTTGCCCAGGCTGAACCGATCGTCGTTCTGACGGCTGCCGGTGGAGTTGAGCCCGAGTCCGGCGACCGCTGGTGGGATCTGTCCGACGTCGAGCTTGCCGGTACACCCGACACACCGGTCGAGCCGGCTCGTCCGGTGTCTGTCGACGATGTCGCCTATCTCGTCTACACCTCTGGCTCGACCGGAACCCCCAAAGGGGTGCAGGTCACCCACCGGGGGCTGTCCGCGCTGCTGGAGCAGCAACGACTTCTCGGCGTCGTCGAAGGATCGCGGGTCTCGGGTTTGGCGTCACCGGCCTTCGACGCCTCTGTGTTCGAGATCCTGCTCGCTGCGTCGGGCGGTGGCGCATGGTGTCCGGCGCCGACCGATGTTGTCGCCGGCCAGGAGCTGGCGGATTTCCTCGTCACCGGTGCGATCACGCATACGGTGATCACCCCCAGCGTGTTGGGCACGATGGATCCCGACCAACTGCGCGCCGACGTGTGTGGCACGTTGATGTTGGCCGGAGAGGCCTGCCCACCAGACGTGGTGCGCCGCTGGGGGAGTGGCCGCGATGTGTTCAACCTGTATGGTCCGGCCGAATCGACGGTCATGGCCACGGCAACCGCGCCCTTGGCGGCCGGTGATCAACGCCCGGCAATCGGAGCGCCGATCGCCGGCATGACCTGTCTGGTCCTCGATCACCGGTTGCGTCCGGTGCCGGGCGGCGTGGTCGGCGACCTCTACTTGGCAGGGCCCGCACTGGCGCGGGGCTACGCAGACCAGTCCTCGCTCACAGCAACGGCGTTCGTGGCCAACCCATGGAATCCGGACGGCGGACGGATGTATCGCACCGGTGACCGCGTCCGCTGGGATGAGACCTTCGCGCAGCTTCATTACGTGGGTCGAAGTGACGATCAGGTCCAGGTTCGCGGGGTACGCGTGGAACCGGGCGAGATCGCCATGGCCGCGCTGACCCATCCGGACGTCAAGCAGGCCGCGGCTGTTGTGGTCGACGTCGGCCGCGGGGACCAGTTGGCTCTCTACCTGGTCACCGGTTCCGAGGATCGACGGCTGCCCAAACGCGTCCGCAAGCACATCGCCTCTCGGCTGCCGACGTCGATGTGGCCGGCGCACATCGTGGTCATCGATGCGCTGCCCGTCACCACCACCGGAAAACTGGATCGCGCTGCCCTTCCACATCCCGACCTCACCGAGGCGCGCTCGCACCGCCCGGCCGAAACAGAGACCGAAAAGGCGCTGGCGCAGGCCATCTCGGAGATCCTGAACATTCCCGACCCATCGATGGACGACGATGTGCTGGCACTCGGTGGCTCGTCGCTCGATGCCACCCGCATTGCGGCACGGATCAGGGAACTCACTGATCGCCCGCTCGGCCTCCGCGATGTCCTCCAGGCCGCGGACCTGGCCGAGTTGGCCGAGATCATCGACCGCACCGCCACCCAGGCGGCGCAGAGCCACGACGTGACCACCAGGGCAGCGCGCCCACCGGCCACGCCAGGTCAGGTGTCGCTCATCCTTGCGGACCGGCTACAACCCGGATCCACCGCGACTCATCTCGGCGCGGACGTCGAACTCCGTGGACCGCTGGACCGCACTGCACTCGCGGCCGCGCTCGCCGATGTCGTCGACCGGCACGAAGCGTTGCGCACCGTCATCCGGATGGAATCCGACGGCACCGCCTGGCAGGACGTCGTCGATACCCGAGATGCCCTGACTTCGATCAGTGTCGACGTGACCGGCAGCGAATCCGAGGTTGCGGACGACCTGATCGATCCGACCATCCGGCCGCCGCTGGTCGTGCGGTTGACGCAGATCGCGCCGGAAACGCACCGGTTGTCGGTGCGCACCCACCATGCGGCGGTCGACGGCTGGTCCCTGGGCGTCCTGACGGCCGACCTGGCAACCGCCTACCGGGCCCGCCTGGCGGGATCTGCACCGGCCTGGGCGCCGACGACCCAGTACGTCGACGCGACCGTCGGCGGCGCCCCCGCCCCGGAAGTTGTTGCCGCGCAGCTCGAGCTGTGGAAGAACGAACTCGCCGATCTGCCACCGCGTCCCGAGCTGCCCGCGGATGTGAGCGCCGTGATGGCGGACGCGCTCGCCCCGGCCGCAGTGGTGCGGCGGACCCTGGGTGCATCGATGTCTTCTCTGCTCGCTGCGGCCGCCGCCGAGCGGGGGATCAGCACCTTCGCGTGGCTGCACGCCTGCCTCGCCGTGACCGTGGCCCGCTACACCGGCGCCGACGACTTCGTGATCGTGGTTCCACAGGCCGGGCGGGCCGGGTCGCACCTCGACAATGCCGTCGGAATGTACGTCAATCCGGTGGCGATTCGCTCGCGCAACAGCCTGGCCGGCACGTTCGAGGACGTCCTCACTCAATCGGCCGAAGCGATCGGGTTCGCGCTGAACTCTGCTGATGTCCCGCTCGGCGCGGTCGCGTCTGCAGTGGAACCGAGGCGCGACGTCACCACAACACCGCTGTCCGACATCCTCCTGACCTACCAGAACCATCCACTCGGACAATGGAACATCGACGGTCTCGACATCGAGGTCCATCCCCACGAGCCGGTCCACGCGCGAGTCGCGTTGCAATGGATCGTCGACGAGACCGCGGACGGACTCCGTATCGAGCTGACCTACCGCAGCGACCGGTTCAGCGCACCGATGGCCGCAACTCTGTGCCATGCGTATGTGACGGCCATCGCCCAGTCGGTGGCCGCGCCGAATGCGACTCCCGCGCAACTCGTTTCAGGGCAGCACGTGCCCATTCCCGCGGTGGCGTCCGCGTCCAGCACACTGGTACACCGGATTCTGGAGGTGGCGCAGCAGACTCCGGACGCGGCAGCGCTGGCGTTCGGGGACGAGACATACACCTATCGCCGACTGGTCGACGATGCTCGGGCGCTGGCAACCGTCCTGGTGAACGCCGGCGTCACCCGTGGTGACCTGGTGGCTGTTGCCCTGCCCCGCGAGGGCCGGGCTCTTGTTGCCCAACTTGCGGTGATGTGGGCGGGCGCGGCATACGTGCCGCTCGATCCCGGCTACCCGGAGCAGCGCATCCTCGCCATCCTCGAGGACGCGCAACCACGGGTGGTGCTGGTGAGTTCGGCCACGCGCCACCGTATTCCGGAAGGAATGCGGCTCATCGATGCCGACGTTCGGGACCATGTCGGGGGCTCGGCGCCGGAACTCGACGATCTCGCGGCCACCGACGGCGCCTACGTCATCTTCACCTCGGGCTCGACTGGACGACCCAAAGGTGTTGCCGTCACGCACGGCAACGCCCTCGCGCTGCTGGATGCGTGCGAGCAGGTCTACCGCTTCACGGCCGGGGACGTATTCAGCTGCACCCACTCGACAGCCTTCGACGTCTCCGTATTCGAGATCTTCGCGGCCTGGACCTCCGGTGCGCAGGTGGTCCTGTTCGACCAGCTGACGGTCCGCGACCCCCAGGCTCTCTGGCCGTTGCTCCGGCGCCACGGCGTCACGATCCTGTCGCAGACACCGTCGGCCTTCTACCCGCTGGCGACGGTGGCCGCCGGTGGCGGTGAACTCGGCCGGTTGCGTGCGGTGATCTTCGCCGGTGAGGCGCTGCGTCCCGAACGGTTGATGGACTGGCACAACACCTTCGGCGATGGCGTTTTGCTTTCGAACATGTACGGGATCACCGAGACCACGGTGCATCTGACCGCCGGTGCGGTAACACCCACGGATCGACGGTCGCTGATCGGTGAACCACTTGCGGGGTCGGCATTGCTGGTGCTCGACCGCAATCTGCAACCCGTGCCGGCCGGCGTGTGGGGCGAGCTGTACGCCTGTGGGCCGCAGGTGACCCGTGGATACGTCGGTAGGCCGGGGCTGACCGCCCAACGATTTGTGGCCTGTCCCGCCGACCTCGGTGGTGGCCGGATGTACCGAAGCGGCGACGTGGTCCGGCGGACCCTCGAAGGCCAACTCGAATACCGCGGGCGTTCGGACCGGCAGGTCCAGGTGCGTGGACACCGGGTGGAACCCGGCGACATCGCCGCAGGGCTGCAGGCGATCCCGGAAGTGGCCGAGGCCGAGGTGGTCATCCGCAACACCGAATCGGCGGGCGGCGGCGACATCACCGGCTACGTTCGGCTCAACGACGAGCTACCGATCGACCAGCGGCCCGGCGAAGAACACCTGCGGGCGATGGCCCAGCGGCTGCTGCCTGCCTACCTCGTGCCCGCGCGCATCGTGGTGGTGCCGCAGTGGCCCCTGAACGCCTCCGGCAAGCGTGACATCTCGGCGCTGCCGGAGCCCCCGATCCGGGTTTCCGCTGGTAGTGCGGGGGACGGGGACCTCGACTCGCCGGTCCGTGCGGTGGTGGCCGAGGTGCTGGCCGTCGATCCCGACACGATCAACTCGACCGTCAGCTTGTTCGATCTCGGCGCAAACTCGCTGTCCGCCATGCACATCGCGCTGCTGCTGTCCGAGCGGACCGGACGCGATGTCAGTGTTCGCATGGTCGCCGGTGCGGCAAGCATCGACGACCTGCAGGCCGCGGTGAACGCGGCTCCGCTGCACAGCCGCGACAAGGCTTCCGCGGGCAACACTGCACCGCCGCCGCCGACACCTCAGCAGCGGGCGCTGTGGGCGCTCAGCCGGATCGACGCGAGCAGCGCCGTCTACCATCTGCCCGCGGTGATCGAACTCCCGGCGGCGGCAACACCGCGGGCGGCGGTCGACGCATTGATGGATGTGGTCGCCCGGCACGAGGTGTTGCGCACGGTACTGAGCGATCACGGCGGACTCCCGCAGCCGCAGCTGCTACCGCTTGACCAGATCCGGAATCGATTGACCGGCATGCTGACACCTCGGCCGCTGCCGGACGCCCATGCGGAGTCGAACCTGAGGTCGGAGGCGCGCAGGCCGTTCGATCTGACCACCGACCTCCCGTGGCGCGGTGATCTGTTCGAACCGGCCGGTCCCGATTCCGGACTCCGGCTGTTACTCGTCGCGCATCACGTCGCGGTCGACGGCTGGTCGATGACAGTTCTGGCGCAGGACTTCGGCCGGGCTCTTCAGGCCCGGGTGGCCGGTAACGCCCCGCTCTGGCCGGCGCCGGCTGCGCAGTACCGCGATCACGCGTGGAGCACGATGCGATCGATGGGGACGCAGGAGCGGTCGACCGCGCGTCGTGACCGGGTGCTGGAGCACTGGTCATCGGTGCTCGACGACGCCCCGATCCACCTGCCGCTGCCGTTCCGGGCACATCAGGGTCAGGCATCACTGGGGCCCGAGCCCGCTGAGTATCTCGACGTGACGATCCCGGCGCGAACACGTACTGCATTGCAGCGCTTGGCCACTGGCGAAGGTGCAAGTGCCTTCCACGTACTGCACGCCGCGCTGGCGGCCGCGATCGGCCAGTTCACCGGTACCGACGACATCATCATCGGGACACCCACCGCCGGCCGCACCACCGAAATGCTCTCGGCGGTCGGCATGTTCGTCCAGACCGTGCTGTTGCGCACCGATGCCCGGCCGGCTGCCTCTCTACGGGCGGCCATCAGCGCCAGCCATCAGGTGGTCGCCGACGCGGTGGACCACGCCGACGTCGCCTTCGAAGAGGTCAAAGCGCACCTGGCGCCGGCCCAATCACTCGGGTCGGACGCCTACCTCGATGTGATGGTCGCGTATCAGCTCGCCCCGGAAGCCCCGGCAGGGCAGGATCTGTCGGTCACCCCGATCAGAATCGGCCACGCTCGCGTCCCGCTGGAATTCACGATCACCGACCACGGTGACGGTGCGGCCATGGAGGTCACACTCAGCTACGGCCTGTGGCATGTCGACCCGGCCATGGCGCAGCGGTTGGCCGTAGCCTTCCTCCGGACGGTCGAGGCGATGGCGGACGCGGCCGATCCGGCTGCGGTGACCATGCACCAACTCACCACGCCACGGACCGACGAATTGGCGCACGCTGCACTGTCGCTCGAGCAGCCGAAGCCCGATGACTTCGTGGACGTGACCGAAAGGATTGTGCTGCAGGCGGAAGCGACGCCCGACGCGATCGCCACCGTGGACATCCACGGCAGCACCACCTATGCCGAACTCGTCGAACAAGCCTCTGCTGTCGCCGGCGTGCTCAGCGCCCGAGGAGTACGCCGGGGAGACCTCGTCGCGGTGATGGCGGACCGCAGTCGTGACACCGTCGTGGCGATGGTCGGAGTTCTGCTCGCCGGTGCAGGGTATGTGCCCATCGACCCCAACTATCCGGCCGACCGGATCTCCACAATCCTGAGCGACTCGAACCCCGTCGCGGTGGTCGGACACACCCGGCATGCCTCGATCACCCCCGAGCTCAGCGACATCATCGACATCACGGTGGTCTCACCGTCCGAAGAGGCGATGCGCGAACTCCAGGATCGGGATTCGGCGCCGCTGCCGCACGATCCGGCGTACATCATCTACACCTCGGGTTCCACGGGTAAACCCAAGGGCGTCATGGTGACCCGATCAAACATGACGACCCTATTGCAGTCGGCACTGTCGGTGGTCGATGCGACCCGCGGCGACGTGTGGACCTGGTTCCATTCGGCCGCGTTCGACTTCTCGGTCTGGGAGATCTTCGGGCCACTGACATCAGGTGGACAGGTGATCGTGGTCGACCATGACACCGCACGCGAACCCGCGGATCTGGTTGAGCTGCTGCGTCGCCATGGCGTGACAATCCTGAACCAGACCCCGACGGCGTTCTCGCGTCTGGTGCAGCTGCCCGATGCGCCACTGCCGAATTCGGTCCGGCTGGTCCTCTTCGGCGGTGAAGCGCTCGATCCGAAGGCGCTGTCGGACTGGCACTTCGGACATCCCGACGTCCGGTTGGTGAACATGTACGGGATCACCGAGACGACGGTGCACACATCGGTCACGGACGTCGACGTCACGGATGCGCGCAGCCTGATCGGATCCGCGCTGCCGGGTCTGGGGCTGCTGGTCCTCGACCGGTACCTCCGGCCACAACCGGTCGGTGCCACCGGCGAGCTGTATGTCACCGGCCCGCAGGTCACCGCGGGATACGCAAATATGCCCGGGCTGAGTTCAATCCGCTTCGTCGCGGCGCCGTGGGGTCCGCCCGGAACCCGGATGTACCGCACCGGCGATCTCGCGCGGTGGGTTGACGAGGAGAACCTCGAATATCTGGGCCGGAGCGACGCGCAGCTGAAGATCCGTGGCCACCGCTTCGAGCCCGGCGAGATCACCGCTGTCCTCCGCTCACAACCGGGGGTGTCCGATGCAAAGGTGCTCCTGCACAACCGCGGTCGCGCCGGCGACGAGGTACTGATCGGCTACGTCGTCGTGGACTCCGACGAGGTGTCCACGGCCGCACTCCGGGTGGCGTGTGCCGCGGTCCTGCCCGTCCACCTCGTCCCGGCACAGGTGCAGATCGTCACCGACTGGCCGACGACGTCCACCGGCAAGCTCGACGTCTCCCGCCTGCCCGCACTCACCACCATCGAGGCCAGGCTGCCGCTGCGGGGCGCCGAGGTGGGTGTCGCCGCTGCCGTTGCACAGGTGCTCGACATCCCGGTGGCCGCCATCGGCCCGGACACCAACTTCTTCGAACTGGGTGGCAATTCGCTGTCGGCGGCCCGGCTCTCGGCGGCGATCAGTGCGCTCACCGGCTCTGACCTGCCGGTCCGGTCGATCTTCGAACGCCCGACGATCGCACTGTTGGCCACGGCGGTCGACGATGCCGGTGCGCACGCGTCCGTGCTTCCGATGGTGCATCCGGTGGCCAGGCCGCGCCCGGATCGGCTGCCGTTGACACCGCAACAGCAAGCTCTCTGGCTGCACTGGCAGGTCGCCCCGGATCGCACCGACTACAACCTCGGTGGGTTGGTCTCGGTCGAGGACATTCCCGCCGACCGGGTCGAGGCACTGGTGCGCACGATGATCGCGCGGCACGAGGCCCTGCGCACCAGCTTTCCGGCAGATCAGGACGGCCCCTGGCAACAGCTGTGGGAATCCGGTTCGATCGAGCTGGACCTGGACACGCAGGTGGTCGCCGATCCGGTGGCCGCGTTGTCGGAGCTGGACCGGCCGTTCGATCTGACCGCGGAATTGCCCTGGCGGGTCGCGTTGTTCGAGTCCCCGATGCATGGGATGCAGCTCGCCGCGGTCGTTCACCACATCGCGGTCGATGGTGAATCGATCCGAATCCTGCAGCAGGAGGCAGCGGACATCGGTGCCGGAATTCCACTGGTGTCACAAGACTTCGGATACAGCGACTACGCGGTCTGGTCCGACGACGTGCTCGCGCACAGCGGTGAGATCCTGCGCCGATACTGGGAGGGTGTGTTCGCCGAACCGGTGGCCAGGCCGCAACTACCAGGCCTGCGACCGGCGTCGGGCGAACCCGGGCCCAGCTCGACCGCCGAGATCACCGTTGATCAGGGAAGGTACTGGCAACTGCGCGAACAGGCGCAGGCGCATCACAGTTCACCGTTCATGGTCATCCACGCGGCACTGGCGGTCCTGCTGTCGCGGCTCGGTGACGAGCCGGACGTGGTCATCGGCACCGTCGCGGCCGGCCGGGACGTACCGGAGTTCGCCCGCACCGTCGGCATGCTTGCACGAACGGTCCTGTTGCGCACGGCCATCGACATCGAGAAGCCGTTCTCGGCGATCCTGCGTCAGGTCACCCGCACCGATCTCGACAGTTTCGCGCATGCGGCATATCCCGCCGACGCAGTCGCCGCGCTGGCCGATCCCGATCACGGCCGCGGTTCACGCCCGGTGGTGGACGTGTTCCTGGCCGACCTGGGCGAGGCGCCCGACGATGTGCTCCGCAGCGGGACCGAAGAACCCCAAGCACGTTTCGGCCTGGATCTGATGATCGTCGAGGTCGACGGGACCCTGCAGATCCGGCTGGCCTACTCCGCCGACCGCATGGATGCCGCGGACGCCGACCTGTTCATGGATCGACTCGCGAACCTGCTCTTTGCAGTGCTCGACGATCCGGACGCTGCGCCGGCACAACATCTGGTGGGAACCGTCGAGGAGTACGAGCCGGTCCCCTCGGTGTCGGTCGGCCGGACATTGCCGGAACTGTTGCAGCGCAACGTGACTTCCAACCCGACGTCCGTCGCCTGCGAGGACGGCGACTGGCAGCTGAGCTACCGCGACCTGGACTCGGCCAGTACCACTGCCGCCCGGGCACTGATCGCACGCGGCATCGGGCCAGGCGATGTCGTCGCGATCTGCGCACCGCGATCGATGTGGTCGGTGATCGCCACGTGGGCGATCGCCAAGACCGGCGCAGCCTTCGTCACCCTCGGAGTCGGCGACCCCGAGAGCCGCCAACGTGCCATGGCCACCGCGTCCGGGGCAACACTGGGCGTGCACGCACCCGATCGACGACCGGCACTGGACCTCGACTGGCTCGACCTTTCGCAGATCGTTGCAGCACCGGCCGGTACGACCGGTGCGCTGCCGTTCGACACCAGCGAACGAGCGCGCCCGATCATGCCCGCCGACGTGGCCTACATCATCTTCACCTCGGGATCGACCGGAGAACCCAAGGGAGTCAGCGTCACTCACGCCGGACTTCCGGCATTGGTCGACGCGGTGGTCGAACACACCGGTCTGCGGCCGTCGAGTCGGGTGCTGCACAACTACGCCACCGGGTTCGACGCGCACCTCATCGAACTGATCCCGGCCTTCGCCGTGGGAGCCACCGTGGTCGTCTGTCCGCCGGAGATCATCGGTGGCAGCGAACTCGGTGACCTGCTCGAACGCCGATCGATCACCACCTTCTTCTCCACACCTGCGGTGATGGCAACGATCGACCCCGAGAACCTGACCACGGTCAGAGTTGTTGCCACCGGCGGGGAATCACTGTCCGCGACGGTCGCGCACCGCTGGGCGTCGCCCGAGCGCCGGATCGTAAACTTCTACGGTCCCACCGAGGCCACGATCGCGGTCACCGCCAACCCGTCCGTGGTCGCCGATGCGGTCATCCCCATCGGTTGGTCGATGGCCGCTGCCGCCACCTACGTTCTCGACAGCAGACTGCGGCCGGTCCCGCGGGGTGTTGTCGGTGAGCTGTACCTGGCGGGCGCCGCCCTGGCCCGTGGCTACGTGGGGGCCAGTGCGATCACCGCGGGGCGGTTCGTCGCGAACCCGTACGGAGCCCGCGGTTCACGGATGTACCGAACCGGGGATCTGGTGCACCGCAACGAATCCGGTGACCTGGTGGTGCACGGACGCAGTGACAGTCAGATCAAGATCCGCGGTATCCGGCTGGAACCCAACGAGATCGATACGGCGCTGGAGTCGTTGCCCGGCGTCGAACGTGCCACCACCGGTATCTCGTCGGCGGGTGCGCAGCCGGTGCTGGCGTCCTGGCTCATCGCCGATCCCGATCGCCCCTGCGATGTCCAGGATGTACGTGAGCGCTTGCGGGAGATCCTGCCTGCCACCCACATACCCACCCACATCACGGTGGTCGACCACTTCCCGATGACCCCGAGCGGCAAACTCGATCGGCGCGCGCTGCCGGTGCCCGCGCCGACGGATCACACACTCACGCCACCACAAACACCGACCGAGCTCGTTGTCGCAGCCGTGTGGGCCGAGGTCCTGGAGATCCCGGTGAACACGATCGGGCGGCAGAGCGAGTTCTTCGCCGCCGGTGGAACCTCGCTGTCGGCCAGCCGGATTGCCGGCAGACTGCGGGAACAGACCCGCCGTGACGTGACCGTGCGGCAGGTGCTCGATTCGCGAACCCTCGCCGACCTCGCCGGGGCCATGGATACGTTGCCGGCCGTACTGCCGGCCGGCGAGGCGCCCCGGCATCTGCCCGTGCCCACGGATCTGGGGCTGGCCTATCCGCAGCAGCGACTGTGGGTGCTCAACCGGATCGACCCCGACTCGACCGCGTACCTGATTCCGTTGGTGCTGCGACTCGACGGCGACCTGGACACCGCACGCCTGGCCGAGGCGGTCGCCGGGATCCAGCGCAAGCACGACAGCCTGCGCACCACGTACCCGCAAACCCCGCAGGGGCCACGGCAACTCATCGGCGATCCGGATCGGGTGATCGCCCCCTCGATAGTCGAGCTCGCCGCCCAGGACGTTCCCCAGCGGATCGTCGACCTGGTCACCGCGCCCTTCGACCTCACCACCGAGCCCGGTTTCCGTGGCGAGATCCTGGTCAGCGGTGAGCGCGAGACCTGGTTGGTCATCACCCTGCACCACGTGGCCGCCGATGGGTGGTCTATGCCGCTGCTGGTCTCCGACCTCATCAGCGCATACGCGGGAAATCCAAGTCCAGCAGCACAATTGACGTATGCCGACTTCACCCAGTGGCAGAATGCGCGGCTCGGTGACCCGTCCGATCCGCACAGTCGGTATACCACGCAGATCGCGTTCTGGCAGCGTGAACTCTCCGGCGTCACCGGACCGGTTCGGTTGCCCGGCCGGCTCGCGAACAGCCCCGCGCGCGCTGCCGGGGGAGCGGTCCACGCCTCGATCGACGCGACGACGCTCGGGAACCTCACCGGGGTGGGCCGGTCGGAGTCGGCCACCCTCTTCCACGTCGCCCACACCGCACTGACAGCGCTGCTCGCGCAGCGCACCGGTGACCAGGATCTGGTCATCGGGGTACCCGTGCTGGGCCGAGACGACCCGGCCTGGGAGTCGGTGGTGGGGATGTTCGTCAACACCCTGCCGCTGCGCACCACCATCGACCCCGATCAGCCGGTCCGCGAGGCGTTGCGCCGGGTGCGGGACACCAACCTGACCGCGCATGCTCACGCCGACGTCCCGTACGACGCGGTGGCGCGAGCAGTGACCGGTGGGCGCAGCGGTGTGGTCGGCGGCGCGGGCGCAGATCCGCTGATCTCGGTACTGCTGGTGCATCAGGAGGCCCTCGGTTCACTGTCGGCCGACCACCTGGCAGTGCCCGGACTGGACGTCGAAATCGTCACGGACAGTGCATCTCTCGTCGCCCCGAAATACGACATCGAGGTGGTGTTGGCGTCGGGTACCGACGGGACGCTCGACATCACCCTGGTGCACGGCCCGGCCATACCGAAAGAGTTGGCGACCGCATTGATCGCCGACTATCAACAACTGCTGCACGCGATCGCCACCGCGCCGGGTCAGCCGTTCCCGGTGTTGCACACCGCCGACACCGGTGCCCGCGCGCCGGCGGACGAGGCAGGCGAGGTGGGCGTCGCGCTGCCGGCTGCACCCGTCGCCGGCGACCCGGAACTCGAACGCGTCGTCACCGCGGCGATGGCCACCGTCTTGGGACTGCCCACCGAAGAGATCGGCCGGACCGACAGCTTCTTCGACCTCGGTGGCAGTTCACTCTCGGCCACCCAGGTGGTCGCCATCATCGGAGAGGCGACGGCCGCCACCGTGCCGGTGCGACATGTGTTCGCGGCACCGACCCCGGCCGCGTTGGCAGCCCTGCTCGGCTCCTCCGAAAGCGTTGCCGCCGAGACACTTCCCCCGTTGACGGGTGCGGGTGCGCCCGCAGATGTCGGCGGAATCCCGCTTTCGCCGGCCCAGCACCGCCTGTGGCTGGTGCAACAGATGCTGCCGGAACGCCCGCTCTACGCGGTCCCGGTGGTGGTCGGTGTGCCCGCGGCGGTGGATCCGGTCGCGGCCTGGCGTGCGGTCGCCGCTCGGCATGCACCACTGCGGACGCTGTATCCCGAGTCCGGCGGTGCGCCGGTGCAGGTGACCCTCGAGGACGCCCCGGAGGTCGTCGATCTCGGTGACCGCGAACTGACCGATGTTGTCGGTACCCTGCTCGCCACGCCCTTCGACCTGACGGCGTCGGTCCCGGTGCGGGTGGCATTGGTCCAGCAATCCGGACACCGATTCCTGGTGATCGTCGCCCACCACATCGCGATGGACGGGGAGTCGGTCAGTGTGCTGCACCGCGACCTCGCCGCCGCACTGGCCGGAAACCCGCTGTCGCCGTTGCCTGTCGACTACGGGCAGGTGGCCCGTTGGCAGCACCTGGTCAACACCCGGATGCGGGCACCGATGCTGGAGTTCTGGCAGCATGCCCTGGCCGGCTACCCGGGAGTCCTGGAATTGCCCGATTGCGCCCCGCGGGACCCGCGACGGTCATTGGCGACCGCAACGGTGTCGGTTCCGGTCGATCAGAGCATCACCGACGCGGTCGCCCGGACCGCTCGGCGCCTCGGTGTCAGCGAATTCCACGTCCATCACGCCGCCCTGGCCCTCACACTCTCGATCGCCTGCGGCACCGACGATGTCGCGGTCGGCACACCGGTGTCACTGCGGCGACATCCGGAGACCGCCGACATGGTGGGCATGTTCGTCTCGACGGTGGCGCTGCGAACAACGCTGCACACCGGGATGAGGACGGCGGACCTGATCAACCTCGTCCGCGACACCGACCTGGCCGCACTCGATAATGCCCTGCTCCCGTTCGACGAGGTGGTCGCGCAACAAGATCCGATCCGGGAGATGGGCCGGCACCCGATCGTCCAGGTGACACTGGCCGTCAACGACGAACCCGGCGGCCAGGTCCCCGACGAGCTCAGCCCCACCTCCGAGTTCGACCTCCAGGTGACGGTCGGCCGCGACGCCGCGATGTTCACCCACGCCACCGCCCTGTACGACAAACGAGCCATCGAAACCCTGGCATTGCGCTGGAACGTTGCCCTGCAACTTGTTGTCTCCGACGACAACCCGTCACTCGAGACCGCCGACCTTCGGACCGAAGAAGAGTGCGCCGACCGCCTGCACCGCAGCACCAGTGGGCCCGCTCTGACCCTCGGTGAGATGCTGCAGGCCTCGGTGCTCCGCCGGCCGAACACGGTGGCCGTGGACGACGGGACGAGAACCCAGACCTACGCCCAACTCGACCGGTGGTCGTCCGCACTGGCGGCCGAACTGGTCGCGGCCGGGGTGCGCACGGGTGACCCGGTGGCAATGATGTTGCCGCGCAGCCTCGAATCGGTGGTGGCCTTCTGGGCGATCGCACGCCTCGGCGGGGTCTACCTACCCATCGACCCGCGGTATCCGGCCGAACGTATCGAACGGATGCTGTCGGCGAGCGGCACCCAGGTCGCCATCGCGTCCCGCACGGCGTCGCAGTACACCTGCGCCACGATCGAGGTACCCGACCCGGAGAACCTCGGCCGGTCGGCGGTGGACTGGGTGTCGGTGACCCCGGGCCATCCGGCCTATCTCCTGTTCACGTCAGGGACCACCGGAGTGCCGAACGGTGTGGTCGTGGCGCACCGCGGACTGCGCGCTCTGGTGGAGCCCACGGTGTTCACGACGAGCCCGCAGGAGCGGATCGCGCACATGGCCAGCCCCAGCTTCGACGCATCGATCATGGAAATGGTGTGGGCGTTCGGGTCGGGCGTGACCCTCGCGGTGGTCCGTGCCGACGACGCCGGCGGCCGCAGTCTCACGCAGCAGCTCCGGTGGCTCACCGTCGACCAGGCCATCATCACCCCCTCGGTCCTGGCCACCCTCGACGAGACCGCATTACCGCGGCTCCACACGATCTACGTCGGTGGTGAGGCCTGCCCGCCGGAACTGGTCTCCCGGTGGAGCAATGGCCGCAGCATGATCAACGGGTACGGCCCCACAGAGACAACGGTCATCGGAACCTCGCATGGACCCATGCAGGCGGACACCGCCTCCATCATCGGTCGGGGCCTGCCCGACATGAGGACCCATGTGCTCGACGCCCACCTGCGCCCCACACCAGATGGAGCGCTCGGAGAGCTGTACTTCGCCGGCCCGGGGTTGGCCATCGGCTATCACCGGGACACGCCGCTGACGGCCTCCCGGTTCGTCGCCGCCGCGGATGGGCAGCGGATGTATCGCACCGGAGATCTGGTGCGCCGGTTGCAAAGTGGTGACCTCGAATACCACGGCCGGGCCGATCGTCAGGTCAAGATCCGCGGCCAGCGGATCGAGCTGGCCGAGGTCGACGCGGCCCTGGTGGCAGCGGGCGCCCGAACCGCGTTGACCGTGCTGCGCGCCGGACCCGCCGGCCCGGTGCTGGTTTCCTACGTGACCACGGACGGTTCGGACCTGACGCCCGAGAACCTGCTGGATGCGGTGGTCACGACCCTGCCGCATCACCTCGTTCCCGCCGCGATCGTTCCGATGACCGAACTTCCGCGCACCCCGGTCGGCAAACTCGACACCGCAGCACTTCCCGAACCGTCCTGGTCGGTCGTCGGCGGGACACCGCGGACCGACACCGAATCGGCTGTGGTCGAGGTGTTCCGGGATGTTCTCGGAATTCCGGAGATCGGGATCTACGACGACTTCTTCGCGATCGGTGGCAACTCGCTGCTCCTCGCCTCGGCCGCGGCGGCCTTGACCAAGCGGCTCGACCGTCCGGTACCGGCCGCTGTGCTGTTCGCGCAGTCGACACCGGCAGCACTGGCCGCGGCCCTCGACCACTACGCCGATCTGGTGTCGGCACTGAGCTCGGTGGTGGAACTGTCCACCGGCGAGCGGCGGGGCACACCACTGTGGTGCATCCATCCGATCAGCGGTCTGGTACTCGACTACCGCCCACTGGGGGAGATGCTGCCGATCCCGGTATTGGGCTTGCAGATGCCGGGTCTGGACGATCCCGCTGCGCCTCACCTGTTCTCGATCGAGGAGATGGCCGCGCATCACGTCGAGAGCATTCGGCGCCACCAGGCGTCCGGCCCATACCGTCTTCTCGGCTGGTCGCTGGGAGCGATCC
The DNA here is from genome assembly GCF_059553395.1 of Williamsia sp. z34. Taxonomy (NCBI): domain Bacteria; kingdom Bacillati; phylum Actinomycetota; class Actinomycetes; order Mycobacteriales; family Nocardiaceae; genus Williamsia; species Williamsia sp. z34. The sequence goes on along the minus strand of NZ_JCANWW010000004.1, from coordinate 358,012 downwards.
TGGCGCACGAGGTCGCCCGCCAGCTGACCGCGGCCGGTGAGACCGTCCAGATGCTGGTGCTGCTCGATCCCCGACTCGATCTCGACGCCCATGGCGGCGCGGTCATCGACGAGACACTCGAGCGGACCCTGCGCGCCATCGACCCCGAGCGGTTCGAGCAATACCGGACCCGGTGCGCCGAGGCGATCGCGGCGGCGATGGCCTACCGGCCGGCTCCGGTGACCGCCGGGATCACGGCTTTTGCCGCAGCGCTGGACAATCCGAACCCGGCGCAATGGCGATCGCTGGTATCCGGGGCGATGGTCATCGAAGAGATCCCCGTGGCCCATCACGCGATGGGTGCCCCCGAGGCGATGGCGACGATTGCCGAGTTGGTGATCCGGCATCTCCCGGGCGACGACCATGTGACAGATTCCGGTGAGACATCGGAACCGACGAAGTGAGCAGGAGAACCAGGTGACGGACGCAGTACCGGAAGGGCCCACCACCGAGAAGAAGTCTCACCGACTTCGATGGTGGATCGGTGGGGGGCTCGCCGTCCTGGTGCTCCTCGTGCTCGCCGGGTTGTATCTCGGCTACCTGGCGTTGAAGGCCAAGGACTCGATCGACTCGGCGCGCGGACACGTCACCACCGCGCAGCGCGCCTTCCTCGCCGGTGAGACAGACAAGGCTGCGACATCGGCCGACGCGGCGGTGAGCGCCGCGAGTTCGGCCAAAGACGATGCGCACAACGTGGTCTGGTCCGCGGCAGCGGCGATACCCTGGCTGGGGGATCCGCTGAAGTCGGTCCAGGAGCTGACCGAATCCGTGGACGCGCTGGCCACCGACGTGCTGTCACCGACCATGCAGCTGTCCGATGTCATCAGCCCGGACAATCTCCGCGCGGAGGACAGCGCCATCAACACCGCCGCACTGGCGCAGGCACAACCGGAGTTGGCGCTCATCGCTGATCGCGCCGAGGCGGTTCTGGCGGATGTGGAGGGCACCGACGGCACGTGGTTGAGCACCGTGTCCGATGCGCGCACCCAATTGCTCGATCAGCTCACCGAGTCGGCCCGGTTCATCCGCGGTACCGACACCGCGGCCAGGCTGCTGCCACCGATGCTGGGCAACAGTGGAGAGCGTAACTATTTCTTCGGATTTCAGACCCCGGCCGAATCCCGGCCCACCGGAGGGCTTCTCGGCGCCTACGGTGTGGTGAGTGCGGAGAACGGTCGCGTCGATGTCGAGGATCTCGGTGCGAACACGGACATCGACGCCCCGCGGAACCCGCTCGACCTCGGCGAGGAATTCAACTACAACTACGGCATCAACCGCCCGTACAACGATGTTCGGAACAGCAACATCAGTGCACACTTCCCGTACGCGGCGCAGATCTGGATGTCGATGTGGCAGCAGCAATCCGGGATGGAACTCGACGGTGCGATCGCGCTCGATCCGATCGCGCTGAGCTATCTGTTGGACGCGGCCGGCCCCATCACCCTGGCCGACGGACAGAAGGTGACCGGCGACAACGTCGTCGAGCTGACCTTGTCGACCTCGTACGAACAATTCGAGAACGACAACAGGGCCCGGAAGGCCTACCTGCAGGAGATCGCGCAGATGGCGGTCTCCAAGATCTCGTCGCTGCGCGGGAACACCGCAAAAGTGCTGGAGGCCTTGGGGCATGCGGTCCACGAGGAACGGCTCATGGTCTACAGCGCCGACGAGGAGGAGCAGAAACTACTTGCCGCCGCCGGCCTGACCCACGAGGTGGCCGAAACCACGGCGCCGTACGCCAACGTCGTCCTCGGCAACCTGGCCGGGAACAAGATCGACTACTACCTCGAACGGTCGATCAGCTACCGGTCCGGCAGCTGTGAGGGTGAGAAGCGCACATCAACCGTCGAGGTGAAGCTGACGAACACCCTGACCGATACCAGTCTGCCGCCGTACGTGGCGGGAAGTCTCGGCAATCCCCAGCTGAAACTCCCGCCGGGGACGAACTATTCGGCGGTCACGCTGTACGGCACCACCGGAGGCGCCATCGACGGGGTCACCGTTGACGGACAGGCGATGCTGTACTCCACCGGCACCGAGCGCGGACACCCGTTCGCGACCGCGCAGGTGAAGATCCCCGCAGGCAAAACGGTGACCGTCGCCTACCAGGTCACCGAGCCGGTCTCCGCAGGCGCGGCCGTCGTACCCGTGCAGCCGCTCGTCGACGACCCGGAGGTGAAGATCGATGTCCCCACCTGTGAGTGAGAACGCGATCGAGGTCTGCGACCTCCGGATGAACTACCGAGGTGTGGACGCGCTCAAGGGAATCGATCTGGTGGTTCCGACGGGCACCGTGATGGGTCTGCTCGGTCCGAATGGTGCAGGCAAGACCACCACGGTCCGGATCATCGGCACCCTGCTCAAGCCGACCGGCGGCTCCGTGCGGATCAACGGCGTCGACGGCCTGGCACACGCCCATCGGGCACGCAGCCTCATGGGATTGTCCGGGCAGAACGCCGCGGTCGACGACAATCTGACCGGACTGGAGAACCTGGTGATGATCGGCAGGTTGTCCGGCCTGGGCCGACGCCGAGCCGTCGTCCGGGCGCGAGAGCTGTTGGAGCAGTTCAACATCGTCAAAGCGGGTTCGCGTCGGGTGGGCACCTATTCCGGCGGTATGCGTCGCCGGATCGATCTCGCCGGTGCCATCATCATCCGCCCACCGGTACTGCTGCTCGATGAACCCACAGCCAGTCTCGACCCCATCAGTCGGACCGAATTGTGGTCGGAGGTAAGGGCTCTGGTCGGCTCGGGCACAAGTGTCCTGCTGACCACGCAGTACCTGGAAGAGGCCGATCAGCTGGCCGATGCGGTGACGGTGATCGTCGGCGGTGAAGTCGTGGCCCGCGGTACCCCGGCCGAACTCAAGGCGACCCTGCGGACGGCGCAGGTCCGCCTGCAGCTCTCGTCCGCCACCGATGCCGAGTCCGCCAGGGACATCGTCTCGCGGCTCGACGGCGCATCCGGGGTCGACGTCGAGGGAACCACCCTGACGTTCTCGGCCGCCGACGCCGGGCCCCACCTGGCCCGTGCCATCTCGATGCTGGCCACCGGAGGCATCGGCGTCGACGACGCCGTGACCTCCGAACCCACCCTGGACGACGTGTTCGTATCCCTGGCAGGACGCTGATGACCGAACTGAAGCCCGCGACCGAAACGAAGCCGGCCAAGCCCTTGTCCGAATCCCAGCTGTTCTCCGGATCCATGGTGGGCCCACGACCACGCACTGTGATGACGTTCCTGATCGACTGTGAGGTCGTCGCGGTCCGGAACATCCGAACCATCCTGCGCAACTGGCAGATGATCCTCGGAGTCGTCCTGCAGCCGCTGATGTTCGTGCTGCTGTTCTCGTACGTGCTCGGGGAGGCGCTCGGCGGTGACCGCTACCGCGAGTTCCTGATCGGCGGGATCATGACGCAGACGGTCGCCTTCAACGCCGGATTCACGGCGCTGGGACTGGCGACCGACATCAAGGACGGCATGATCGACCGATTCCGGGCGTTGCCGATGTCACGCCTGTCGGTTGTGGTCGGCCGGACGATCTCCGATGTGTCGGTCAACATCGTCGGATTGGTGGTGATGTCGCTGGCCGGTCTGGCGATCGGCTGGCGGATCGACACCAGCTTCTGGGAGGCGCTCACGGGCTATGCCATTGCCCTGTTCTTCGGCTTTGCGCTGTCGTGGGTCGGTGCGGTGGTGGGTTTGGTGGCCGGCTCGGCGGAGGCCGCGCAGAGTCTGTTGCTGACCGTCCTGTTCCCGTTGACGTTCGTCTCATCGGCCTTCGTTCCGTCGTCGACTCTTCCGGCACCATTGCGGGAGATCGCCAACTGGAATCCGGTCACCGCGGTGGCGCAGAGCCTGCGTGAATGCTTCGGTAACCCGACGACGGTGAACCCGCTGTTACCCAACCCGGTGACGTGGGCGTCCGAAAATCCTCAGGCATACTCCCTGATCTCCATCTGTGCCCTGCTTCTGATCGCGGTACCCCTTGCGTCGCTGGCGCTCAAACGCCTCTGAACACCCGTGTGAGCAGGAAGATCGGGGCTCGTGACGCAGGGCATGACTGAATCATCCGAATAGAGGGTTTTCTCAGGTTCACTTGGCAGAATGGTGGCCATGATCGTGTTCTGGGTCACTGTTGCGGTGATCGCCTGGCTTGTTACGTCGGTTGTGGTAGCAATCGCTGTCGGTCGCGCAGTTCGTCTGCGCGACGTCGCTGAAAGTTCCGGCGGCCGCACCGGTGATGGCGAATCTCAGCCCAGGGCGTCTTGATTGTCGTTAAAATGCACGAATTCGTGCCCGATCTGCTGTGCATACCCCAATTGCAGCGCGAACACGGGAAAATTGTGTGATCGTAAGGATCAAACTTGTGGGGTTGGGAAGTCAGGGGTAGCAAGATGCGGGTGATCGAAACGAGGGCCGGAGTGCGGCAGGACTGGTCGGGCTGGGATGCCCGGTCGCTGGCGACCGTGATGGATTCACTTGTCGGTGGACTGGTTGTGGTGACCCCCGAGGGCAAGGTCGAGGCTGCGAACGAAGCCGCCGACCGGATTCTGGAACTCTCCGACCGGCGATCGAAACTCGAGTTCAACGAGTCGGGCCCCGTGACGTTCCGCAGCGATTCCGGCGCACGCCTGGTTGCCGGCGATTTCCCCAACCAGCGCGCCATCGCCACCGGCGGTCCGGTCTCGGACATCGTCCTCGGCGTCGACCGGATCGACGGCAAACGCGTCTGGCTCGACTGCAGTGCCACCCTGCTCCACCCCGACGACCCGGAATCCCTGGTGATCGTCTCGTTCAATGACGTCACCGAATTGCGGACCATGCGCGAGCGCCTCGCGATCGACGGCGAACGCGACGCACTGACGGGCCTGCCCAACCTCAAGTACGTGATCCGGTACATCAACGAACTGCTGGGGACCGTCCGTTCGCTCGATCGTCCCAAGGTCGATGTGGTCATGGTGATCAACTTCGACAAGCTCCGGCAACTCAACGACTCCCTCGGACACCTCGGCGGCGACCGGGCACTGGCGATGACGGCCGAACGGTTGCGCGACGAGTTGCCCGAGCCGCATCTGATCGGCCGGGTCGTCGGGGCCGAGTTCATCGCGGTCCTGCGCGACGTCGACGAGGAAGACGTCGAAGACGTCTCCGACTTCGTGCACGTCCTGTTGACCGAGCCGTCCGAGATCGACGGCACCCACGTCCGGCTCCGGGCAAGTGTGGGGATGGCACGTATCCGGCCGGGCGATCGGCGCAGCGCCGAGGACATCATCAGCGCGGCCGACACCGCGATGTATCACGCCCGGACCAAGGGTGGCGGTCACACGGTCGACTTCGACGCCCTGAACCCCGCCGATCAGTGACGGTGTGTGATCACCGAGCCCGTTTGATCAACGACCCGGAGTTGTAGCCGGCCCCGTCGGCGCGCAGTTCTGCCTCGGCCAGGCGTCGTCGGAGTTCGGCGTTCTGTTCTCGCAGCGCCCTGAGTTCGGTTGTTGTGCCGCTGCTCATCTCGATGTCCCCGTACTGGCGGCGGGTGTGGAACAACGTGGCCACCGACATGTCGAGTTCGATCGTGATCGCCTCCGCGGCCATCTGCTCGACGGTCTTGGCCTTCGCCGTCCGTCTGCCATCGCGGCGTTTGTCGCCCATCCCGGGGATCGGCAGCGGGCTGCGGGGTATCTTGTGCGATCGGTAACGCCACACCATGCTCCAGGTCTCGCCGACATAGATGGTGAACGCGATGCCGGAGATGACCGTCAGTGCGACCAGCATCGCGTCGCCGTGCAGGAAGATGATCGACGGCACCATCGTCGCCGCGCGGAAGATGTCCCACATCATCCGGAAACGGGTGCGCCCCAGGAACGGCAGGATCCGGTCGATCGGGATGATGACGATGTTGAGGCAGTTGTAGACGGCGGTCGCGGCGAAGAAGGACCACAGGTCGCCCGAGGTGGCGGAGTCGGGGAGTATGCCCGTGATCAGCACTGCCACAACACTTGCGACGAGGCACCCGAGGCCGAGCGCGGAACCGAACAACAATCCGTTTCTGGTCCCCGATCGGACCGTCATCCGTGACTCTTCGCGTATCCCTCGGGCGACGGTGGTGTCGATGGCCGGGGTCAGGATCTGCCCGGCGATGGTCTGAAAACCGTTGGTGACCCGGGTCGCCAACGCCCAGGCGGGTGCGAAGCTGCCCATCGTCCCGGAGGCCAGGGCGCCGGCCTGCATCGAGAGTCCGTTGAAGAACTGTCCGGTGATCAACGCGCTGCCGCTGCGGATGTCGTGGCCGATCGAGCGGAGTCCGTAGGGTATCCGCGAGAAGGTCAGCCGCCGGATCTTTGTGCGCAACAACGCTATTGCTGCCGAGAGTCCGTACGCCGCCGCGATGCAGGCGATGAAGCTCAACTTGTTGCCGGCGGCCAGGCACAGCACGACGTTGCCGGCCAGCAGGATGCAGGCATAGGTGAAGCGCATCGTCATGAACTCGGGGTAGCAGTCGGCGGCCACCAACACCGCCTGCGCGATCAGGTAGGACGCCTGCGCCACCAAGACGATGGCGACACTGGCGATGAGGGAGCCGGTGGAGTGTTCGCCGGCGGTATAGACGACCACGCCGGCCAGCAGCGCGGTCAGGCCGAGGGAGCCGGTGCAGAGCAGTGCCGAGCGAACCAGGCTCTGTGATCGACGTTCCCCGAGATGCGCGGTGGGCAGGCGGTAGCCGATGGCCAGAGTGGATACACCGGCGGTGATCGTCGAGAACGCCACCACCACGAGGATGAACACCAGAACGTCGTCGAGACCGAAGAACGCCGGAAGAACGCCGGACACCAACGTCATTCCTTGCGCCACAAATCCCACCCCTACGGAGCGGAGGTTGTTGATGCGCGAGAGAATCTGCATTCCGGGCGCTACGAACCCGTCCGATTCAACACGGAACGAGCAGTCAGGATGATGATCTTGATGTCGAGCCAGACCGACCAGTTCTCGATGTAGAAGTTGTCGTAGAGCGCCCGGTCATTGATGTCGGTGTCACCGCGGAGTCCGTTGATCGCCGCCCAGCCGGTGAGCCCGACGGTGACCCGGTGCCGGTCGGTGTAGGAGTACACCGAGTCGCTGAACTGCGCCACGAAATGCGGACGCTCCGGTCGGGGTCCGACGAGCGACATGTCACCCCGGGCCACATTCCACAGCTGGGGCAGCTCATCGAGAGACGTCTGCCGGAGAAACCGGCCCAGCCTGCCGGTGCGCGCGGTCTGGTCGGGCTGCCAATCGGTATCCGAGGTGCGGGTGGCGACCGGACGCATCGACCGGAACTTGTAGAGGGTGAACGTCTTACCGTGCCGGCCGACGCGATCCTGCCGGAAGATGACCGGTGCGGACCGGTCGTTGAGATACACCGCTGCCGCAGCGGCGGCCAACAGCGGTGACAGGAGGATGAGCGCGGGCACCGTCAGACAGAGATCGAGCAATCGCTTGCAGTACCAGTAGAACGTGCGCTGGGCGTTGCGCCTGACCTTGATGATCGGGATCGTGTGAATCCGGTCCATGCCGGGGGTCAGATGCAGGAACTCGAAAAGCCGCGGAACGATGTAGATTTCGCAGTTCATCTCACCGCAGGCTCGGAGGTCTGCCACGAGTGAGGAGTCGGGGCGGTTCCGGAACGTGACGATGATCGTGCCGATCTGTTCGCGCCGGACGATCTCCGCGAGCGGGATGCCCGAGACGACCGGGATCCGGAACTTCTCGGTGTCGAACATAGGGTCGTCGTCGATGACCACCACCGGCTCGAGTCCGAGCTGTGGCTGCCGGACCGTGCTCTCCACGAGTGTCGCGGCCACCGTCCCGCCGCCCACGATGGCGGTGCGACTTCGTGCGCCGAGACGACTGCGCCGACGTCGGCGACGCATCCAGTAATAGACAAGGCGGATGGAGAACAACACGGCGGTCAGGGCACCGACGGTGAACAGGGCGCGCAGCGTGGAGGACTCGTGCGCGAAGACAACAAAAATCGCCAGGACCGCGATGGCGACCGTGCCCGCCAGCTTCGGCAGGTTGTCGAGCGCAGAGAGCGTGATCGCGCGGGCGTAGCCGCCGGAGAACTCGAGGAACAGGGTGACGACGAGTGCGGCGAGCAGGGCGACCTCGAAGGAACTCGCCCCGAGCGTGATGACGGCGGTGACCGCGGCAAAGTCCAGCATGACCAGGGTCGTATCGGTGCGCCGCAGGGTTCTCGAGCCGAGTTGGACCGCGGCGCGGCTCGCTGAGGTTTCGGTGGTGCTCATCGGCGTTCGGCTTTCTGTCCCGACGTGAGCGATCGGGTCAGCTGCGCCGTCGCACGCGATGACGACCGGTGATCGAAGAACATCTCGACACGGGCTCGTCCGGCCAGACCTTCTGATCCGGCCAGTTCGGGATCGTCGAAACGTTTGCCGATCTCCGCTCCGAGACCGTCGAGGTCACCGACCGGGAGCACCGCTCCGGCCGTGCCCACCGACTGCTTCATCCCGCCACAGTCGAAGGCGACGACGCAGGTACCGCTGGCCATCGCCTCCATCGGGACCAGCGCCATACCCTCGGCCCGGGACGGGACCACCACGACGTCGGCGGCCGCCATGTACGCGGTTGCGTTGCCGCGGTTGCCCACCCATCGCACCGACGGATGGCGACCGTGGGTGCTCTCTTGCAGTTGCCGCGCCAGTGGACCGTCACCGACCATCACCAGCTGGGCCCTCGGGTGGGTCGATATCACGTCCTGCCACGCCTGCAACAGCATGTCCTGACCCTTCTGCCGGGCCAGCCGGCCCACACAGACCGCCAGCGGACCGTCGGGCAGATCCAGACTCGCACGAAGCGTCGCGACATCGGTGGACGGCCGAATCCGCTCGGAGTCAACACCATTGGCGATCACCGAGTAGTTCCCCTCGATTCCCGCCGAGATGCCGACACGACGTTCTTCGTCGCTGACACAGACCAGGTGATGGGCCCACCGCGCACCGAGACGTTCCCAGGTACGGGCCAACCGGGTCAGTGGGGAGTCCGCGGCCTGGAAGGACCACAGGTGGGGCTGGAAGATCGTCGGCACCTCACCCCGCAGGGCGAGCCGGCCGGCCAGGCCCGCCTTGGAACTGTGCAGGTGGACCACGTCGGGGGCGGTGGCCCGAAGTATCGCGCGCAGGCGCGTGGTCTCGGTCAGGGTCGCCGGCCCGGGGGTACGGGTCGCCGGCCACGGATGCACGGGTACCCCCAACGCGGCGGCGCGTTCGGGAAGTGCGCCGACGGGCGGGCAGGCCAGCATCGGCGACCAGCCGCGCGATATCTGGTCGGCGAGCAGGGTCGCGACGACCTCCGCCACACCGGCGTCCACCGGCTGTGACACATGCATGATCTTCACGGGCGTTGTCCTGCCGACGGATTCGAGTGGACCGGAGGAGAATCACTGGAGAACGAGATGTCGCAACAGCGCATCGTAGCTCTCCATCATCAGCTTCGGGTTGTATCTGGTCCGGATGGTCTCCATGCCGAGGTCGGCTTCACGCGCACGGGCCGAACCGTCGTGCAACATCTCCCGAAACGCCGCGGCGATCGCATCGACATCCTGTGCGGAGACCAGGCGCCCACCACCGGTGCCCAGGATCTCGCGGAGTCCGTCGACATCGGTGGCCACCACCGGCCGCCCGGCCGACAGCGATTCCAGGATGGAGATCGGCAACCCCTCCCAGTCGCTCGTCAGTACCGAGATATCGCATGCGGCAAGAAGCTTGGGGACATCCGAGCGCACACCGCTACCGAAGAACCGCACCCGGTCACCCAGATCCAGACGCCGGGCCTGGGCTTCGAGCTCGGGCCGCAACGACCCGTCCGAAGCGAGTATCAGCAACTCGTCGCCCGGCAGCTGGGCCCAGGCGTCGAGGAGCACGTCGTGCCGCTTCTGGGGTTCCATCCGCGCCAGACACAACGCGACCGGTTGATCGGCGGGTATCCCGTATTCGCGGCGGCAGGCCTGGCGGTCCGGGCGGGGCATGTCGGTGATCGCGTTGCGGATCACACTGAGCTGCAGGGGCCGGCGGCCGGCGACGGACCGCAGCCGGCCGGCGATGGCTTCGGACACTGTGACGATGTGATCCGCGGTCGCGGCCAGGATCCGGGCGGAATGGCGGTAGTCGTCGTCGGCCACACCGTGAAAGATCGAGAGCACCGGGACCTCGCGTTGCGCCAGCCGGGTGAGTGCGCTGGCCGACACGTTGTGGGCGATGATCGCATTGGGCCGGTATTCGGAAATCGCCTTGGCTGCTTGGATTCTGGCCCTCATCAGACCGCCGAGCGATCGTCGGGGCGGCTCGACGAAGAACTGCGGCACGCCCGCCTGGGCCAACATGTCGGCCCGTTGGCCACCACCGGAGGCCACGGCGGATCTCCATCCCATCTGCTCGCCACCGCCGACCAGTTCGGCGACCACCGATTCGGCCCCGCCCACACCCATCTCGCTGATCACGTGCAGCACCCGTAGCGAACTCGGCGCAGTGCCCCCGGTGCTCATCAGGACCAGATCTTCCACGGGGCCTGGCCGGCGTCCCACATCTGATTGAGGTTGATCTTGTCCCACATGGTGTCCATCCCCAGCCAGAAACCGTCGTGCCGGTACGACGACAACTGGCCGTCGGCGGACAGACGTTCCATCGGCCTGCGTTCAAAGATGGTCGGGTCGCCGTCCTCGATGTAGTCGAGGATCTCCGGCTCGGCCACGAAGAACCCGCCGTTGACCCAGCCGCTGCTGCCCAGTGGTTTCTCACTGAATGTGGTTGCGCCGCGGTCACCGATCTCCAGGGTTCCGTAGCGGCCGGGAGGCTGCACCGCGGTGACCGTGGCGATCGTGTTGTTGTTCTTGTGGAAGTCGACGACCTTGCGGACATCGAGATCGGCGACCCCATCGCCATAGGTGAAGGAGAACGTCTCGTCGCCGATGTGCTCCCGCGCCCGCAGCAGTCGACCGCCGGTCTGGGTGTCGAGGCCGGTGTCGAGCAAGGTCACCTTCCACGGCTCGGCCTTCGACTGCAGGGTGGTGATGGTGTCGGTCGCCAGGTCGATGGTCACATCGGAGGTGTGCAAGAAGTAGTTCGCGAAGTACTCCTTGATCATGTAGCCCTTGTAACCGAGCAGCACGACGAACTCCGTGATGTCGGCTGCACCATAGATTTTCATGATGTGCCACAAGATCGGCTGACCGGCGATCTCGACCATGGGTTTGGGACGGGTTTGCGATTCCTCGCTGATGCGGGTGCCGCGACCACCCGCAAAGATGACAGCCTTCATGGGTTGTCCTTTTCTGTGTGTAAGAAAGTGCGCAGCAAGCTCACGACCCGGTCGACGTGCTGTTCGTCGAGCATCAGCGCGGACGGCAGGTTGATCGATCGCTGGGCGATGTCATAGGCCACCGAATTGGTGGCACGTGCTGCGGCGACCTGGTCCGGATAGGCCGAGAACGCCTGCAGGGAACTCAGTGGTGGAAAGAAGGGGCGCGTATCGACACCGTTGTCGTCGAAGTACGCCATCATCTCGCGGGTCGAGGTACCGAACCGTTTGTCCACGACGATGTTCGTCATCCAGTAGGTGTTGACGCAGTCGTCGCCCTGGGAATTGAGTTGCACGCCGTCGAGGCCGGAGAGCCGGTCTCGATACCAACCGAACAACTGCCGTTTCTTCGCGACCAATTCGTCAACGCGCTGCAATTGGGCGCGACCGAAAGCTGCTTGCAAACTACTCATCTGATATTTGAATCCTGGAATATCAGAGACCAATTGTGCGTGTGCGCCCGGTCGACGTCCGAGATTGCGCAGTTGAGCCATCTTCTCGAACAGGTCGGTGCGGTCGGTGACCACCATCCCGCCCTCGCCCGAGGTCAGCGTCTTGGTGCCGTGGAAACTGAAGACACCCACATCGCCGAGCATCCCGGCCGGAATGCCGTGCCGGACCGCGCCGATCGCCTGGGCGGCGTCCTCGATGATGGGGATGTCGCCGGCGAGTTCGCGGATCGCGTCCATGTCGGGGACATCGCCGTAGAGGTCGACGGTGACAATCGCCTTGGTCCGGGGGCTCAGCCGTTGTGCCACCGAATCGGCTGACAGGCACCAGGTGTCGGGGTCGATGTCGGCGAACACCGGGGTCGCACCGGTGTAGGTGATCGGGGCGGCCGTGGCTACGAAGGTGGTCTCCGGGACGATCACCTCGTCGCCGGGGCCGAGATCGAGGGCGGCCATGGCCAGGTGCAACGCCGAGGTCGCATGAGGGACGGCCAGTGCGTGGCGGGCTCCGAGGTGGGAGGCGAACTCCTGCTCGAACAGCCCGACGGACTGGCCGGCGTTTCCGTACCAGTCGTGCAGCGCCGCGTCCGCGACGAACTTGGCCTCGAGTTCGGTGACCCAGGGCCCGGCGACAGGAATGCGTTTGGAGAAGTCGTGCACTGCCATGCCTACTCCATGGTCTGGTTCGTTCATATCGTTACAACGCTGCGTAGATCGATGTCGAGGGTGCCGGCGTCGAGGAGCTGCTTGATGGTTCGCAGCCGGAAGTACTTGGGTCCGTTGAAGAGTTCTTCGGTCATGGTCCCCGAGTAGGCGTTGTACAACTCTTCGATACCGAGGGGAACGGTCCACTGCGGGCGGTACCCGGGCAGGCTCCGTTCGATCTTCGAGAAGTCGACCTTGTAGTCGCGGATGTCCGGTGCGGCACCGTCGCCGAGGCTCACGACACAGTCGGGCACCACGCCGGCAACCAGATTCGCGATATCCCTGACCTGGTAATTCTCGCCGACGCGACCGACATTGAAGGCCTCGTTGTGGATGGCCTCGCGGGGTGCGTCGAGGACGCAGGCGAAGGCGTGGGCGATGTCGAGTACGTGGACGAGCGGGCGATGCGGTGTGCCGTCGCTCTCCATCACCACCTTGCCGCTGGTCACCGCGTGCGCGACCAGGTTGTTGACCACGATGTCGCAGCGCAGTCGCCGAGACAGGCCGTACGCCGTCGCGTTACGCAGATAGACCGGCGAGAAGTTCTCGTCGGCGAGCTCCGACAAGGCCTGTTCGACGCGGATCTTGGACTCGCCGTAGGGCGTGACGGGATTGAACTCCGCGTTCTCGTCGACCTCTTCGTCGCCGCCCTTGCCGTAGAGGCTGCAGGACGAGGAAAAAAGAAATCGGGACACCCCGGCCGCTTTAGCGGTCTCTGCTAAATGCACGGAAGAATCCAAATTGATCGTGTATGTCAGAATTGGATTGAGATCCGATAGAGGGTCGTTAGATAGCGCTGCTAAATGAATTACCGCGTCAAACCCTTCGAGATCCTCCGGGGTCACGTCCCGTAAGTCCTTCGCCACCACCGGCAGAATGTCCGGCGCCCCAAGGAAATCCCCGGTCGCGAAGTAGTTGTTGTCCAGGCCGAAGACCTCGTGGCCGAGCTGGGTCAGCATTGAAGACATCTCGGTTCCGAGATATCCCAAGTGGCCGGTGATCAGTAGTTTCATATTCGCTTCAATCGGTGCAGGAAGATTTTGGAGTGACGATACTACGTAATTGAGCTGACGATAAATGTGATAAATCACTGTGCCCAAGAAGGGCACATCTGAGCTATTGTGTGAAAAGAAGCGCCACGAGTCGGCGCGTGCCCGCATCGCATGTCCGGGGGGAGAGTGCGAGATCGACCCCTCTGGGGTGGTTACCAAGACTAGGATTCGTCCGCGAAAACATGTTTACCTCAACAGGTCTGGCCGGTATCGGCTACAGGTACCAGCGGTATCGCCGGGTGTTCATGGCGCTGGCAACTGTGTACGCCTTTGTGTTCGGACTGTTCGTGGTTATGCACCGGACGATCATTCTTCCGGCCAAATTCTCCTCTGACGGCGACGTGATCGGGCAGTTGGCCGCGGGCCGGATCGTCATCAGGGAAGACGCCTCGTACACGAATACCGCTCGGGTGTACGACATCTTGGGCCTGGGTTCACACGCGACGAGCGCCTCCGTCCTGGGACTCGCGGCGGCGACGGCGGTGGTGCTCCTGTGTCTGGTGCGCACGAAGGGATTTCGCGGCGGACTGCCGGAAGCGGCCCTGGCCGGTCTGATAATCGTCCTGGCCGCGGTGTACATCGGGTACTACTCCAAGGAGTTGACGGTTCTGCCGTTCACGGCCCTGGTACTCCTGGTGCCCAGTGGGGTCGCCTTCGATGCGGTTCTGGTGGCCGCGATGCTCGTCTATGCGCAGGTCTTCCGCCAGTACTGGGTCATCATCGCGGTCGTGTACGTGGCGCTAAGGATCGTGAATTGGCGTCGCATACGGGTGATCTCGAGTGTGGCGATGGGGGTGGCCTCGCTGGTTGGACTGGCCGTGGCGTTTGCCGTGCTGCTCGGATTACCCGTCGATCACTATCGCGAGATGGTGAACAGCGCTCGGGGTGCGGGACCGGATTCGATGACGGCCATTGGTTCGTTCACCGATATCGCCGATCCCGTCGGCGGCATCGTGAATGCGATTGCCAGCTTTGCGTTCTTGTTCGTACCCATCCCGATGGTGCTGCTCGGTGGCGCCTACTACGCCGGTCTGGCGGTACTGATCGCCGGCATCTGGGCATACTTCTTCGTGTCGCTGTGCCGGGTCGGACGGGTATTGCCGGGCGCCTCGACCGAAATCAATGTGTTGGTCAGAAGGTCGACCGCATTTGTGCTCGCCTTTGTCACGGTGCAGTCGATATTCGAACCCGACTTCGGTTCGGCGCTGCGTCATCAGGTTCCGATATTGCCTTTGGTATTGCTGGTGTGCCTGGTCGCACGCGGCTCGCCGGGGCCTGCTGACAGCTCGAACACCCCATACCAGGAATCCACCATGGAGCAGAAGACATGACATCCCGAACATCGGATCGACGAGATGCCAACTGGCTCAGGCTCTGTGCCGACGCACTTCGCAATGGTTGGATTCTGATCGTGGCGATCACCGTCGTGGTGGTGCTGGCGGGGTTGGGCTACACGCTGACGCAGAAGTCCGAGTACGAGTCCACCGCGACCCTGTACGTCAGTTCGGTGGCGAACCAGAGTGGTGAACGAGAAACGCCGGAGGGACTACAAGGACTCGTCGCGACCTATTCGGCGCTGGCCACGTCCACCGAGATCGTCACCGCGGCGCTGCGCGACGCGCAGATCGTGATGCCCGTCGCCGACGCGATCAAAAAGATCACGACGCTGGCGGTGCCGGAGACCACACTGCTCGAGGTCGCGGTGCGGGACACCGATGCCGGCCAGGCCTCGCGGCTGGCCAATGGTGTCGCGGTCGCGCTGGCCGGTTTCATGTCCACCGCGGACAAGCAGGGTAAGTCGGAGCCGGCACAGATGCGGATCGTCACCCCGGCCGAGACCGGCAAGGCGGTATCGCCGAACCTGATCATCAACCTGCTCTGGGCCTTGATCTTCGGACTCGTGGTGGCGACGGCAGTGGTGATCGCGCGCGCCGTACTCGATAGTCGTCTGCGCAGCGCGGTCGATGCGGCGACGGTGCCGGGAGCGCCTCCGGTGCTCGGTGAGATCGCCCCGGGTGGTTTGGAGTGGCTCGACGAGTTCCCGTACCTGCCGGTTCGGGGCACGGCCGCGGCGCAGTCGTTCGACCTGTTGTCGACCAACGTCACCTATGCGGCCGGCGGCAGCCCCATCTCCAGCATCCTGGTGACGAGTCCGACCGATTCGGTCGAACGCTCGGTGGCGGCCTCGAATCTTGCTGCGGCCCTGGCGAAGACAGGACGTTCGGTGGTCCTGGTCAGGGCTGATCTGTCCGATGTCGGTCCGGAGGTGTCCGAGCCCGGCGTCAGTTCCGTCCTGGCCGATGGTCATCCGCTCGACGAGGCGATCTTCGGGAAGTTGGTGCCCGGACCTCTGGTGCTGGGCACCGGCCCCCGCAGCGGTGCGGGGCTGGAGTTGCTGAAGACCCCGCGCGCCACCGAGATGTTCGATGAACTCGAGAAGTCGTTCGAACACGTCGTCATCGAGGGCCCGCCGGTGCTCGATGGGGATATCGCCTCGGTTCTGGCGGTCGGTGCCGAAGGCACCCTCATCGTCTGTGTGGGTGGCCGGACCCGGGCGGGGGAGTACTCCGATGCGCTCGATCAGTTGGCCAAGGTCCGGGCCCGGGTGATCGGCTCGGTGCTGATCCCGGAGGTCGGCAGGCGGCGTCGAAAAGCCAAGAGCGACAGCAGGTCACCGACCGATGATGTGATGACGGAACAACCCGGGTGGATCGAACCCGGCGAATCAGTCGAGCCGGTCGAACCTGTCGAATCGGTTGAACCCGTGGAGTCGGCCGAGGCGTTGGCGACGGTCAAGGCCGTCGACGACTAGGAGATCGAGATGCCTTCCGGGACATTGACGGTCTCGGCCGGCACATCGACGAACTCGTTGGCGTCCAGCGAACCGGTCGACCCGGCGCGGTCGAAGAGGTTGATCCCGTTGGTGCATTCGACGATGCGGTTGCGGCGATGCTCGATGTGCCCGGCCGTGGCGTTCGTATCGAGGATGCCGTCGGCAAATCCCGAGATGGTGTTCTCAGAGGTGGTGGTGTCGGTCGGGCCGTCGTTGCTGTTCTCGAATTGGATCCCGGCATGGGCGCGATCGCCGGTGCGGGAGAGCGTGTTCTGGCGTGCTGCCGGGATCTCGGTGTGCCAGAAGGCGATTCCGTCACCTCGGAATCCGGAGAATGTGTTGCGCTCGTACCGGCAGGCCACCCCCAGGGTGATACTGCCACCGACGGTGGTCACGCCCTCGGCCGTCGACTCGCCGGTGTTGTTGACGGCAAGGCAATCTCGTGGCTGATCATCGGCGTCGTCGACGCCGAACATCGCGATGTAGGAGTCGGCATGGCCGGAGACGGTGATCGAGTTGCGTTCCACGGTGGTCATGGTGGTTGATCCGTACAGCATCACCGCGGCCCGGTGGGGTGCGTAGGACTGGCCTTGCCGGTCGGTGTCGGCGCGCGTGAACTCGATGGTGTTGTCGGCGACGGACACCTGGCTGCTGCGGATCACCGCCACACCCCACCAGGTGCTGTCGGAGACGGTGTTGTTGATGATCGTCGCCTGGGTGATGTCCTCGACGACGATGCCGCGGCGGAACTGACCCCGAACGGTGTTGTTGGCGACCGTGTACGTGGAGTTCGGCATCGGTCCGGACTCTTGTTCGCGGTCTTTGAGTGCCTCACAATGGATTCCGATGCGTGCGTCGGATCCGGCCCGGCAGTCGACCTCGTTGCCGATGATGGTTGCGGCCGCCCCCCAGGTGACGATCCCGTCGCCCCGGTCTTCGCCCAGTGTCGACACGAGGTCGTCCGGGCCGTCACCGGCGCCGAGGACATCTTTGATGCGGTTGTTCAGGATTCGGGTGTAGTACCACTCGCCGTAGGGATCCACCCCGATCCCGCTCTGGAACGAATCGATGAAGCACTCGGAGATCTCGACGTTGTTGGCCTTGATCGTGATGGCAAACGGGTTCTCTCCGGTCTGTGACCGCGCCCCGAGCAGATCTGGATTGGTCATCCGCAGTCGATGGACCCGGGACCCCGATCCGGTCACGGTCAGTGCCGACGCCTGCGCGATCCCGTCGGTGAACTTCAGCTCGCCCGGACCGGAAAGATGTTTTCCACCAGGGAGTTCGAGGCCGGCGGTACACCGGAGCACAGCTCCGTCCGGGATCACGATCTCGCAGCCGTCCGGTCGGGTGTCGAGAATCGACTGCAGAGCCGCGGTCGCGTCGTCGGTGCCGGTCAGGTCGGCATCGGTGTCGGAGAGGACATAGGTCGACGGGATACCGGGTTCGTCGACGGTGAGGGTCGGTGTGGCCGGATCCGACGATGAACATGCGGCGATCAGCAGGGCGGCAGCGGCGGGACTCGCCATCAGGAAACGACGCCGGGTCAGGGCGGTCGGGCGGGGGATCGGCAGCGGGCCGGATTCGTGGGCGCTCATGTCTACGCCGATCGTACGGCCCGGCCGGTTACAAGCGGATGTCGCCTGCGGCTTCGGGTTTGCCGAACAGGAATCCCTGCGCATGGGTGAATCCGAGGTCGCGGAGCTTGCGCAGTTCGTCCTCACTCTCGACACCTTCGGCCACGGTCAGGATGCCGAGGGACGCCGACAACGTGCACACCGCGCCCACCAGGCTGCGCAATGGCTCGACGGTACCCACCTTGGAGACGAGGGAGCGATCGATCTTCACCACCTGTACCGGCTGCTCGACCATGTAACGCAGCGCGGCGAATCCGGTCCCGAGGTCGTCGACGCAGACCGTGCACCCGAGTTCGTCGAGTTCCAGAAGTGTTTGCGCCGCCGGAGATCCGACCTCGATCAGGTTGCGTTCGGTGACCTCGACCCACACCGCCTTGGCAGGCACGCCCGTCGCCGCGATGGCATCGGCGACGTGCTGCACCAGCCCACGGTCGATGAGCTGGCGGGCCGAGAAATTGACCGACATGAACATCGACATGTCGCCTGACTCCCGTTGCCACTGCGCGAGCTGCTCGAGCGCGGTCGTCACACCCCAGCGGCCGATCGGGACTATCAGCGATGTCGCCTCGGCCGCGTCGAGGAAATCGGCGGGGAGCCGGAGCTCATCACCCACCCGCCATCTGAGCAGCGACTCGAACCCGACCCGCTTCCTCGACGACAGATCGACGATCGGCTGGTAATGCAGGGCGAAGTCGCTGCCGATCGCCTTCGCCAACTCGGTGGTCCCGGCCACCTCGTGCTTGAGCAGCTCCAGCGACTGTGACGTCGCGCGGATCGACGTCGACGTCGTGCGGATCGCGTGGTGGACCGCAGCTGTGGCGGCCTGGACGAGCTCCCGGACGTCGTGGGCGGTGGACACCTCGGAGGCGAGCGCGATCCCGAGGCAGCTCGGTACGAACACCGCCTGTCCCTCGACCATCACCTGACGGGACATGCGCTCGGCAAGGCGGCGTTCGACCGTCCTCACATCGACCGCGGTGGTATCGAAATACACCAGGATCAGGTGGTCGTACGGTCCCTCCCACACACCCGGATGGTCACCGAACATCTCGCTCAGTGCAGCAGCGACGGCCGGGCGGAGTTTGCTCGCCAAGTGAAATCCCAGCGCGGCGGTGATCAGGCAGGTCGGGTCCATGGAAACCAGGACCACTCCGAGGGAGGGGTAATCGATGCCTGTGAGGTGGCCGCGAATAGCATCGCGGTTTGCCACCTTGGGCTCCAGTGGCGGGGTTGACGCCGGCATGCACAACTCCCGATGATGTCCAGTCCAGCGCGACGGCATTCCCACGAATGCACTCGCCCCGCTCGTTCAATCGTTGAGACTACCGCGCTCCGGCGAATTTCCACCTAAGATGGGCCGCAAGTCGAACACGTGACTAGACTGGCTATGGTTGTTCCCAATCGGGAACCGGCGTTGAGTGGTAATTCGCGCCTCAAGGGTTCATCGTCGCATGTCCGGTCAGGTCTGGCGCGTCTGACCGGTGGCGTCGCCACGTGTTGGGGATTCGGATAGCTGATCGCTGTGGAGTACAAGTTCTCGGACCGCTTCGACGCACGATCAACTGCGGTACTGATAAGTACGGCGGGCGCTTTCGCGTTGCCATTGTTCGCGTTCATACAGCCGGAATTCATTATCGACGGCGGTATGAAATACCTGGTCGTCATCTGGCTTTTCAGTACATTTTCTTTCGCGGTCACGCTATATGTCGGCAGATTGTCCGATACGCAATTCGCAATGCTGGGATTCGGCGGAATGCTGGGTGTCGCATGGTCGGCCTATCTGGTGTCGGATCCGGCCGCGGCCCGGGCGATCGTGGCGCTGCTGGCCGCCATCCCGGCGATCGCTGCCATGGGCTCGTCGCGGCGGGTGACCGTCTCGTTCACTGTGCTCGCGATGATGCTCGCGGTGGCACTGTCGTCCTTCAACGCCACCTCGGGGGTGGCGCTCATCGTGGCGACCGGCGCCGCGGTCACCACTGTGTTCGTGCCGGTGTTCATGGTCGCAGCGCTCCGGAAGTCGCTCGGTTCGGTGCTCCTGAAGGTGGCCAAGCTAGGTGATACCGACCCCCTGACGGGCGTGCTCAATCGTCGCGGGCTGCTGAACCGAAACAGTGATCTGCTCGAGCGCATCGTCCGGACCCGTCAGTCGATCGGGTTCATGATGATGGACTTCGACAACTTCAAGTCCGTCAACGACAACCACGGGCACGCGGCCGGGGACGCCGTGCTCGTGACTGCGGCCGCCCTCATCGAAAAGACGGTTCCGAGCCGTTCGATCGTCAGCCGGTTCGGTGGTGAGGAGTTCGTGGTGATGACAGAGTCGGCCAACCCCGCAGAACTCGTCGACCTCGCAGAGCAGATCCGCGATCGGATCCAGGCCGAATGCGGTGTGACGATCAGCATCGGCGCCATCTATGCGCCGCTGATCCGGTCGACGACCGGTCGCCCCAACATCGACGACGTGATCGACTTCCTCACCAGGCAAGCCGACCGGTGCATGTATGCCGCCAAAGATGCCGGGCGAAATAAAGTGATCTCGCGCACATGTGCACCGATCGTGTGGGTTCCTGGCCCTCCGAGTGAGCCTCAGGTCGAGTTTGTCGCGGACGAACGCCGCGTGGGCAATCTCGACCTGGTCCGCAGACGGCGGGCCGCCGGCGTCCGCTCTCAGGCGGCGACGCCACTTGTCGACGACCAGCCGTTCTGATCGGCGCCGGCCGCGAGGATCTGTGTGTCCTGCATCATGTGGGCGAGCACCTTCGGCTTGGCATCGAGTGCGATCCGGTCGCGGTCCCACCACATCAGGCTGGTCTGGTAGCGCGCATCGGGGTACGGCGAGGCCGGGATGTCTTCGGCGACCCGGCCGCCGGAGGACTCCCAGCGACGCAGGACGTGGTCCGCGGCGGTGGCCATGATGTAGCGGGCACCGGTCAGCGTCATGGTCGGCAGGGCCACGCGGGCGAGCATCCCGGCAACCGTCGGGGCGGCGGGCCCCTCGGCGGCCCACGCCGTCTTCATCTCCACGACGCCATCGGCCAGACGCGAATCGATCGCGTCGATGACCATCTCCAGGCCCGGCTGACCAGCCCATTCGAGCAATGCGTGGGACTGGTGGGCGTTGCGGTATGGTCCCTTGGCGCGGACGCCTCCGATGACCGTTCCCGATCGGTCGAGGGCGGCGTAGAACAACGTGGTGCAGTGGCCGCGGACGACGTCGTCGTACTCGAGGGCCATTTCCGCGCCGTACTTGGCGTAGCTTTCGCGAGCGCCGTCGAGATACTCGACCCACACATCCGGAACCGATTGCGGAGTGCCGACGATCAGAGTCGTCCCGGTCTGCTCGTCGATGACCCGAGCGGTGAAGTCACGCGCTGCTGAGCCGATCTGTGCGGTTCGACGATGGGGGGCGAATGCGGTGGTCATTGGGTCTCCTGGCCTGCACATGTGTGCGCGCTATTGCTATCTCACTATTGTGGATAGCTGGTGTGGGTTTCATGGATGGTCTTGCAGGTAGCAAACATCGCGCGGGGTTTTGTTGTCCCATGCGTATTGTTGCTTGTTTCTGGTCGTTATGTCACTGTGTGTCAATCTCCCTCGCCGAAAACGCCCCATCCGGTTAGTTGCATGCCCGGCTTTGGACAGTGTTCTGAGCGAACGTCCAATTCCCTCGGTCGAATGTCGCTAGGGCTCAGCGGATGTGGGATGTACAGCAGTCCGTATGTGCCCCGGGGGAACAGGTTTCAATCCCAGGGAAGCATTGAAAACAAAAACAGGATGGTGTAGTGAGCGATCAGGCCAATGAATCCCAGGCGACCGTTGAGGTTATCGACGAACGGAATCCGGAGGGGCGCAGCCGTCTCGAGGAACTCCGCGCCACATCGGGAATAGACCTCCTGGATTCGGTGGCCTCCCAGCTGTCGGCGGCAGGCGAATTGATCCCGCCGTTGGGGAGTGAGTTTCTCGATGAGCCCGCCCGCTGGATCTACTATCCCTGGCGAAAGACGGCAATTCGACTGCTCGGACCCGCCGGATATCGGCGACTGCGGCTCGACCGGAACCGCAACAAGTTGACCGTCGACGAGCAGGATCGGGCCGCTGGGCTGCGAATCGGGGTCGTCGGCCTGAGCGTCGGACACGCAGTTGCACATACGTTGGCACTCGAAGGTCTCTGTGGCGAGTTGCGACTGACCGATTTCGACGACATCGAATTGTCGAACCTGAATCGAGTTCCCGGTTCGGTCTTTGACATCGGCGTCAACAAAGCGGTTGTCGCGGCCCGGCGAATTGCGGAGATCGATCCTTATCTCGATGTCCGGGTGCACCGAGAAGGTGTACAGGAATCCACAATTGATGAGTTCTTGGCGGGCCTGGATATCGTCATAGAAGAATGTGATTCATTCGACGCGAAAGTATTGGTCCGGGATAGGGCGCGGGCACTGGGGATTCCGGTGATCATGGAAACCAGCGACGGCGGTGTTCTCGACGTCGAGCGATTTGATCTCGAGCCCGATCGGCCGTTGTTCCACGGTCTGCTGGGCGATTTCAATGCGGCCTCATTGTCGGGATTGTCGGCCGCCGAGAAGGTGCCCTTTGCGCTACAGATCCTCGACGGCGACCGATTGACATCACGAATGGCTGCTTCAGTATTCGAAATGGGCCGAATCCTTTCTGCCTGGCCACAACTCGGTGGCGACGTCGCTCTCGGCGGCGCGACCGTCGCCGCAGCCGTCCGGCGGATCGTCCGGGCTGAATCACTCCCGTCGGGCCGAGTCCGGGTCGACCTGGATTCCATCCTCGAAGGTCTGACCGAACCGGCCGCCGCTGCCGAGCCCGCACCGCGGACCGACGTCGATGTGGCCGCCGAGTTCGCGGCCCTCGAGCCCCGAGATGCGGTGGTGTACGCAGGGTCTCGGGCCCCTTCGCTCGGCAACGCACAGCCGTGGAGCTTTGATGCCGACGATGCCGGTGTGACGGTGCGAGCCTCCACTTCGCCGTCGTCGCGGATGGATGTGGCCCGGCGGGCGTCGGCGGTGGCACTGGGTGCGGTCTTGCACAACATGACGGTTGCCGCGTCCGCCGTCGGAGTGGCAGGCAAGACCGCGATCACCGGGTCGGGCAGCGAACTGCAGGTTCGGTTCGACTTCGACGGAATCGTGGAAACCGATGGCGCCGCACCGATTCGGGCGGTGCTCGATCGCCGGACCAATCGGGGTTTCGGCGATCGCAGCGAGCTCGGCGACGACGTGGTGAGCGAGCTGTCGAAGGACGTGCCCACCGGCGCGCAGGTCCGACTGGTCACCGATCCGGAGACACTCGCCGCATTCGGCGTGATCGCGGGGGCGGCCGAACGGCTGCGATACCTGGATCCGGATCTGCAGGCCGAGATGATGGCGGAGATCGTGGCCGCCTCAGAGATGGCCTCGGACACCGGCATCGAGGTCGGGGACATGGCACTGATGCCGCAGCAGGCCCCGTTGCTGGCGTTGCTGCGTCGCCCCGATGTGATGGCGCACCTCGACGCCTGGGGTGCGGGGTCGGCGCTGGGCGCAGATGCGCAGGGCCGGATCATGACCGCGTCGGCGCTGGCGGTGGTGACGGTAGGCGGACGAAACGCCGATGCCTACGTCCACGGTGGAGTTGCGATGCAGGATCTGTGGATCCGCGCGCAGGCACTGGGCCTGGCCGTCCAGCCGATCACGCCGGCGTTCCTGTATGCCGATGGGCCGCAGGAGTGTGATGCGATCTCGCCGAAGAAGAGTGACGAGTTGTTCGCCCTGGCGACGCAGTTCCACGAACTGTTCGATGTGAAGGACGGTGCGGCGGTCGCCGCGGTACTGCGACTGTCGCGGTCGGCCTTTGTTCCCTCGGTGAGCCGGCGTCGTCCGGTGAGCTGACCCGGGCCTAGGGGAGTTGCTCGGCTTCGAGCGTGAAGCCCGCGGCCCGGAGGCGTTCGATGAGGACGTCGCCGATTGCGGCCGCCGGGGTCAGGATGCCCGACCGGGGTGGCAGTTCGTCCCGGTTCAGCGCCAGCGACAACGCGCACTCCGACAACATCACCGCCGTGGCCTTGTACCCGGGGTCGCCCTTGGCGACTATCCGGGACCGATAACGCTTACCCGTGCTGGTCGTCGTGTAGGTCTCGGTGGTGAAATACCCGGCCTCCCGCGCCTTTTCGCTGGGTCCCTCCCCGGGCTTGGGCAGGACACGATCGAGCACCCTGCGGACCGGGCCGATCGACATCGCGCCGAGGAATGCCCCGGTGCCGGCGGCGACCACGGCAGCGATGGCGGTCGAGAGGTACGGCGTGTCTCCGACGTACATGGTTTCGCCGTATCGGAAGTTCTCGCCGTAAGCGTTGTCGAGCAGGGCATTCGACCGGCGCACGATCCGGGTGTTGTGGCTGGCCATGAAGAACGGAGCCAGCGTGCCCTTGAGGCTCGGATCGACCTTCGAGGCGTCGACCAGCGCCATGTCACTGGGTTCGGCGCTGCGTTTGATACCCGCGTGTTCGCCCGGTCCGGTGGACAGGGCGTGGGGATCGAGCAGGGTGCGACGGGTGTCGGCGTTGGCGGCCTCCTTGGCGATCACCCGCATCGAATCGATCGTCCCGCCGCTGATCCCACCGCGGAACCTGCGGAGCACCATCGTCGTATCACCCATCGTGCCCTCGCCATCGGCGCTGATCTTCTCGTGTAGCAGGTAGACGCCGAGATCGGAAGGGACGGAATCGAATCCGCAGGAATGCAGGATGCGTGCGCCGTTGGACTTCGCCTGGTCGCCGAACTTGTCGATCGACATCCGGACAAAGGGCACCTCGCCGGTGAGGTCGACGTAGTCGGTGCCGTTGTTGACGGCCGAGGCCAGGACCGCCTCGCCGTACTTCAGGTAGGGACCGACGGTGGTGCACAACACCCGGGTGCGGGCGGTCATCGCGTCGAGCGTGGCCGGTGAATCGACGTCCGCAACGATCAGCGGCCACGCGTTGGCGGGCGCGGGCAGGTCGAACCGCATCTGCGAGAGTTTGTGCTCGCTGCGGCCGGCCAGCGCGATCTTGGTTCCGGCGGGGGCATGTTCGGCCAGGTATTCGGCCGTCAGCGCTCCGACGAAACTGGTGGCTCCGAAGACAACAATGTCGAACTCGCGATCACTCATGACCCGACCCTACTGAAAACTGTGGGGCCCGGCTTCCGGTTACCCCGGCCGGGTGGCCTGAGCAGCCGGCAATCGATCGGGGTTCGGGCCGGTCAATACGACTTGATGCGGCGATAGGGCTGTCGGCCCGGCGGCTGCTCAGGCGTCGAGTCCGGACGCAGTTCCTCGATCGGCAGTGTCACCGGATCGTCGCCGAGAAGGAACGACTGACCGTGGTGCCACAGCTGCCGGTGGTCGCCGCCGATCAGCCGGTAGGTCGCCTCCTGATGATGTACCTCGACCTCGATGTAGGTGCGCTGCAATGTCATCCGGAAGACCATGCGGTCCAGCCGGTGGGGAATCCTCGGCGCGAAGGTGACAACACCACCGTGATCCCGCATCCCGCCGAAGCCGGCGACACAGCACAACCAGGTCCCGGCGAGCGCCGCGATGTGCAGACCGCCGGACGAATTGTGGTGCAGGTCGTGCAGATCGGTGAGCGCGGTCTCGATGAAGTAGTCGTACGCCAGATCCAGATGTCCGACCTCCGCGGCCACGATCGACTGCGCACAGGCCGACAGGGACGAATCCCGCACCGTCATGGGCTCGTAGTAGTCGAAGTTGCGCCGCTTCTCATCCGCGGTGAAGGCATCACCGCGCAGCCACATCGCGAGTACCAGATCGGCCTGTTTGACCACCTGTTTGCGGTAGAGATCCTGATACGGGTAATGCAGGAGCAGGGGATAGTTCTCGGGCGGTGTGTCGGTGAAATCCCATTTGGCCTGGCGGGTGAACGACTCGGCCTGTTGATGGACATGCAGTTCCGGGTCATAGGGCAGCGTCATCCGGTCGGCGCAGTCTTTCCAGTACGCCGTCTCCTCGTCGTCGACACCGAATCGGGCGGCCACCGGCGGATGCCGCTTGCACGCGGCGACGGCATCGCGGAAGTTCTTCTGCGCCATCAGGTTCGTGTAGACGTTGTTGTTGGCGACCGAGGAGTACTCGTCCGGTCCGGTGACCCCGTCGATGCGAAAGTCCCCGCGCAGGTCGTGGTGGCCCAGGGACGCCCAGGATCGGGCGGTCTCGATCAGCAGTTCGAGACCCCGATCGATCTCGAACTGCAGGTCGCCGGTGGCCGCGACGTACTGCGAGACCGCTGCGGCGATGTCGGCATTGATGTGGACCGCGGCACTGCCGGCGGGCCAGTAGCTCGAACACTCCTCACCGTTGATCGAGCGCCACGGGAACATCGCCCCCGCCTGGCCCAACTCGACGGCCCGACTCTTGGCCATTCCGAGCGTTGCGTGGCGCCAGCCCAGCGCGTTGGCGGTCGCATCGGGGACGGTGTAGGTCAGGACCGGCAACACGAAGGTCTCGGTGTCCCAGAAGGCGTGGCCGTCGTATCCGGGCCCGGTCAGGCCCTTTGCCGCCAGCGCCCGGTTCTCGCCGCGGGCACCCGCCTGCAAGACCTGGAACAGTGCGAAGCGGACCGCCTGCTGCAGTTCCGGATCGCCGTCGATGACGACGTCGGCGGTATCCCAGAAGGCGTCGAGATATTGGCGCTGGCGGGCCTTCAACTCGTCCCAGCCGTTGTCGCGGGCTATCGCCAGGGCGGCGTCGACCTGGGCCTGCAGCGCCGAGGGTGACCGCTGGCTCGACCACCCGTACGCCAGGAATTTCGTGATCGTGATTCGTTGTCCGGCAGGGACATTGGCGGTCACGGTCAACCGTGCCAGATCATCGCTCAGGATCTCGCACGACACCGAGTTCGGGGCATCGAGCTCATGGTCCATCCCCGCGGCCATCCGCAGGCCGGACTCCCTGGTGTGGTGGCCCAGAACGGCCCGGTGGCCGTGGGCCTCGGCGAAATCGCCCACCAGCGGCCGGTCGAGTGCGGCGGCCAACCGCGGATCTTTGCCTGCGGGTCCGGCCGTCGATTCGTTGGCCAGCAAGTCGGATTGGAGGACGATCTCGGTGTCCTCGTCCAGTGGTTCGACCTCGTAGCGGATCAGGGCCATCGCCCGTTCGGTGAACGACACCAGCCGTTCGGAGGTGATCCGGATCCGTCGGCCGACCGGTGAGGTCCACTCGGTGGTGCGCAACAGCGTTCCCGAGCGAAAGTCGAGCTTCCACTCGTGATGCTGGGTGGTCCCGTAGCGCAGATCCATCGGTTCGTCCTCGACGAGCAGCCTGATGATCTTGCCGTTGGTGACGTTGACAACCGTCTGCCCGTCCTCGGGATACCCGTAACCACCTTCCGCGTACGGCAACTCGCGCCGTTCGTAGAAGCCGTTGAGATAGGTCCCGGGGTTGAAGACCGGCTCGGCCTCCTCGACGTTGGCACGCAACCCGATGTGGCCGTTGGACAGGGCGAAGATCGACTCGATGTGACCAAGAGATTCTTGGTCGGTGCCGCGCCAGCTCAGATGCCAGGGCGCCACCTCCATCCGGGGATCCTGGGTCATCGCGCCTCCAACAGGTCGGTCAAGGTGGTGACCACGCGGTCAGCACCGGCTCGGTTCAGGTCGTCGCCGTGGGTGTCGCCGCCGGTCCGGTCGACGCCCACGACGTAACCGAAGTGGCCGGCATGCCCGGCGGCCACGCCCGCGACGGCGTCTTCGAACACCGCGGCCTGCTCGGGTGGCACGCCGAGAGCCTCGGCACCGGCGAGAAATGCGTCCGGAGCGGGCTTTCCGGCGAGACCGCGCCGGGCGATCGTGAGTCCGTCGACGCGGGCGGAGACGTAGGCGGCCAGCCCCGTTGCCTCCAGGATCGGGCCGCCGTTCTTGGAGCTGGTCACCACGGCGATCGCCAATTGCGAGTGCTGCGCTGCCTTCAGATACGTCACAGCGTCGGGATAGGGCTGCGCGCCTTCTGTTTTCAATGTTTCGAGAAACAGGCCGTTCTTGGTGTCGCCGATGCCGCTGACCGTGGCGTCGTCGATGGTGTCGCCGGTGCGGCCCGGCGGAAGTGTGATGCGGCGGGACGCCAGGAATGTCGTGATCCCGTCGTCGCGCGACCGGCCATCGACGTACTGGAGATAGTCATCGTCGCTGAAGGGTCGACGCTGGTCGGGGTCTGCCGCAGAGTAGGACGCGAGGAAGGTGTCGAAAGCCTGCTTCCACGCTCGACGGTGAACTGTTGCCGTGTTGGTCAGAACCCCGTCGAGATCCAACAGCAATGCCGTCACCGATGTCGGTAAGCCGATCACCCTTGGAACCGTACCCGGTAGGGCCGGGTTCGCGTCCGAAGTCGCGGCCATGACGGGTCGGCGCGGGCGGATGTCCGCGTCGTCACACCGGTCGACGCGAGAGACAGGCGGGCCGCGCCGCTAGCCTGAAGTCATGAACCCTTCGACCCTGCAGGCGCGCGTGATCGTCGACGAGATGATCCGCGGAGGCGTGGCCGAAGCCGTGTTGTGCCCCGGTTCTCGCAATGCGCCGTTCGCGTTCGCGTTGCATGCCGCCGACGCGGCCGGGCTCCTGCGACTGCACGTGCGGGTCGACGAACGGACCGCCGGCTATCTGGCGCTGGGTCTGGCCGCGGCGTCCGGGCAGCCCGTGCCCATCGTGATGACCAGCGGTACCGCGGTGGCGAACATGAGCCCGGCGGTCTTCGAGGCCAACTACGCACGGCTGCCATTGGTGGTGATCAGCGCGAACCGGCCCTACGAACTGCTCGGATCGGGTGCAAACCAGACCATCGAACAGTTCGGGATCTTCGGCACCCAGGTGCGGGCGGCCATCAGCCTGGGGCTGGCCGAACAGGACCTCGACACCAACAGCCAGTGGCGTTCGGCCGTCGGGCGGGTACTCGCCGCGGCCCGGGGCGCCCGCACCGGCAATGCCGGACCGGTGCAGTTCGACATCCCGTTGCGCGAGCCGCTGGTTCCCGATCCGGGCGTGGCGCCCGGCGATGACCTCGGCGTTTTCGCCGGCCGGCCCGACGGTGCGCCCTGGACGGTGACGGCCGTCGGGAAGCTGGACGTGCCCGTCGGCATCGACATCAGCGAACCGACCGTGGTGGTGTCCGGGCACGGCGCCGGGTATCGGCCCGAACTGGCCGTCCTGCCGACCGTGGCCGAGCCGACCGCCCCGGCTCCCGAGAACCCGCTGCATCCGCTCGCGTTGTCGGCGCTGCGTCCCACCCAGGCGATCATCTGTGGTCGCCCGACGCTGCACCGCGAGGTCTCGACGCTGCTCGCCGACCCGAACGTCCGCGTGTATGCCCTGACCACCGGCCCGCGCTGGCCCGACGTCTCCGGCAACGTGCTCGCCACCGGTTCGCGCGCCGAGGTGTCCGGGGAACCCGACGAGGACTGGCTCAAGGCCTGCGCGGCGGCGCATCAACGAGCGGTCAATGCCGTCGACATGCAACTCGACGCCACCGACACCGTCACCGGACTGCACGTGGCGAAGATCGTCAGCGCGGCGATGGCGCCCGGTGAGCAACTGGTGGTCGGTGCGTCCAACCCCATCCGCGACGTCGCATTGGCCGGACGTGTCGGTCCCGATGTGCGGGTCCTGTCGAACCGAGGAGTCGCGGGGATCGACGGAAATGTCTCCACCGCCATCGGCGCGGCACTCGCGACCGGCGCCCGGACGGTCGCGCTGATGGGCGACCTGACCTTCGTGCACGATGCCACCGGTCTGCTGATCGGTCCGGCCGAACCACGGCCGAAGCGGCTGACGATCGTCGTCGCGAACGACGACGGCGGCGGCATCTTCGGCCTGCTCGAACAGGGCGACCCCCGCTTCTCCGGAGACGACTACCTCGGCGCCTACGAGCGGGTGTTCGGCACCCCGCACCGGACCGACCTGGCATCGGTCTGCGCCGGCTTCGGCACCCCACACCGGCTGGTGACGCTCGACGAGTTACCCGGTGCACTGAACGCGTCCGGGGAGGGCATCGAGGTGATCGAGGTCCGGACAGACCGGTCGACGTTGCGGTCGCTGCACGCGGCCATCAAAACCCGCCTCTGACCACCCGCCGACCGTGCCGATATCACCGTTGACCGTGCCGAAGTTGTCGTCCGAGATGGCGTCGCGTGCAACTTGAGCACGCTCGACGGTGATTTAGGCACGCTCAACGGCGTTATGGGCACGTTGGGCGGTGGGTCCGGTCGGGTGCGTGGCGACGGAATTGGGTCGTCGGGACCGAGTGACTATGGTGGCGGCATGTCTCCGACCGTGCTGCGCCGTGTTCAGATCGGGCTGCTCACCGTCGGGGTCATCATCACGATCATGATGGCGACCATGGTCGCCGGCGCCTATCGCAATGACACCCTCATCAACTCTGACAAGGCCACCACCGTGGCCGAGGTGACCAGCGCCGGCCCCACCAAGGCATCGGTCGCGTTCTCCACACCCGACGGCATGTTCCACAGCCCCCGCCTGGGCGTCTTCTATCCCGGAGGCCTGACCAAGGGGCAGCGCATCAGCATCGACTACTCCAAGTCGGACCCCGAACTCGTCCGCGTCACCGGCCGCGACGCGAGCCTGGCGATCCTGCCCGCGCTGTCGGTGCTGGTGTACTCGTGGTTGGTCATCGGCGGCATCATGGTGCTCCTCGCCGAGATCCACCGGCGGCGGTCCGACGGACATTCATCTGCGGTCCCGGCCCCCGTCACGGCGTCGAAGGCAGTCTGACAACTTCGCCTCCGACACCGGCTTGCTGCTCGACCTCGAGAGTTGGCCCTGAGACGGAGCCCGTCAGTACGTGTGGTCAGGTCGGCGCCGGGGGCATCAGGTGCCAGCCGGTACGGTTGCGGTCATGTCTCGTGCATCGCTGGCCAAGAATCCCAAAGACGTAGCGGCGATGTTCGACGGTGTCGCCGGACGCTACGACCTCACCAACACCGTCCTGTCGTTCGGTCAGGACCGCGGCTGGCGCGTGGCCACTCGCAAGGCGCTGGCCCTCGGGCCCGATGATGTCGTACTCGATCTCGCGGCCGGCACGGCGGTGTCAACCGTCGAGCTCGCGCGGTCCGGTGCGTTCTGCGTCGCGGCGGACTTCTCGCTCGGCATGCTCAAGGCCGGGGCCAAGCGGCCGGTGCCGAAGGTGGCCGCCGATGCGTTGCACCTGCCGTTCGGCGACAACACCTTCGACGCCGCGACCATCTCGTTCGGTCTCCGCAACGTCAACGATGTCGATGTCGCCTTCGCCGAGCTGTTCCGGGTTCTCAAACCGGGTGGTCGCGTGGTCATCTGTGAGTTCTCCACGCCGGTTTTCGAACCGATGCGGGTGGTCTACATGGAGTACCTGATGAAGGCGTTGCCGGCGGTGGCGACCAAGGTCTCGAGCAACCCCGAGGCATATGTGTATCTCGCGGAGTCGATCCGCGAGTGGCCGAATCAGCCGGAGTTGGCGCAGCAGATGCGTGATGCCGGGTTCCACGACGTCCGCTGGCGCAACCTCACCTTCGGGATCACCGCGCTGCATCGGGGCGTCAAGCCTGCCTAACCCGATGATGTGGTGTTTTGGCGACGCCCACCTGGGGTTTTGTTCGCCAAAACCCCACACTTTCGGTGCTGTCTGGATCCCTCGCTAACCTGCAATCAATGACTACCGACTGGGCGCAACTGATCACCGCGGCGTCGCTGATGGGCGACTTCGATCCGGGGTCGCTCAGTCGTGGCGCGGCGTACGCCAAACAGCGCCGCGTCAGTGCGGTGAAGTGGGACGAACCGAAGCACCGATTGACCGGACGATGCACGGGCTCGGGTGTCTCCACCTACGGCATGCGCGTGGTCTTCAGCGGCCTCGGTCCGGACTGGAAGATCGCGGATGCGTCGTGCACCTGCCCGGTCGGCTACTTCTGTAAACACGCCGTGGCGTTGCTGCTCACCTTTGCCGAAGGCATCGACACCGACGTCTCGCGCTTGCCCGCCCAGCAGGTCCCGCAGTGGGAACGCCGGTTGCGGCCGTTGCTCGAACAGAATCGGCCCACTCCGGCCGAACCATTGGCCTTACAGGTGTTCTACAGCGAGGGCGTCACCCCCGGGCGCCGGCCCAAACCGGCTCAGTTGGCGCTGCGACTGTTACGTCCGGGCACACGCTCGAAGTGGATCAGGTCAGGTATCGACTGGCCGATGATCGTCGGGCTCGGACCGGGACACTTCGACATGGCGCAGGTCTCGGTGCTGCAGTCGATGGCCTCGGGGTCCATGCGGACCACCGGATACGGACTCCACTACGGATTGATCCTCACGACGGCACCGGCCACCATCTGGCAACAGCTCGATGCCGCGCTCGCAGCCGGGATCCCGATCCTCGGTGACCCGTCCACCGGAATCGAGGACGTACACATCGGCAAGCGGGCCGGGCTCACCCTCGACATCGGTGGGGAGCTCGGCGGTGACACCCGCGTCGTGATCGAGATCGACGTCGATGGCGTCACGCTGCCGTCGGATGGCGTCGAAATCCTGGGAAACAAGGAACCGCACGGTGTTTCGTATATCGACGACGAGGGTGTGCTCACGCTCGCACCCTTCGAACCGGACAACGGTGCGGTCGCTCGACTGTTGGACGGTCCGCCGATTGTCATCCCGGCCGGAGATGCCGCCGCGTTCGCTGCGGACATGTTGCCGCGCTTGCGCGAATCGGTGGCGGTGCGGGTGGACGAATCGGTATTCGAGCCACCGGTCATCACCGGGCCCGTCGCTGTCCTCACCGTCCAGCTCGTCCACGACACCGCCCACATCCGTTGGGCCATGCGCTATCTGGTCAACGACAAGCCGCGCGACTTCCGTGACGACCCGCCGGCGGAGCCGCGTTGGCGCGACGTGGCCGCCGAGCAGGAACTGTGGGAGAAGCTTCGTGACGTCCTGGCGGCGGTCACCCTCCTGTCGCAGGTGGCGGCCTTTCGCCTCCTGGCCACGCACATCGGGGGAGCCCACGGAACCGGCAGCTTCCCGCCGATCCGCGAACTGCAGTCGGCCGATCACGAGCATGCGATAGCGGCTGCGACGACCCGAACGCTGCGTGGCGATCTGCAACTCACGCCCGTCGAGACCGCACGCCTGTTCGCCGAGATCCTGCCGACGCTCACCGACCGCGACGACCTGGTACTCGACGTCGCCGAGGTCACCACCCGGTACCGGAAGGTCACCGAGCGGGCGCGCGTACGGTTCGCCGGGTCGGACTCGGGGGAGTCCGACTGGCTCGACCTCGCGATCACCATGGACGTCGACGGTGAGCAGGTGCCGGTCGCCGACGTCCTCGCGGAATTATCGACGGGCGCAACGCATATGCTGCTTCCGTCCGGGGTCTACTTCCAGCTGGACACACCCGAGCTGACCAAGCTCAAAGCGCTGATGACCGAGGCCGAGACGTTGGGGGAGCTGGACGCTGGACGCGTCCCGGCGCTCCCGGCGAACGCCACGCTGTGGGAAGAGTTGCTGCAACTCGGTGTGGTCGACGAACAACTCGGGCAGTGGCGCGAACGGGTCGAAAGGCTCAGCGCGGCGCGACCGCCGCAGCGCGTCGAACCGCCGCTGATGCTCCATGCCACCCTGCGCGACTACCAGCGCGACGGCTTGGACTGGCTCGCGTTTCTCTGGGACAACGGGATCGGCGGCGTGCTGGCCGACGACATGGGACTCGGCAAGACCCTGCAGACCCTGGCGTTGTTCGCCCGAGCCCGCGAGAACGGGGAAGCCGGGCGGTTCCTGGTGGTCGCGCCCACGAGCGTCGTCGGGAACTGGGTGTCGGAGTGTCATCGCTTCACCGATCTGAAGGCGGTGGCCGTCACCGCGACCGCGGCGCGGAGCCGCAAACCGTTGGCAGAGTTCATCGCCGACGCCGACCTGGTGATCACCACCTATGCGTTGCTGCGGATCGATTTCGATTCGTACGACGAGCAGGAGTGGGCGGGCATGCTTCTCGACGAGGCCCAGTTCGTCAAGAACCACAATTCGAAAGCCCATCAGTGTGCGCGGCGGTTGTCGGTGCCGTTCAAGCTCGCCGTCACCGGTACTCCGATGGAGAACAACCTGATGGAGTTGTGGTCGCTGCTGTCGATCACCGTGCCCGGGTTGTTCCCGAGTCCGAAGTCGTTCGGTGAGTTCTTCCGTAAGCCCATCGAGAAGGGCGAGGATCCGGAGCGGTTGCCGGTCCTGCGTAAACGCATCAAGCCGGTGATGTTGCGCCGCACCAAAGACCAGGTCGCGCGGGATCTGCCGGCCAAGCAGGAGCAGGTGTTGCAGGTCGAGTTGTCGCCGAAGCACCGCAAGATCTATGACACCCGACTGGTCCGGGAGCGCGAGGTGGTGCTCGGCCTGCTCGGGGATTGGGAGAAGAACCGTTTCCAGATCTTCCGGTCGTTGACGATGCTGCGCCAATTGAGCCTGCATGCAGGCCTGGTCGACCCGGCGGACAGCGACGTTGCGTCCGCGAAGGTCGACTTCATCCGCGAGCAACTTCCGGAACTGATCGCGGAGGGGCACAGTGCGCTCGTCTTCAGCCAGTTCACCGGATTCCTCGGCGTGCTGCGAAAGGCGCTGGAAGCGGACGACATCCGGTACAGCTACCTCGATGGATCGTTGTCGGCGAAGGAGCGGACCGCGGCCATCGAGAACTTCACCTCCGGCAAGACTCAGGTCTTCCTGATCAGTCTCAAGGCCGGCGGCTTCGGGCTCAATCTGACCGAGGCCGACTACTGCTTCGTCTGTGACCCGTGGTGGAATCCGGCCGCAGAGGCCCAGGCCATCGACCGGACGCACCGGATCGGCCAAACCCGGCCGGTGACCGTCTACCGACTGGTGTCCGCCGGAACCATCGAGGCGAAGGTGGTTGCGCTGCAGGACCGCAAACGTGAACTGTTCAACGCCGTGGTCGACGACGGAGAGATGTTCTCCACCGCCGTCGACGCCGACGACATCCGCAAAATGCTGGAGTAACCCCCGATGATGTGCCCTTTTGGCGGTGCCCACCTGGGCTTTTGGTCGCCAAAAGGGCACATCATTGGGGGGTGGGGTCAGGTGAAGGGCGGGCGGGCGTCGAGTTTGTTGCTCGTCAGGCCGGCGAGGTGCCAGGCACGGGCGATCAGATCGGAGTCGTCCTCGGTGATCAGGTTGCCCATCACGCGCACCACCATCGACATCAGGGCGGCCGAGCGGATACCCGGACGTCCCAGGATCGGGACAACTCGCGGCACCGTCAACACTGCGGCCAGACGGCGGGCCGCAGAGAAGGCAAGCGCATAGCGGGACCGCAACAGGTCCGGCCACAACGTCGAATAATCGTTCTCGCCAAGGACTTCGACGGCCAGGCGGGCGGTTTCGAGGGCGTAGTCGATGCCCTCGCCGTTGAGTGGATTGACGCATGCCGCGGCATCACCGATCAACATCCAGTTCGCGCCTGCCACACCCGAGACGGCTCCGCCCATGGGCAGCAGGGCAGAGGCGATGCGCAGGGGCTTACCGCGCAGCTGCCAGTCGTCGCGCTGAGAGTTGGTGTAGTGCTCGATGATCGGCCGCAGCGCCATGTGGGCCGGACGCTTCTCGGTGGCCAGCGCGCCGACCCCGATGTTCACCAGCCCGGACTCCTCGCCGAGCGGGAAGACCCAGCCGTAGCCGGGCAACAATTCACCGGCGCCATCACGCAATTCGAGGTGTGAGCCCATCCAGGTGTCGTCGCAACGTCCGGACTCCACGTACGCCCGCGCCGCCACGCCGTAGGCGGTGTTCCGATGCCAGCTCCGACCCAGCGACGTGCCCAGTGCGGAGCGGACGCCATCGGCGACAATCACTTTGCCGACCTCGATCTGGGCCGGGCCGTCGGGCGTATTGCATTGCACCGCAGTAACTTTTCCGCCGATGATGGTGGCGCCGACCGCCTTGACCCCGGACACCATCGTCGCACCCGCGTCCAGTGCGTGGTGCCGGATGCGGTCGTCGAGTTCGGTGCGGGCCACTGCGCTGCCGTAGGCAGGGAAGTGCGACGACTTCTGCGGCCACCGCACCTGCTGGCGTCCACCCCACCCCTGCAGGTCGAGTCCCTCGATGCGGGGGCCGCTGAACGCATCGGCGAGACCGAGGAGATCGAGCTCTGCGATCGCTCGTGGCGTCAGCCCGTCACCGCAGGTCTTGTCGCGCGGAAACACCGCAGAATCGAGCAATGTGACCTCGTGACCGGCGGCTGCTGCGGCCGCGGCCGCCGCCGACCCGCCAGGACCTGCACCGACGACCAGAATCTCGGTGCGCGCGGGAACGCGGATGGGTGCACTCACCCGGCAAGTATCCCGCACCACTAGGCTCGTCCTATGACGGGAGCAGGTCAGGCGTGAAGACAACGTTCGCAGGTCTTGAAATGGGATCCGAGGCTTTCGCCAAGGACGTCGAGCAGTCGCTCGAGCGTGTTGAGGAGTTGTTGCTCAAGGAGCTGTCCTCCGGCGAGGACTTCCTGACCGAGGCGGCCACACATCTCGCGAAGGCCGGTGGCAAGCGGTTCCGCCCCATCTTCGCGATCTTGTCGGCCCATTTCGGTCCGCAGCCGCACGCCGATGAGGTGATCACGTCGGCGACCGTCGTCGAGATGATCCACCTCGCGACGCTGTACCACGACGACGTGATGGATGAGGCCGACCTGCGCCGCGGTGCGCTCAGCGCCAACAGCCGGTGGAGCAACAGCGTGGCCATCCTGGCCGGCGACTTCCTCTTCGCCCGGGCATCGCGCCTGGTCTCGACTCTGGGCCCGCATGCGGTGCTGATCATCGCGGACACGTTCGCCGAACTGGTCACCGGTCAGATGCGCGAGACCGTCGGCGCCCGCGGCAAGTCCGACCCGGTGGAGCACTACCTACGGGTGGTGTGGGAGAAGACCGGCTCGCTGATCGCGGCCAGTGGCCGCTTCGGAGCCATGGCGTCGGGTGCGGACACCGAACAGATCGAGCGGCTCTCGCGGCTCGGGGACGCGGTCGGGGTGGCCTTCCAGGTCTCCGACGACATCATCGACATCAGTTCGGCGGCCGGCGACTCGGGCAAGAACCCGGGCACCGACCTGCGCGAGGGCGTGCACACCCTCCCGGTGCTCTATGCACTCGCGGACCCGGCCGAGACCCGCCTGCGGGAACTCGTCGTGGCCGCCGACGGCAGCAACCGCGCCCTCACCACCGACGATGAGGTCGCAGAGGCCCTTGAACTACTCAACAAGTCCGAAGGCCTCGTCAAGGCCCGGGCAACCCTGAAGGGGTACGCCGACGCCGCGTACACCGAGCTGGCCGAGCTGCCAGCGGGTTCCGCGCACGACGCGATGAGCTCACTGGTTCGCTACACCGTCGACCGCATCGGCTGACCCCCCGCCCAAGCCCGATGATGTGCCGTTTTGGCGGGGCCCACCTGGGCTTTTGTTCGCCAAAAGGCCACATCATCGGGAACGGAAGGCGGCGTTCGTTCGTTGAACCTCCAGTGCGAGAGAACAGGAGTGATCAATGGGCAGCCATGCCAACGGACTGAAGACGGCCCTGCTGTTAGGGCTCATGTCGGCCATCATCGTGGGAATCGGTGCGGCATTCCAGAGTCCGGCGATCCTGGTGCTGGCGATCATCCTGGCCGTCGGCGTCAACGGGTACGTGTACTTCAACAGCGCCAAGATGGCCCTGAAGTCCATGCATGCGCAACCGGTCACCGAGGTCCAGGCGCCGGTGCTCTATCGCATCGTCCGGGAACTCGCGACCGTAGCCCGCCAGCCGATGCCGGCGCTGTACATCAGTCCCACCGAGGCACCCAACGCCTTCGCCACCGGCCGTAACCCGAAGAACGCGGCAGTGTGCTGCACGTCCGGGATTCTGCAGATCCTCAACGAACGTGAGCTCAGAGCTGTACTCGGGCACGAACTCTCACATGTCTACAATCGCGACATCCTGATCTCGTCCATTGCCGGTGCGATGGCGGCGGTGATCAGTGGTATCGCCAACTTCGCGTTCTTCCTCGGTGGCAACCGTAACGGCGGTGCGAATCCCGTTGTGCTGCTGCTGATCACCATCCTCGGACCGATCGCGGCGACGGTGGTCAAACTCGCGGTGTCGCGCTCTCGCGAGTATCAGGCGGATGCCTCCGGTGCCGAATTGACCGGCGACCCACTGGCATTGGCTTCGGCGCTGCGCAAGATCTCCGGCGGGGTCCAGCGGGCACCGCTGCCACCGAACCCGGATATCGCCGCGCAGTCACACCTGATGATCGCCAACCCCTTCCGGGCCGGTGAGCGCATGAGCAAGATCTTCGCCACACATCCGCCCATGGAGGATCGCATCCGTCGGCTCGAAGAAATGTCGCGCGGACGCAGCTGACGGCTCGTTGATCGACAGGATTCTGCGATTGCGACAGGCCGGTCTCGCAGGCGATTTCGGACTGATCAGGCCGGACGCGGCTGCAGCCAAAGATCTTTGACGATCTCCGCGACCCGATCGAGCTGACCGATGTCGGAACTGGTTGGGATGAGGTGGATTTCGTCAGTGCCGATCGCGGCGAAACCCTCGAGTACGACGGCGAGTTCGGCGTCGGAGCCGGACCAGCCCGTCGTGGGCGCAATCGCATCGACGAACTCGGCCGGAATCCAGTTCATGTAGTGGCGCAGGTGCTGATGTATCTGGGCGCGGGCGGGTTCGGGGTCGCCGAGTGCGAACCAGAACGACGTAGCGAGGTGCGGTGGTTTCGCGCCGGCCGCTGACCATGCGGTGGAGGCGATCTCGAACAGCTCGCGCTGCTTGCCGAGGTCGAGGTCCAGCGTGACGCCGGCCAATCCGTCGGCCCAGGCGGCCGCGCTGCGCAGTGTCCTGGGTCCGATCGTCCCGACGAGCAGCGGGGGACCGCCCGGTTGGATCGGCACGGGCCCGACCGGGCGCACTGAATCGGTCTGGCGCTGCCCGGCCCAGACGCGTCTCATGACGTCGACGCGGTCGGCCATCTGCCGCATCGTCTGGGTTTTCGGATCGGCACCCACCGACCGGTAGTCCTCGTGTCGACCACCCACACCGATCCCGACGGTGAGTCTGCCGCCGCTGATGACGTCCCCGGTGGCGAGTGCCTTCGCCAGCATCACCGGATCGTGCAGTTGCGGCACGATCACGGTGGTCACCAGACGCACCCGCTCGGTCCACGCGGCCATCGCGCCCAGCAACGTCAGGCTGTCGGGATTGTCGAAGGCGATCCGTTCGCCCCAGCAGAGCGACGAAAACGGGCCTTCGTCGATTGCCCTCGCCCAGGCTCGCAGTGTTGCCGCATCAAGGTCCGGTTCCATGACCGGCATCGTCATTCCGACCTGCACGGGCTGATTCTGCGGCATCAACCGGCCGGGTGAGGCCGAATTCGTCCCCCTGGTCGGTCGTCGAGGGCAATGTGCCCTCGACAGGCATCCAGGGGGACGAAACGGGGGAGTGTCGGACCTACCGGTAGTTCACGAACTGCAGGGCGATCTCGAAGTCTTTGTTCTTCAGGAGGTTGATCACTTCCTGGAGATCGTCCCGCTTTTTGCTCGACACCCGGAGTTCGTCGCCCTGGATCTGAGCCTTGACACCCTTGGGGCCCTCGTCGCGGATGGCCTTGCTGATCTTTTTCGCCTTCTCGGAGTCGATGCCCTGGACCAGTGACCCGGTGATCTTGTAGGTCTTGCCCGAACCCACCACATCACCGGCGTCGAACGCCTTGAGGGAGATGTCCCGGCGGATGAGCTTCTCCTTGAACACCTCGAGCCCGGCCTGGGCCCGCTCCTCGGCGTCCGAGGTGATCACGATGTTCTCTTCGCCGGACCACTCGATCGTGGTGTTGGTGCCGCGGAAGTCGTAACGCTGCGACAGCTCTTTGGCGGCCTGATTGAGCGCGTTGTCGACTTCCTGGCGGTCGAGCTTGCTGACCACGTCAAAACTTGAATCTGCCATAACCGACAAGGGTAGTCGGGCGCCCGGCCGAAACGTTGCATCACAGTCAAAAGCTCTGGATTCGAGGGCTCTGAACAGCGCATTTGTGAATATGGGGGGTACCCGATGTAATGTTTCCCGCGTTGCTTTCCGACGGTCCAAAAGACACCGGAAAGTGGCACGGCAGGTTGCCCGAGCGGCCAAAGGGAGCGGATTGTAAATCCGCCGCGCAAGCTACATAGGTTCGAATCCTATACCTGCCACAGCGCCACAGAAGCGGCCTCGAGCTGGATTTCTCAGTGAGAGGCCGTTTGGTGCGAAAGAGGAGATGAACAGCGGATTTGGCACCAGCCCGGCGCGCTGTGTAATCTCGATGAGGCCCTGAAGCAAGGGCACCGCAAGGTGCCGGAGCCAAGAGCCACGCCCCCTTAGCTCAGTCGGTAGAGCGTTTCCATGGTAAGGAAAAGGTCGACGGTTCGATTCCGTCAGGGGGCTCGCTGGACTCAGGATCGAGCGGTGGGACTGCTTTACGCCGCCCCGCCGTAGTCGATTCCGGGCCATGGCGGTGTAGCTCAGTTGGTTAGAGCGAACGACTCATAATCGTTAGGTCGCCGGTTCGAGTCCGGCCATCGCTACCAGGTCGCCTCCGGCAAAGCGCTAGCAGTGCCGCTCGCGGCAACGCGCCAGCAGTATCGCTCCGGCGATGACCACCGAGTGTCTCCCCTCAAGGAGACACACCACACGATCCACCTGAAAGGCAATCCCGTGGCCTCCTCAACAGACGTGCGCCCCAAGATCACCTTGGCCTGCGAGGTTTGCAAACACCGCAACTACATCACCAAGAAGAATCGGCGTAACGACCCCGATCGTCTTGAGATCAAGAAGTTCTGCCCCAACTGCGGAACGCACCAGAACCACAAGGAATCGCGCTAGCCACCAGCTGGTGGTCAGTCGCTGACTGCCTATTCGACCGGGGACGCGCAAGTGTTCCCGGTCTTTGGTGTTCAAGCACAACGGTGCGGTGGCCCCGGCCCCGATCGAGATCGCACCGCCCGCGCCCAACAGCCAGTTGAAAGATGAGGTCGGTCGAGTGACGAATGCGGGCGAAGCCAAGGTCGAGCAGCTCGATGCTCCCGGGGACGGCGAGAAGCAGACCCCCGAGCAGATCGCCGACCACACGCAGAAGATGGTCGGGTTCAAGTACACCGTCGACGACTACTACGAGGTCGGACGCGAGAAGGTACGCGAACACGCCCGCGCCGTCCAGGACACCAATCCGGTGCACTGGAACGAGGAGAAGGCCCGGGAGATGGGTCACGACACCCTCGTGGCCGCTCCGACGTTCGTCTCGGTCCTCGGCATCATCGCGCAGCGGCGCCTCTTCGAGGACGTCGTCACCGGCTACGACCTGTGGCAGATCATGCAGAGCGATCAGCGACTCGTCTTCCACCAGCCGATCAAGGTCGGCGACCGCCTGGTGTGCGATGTCTCACTCGAATCCTTCCGTCAGATGTCCGGCACCGACCTGATGGTCACCAAGAACGTCATCTGGAACCAGCGCAACGAACCGGTGATGACCACCTTCACCAGCCTGGCCGCGCGAGCGGCCGTCGAAGCCGACCCCGCGCTGGTCGACAAGCTCGAGCACGTGATGATGCGGGAACCCGAGGGCATCAACCCGGGCAAGACGGTCGTGGGACCGTTCGACCGCTATGACGAGCCCGATCCCACCATGTCGCCGCAGGCGTACGCCGCCATCAACTTCGATTCGCTCACCGTCGGCCAGGAGTTGCCGCCGCGCACCTTCAAGCTGACCCGCGGCAACCTGATCAACTATGCGGGGGTTGCGGGCGACCCCAACCCCATCCACTACAGTGATGAGGTCATCAAGGTCGCCGGCCTGGACGACGTGGTCGCCCACGGCATGCAATCGATGGGCCTGGGAGCAAGCTTCCTCGGAGAGTTCATCGGCGACCCGGCTGCGATCTGCGAGTACAACGTGCGCTTCACCAGCCCCGTGTACGTACCCGCAGATGACTACGCATCCGTCGATTTCACCGGCAAGGTGAAGTCGCTCGATCCGGAAACCCGGCGCGGGCAGATCTCGATGGTGGCAAAACAAGGCGAGCGCAAGATCTTCGGACGCGCACTCGCCACCGTGCAGTTCAACTGAATCTCTCGTACCGACCCGGGTAATCGACGAACAAAGCCCAGCTCACAGAGCTGGTTGGAGTTCGACCCACCTGGTGACGTACACTTCTAAAGTCTGAGATTTACTAGACTTGCGCGCTGCCCTGAGGGTGGCGCGTTGGTTTTGTGTAGTCCAGACGCCGGGTCGACGAGGACTCGAGGGCCATCACGTGGTCAGCGAAGCCGAGACGACCCAAAGGGGCGTAGCTCAACTGGCAGAGCAGCGGTCTCCAAAACCGCAGGTTGCAGGTTCAAGTCCTGTCGCCCCTGCCCTTGGCGGTGTGTTTCGCACACCGGGAGGGCAACCGATGTCAGTTGTTGTGCAGCAGGGCCCAGGCCCGGCGCAGAGCAGCGGACTTCAGCCACGAGAGGATCAAGTTGAGCAAGCGCGACCGTGCCGAACGCGCCAAGAACGCGGCCGAGCCGACCGACGAGGTCGAGCTCGACGCCTCTGTGGACTCCGCAACGGATTCGGTGGACGACAACGCCGCCGCCGGGGACACCGCAACGCAGGCGCGTCCTTCGGGCAAGCGATCACCGCGTGGCAAGCGAACAACCGTCGCGAACACTGACAGTGGCGATGACGACGACTCCACCTCGTCTGCCGTCACCACCAAAGACGCCGGCAAAGACAAGAAATCCGACGGCGCGCGCAAGCGGGTCAAGCCGGAAGACAGCCGTAATCCGTTCATTCGGATCTACGTGTTCCTGACACAGGTTGTCAGTGAGCTCAAGAAGGTCATCTGGCCGACGCAGAAGCAGCTGATCCAGTACACGATCATCGTGCTGATCTTCGTGATTGTGATGGTTGCGTTCATCTCTGCACTGGACCTTGCTTTTGCCAAGGGAGTTTTGTGGTTGTTCGGGTAACCAACCCGAACGACTGCTTCGAAGAAAGGGAGCGTGGGCTGCAGTGAGCACCCCCGAGAACGACGCTGATATCAGCGAGACCGAAACCGACACCATCGATCAGGCGGTCGGTGATTCGGGCGCTGTCGACAGTGGCGTCTCCGACTCCGAACCGACCGACGAGGCCATCGAGGGCGACGACACCCCCGAGGAGACCCTCGACGAGGCTGCCGACGCCGCTGAGGTCGTTGAGACCCCGGAAGCCGTCGAGCCCGAGGAAGAAGAAGATCCGGTCGAGGCGCTGCGGAAGTCCCTCAAGAGGGCTGCCGGCGACTGGTACGTGATCCACTCTTACGCCGGGTACGAGAACAAGGTGAAAGCCAACCTCGAGACCCGCGTGCAGAACCTCGATGTCGGCGACTACATCTTCCAGGTCGAGGTTCCGACCGAAGAGGTCACCGAGATCAAGAACGGCCAGCCCAAGAAGGTCAACCGCAAGGTGCTGCCCGGCTACATCCTCGTCCGCATGGAACTCAACGACGAGTCGTGGGGCGCAGTGCGCAACACGCCCGGTGTCACCGGCTTCGTAGGACTGACCTCGCGTCCGTCCCCGTTGTCGATGGACGACGTTCTCAAGTTCCTGATGCCGCGCACCGAGCCCAAGAAGGCCTCGGCCAAATCGGGCTCCGAGGGTGGCGCAGACCTGGCCGCCGCAAGCGCGCCGGTCGTCGAGGTCGACTTCACGGTCGGCGAATCGG
Source organism: Williamsia sp. z34 (assembly GCF_059553395.1). Classification (NCBI taxonomy): domain Bacteria; kingdom Bacillati; phylum Actinomycetota; class Actinomycetes; order Mycobacteriales; family Nocardiaceae; genus Williamsia; species Williamsia sp. z34. The sequence goes on along the minus strand of NZ_JCANWW010000004.1, from coordinate 314,160 downwards.
TCACCGTCATGGATGGACCGTTTGCAACGTTGCCCGCGTCGATCAGCGAGGTCAACGCAGAGCAGCGCAAGGTGAAGGTGCTGGTTTCGATCTTCGGTCGTGAGACCCCGGTCGAGCTCGCCTTCAACCAGGTCGAAAAGATCTAGCAGGTCTTTTCCGGCCCAACAGACTTTCACGTCTCCAGCGGGCGTGAAACCGGGCTGAAGCAAGTCATCAGCCCAAGCGACATCAATCAGAAACAGGGAAAAGGATGCCCCCCAAGAAGAAGAAGAAGATCACCGGGATCATCAAGCTCCAGATCAACGCAGGCGCCGCCAACCCGGCACCGCCCGTGGGTCCGGCACTTGGTCAGCACGGTGTGAACATCATGGAGTTCTGCAAGGCGTACAACGCCGCGACAGAAAGCCAGCGCGGCAATGTCGTGCCTGTGGAGATCTTCGTCTACGAAGACCGTTCCTTCGACTTCAAGTTGAAGACGCCGCCGGCCGCGAAGCTGCTGCTCAAGGCCGCCGGTCTGCAGAAGGGCTCGGGAGAGCCGCACAAGACCAAGGTCGGCAAGGTCACCATGGATCAGGTCCGTGAGATCGCAAAGACCAAGCAGGAAGACCTCAACGCCAACGACGTTGAGCAGGCCGCCAAGATCATCGCCGGAACCGCCCGCTCCATGGGCATCACCGTCGAGTGAGCTTGCGAACTCGCAAGCTCTGAGTGGCCGAACTCAATACCAAGTAATCGTGGCAGGGCCGGCTCGGTCCGTACCACCAAACCGCATGAGTTGCGGAGAAAGACAGAGCGAATATGAGCAGGAACAGCAAGGCATACAAGGCCGCAGCTGAAAAGGTCGACAAGTCCAAGCTCTACAGTCCGCTGGAGGCTGCAAAGCTGGCCAAGGAGACCTCTTCGACCAAGACCGACGCGACCGTCGAGGTTGCAGTCCGTCTCGGTGTTGATCCCCGTAAGGCCGACCAGATGGTGCGCGGCACCGTCAACCTTCCGCACGGCACCGGTAAGACCGCCCGTGTGATCGTTTTCGCCGCCGGCGACAAGGCCAATGAGGCCGTCGCTGCCGGAGCCGACGAGGTCGGCGCCGAGGACCTGATCGAGAAGATCCAGGGAGGCTGGCTCGAGTTCGACGCCGCGATCGCCACCCCGGATCAGATGGCCAAGGTCGGCCGCATCGCCCGCATCCTCGGACCGCGTGGCCTGATGCCGAACCCGAAGACGGGCACCGTCACCACTGACGTGGCCAAGGCCGTCAACGAGATCAAGGGCGGAAAGATCAACTTCCGTGTCGACAAGGCTGCGAACCTGCACTTCGTCATCGGCAAGGCTTCGTTCGACGAGAAGAAGCTGGCCGAGAACTACGGCGCTGCGCTGGACGAGATCCTGCGCGCGAAGCCGTCGGCGGCAAAGGGCCGGTACCTGAAGAAGGTCACCGTCTCGACCACCTCCGGACCGGGCATCCAGGTGGACCCGTCGGTGAACCGTAATTACAACAACGAAGACGTCTGAGCACGTCTGAACTGACATGAGGCCGGGACTCCCCAACGGGGGTCCCGGCCTTTGTCATGTCCGGCGGGTCAGACCTGCGCAGCCTTCATCGCGTCGGCAGTCAGTTCGAGTGAGCGCAACCGTCCTTCGATGCTGACCGACTGATGGCAGACCATCAGTTCGTCGGCCTGTGCGATCTCGGCGAAGTTCTCGAGGTAGCGACGAGCGTCGTCGCCGGTGCCGACCCCGGTGTACTTCATCATCGAGGCGATTCCGTGGCCTTCGCGGGTGGTCAGGAAGGCGTCGATCTCTTCGTCGCTGTACTGCGGGGTCGATGGTCCCCGGGAGATCAGGCCACGAACCCGGATGCGTCGCAACGCCTCGAAGTCCGCCGCCGCGACGTCGGGATCGTCGGCGGCGACGATGTTCACCCCGGCGATGACGTAGGGCTCGGACAGTTGTTCCGACGGCTTGAAGTCGCGGCGGTACAGGGTCACCGCCTGGTGCAGGGCATCGGGGGAGAAGTGCGAGGCGAACGCGTACGGCAGACCGAGATGCGCCGCGAGCTGGGCACCGAACAGCGATGACCCGAGGATGTACAGCGGTACGTGGGTTCCGGCACCGGGGACCGCGGTGATCCCGGGAATGCGCGACTCGTCACCCAGGAAGCCCTGCAGCTCGAGCACATCCTGGGGAAAGCGGTCGGCGGAGCTGTTGTCACGGCGCAGGGCACGCATGGTGGCCTGATCGCTGCCGGGCGCCCGGCCCAGGCCCAGATCGATCCGGCCGGGATGAAGCGTCTCCAGCGTCCCGAACTGTTCGGCGATGGTCAGGGGGGCGTGATTCGGCAGCATGATGCCGCCGGCGCCGAGGCGGATGGTCTCGGTGTGAGCGGCGATATGGGCGATCAGAACACTGGTTGCCGACGACGCAATCGTCGCCATGTTGTGGTGCTCGGCGTACCAAACACGCTTGTAGCCGTGCTGCTCCGCGGCGCGGGCGAGTTGCACACTGCCTGCGAAGGTTTCGCGAGCACTCTGACCCGGGGCGATGGGGGCGAGATCGAGCACGGACAACGTCACTGACATACGGGGGCCTTCTTCACGTCGGGTACTTCTCACGGCGCGGCACAGCGCCATGAGTTATATGTATGTCAACGCATATGGGACCTGGTCCCTTCCCGCCTCGCGTACTCACGGCCGGTCGCGGACCACCACTTCACCGGGCAGCGCCCATTCGGTGCGTCCGAGACGGGCCACCGGGGCGAGTTTGGTGAAGTCGGGATGTCCGTCCGCGGCTGCGACGTCGGCGGCGACAGTGACCGCGACCACCCGTCCCATCACGACCTGCGAGTTGCCCACCTCGATGATCTGATGCAGAACACATTCGATGGACACCGGGCTGTCCCTGACCCGCAGGCAGTCGACCACCGCGGCGGATTCGGACGCCACACCGACGGCCTCGAACTCGTTGACGTCCTCGGCGAAACCGGCGGAGGTGGCGTTGACGTGGTCGAGCATCGGTTCGGTCGCGATGTTGATCACGAACTCGCCGGTCGCCCTGACGTTGTCGGAACTGTGTTTGAAACCACCGACCGTGGTGAACTGCACGATCGGCGGGTCCGTCGAACTGACCGTGAAGAAGCTGAACGGCGCCAGATTGTGTACACCGGCGGCGCTACACGAGGACACCCAGGCGATCGGACGCGGCACGATCGACGAGGTGAGCAGTCGGTAGAACCCGCCGGCCGAGGTGTTGGTCTGGTCGAAGAGTGTTCGCTCGGAGTTCGGCTCGACGTCTTGGTTCACCGCTCCAGCATGTCATCCGGGATCACCCGGTAGACGGACTGCACCAGACCTTTGCTCAGCGTGGCGGTGCGCATGTGTTCGAGGAGGATGTCCTCGCCGATGTAACCGAACAGGGGAAGTCCCGAGCCGAGGATGACGGGCACCGTTGTGATGGTGAGTTCGGTGATGAGGTTGCGGCTCAGAAATCCGGTGATCAGGCGGCCGCCGTCGACATACAGGTGCCGTAGGCCCTCGTCCTGTGCCGTCTCCAGTAGCTCGTCGATGCTGCGGTGCACGGTGACGCGATGGTCGGCGCCGGGGTCGAGTTGTGTGCTGACGACCAGGACACGCATGCCCTCGTAGGGCCACTGTTCGAACGTCAGGCCGACCTCGTAGGTGTTGCGGCCCATGGCGATTGCGTCGACGGATGCGGCGAACTCGGCGTAGCCGGTCTCACTCATGTCGTCGTCGCGTCTGGTCAGCCAGTCGATGCCACCGTCCTGACGGGCGATGTAGCCGTCGACGCTGGTGGCGATGAACACTGCTCCGGTGATGTCTCTCATGTGGGGTCCCTTTCATGTCCAGGTGGACGTCAAGTTGCCGAACTCGGTATCGAGGATCGACCGGAGTGATCCGCTCGGGTCGACTGTCCAGGCCAGAAAGCTGCCTTCCAGAAGTGCGAACAGTGTCCGAGCGGCGACGGCGGGAGCGGGCGCTCCGGGGAGGTCGCCCGCGTCGACGGCCCTGCTGATCAGGAGTCCGAGCTGTGAGCGTTTGCGCTGCCAGCCGAGCGCGAGCAGTCGGGTCAGTTCCGGATCGCCGAGGTCGGCGGCCAGTGACGACACATGATTCGCGGCGTCGTCCGGGCGGGAGTGGTCGATATAGGGCCGCACCGACAGTCGGTAGAGCGTTGCCAGTGGCGTTTCGCCGGGTAGCGGAGCCGGCTCGATGTCGATGGAATCGATCCAGCGCTGGGATGAGGCGATCAACAATCCACGTTTCGAGCCGAACCGCTTGACCAGGGTCGCTGCCGAGACGCCGGCCTCCTGACCGGCGAGTTCGAGGGTGAAACCGGCTGAACCGGTCCGGGCGAGCACCACCGCGGCGGCATCGAGAAGAGCGGAGTCGGAGTTCACGCGAGGCCGGGCCACAAGGATTAGTAAATCACCATTTCCTAATTCGGACCAGGGTATGCCGCGACCGTTGTCCACACCACGAGGTTTGGTCCACAGTCGGGCGCCGCCGGGGCCGAGCGGTCGGGTCCGGCACCTATGGTTGGACGGGTGCAGGACAAAAAACTTCTGACCAAGATCGCCGGTCTGCTGCGTCAAGCCGAGGGCACGGACAACGAACACGAGGCGCAGGCCTTCATGCAGGCCGCCCAGCGGCTGGCCACCGCGGCATCGATCGATCTCGCCGTGGCCCGAGCGCATGGCAACGGAAACCGGCGGGTGGCTCCCGAGCAACGGAACATCGCGATCGGCGAAGCCGGCAAACGCGGTCTGCGCACCTACGTGCAGCTGTTCGTCGCGATCGCCCGGGCCAACGACATCACGTGTGACGTCGCGAGTAACTCGACCTTTGTCTACGCCTACGGATTTCCCGGCGACATCGACTCGTGTGAGGCGTTGTACAGCTCGCTCGTGGTGCAGATGGTCGCAGCCAGCGACGGGTATCTGAAGTCGGGGGACTACAAGGGGGAGACATTCGCCCGGGTGGTCACCGAGCGTCGGGGGAGGTACTCGCGGCGGGTCGTCGAGGAAAAACCACTGTCACCGATCACGGCCCGACTGAACTTTCAGTCGGCGTTCGCCGAACGGATCGGCAAGCGGCTCGCTGCGGCTCGCGACGAGGCCAGGGAGCAGGCGGTTGCCGCCGACGGGGGCAACACCGACACCGGAACCGCACTGGTGCTGCGCAACAAGGAGATCGAGGTCCGGGACTTCCATCGGGAGGTCTCGACGGCCCGGGGAACCTGGCAGTCACACAGTGCGTCGGCCGGATATTCGGAGGGCGCGCGTCGGGCCGGTGACCGGGCCGGGCGCCGCGCCCGGCTGGGTGACGACATCGCGCTCGGTGGCACTCGCGGGGCGCTCGAGGCATGAGCGTGCCCCGTTGACCGACCGCGACAGCCAGCGGTCGGCGCTGTACGCGGCGGAACGGCTGGTTCACAACGTCTTCGAACGGGCGGCGGGTGGCGGCAACGTTCTGACCATCGCCGGGACCACGGTCACCCTGCCTCCGGAGGCGAAGTTCGGTTCGGTGGACTCGGTCCGCGACTATGCCGCGCGGGTGTTGACGATGGACAGCGTTGTCGCCCGATTCGCGCGGGCGCGGATCCCGGTCAGCGTGCGGACCCGTCGTGGGCAGCATCAGGCGCACTACGAATATGACCCGGGTGGTGGCGCCGGCGTGATCGCGGTTCCGGTGGCCACGCAAGGCCGTTGGGCGATGCGGGAGTTGGTGGTGCTGCACGAGCTGGCCCACCATCTGAGTCCGGGGTCGGCAATCGACAAGCACGGCCCGCGTTTTGCCGAAACCCTGATCGACCTCGTCGGTCTGGTGTTGGGGCCGGAGGCGGCGCTGGTCTACCGGGTCACATTCGGCGACAGCGGGATCCGCGTCGGCTGAGGGATCATCACGCCGCGTTGATCGTGCCCAACCCACCGTCGACCGTGCCGAAACCGCCATTGACCGTGCCTAAACCGATTGTGCCCGAGCAACTTCGGCACGCTCGACGGTGATTTCGGCCCGCTCGGCGGTGATTTCGGCACGGTCGGCGGGGGGATCACCAGGCGGGGGAGCCGACCGCCTGGAAGGTGAGGTAGCTCTGATGGAACGGGTCGAGGACGATCTTCTGGGTCCGGAAACCGGCTTTGAGCAGGTCGGGCAGGACCGCCAGGAACCGGGGCAGGCTGGCGGCGTACACGTCGACCCGCAGCCGGTGTCCGGGCTCGAGGATGGCATCGGTTGCGACCAGGTCTATGTCGAGGTCCATCGGCAGGTGCGGCTGCACCTTGAGCTTGCGCTTGAAGGTCAGCGGATGGTGGGCCAGGAGCAGTGACCCGTCCTCGGCGTACTCACACAACTCCGGATCGAGCGAACGATTCGACGAGGTCAGCGAGCCGTTGGACAGAACCGTCGAAGTGCCGTCCGGGGCAACGTCATTGAGAGTGACCGCCCACAACGCATCGGTTCCGGCGCAGGTGGTCCGCAGGTGCAGGTTCACCGAGCCGGAGATCTGGACCGAGTCCGATACCGGGGCCGTGGTGAACGACAGCGCGCCACGTTCCTGGAACCGGGCGTCGGTGGTGAACCATTTGCCCAGCACCCGCGTCGCGCCCGCGGTCACCTGGGTCATGTCCCGCGACACCAACCCACGGACATCGGGGCGGATGCCCAGTGCCGCCGACTCCGTGTTGACCGTGGTGCCCAGGGTGCCATCGTGGACGCTGTGCTTCGCGGTATCGGAGGGGGCCGCCGACAGGTAGAGGCGCTGCACGCGGGAGTCGGTGCGCGGGAACGACTTTCCTGACGTCCATGAACCGCCCTGCTGTTGCAGCGTCACCGGCCCGTACTCGTCGACGCCGTTGTCGATGCCCTTGAGCCAGCGGTCGAACCAGGCCCGCTCGAGGACGTCGACCCGCGGCGGTGAGACCCGTCCACCGAATCCGAGGCCGGCATCGATGTGATAGCCGTCGGCCATGACCAGCTGTTTCTGGCCGGGAGGCAGGTTGAGCTGGTTGTAGATCCTGGTCGCGCTACGCCCGAACAAGTCGTGCCAACCGCCGAAGACGAACGTCGGTGCGGTGATCTGGTCGATGTTGGGATCGCGTTCGTCGAAATAGGGGTCGTCGTAGATCCGGGGATCGGTGCCGGTGAGGAACCCTCGTGCCAGCGAGCCGATCTCGGTGGCGGGGGAGGCGAGGCGGTCCTTGAGCCAGCTGAGCCCATTGGTGCCCAGCACATCGCCGAGTGCGGTCGACGGGTTGGGGAGCCACTTGAGCAGGTTCACCCCGGCGAGCCAGATCGGGATGAATGCAGATGGCGCACCGCCGGTGATGTAGATGTCGCGAACGATGTCTTCGCAACCCTCCACCGCGAAGACGGCCTTGAGATGGGGCGATCCGTTGCCTGCGGCCTGCAGGGAGTTGATGGCCGAATACGACCAGCCGGCCATTCCGACATTGCCGTCGCACCACTGTTGGCCCGCGGCCCAATCGATGACCTCGATCGAGTCCTGCTGTTCGCGTTCGCCGAGGATCTGCCAACGGCCATGTGACGAACCGGTGCCGCGGACATCGACCACCAGCTGCACATATCCGCTCTGCACCAGCTTGCGGTTGATGCCGAAGACATCGAGGATCCCGCCGGACAGCGGTGGTAACGGCAGGCGATGGGTGGCCTGGTCGATGAAGTCCAGGATCGCGCGGTTGTACGGATTGATGCTGACGACCGTGGGGAGCGCGGTGGTGACGACGTCACCGGCGTCGTCGACCGGCCGGATCAGGGTGGCCCGCAGCCGAACCCCGTCGCTCATCTCCAGCTCGACGGACCGGTCGATGGTCAGGGATGCGAACTCGGGCTTGCCGTCGACCAGCTCGCGCCACCAGCGAGCGTTCGCGCCGCCGGTCGGGTCGCCGAGAGGAAGGGTCGGTGCTGTCCGACTGACCCCGCGGCTCACTGCGGACTCGTACGGGCTCAACTGGTAGACCATGGCGCTCCCTCTCCACTGCCGGGAGGGATGCGGCGAAGTCCGAAAACCCTGGTGCTGACCGGGGGTTTCGGGTCGCGACAACACTCCATCGTGCTGCTGGCCAGTGCTACCCGGTATTCGTGACCGGGCTCACACTGGACTGGTTGCATCAATGTAGCCGAGCGGACGTTCGGTCGCGACATCTGGGTTAATCCGGCTTCACATGTTGATCCGGATGTGGCCGATTTGTGACCGGGTGGGGGTTACCGGTAGTGTTGCCCCTTGGTGTTCGTGGGTCATATGCCTGCGGACGTCAGTTCAACCAGAGACCGTTGGTCACCGGTACGCGATTCGTCGCGAATCGGCCTAAGGCCCGACTTTCGTCGGCGGCCCACGCAGGGAGAACGAGGTATCGCCGTCGAGTGGCATCATGCCACTTCGCTTGTGTACGCCCCGTGCCCTGTGCCGGGGCGTTTGTCGTTGGTGGGGCACTTGGCCCGTTCGGGAGGATCGCGCTCCTACGTACCAACCGACACGTCATGAGAGGAGGCGAAGTATGGCAAACACCGAAAAGGTCGCCGCAGTTGCGGAGATCACCGAGCAGTTCAAGGGAGCCACCGCAGCAGTTGTCACGGAATACCGTGGCCTGTCGGTCAAGCAGATCTCTGACCTGCGTCGTTCACTCGGCGAAGGCGCCGTCTACTCCGTCGCCAAGAACACCCTGGTCAAGCGCGCCGCAGCTGATGCGGGCGTGACCGGTCTGGACGAGCTGTTCACTGGCCCCACCGCTATCGCCTTCATCGAGGGTGAGCCGGTCGTGGCGGCCAAGGCGATCAAGAACTTCGCCAAGGACAACAAGGCTCTCATCATCAAGGGTGGATTCATGGATGGCCGCGCGCTGTCCGTGGAAGAGGTCAACAAGATCGCCGACCTCGAAACCCGTGAGGTGCTCCTTGCACAGCTCGCCGGTGCCATGAAGGGCAACTTGGCAAAGGCCGCGGGTCTGTTCACTCAGCCCGCATCCCAGGTCGCACGTCTTGCGGCCGCATTGCAGGAAAAGCAAGCCGCGGGCGCACCCGCAGAAGCGGCCGAATAAAACCCCACCACCATCCCCGGGTCGCATCACCGTGCGCCCATGGGAAAGATCGAAAGGATTGCCACCATGGCAAAACTCACCGCTGACGAACTCATCGAGCAGTTCAAAGAGCTGACCCTGCTGGAACTGAGCGACTTCGTGAAGAAGTTCGAAGAGGTCTTCGAGGTCACCGCTGCTGCTCCGGTCGCCGTTGCTGCTGCCGGCGCTCCGGCTGCCGCTGAAGCCGCTGCTGAGCAGGACGAGTTCGACGTCGTGCTCGAGTCGGCCGGCGACAAGAAGATCCAGGTCATCAAGGTCGTTCGCGAGATCGTCTCCGGACTGGGTCTGAAGGAAGCCAAGGATCTCGTCGAGTCTGCTCCCAAGGCGCTGCTCGAGAAGGTCGACAAGGACGCTGCCGAGGCAGCCAAGGCCAAGCTCGAAGAGGCCGGCGCCAAGGTGTCCGTCAAGTAATTCTGATCTGACAGGACTCCGGTTCACCGGGGCCCACTCAGAGCGCACAACGACCCGCAGCTTCGGCTGCGGGTCGTTTTGTCTTTCGCTTCAGTAATTTTTTTGAGGCCGGTCGCGGGGAGCGAAAGTTACCCGTCGGTAACTGAATTTTTCTTCTACCTGCAGCAACTCTGGATCAGCGGTGTCGCCCCTGGCTGCACTCCGGTATGCCCGAGTCCGCGAAACCGTGGACAGCTCGTTTATTCATGACGTCCGGTGGGTTAGAGTGAGCCGAACCACAGGTTCCGCAGCGGGGGCGGACTTCATTTGGAGGGAATTTCAGTGGGCGTTGAGGTCAGTGTCGAGGGGCTAACGAAGTCCTTCGGGTCGCAGAATATTTGGCGTGATGTCTCGCTGACCTTGCCTCAGGGCGAGGTGAGTGTCCTGCTGGGTCCGTCGGGTACGGGCAAGTCGGTGTTCCTCAAGTCGTTGATCGGCCTGCTGCATCCCGAGCAGGGCTCGGTGATCGTCGATGGCACCGACATCACCAAATGTTCCTCGCGTGAGCTCTACGAGATCCGCAAGCTGTTCGGAGTCCTGTTCCAGGACGGTGCCCTGTTCGGTTCGATGAGCCTGTTCGACAACATCGCATTCCCTCTTCGTGAGCACACGAAGAGGAAGGAAGACGAGATCCGTCAGAACGTGATGGACAAGATCGAGTTGGTCGGTCTGACCGGTGCCGAGAACAAACTGCCCGGTGAGATCTCCGGCGGTATGCGCAAGCGCGCCGGCCTGGCCCGCGCCCTGGTCCTGGACCCCCAGATCATCCTGTGCGACGAGCCCGACTCCGGTCTGGACCCGGTCCGCACGGCCTACCTCTCGCAGTTGCTCATCGACATCAACGCCCAGATCGACGCCACGATCCTGATCGTGACCCACAACATCCAGGTCGCCCGGACCGTCCCCGACAACATCGGCATGCTCTTCCGCAAGGAACTGGTGATGTTCGGCCCCCGTGAGGTGCTCCTGACCTCGGACGAGCCGGTGGTCGACCAGTTCCTCAACGGACGTCGGATCGGACCCATCGGGATGTCCGAGGAGAAAGACGACGCGCAGCAGAAGCGCGAGCAGGAGATGGTCGATGCCGGCCACTCCGACGGTGGTACCGCCGAGGATGTCCGCGGCATCGTCCCGCAGCTGCAGGCCACTCCAGGGTTGCCTGAGCGCAAGGCCGTCGGACGACGTCAGGCCCGGGTGCGCGAGATCCTGCACACCCTGCCGCCGGCGGCGCAGAAGGCGATCGAGGAGAGCTTTGTGCAGGAAGATGCTGCCCAGGAAAACCAGCGGCAGGCGGCGCACCGGATGGCACCGGCAGGCGCTCCCGCTTATGAACAAACCCAGGGTTACGAGCAGACGCAGGGATATGACCAGACACAGCCCCAATATGCCGACTCCGAGGCTCAGACCGAACAGTTCCCGCCATACCGACCAGGGGACAAGGCTCTGTAGATGACAAGTGCCACCACGCGTGGTGTCGATCGGGTTGCAAAGGCCGGTACGGGCGCGCTCGCCCAAACCGGCAACATTGTTCAGCTGTTCGTCGATGTCGCACGCCAGACATTCGTGCGCCCATTTCAGTGGCGCGAGTTCATCCAGCAGGCCTGGTTCATCGCAAGTGTGACCATCCTGCCGACCGCGCTTGTCGCCATCCCGTTCGGCGCGATCGTGTCGTTGCAGACCGGTTCGCTGATCCGGCAGCTCGGTGCCGAATCGTTCACCGGTGCCGCCAGCGTGCTGGTGGTGATCCAGCAGGGCGCACCCCTGGTGACGTCGCTGCTGGTGGCAGGTGCCGCCGGATCGGCGGTGACCGCTGATCTCGGTTCCCGGACGATCCGGGAGGAGATCGACGCGATGAAGGTGCTCGGCATCAACCCGATCCAGCGTCTTGTCGTCCCGCGTGTGCTGGCCATGATCCTGGTGGCCGTGCTGCTCTGTGGCCTGGTCTCGGTGGTCGGTATCGGCGGCGGATATTTCTTCAACGTGATCGTTCAGGACGGAACACCTGGTGCCTACCTGGCATCGTTCAGCGCGCTCGCTCAATTGCCGGACATCTATGTCGCCGAGATCAAGGCCGCGGTGTTCGGTGTGATCGCCGGTGTGGTTGCGGCGTACAAGGGTCTGAACCCCAAGGGCGGTCCCAAGGGTGTGGGTGATGCGGTCAATCAGGGTGTCGTCATCACCTTCTTGTTGTTGTTTTTCGCGAACTTGATCATCACTGCGGTCTACCTGCAGATCGTTCCGGCCAAGGGTTCATAGGAGAACAGGTGACGATCGCCAAAGGCAGAGGAGACCTCGGATATCGCGCGGGCAAGATCGCGCGTATTCCGTTGCGCGTCCTCGACGGTGCGGGCGACCAGATGTCGTTCTACGGACGCGCCATCGGGTGGTCGCCGCGCACCATCCGCCGCTACCCCAAGGAATTGCTGAGGCTGCTGGCCGAGGTCGCTTTCGGATCGGGCGGACTCGCCGTCATCGGCGGCACCATCGGTGTGATGGTGCTGATGTCCGGCTTCACCGGTGTGGTCGTCGGACTGCAGGGGGCCAACGCTCTCGACCAGCTCGGTTCGCAGGCCCTGACCGGATTCCTTGCCGCATACGCCAACACCCGTGAGGTCGCCCCGCTCGTGGCGGGCCTGGCGTTGTCGGCGACCGTCGGTTGTGGTTTCACCGCGCAGCTCGGTGCCATGCGGATCTCGGAGGAGATCGACGCACTCGAGACGATGGCCGTGCCGTCGATCCCGTTCCTCGTGACCACGCGGGTACTGGCCGGCTTCGTCGCCGTCATCCCGCTGTACGTGCTCGGACTGCTCTCGGCCTACTTCGCGTCGAGGCTGATAGCCACGCAGTTCACCGGCCAGTCGTCCGGTTCCTACGACCACTACTTCAACCTGTTCTTGCCGCCGGAAGACGTGCTCTGGTCGTTCGGCAAGGTGCTGATCTTCGCCTTCGTGATCATCCTCGTGCACTGCTACTACGGCTACTACGCCACCGGTGGTCCCGCCGGTGTCGGCGTGGCGGTCGGGCACGCGGTGCGTGCGGCCCTGGTGATCATCGCGATCCTCGACTTCTTCCTGGGCCTGGCCATCTGGGGCACCACTACGTCCGTACGAGTGGGGGGCTGACCAGATGCAGGCACTACGCCGCCGGGCCCTGGGTCTGGTGTTCTTCCTGGTTGTCGCGTTGTTCTTGACGCTGACGATCATGCAATACAACAAGTCGTTCACCAGCACGGTCGAGGTGAAGCTCCGCACCACCTCGGCGGGCAACGCGCTACCGACCAATGCCGATGTGAAGGTCCGTGGTCTCACCGTCGGTGTGGTCAGTGAGGTCGCACCCGACATCGAAGACGGTTCGGTCGTCGTGACACTCGCGCTGCAGCCCGACAAGGTCGATCTGCTGCCGACCGACACCACCGCCCGCATCCTGCCCAAGACGCTGTTCGGCGAGCGGTACGTGGCGTTGCAGATCCCGCCGGGCCAGGAGGGTTCGGAGGCCGACCATCTGTCCAAGGGGTCGACGATCGAACAGGACCAATCGGGTAACGCCGTCGAACTGCAAGAACTGTTCGACGAACTGTTGCCGGTCCTCGAGGCGATCCCGCCCGCTGATCTGAACGTGACGTTGTCGACCTTGTCGAAGGCTTTGGCCGGCAACGGCGAGAAGTTGGGCACGAGCCTGACCGAACTCAACACGATCTTCTCCGAGATCAACCAGAACATGCCCGAACTGCAGGGCACTCTGCGTGGTCTGGCGAGCTTCTCCCAGACCTATTCAGAGGCTCTGCCCGACCTGGTGGATTCGTTGGACAACCTGCGTACGACAACCAACACGCTGTTCGAGAGGCAAGCTGACCTGCGGACCACCATCGCCGCGGTCACCCGGGTCGCCATCGACGGCACCGGCTTCCTGGTGACCAACCGTCAGGACCTCGTCGACCTGGCGATCGAATCCGAACCGCTGCTGACGGCTCTGGCCGATCAGTCGCCGGCGTTCGGTTGCACCTTCGCGAACTTCGCCGGTCTCGTGCCGGAGGCCGATGTCATCACCGGTCTGGGCACCGAGAACCCCGGGGTCCGGGTGAACCTGCAGTTCGTGAACCCGCGGGGCCGGTATCTGCCGAACCAGGACGAGCCGCGTCTGCTCGATGAGCGTGGTCCGATCTGCTACCCGCCGGCGACAAACGGCAGGCCGTTCCCGCAGTACCCGGCGGGGTCGGTGAACGACGGCTCGTACCAGCCGCCGTCCCGCAATGCCGGGCCGCGCAACATCCCGCAGATGCCGGCTGCGCAGTACTCGACGATGCCGGAGGGCTCGGCGACCGAGCAGGCTGCGTCCGATGAAAAGCCGGTCACGAACTACAACGACCCGCGGAACAAGCTGCAGATGCAGGCGATCGTGGCGGCCTCGGCGGGCCAGGATCCTGCTGAGGTCCCGGGCTGGATCACCCTGCTCGCCGCGCCCACCGTGCAGGGAGCGCAGGTGAGCATCAAATGAAGGGCTTAGTGGGGCCGCTGATCAAGCTGATCGTGTTCGCGGTGGTCACCGTGTTCGCGACCTCGGTGCTCGCGTTCGCCGTGGCCAACGGCGGCGCCGGGGGTGGCACCGACTTCAAGGCGATCTTCGAGGACGCGACCCAGGTCGCGCCCGGTGACGACGTCCGGATCGCGGGTGTCCGCGTCGGCCAGGTGAGCGGCGTCGAGATCCACGAGCGCAGTCAGGCCAAAGTCAGTTTCTCGGTCGACCGCGACCGGCTCCCGGCGGGGGTCAAGGTCGTGATCAAGCTCCGGAACCTGACCGGCCAGCGCTACCTGTCCCTCGAGAAGGGTCCGGGCGATCAGAGTCGGACCATCGGCGGCGGCAGCACCATCGGGTTGCCCAACACGGTCGAGGCGATCAACCTCACCGAGCTCTTCAACGGGTTCCGACCGTTGTTCCAGCAGCTGACGGCCGATGACGTGAACAAGCTGTCGGCGTCGATCATCCAGGTCTTCCAGGGGGAGAGCGGCACGATCTCGGAGCTGGTCCGCGACACCGCCAGCCTGACGAACACGATCGCCGACCGGGACGCGGTGATCGGCAGTCTGATCGACAACCTCAATGCGGTCCTGGGGAACCTCAACGCGCATGACGACCAGTTCACCTCGCTGCTGACCAACACCGAGAAGTTCGTGACCGGACTTGCCGCGCAGAAGGGTTCGGTCGGATCCGCGATCACGTCGCTGTCCAACCTGACCGCGGTGACGTCGTCGATCCTCCAGCCCACGCGGCCGGCCATCCAGGGTTCGATCGCTGCGCTCAACGACCTCGGGACCACAGTGGTCGAGCAGCAGGACGCGATCAAACAGACGCTGACCAACCTGCCCACCAAGCTCCAGAAGATCGGCCGGGCCGCGACCTTCGGCTCGTGGTTCCAGTTCTACCTCTGCGGCCTGGACGTGACGGCGGGCAATGGTCAGAGCGTGCTGCTGACCCAGCCCCTGATCCCGCTGCCGGACATCAACCATGTGCTCTACACCAGTGCGGCGACGCGCTGCTGGGCGAACCAGGATCCACCGGGATGACGATCGGGAACATGACAACACGCAGGACGGCGCACGGTAGGGAGGTGAGGCAATGAGTGCACGACCAGGTGAGGGCAGAAGCCCGGTCACCGTGGGATTTCTCGGCATCCTGATCCTGTTGATGGTGGCGTCGTCCGCCTTCTTCCTCAACTCGTTGCCACTCCTGGGGGCCGGTGTCACCTACGGTGCCAACTTCTCCGAGGCGGCCGGTCTCAAACCCGGCGCCGAGGTGCGGGTCGCCGGCGTCAAGGTCGGTGAGGTGCGTGCCGTCGAGCTCGACGGAGACAAGGTCCGGGTCGACATGCAGGTGAACAACGCCTGGATCGGTGATCAGACCAAGGCGTCCATCCAGATCAAAACCGTCCTGGGACAGAAGTACATCGCACTCGATCCGCAGGGCAGCAAGATCGCCGACCCCGACGACGTCATCCCGCTCAGTCGCACCACGTCGCCCTACGACGTGATCGAAGCGTTTTCCGACGCCGCCGAACAGGTCGACGAACTCGACACCGATCAGCTCGCCAAGAGCATGCGCACGCTCTCGGACGCGTTCTCGGGAACGCCTGCCGACCTGCGGTCGTCGCTCGACGGTCTGACCCGGCTCTCGGAGACCATTGCAAGCCGTGACGAGAAGGTGCAGGAATTGCTGGCGGCCACCAAGGACACGTCGAAACTCCTGGCCGACCGGAACAACGAGTTCGAACGACTGATCTCCGGCGCAGGGGAGTTGCTGACCGAACTCAACAACCGGCAGCAGTCGATCTCGACCCTGTTGTCGAGCACGATCACCTTGTCGGATGCGTTGTCGGGCATCGTCAAAGACAACCAGGAACAGATCGGCCCGACGCTCGAAACCCTCAAGCAGGTGATCGTGATCCTGCAGGACCAGAACGAGAACCTGCGACAGTCCTTGACCTACATGGCCCCGTTCTACCGGCTCTACACCAACGTGCTCGGCAACGGCCGCTGGTTCGACTCCGTGGTGACCAACATCCTGCCGCCGGCCCTGCCGCAGCAGAACACCACGCGGCTCCCGGTCTTGAACACGACAACGCTCACCAGCGGCGGAACGGAGGCCGGCCGATGATGAGCACGGCACGCGATCTCCAGGGCACCCGGGGACCCGGGCGCTGGTTCACCCCCAAACACATCGTGTTCATCGTCATCGCGCTGATCCTGGCGCTGCTGATCGCCGGCTCGTTGTGGTGGGTCTTCAAACGCGTCACCAGTACGACCGTGACCGCGGATTTCCGCAGCAGCGTCGGCATCTACGAGGGCAGCGACGTCCGGGTGCTCGGGGTGGCCGTGGGTCGGGTGACCGACGTGACGCCGCAGGGCGACCAGGTCCGGGTGAAGATGCGGGTGGACGGCAACGTGGACCTGCCCGCCGATGTCGGTGCCGCGCAGATCACCCCGTCGGTCGTCGCCGACCGCTACGTACAGCTGACCCCGGTGTACACCGAGGGCCCCAAGGCGCCGAAGAACTTCAGCCTGCCCGTCGAGAAGACGATGGTTCCGGTGGAGGTCGACGAGCTCTACGCCAGTGTCGAGAAACTGTCGACCGCGCTCGGTCCGGAAGGGGCCAACAAGAACGGTGCACTCACCGACCTGGTGGCCACCGGTGCGGAGAACCTGGGCGAGAACGGCGAGGCGCTCGGTCAGACGATCCGCGGCCTCTCGCAAGCCGCGGACACGCTGAACGACTCGCGCGGCAACATCGTCGACACCATCAAGAATCTCGACAGTTTCGTCGGGATGCTGGCCGAGAACGATCAGCAGGTGCGCCGCTTCAACACTCAGATGGCCTCGTTCAACACTTTCCTGGCCGGAGAACGTGAACAACTCGGGACCGCTCTGGACAAGTTGTCGGTGGCGCTCGGTGATGTCGCCGGCTTCGTGCAGGACAACCGCGAGGCGCTCGGCGACGCGGTCGAAGGTCTGATCCCGACGACCCAGATGCTGGTGGACACCAAGGAATACCAGAAGGAAATTCTCGAAGTGCTGCCGGTGACCCTGTCGAACCTGGTCAACGCCTACAACGCGGAGTCCGGAACACTCGACCTGCATCTGACGCTGCCCGAATTGCAGAACCTGCTCGGTGCGCAGTGTGGCCTGCTCGACCTGGGCAGGCTCAAGCCCGGTGACCCGGCGTTCGAGCAGTTCAGCTCGACCCTGCGCCCGATCATCGACCAGTGCCGCGACGTCGCCGACCAGATCAACGACGGCATCACGACGCCGACGCTGAATCTGCCGTTCGGCATCATGAGCAACGAGAACCAGCAGAATCGTGGTCCGGTCCCGGGAACGGTGCCCGGTACCCCGGCACCGGGATTGGGTGGCAACTGATGAACCGGTGGTTGAAAGCGGGCACGGCAGCGCTGGTCGGTGCTGCGGTGATCGCGGTGGGTGGATGCGGTACCCAGGGACTTCAGTCGGTCCCACTGCCCGGTGGTGCGGCGCTGGGCGACAACCCGCGGACGTACAAACTCCAGTTCCTCGACGTGCTCGACCTGGTGCCCCAGTCGACCGTCAAGTTCAACGGCGTGCAGGTGGGCCGGGTCCAGGAGATCAAGGTCGCGCCTGACAAATGGACGGCCGAGGTCACCATCGAGGTGCAGAACCGCGTCGATCTCTCCGATCAGGCCCGCGTCGAGATCCAGCAGACGAACTTGCTGGGTGAGAAGTATGTGGCACTGGAAGATCCGCAGGAGAACGCAGATCTGCCCCGGCAGAATCCGGCCGAGGTCATCGGGTGTCCGGGTGTCGGCGACGCAGATTGCCGCACCCGCACCGCGACCGACATCGAGCAAGTCCTCGGTGCGCTGTCGCTGCTGCTGAACGGTGGCGGTGTCGCGCAGCTCAAGCCGATCGTCGACGAGCTGAACACCGCGCTCGACGGCCGTCAGACCGAGGTCAGGGGACTGCTCGACGAGACCGCACGCCTGATCAGCGGCCTCGACGAGCAGAAGAACAGCATCGTCACCGCGCTCGACGGACTGGACGCGCTCTCGAACCGGGCCCGCGCCCAGACCGACCAGATCAACCGGGTACTCGATGAATTGCCCAAGGGCGTCCAGGTTCTCGAGGAGCAGAGGCCACAGTTCGTCACGATGCTCCAACAGCTCGACAGCCTCGGTGAGGCCGGTGTCGCGGTCCTGGGGACCGCCCGGGACGAGATCATCACCGATCTGCGGGCACTGCGTCCCACGCTCCAGGCACTGGCGCAGGCCGCGCCGGACATCATCACCGCAGCACCGCTGCTGTTCACCTATCCGTTCCCGGACAACCTGTTGCCCGCCGTGATCGGTGATTCGACCAACCTGTTCGCCAACCTCGACCTCCGGCTGCTCAATCAGCTCGAGGCACTTGGGGTCGGTCAGGGCGAACCGGTGTACAGCCCCCCGAAGACCGGGCCGACACCCAGGGTCGATCCAAAGAATCCGTATTACAACGGCAACGGACCGCGCCTGGGATGGCCGACCATCACGTTGCTGCCGCTGCCCAATGCGCGGCCGGGACCGAACACCCCGCCCTCGGGTGGGCAGTACGCGCTGATGCCCGAAGAGCGTGGCAGCCAGAGCTTCATCGAGGGGCCGTTGAATCTGTTGACCAATGCGAACGGAGGGATCGGATGATCTCCAAGGTCGCGAAATGGCAGCTCATCGTCTTCGTGGTCGTCGGGCTGATCGCGCTGGTCTACGTCGGTGCCACCTACGCCCGACTCGACCGCTTGGTGGGTGTGGGTTCGTACACGGTCAAGGCCGAATTCCCCGATTCCGGCGGCATCTTCACCAACGGTGAGGTCACCTACCGCGGTGTGCCGGTCGGTCGCGTCGGGCCCTTGTCGTTGCAGCCGGACGGTGTGCAGGTGGAATTGATCCTCGATTCCGACGGCCCGAAGATCCCCGACTCGGCGATTGCGGTCGTCGCGAACCGGTCGGCCATCGGCGAGCAGTACGTGGATCTGCGGCCCAAGAACAACTCCGGGCCGTATCTCGAGGCCGGATCGGTCATCACGGACACGCAGATCCCCACTCCGCTGCAGGATGTGCTGAAGTCCGCGGTCGACTTCACCGGCACGGTCCCGGTGGACGATCTGCAAACCGTGGTGACAGAACTCGGCAAGGCGTTCAACGGCAATGCCGACAATCTGGAGTCGCTCGTCGATTCACTGGCCGGCCTGTCGGAGGCGGGGTTGGACAATCTGCCGCAGACGATCTCGCTGATCCAAAACAGTGACACCGTGCTCGGCACGCAAGCCGACCAGTCGGACGAGATCCTGGCGTGGTCGCGCGATCTCGAGTTGGTGACACAGACGCTGCAGGCCTCGGATCCGGCGATCCGCCGACTGCTGACCACCGGTACCGCCAGTGCCACCGAGATCTCGCAGTTGTTGCAGGACAGCGGTGGTGACATCACGACAGTGGTCCGTAATCTCGCCGAGGACGTCCGCACGGTTGCTCCCACGTTCTACGGCATCAGTCCGGCGCTCGCGCTGCTCTCCGCGCTGTCGAGCGGCAGCTACGGCCCGACCCCCGGTGACGGCACCATCCACTTCGGAATCGTGCTCGAGGTGAACAACCCGCCGGCTTGTACGGTCGGCTACGAGAGCACCGAGGCGATCATCGCGGCGGAGAAGGCCAAGAACCCCGACTTCGATCCCAACTACGACGATTTCCCGTTCAACACCGAGGCCAGTTGTGCTGTGGCGCAGGGCAATCCGACTGGTGTGCGAAGCGCCGATCGGGCCCAGTTCGCTGACCCGAACACACCTCAGCCGTGGGACAACAACCCGAAGAAGATGCCCGACAGCCTCAACCTGAACCCGATCGCGGAGCAGATCGCTGCCCTGCTCGGTGTGCGCGAGAAGTGATGGCAGTACAAAGGCTTTCAGCAAACGTGTGTACCTTTGGCGGGCGATGACTACGATTTCTGAGCCCGGCGGCAAGCGACATCTCGGTTCGCAGCAACTGTGGCTACGAGTTTGTGCTGCCCTCGCGGCGGTCGCTCTCGTGGCCGCGGTGGTGTGCGCCGGCTACTTCGGTTACCGGTGGATCGATTCCGCCTTCTTCGGTGTCCAGAACGCCCAGGAGGTCCGGGACGACGCACAGGACGGCGCCGAGCAGGTGATCCTCAATGTCACCAACATCGATCCGAACAATTTGACGGCATTTCGCGAGCAGGTGGATTCGTCGTTGACGGGCAAGGCCCGCACGCAGATCACCGCCGAAGACTTCGAGACACTCACCAAGCAGGTCGACGAGAACGGCGACAACACCGCCACTCTGACGTCCGTGATCAAGCGCAGTGGTGTGGTGGAGTTCAACAAAGAGGACAAGACCGCGAAGGTTCTCGTCTATGTGGATGTCACCAGTGCCGTTCCGGGTGCCCAGCCGACCACGTCGAACATGGGTTTCTCCGTAGATGTGATGGATGTCGACGGCGGGTGGAAGGCCTCGGACATCCAGTCGATCGATGCGATCGGGCTGCAGGACCCGGCCGGGACCACCACCGCCCCGACAACAGGGGGTAACTGATGACCGGACCACGTAAGCCGGCCCGTCCGAGTGCGCCCCGCGGCAAGGTGCGGGTTGCCGGTAGCGGACCGTCCACCGGCAATGCGGCCGCCAAATCGCCGGACGTCGGCGACGACAAGTCAGTCTCGCTGACCAAGGGCGCGGCGAAGGGCTCCACCGCGGCATCGCCGAAGGCCCGCCCGGCCGCGCCGTCGGCCCCGACCCCCGAATCGGGCTTCCTGACGTGGCGCAAGGTGGCCGTGGTCGCGGGCATCGCGCTCGTGGTCGGGGTGTTCGCGATCATCGCGGCGTTCAAGCCCGGCGTCTCGGAGACCGGATCGAACCTCGCATTCACCAACGCCTCGGAGACGAGCGCACTCAAGGCCCAGGCCGGTGACCGGATCTGTGCGGTGCTGTCGGTGGATCCCACGAAGTTCGACGACTGGGCCAACAAGGCGAAGACAGGTCTGACCGGTGAGGCGTTGACGCAGTTCAACGACTATCAAACCACGACCAAAGACCTCGCGGCGCAGAGCGGACAGGGCGCCGAATGCCAGGTCGACATGGTTGCGGTAAGCCATATGGACGACTCGAATGCGACCGTCATCACCACCATGATCATCAGCACCACCCAGCAGGGTGTCGCGGTGATGGGTGGACCGGGTCAGGCCCGGACCGAACTCGGACTACAGAAGATTGACGGCCAGTGGTTGATCAGCCGCATCTCTGATTTTTAACCTCTAAAACCGCGCGTTCCTCTTGACGCGGGGCCTTCTTGGTTGCAGTCTGTTCGCAGTAACTCCGTGGGGTTGTTTACGTGCGCCCATTTTCTGGTACAGTTGGACGTTGCGCTGGCTGCGTCCTGTCCACCTCACGATTTCACCTTCCGACCACAGAGCCTGTGGTGTTCCGGTGATCGCCGTTGACCAGGTTGTACAGCAGCGAAACACCACTAGGGCACTACGAGTTATTCGTGTTGGAAGGACATATCTTGGCAGTCACCCGCCAGTCCACCTCAACCATTCCAGGTGCGCCTCGGCGCGCCTCATTCGCAAAGATCAGCGAGCCACTGGAAGTACCCGGACTGCTTGATGTGCAGCTCGAGTCCTTTGAGTGGCTGGTTGGTTCCGCGGAATGGCGTGAGCGCGCTGCATCTCGCGGCGTTGAGAACCCCACCGGCGGTCTGGAGGACATCCTCGCCGAACTGTCCCCGATCGAAGACTTCTCCGGTTCCATGTCGCTGTCTTTCTCCGACCCGCGTTTCGACGAGGTCAAGGCCTCTGTCGCGGAGTGCAAAGACAAAGACATGACCTACGCGGCTCCGCTGTTCGTCACCGCCGAATTCATCAACAACAACACCGGCGAAATCAAGTCCCAGACCGTGTTCATGGGCGACTTCCCGATCATGACCGACCGGGGCAGCTTCGTCATCAACGGCACCGAGCGTGTCGTCGTGAGCCAGCTGGTCCGTAGCCCCGGCGTCTACTTCGATGCGAACATCGACAAGGCCACCGAGAAGACCCTGCACAGCGTCAAGGTCATCCCGGGTCGTGGCGCCTGGCTCGAGTTCGACATCGACAAGCGTGACACCGTCGGTGTTCGTATCGACCGCAAGCGCCGCCAGTCGGTCACCGTGCTGCTCAAGGCGCTCGGCTGGACCAAGGAGCAGATCGAGGAGCGCTTCGGCTTCTCCGAGATCATGATGTCGACGCTGGAGAAGGACAACACCGCCGGCACCGACGAGGCACTGCTCGAGGTCTACCGCAAGCTGCGCCCGGGCGAGCCCCCGACCAAGGAGTCGGCGCAGACCCTGCTGGAGAACTTGTTCTTCAAGGAGAAGCGTTACGACCTGGCCAAGGTCGGCCGTTACAAGGTCAACAAGAAGCTCGGTCTGGTCGAGAACCCGATGGCCGGCGCCCCGGTGCTGACCGAAGAAGACATCGTTGCCACCGTCGAGTACCTGGTGCGTCTGCACGAGGCCGACCCCAACGTGACCAGCACCATGACCGTGCCCGGTGGTGTAGAGGTCCCCGTCGAGGTCGACGACATCGACCACTTCGGCAACCGTCGCCTGCGTACCGTCGGCGAGCTCATCCAGAACCAGATCCGCGTGGGCCTGTCCCGCATGGAGCGTGTCGTTCGCGAGCGGATGACGACCCAGGACGTCGAGGCCATCACGCCGCAGACCCTGATCAACATCCGTCCCGTGGTCGCCGCGATCAAGGAGTTCTTCGGAACCTCGCAGCTCTCGCAGTTCATGGACCAGAACAACCCGCTGTCGGGTCTGACCCACAAGCGCCGCCTGTCGGCGCTGGGCCCCGGTGGTCTGTCCCGTGAGCGTGCCGGCCTCGAGGTCCGAGACGTCCACCCGTCGCACTACGGCCGGATGTGCCCGATCGAGACCCCGGAAGGCCCGAACATCGGCCTGATCGGTTCGCTGTCGGTGTACGCACGGGTCAACCCGTTCGGTTTCATCGAGACCCCGTACCGCAAGGTCGTCGACGGTGTTGTCACCGACGAGATCCAGTACATGACGGCTGATGAAGAAGATCGCTTCCTCATCGGACAGGCCAACACCAACTTCAGTGCCGATGGCGTCATCACAGATGAGCGTGTTCTGGTCCGTAAGAAGGGTGCCGAGGTCGAGTTCGTGACCTCGTCGCAGGTCGAGTACCTCGACGTCAGCCCGCGGCAGATGGTGTCCGTGGCCACGGCCATGATCCCGTTCCTCGAGCACGACGACGCCAACCGCGCCCTGATGGGTGCCAACATGCAGCGTCAGGCGGTGCCGCTGGTTCGCAGCGAGTCGCCGCTGGTCGGTACCGGTATGGAGCTCCGTGCTGCTGTCGATGCCGGTGACGTGATCATCAACGGCAAGGCCGGTGTGGTCGAAGAGGTCTCCGCCGACTACATCACCGTGATGGCAGACGACGGCACCCGCGACACCTTCCAGATGCGCAAGTTCGCGCGCTCGAACCAGGGCACCTGTGCCAACCAGCGTCCGATCGTGGACGAGGGTCAGCGCGTGGAGATCGGACAGGTCCTCGCGGACGGTCCGTGTACCCAGAACGGTGAGATGGCCCTCGGAAAGAACCTTCTCGTGGCGATCATGCCGTGGGAAGGCCACAACTACGAGGACGCGATCATCCTGAGCCAGCGTCTCGTCGAAGAGGACGTGCTCACCTCGATTCACATCGAAGAGCACGAAATCGACGCCCGCGACACCAAGCTCGGTGCCGAGGAGATCACCCGGGACATCCCGAACGTCTCCGATGAGGTGCTCGCCGATCTCGACGAGCGCGGCATCATCCGCATCGGTGCCGAGGTCCGCGACGGCGACATCCTGGTCGGAAAGGTCACGCCGAAGGGCGAGACCGAGCTGACCCCGGAAGAACGCCTGCTGCGCGCCATCTTCGGTGAGAAGGCTCGCGAAGTTCGCGACACCTCGCTCAAGGTTCCGCACGGTGAGACCGGCAAGGTCATCGGCATCCGCGTCTTCTCGCGTGATGACGACGACGATCTGCCTCCCGGTGTCAACGAGCTGGTCCGGGTGTACGTGGCCCAGAAGCGCAAGATCCAGGACGGCGACAAGCTCGCCGGCCGCCACGGCAACAAGGGCGTCATCGGCAAGATCCTGCCCGCCGAGGACATGCCCTTCCTGCCCGACGGCACCCCGGTCGACATCATCCTGAACACCCACGGTGTGCCGCGTCGTATGAACATCGGTCAGATCCTGGAGACCCACCTCGGGTGGATCGCCAAGACCGGTTGGAACATCAACGTCGCCGAGGGTGTGCCGGAGTGGGCGTCGAAGCTGCCCGAGGACATGCTCTCGGTGGAGCCCAACACGAACACCGCCACCCCGGTGTTCGACGGCGCTCGCGAAGAGGAACTGACGGGCCTGCTGGCCTCGACGCTTCCGAACCGCGACGGCGATGTGATGGTCAACGCCGACGGCAAGGCAACCTTGTTCGACGGTCGTAGTGGCGAGCCGTTCCCGTACCCGGTCTCGGTCGGTTACATGTACATCATCAAGCTGCATCACTTGGTCGACGACAAGATCCACGCGCGTTCGACCGGTCCGTACTCGATGATCACCCAGCAGCCGCTCGGTGGTAAGGCGCAGTTCGGTGGTCAGCGTTTCGGTGAGATGGAGTGCTGGGCCATGCAGGCCTACGGTGCGGCGTACACGCTGCAGGAGCTTCTGACCATCAAGTCGGACGACGTTGTCGGCCGCGTGAAGGTCTACGAGGCGATCGTCAAGGGCGAGAACATCCCGGAACCGGGTATCCCCGAATCGTTCAAGGTGCTGCTGAAGGAACTTCAGTCGCTCTGCCTGAACGTCGAGGTGCTCAGTTCCGACGGTGCTGCCATCGAGATGCGTGACGGCGACGACGAGGACCTGGAGCGGGCTGCGGCCAACCTGGGTATCAACCTCTCGCGCAACGAAGCCGCCACCGTCGATGACCTGGCCAACTGATCACTCCGCTTTTTCTGACTGAGCTACTGAAAGGTAAATAGTGCTCGACGTCAACTTTTTCGATGAACTGAAGATTGGCCTGGCCACGGCCGACGACATCCACAACTGGTCGTTCGGCGAGGTGAAGAAGCCGGAGACGATCAACTACCGCACGCTCAAGCCCGAGAAGGATGGCTTGTTCTGCGAGAAGATCTTCGGTCCCACCCGGGACTGGGAGTGCTACTGCGGCAAGTACAAGCGCGTGCGCTTCAAGGGCATCATCTGTGAGCGTTGCGGCGTCGAGGTCACTCGCGCCAAGGTGCGTCGTGAGCGGATGGGTCACATCGAGCTGGCCGCACCGGTCACCCACATCTGGTACTTCAAGGGTGTGCCGAGCCGGTTGGGTTACCTGCTCGACCTGGCGCCGAAGGATCTCGAGAAGATCATCTACTTCGCCGCCTACGTGATCACCGCTGTGGACGACGAACTGCGCCACAACGAGAAGTCCACGCTCGAGGCCGAGATGGAGGTCGAGAAGAAAGGCGTTGCCGATCAGCGCGACGCCGATCTCGAAGAGCGTGCCAAGAAGCTCGAAGAGGACCTTGCAGAGCTGGAGCGCGAAGGCGCCAAGGCCGATGCCCGCCGCAAGGTGAAGGATGCCGGCGAGCGCGAGATGCGCCGTATCCGTGACACCGCGCAGCGCGCCCTCGACGATCTCGACGAGATCTGGGACAAGTTCGTCAAGCTTGCTCCCAAGCAGATGATCATCGACGAGAAGCTGTACCGCGAGATCCAGGACCGCTACGGCGAGTACTTCACCGGAGCCATGGGTGCCGAGGCCATCAAGCGTCTGCTCGAGGACTTCGACATCGCCGCCGAGGTCGAGATCCTGCGCGACACGATCCGCAACGGCAAGGGGCAGAAGAAGCTCCGCGCCCTCAAGCGCCTCAAGGTCGTCGCAGCGTTCCACCGGTCGGGCAACTCGCCGCTGGGCATGGTCCTCGACGCCGTGCCGGTGATCCCGCCGGAGCTGCGTCCGATGGTCCAGCTCGACGGTGGCCGTTTCGCCACGTCCGACCTGAACGACCTGTACCGCCGCGTGATCAACCGCAACAACCGCCTCAAGCGACTGATCGATCTCGGTGCCCCCGAGATCATCGTCAACAACGAGAAGCGGATGTTGCAGGAGTCCGTCGACGCACTGTTCGACAACGGCCGTCGTGGCCGTCCGGTCACCGGACCGGGTAACCGCCCGCTGAAGTCGTTGAGCGATCTGCTCAAGGGCAAGCAGGGTCGTTTCCGTCAGAACCTTCTCGGCAAGCGCGTCGACTACTCGGGCCGTTCGGTCATCGTCGTCGGCCCGCAGCTCAAGCTGCATCAGTGTGGTCTGCCCAAGCTGATGGCGCTCGAGCTGTTCAAGCCGTTCGTGATGAAGCGTCTCGTCGACCTGAACCAGGCGCAGAACATCAAGTCCGCCAAGCGGATGGTCGAGCGTCAGCGCCCGGCCGTGTGGGACGTCCTCGAAGAGGTCATCGCCGAGCACCCGGTTCTGCTGAACCGTGCGCCGACGCTGCACCGTCTGGGCATCCAGGCATTCGAGCCCCAGCTGGTCGAAGGCAAGGCCATCCAGCTGCATCCGCTCGTGTGTGAGGCCTTCAACGCCGACTTCGACGGTGACCAGATGGCAGTGCACCTGCCGCTGTCCGCCGAGGCGCAGGCCGAGGCCCGCATCCTGATGCTGTCGTCGAACAACATCCTGTCGCCGGCATCGGGCCGTCCGCTCGCCATGCCGCGTCTGGACATGGTGACCGGTCTGTTCCACCTGACCACGCTCAAGCCCGAGGCGGTCGGCGCGTACACCGCATCGACCGGCGACGACGTCGAGCGCGGTGTCTACTCGACACCGTCCGAGGCTCAGATGGCCGTGGACCGTGGCGTGCTCAGTGTTCAGGCTCCGATCAAGGTCCGGCTGACGCATCAGCGTCCGACCCGGGCGATCGAGCGCGAGCAGTTCCCCGAGGGCTGGAAGTTCGGCACCCCGTGGACTGTCGAGACCACTCTGGGACGCGTGCTGTTCAACGAGCTCCTGCCGAACGACTACCCGTTCGTCAACGAGCAGATGCCGAAGAAGCGTCAGGCCACGATCATCAACGACATGGCCGAGCGCTACCCGATGATCGTTGTCGCGCAGACCGTCGACAAGCTCAAGGACGCCGGCTTCTACTGGGCCACCCGTTCGGGTGTCACCATCGCGATGTCCGACGTGCTCGTGTCGCCGAACAAGGGTGAAATCCTCGAACGGTACGAGGACCGGGCCGATGGTCTGGAGCGCAAGTTCCAGCGTGGTGCCCTGACCGCTGCCGAGCGTCGTGACGCACTGGTGGAGATCTGGAAACAGGCCACCGAAGAGGTCGGTACCGACATGGAGCGGCACTACCCCGACGACAACCCGATCCCGATGATCGTGCAGTCCGGTGCCGCGGGCAACATGACCCAGATCCGCTCGCTGGCGGGTATGAAGGGTCTGGTGACGAACCCGAAGGGTGAGTTCATCCCGCGTCCGATCAAGTCCTCGTTCCGCGAGGGTCTGACCGTCGCCGAGTACTTCATCAACACGCACGGCGCCCGTAAGGGTCTGGCCGACACCGCGCTTCGTACCGCCGACTCGGGTTACCTGACCCGTCGTCTGGTGGACGTCTCGCAGGACGTCATCGTGCGTGAGACCGACTGTGGCACCGAGCGTGGCATCAACACGGTCATCGCCGAGCGTCAGGCCGATGGCTCGCTCATCCGCGATGCCCACGTCGAAACGTCGACGTTCGCACGGACGTTGGCCGCCGACGCGATCGACGCCAACGGCAAGGTCATCATCGAGCGCGGATTCGATCTCGGTGATCCCGCGATCGAGGCTCTGCTCGAGGCCGGCATCTCGCAGGTCAAGGTCCGTTCGGTCCTGACCTGTGGCACCGGCACCGGCGTCTGCGCCACCTGCTACGGACGGTCGATGGCCACCGGCAAGCTCGTCGACATCGGCGAGGCCGTCGGTATCGTCGCGGCCCAGTCGATCGGTGAGCCCGGTACCCAGCTGACCATGCGTACGTTCCACCAGGGTGGTGTCGGTGACGACATCACCGGCGGTCTGCCGCGTGTCCAGGAGCTGTTCGAGGCCCGTGTCCCCAAGGGCAAGGCCCCGATCGCCGAGGTCTCCGGCCGGATCCGTCTCGAGGACGACGATCGCTTCTACAAGATGACGATCATCCCCGACGACGGTTCGGAAGAGGTTGTCTACGACAAGATCTCGAAGCGTCAGCGTCTGCGTGTCTTCAAGCACGACGACGGCACCGAGCGTCTGCTCGCCGATGGCGATCACGTCGAGGTCGGTCAGCAGCTCATGGAAGGTGCTGCCGATCCGCACGAGGTCCTGCGTGTCATGGGTCCCCGTCAGGTGCAGATCCACTTGGTCAACGAGGTCCAGGAGGTCTACCGGAGCCAGGGTGTGTCGATCCACGACAAGCACATCGAGACGATTGTTCGTCAGATGCTGCGTCGCGTGACGATCATCGATTCCGGTGCGACCGAGTTCCTGCCCGGTTCGCTCACCGAGCGTGCCGAGTTCGAGGCGGCCAACCGTCGCGTCGTGGCCGAGGGTGGCGAGCCCGCTGCCGGACGTCCGGTGCTCATGGGTATCACCAAGGCATCGCTTGCAACCGAGTCCTGGTTGTCGGCGGCGTCGTTCCAGGAGACCACTCGCGTGCTCACCGATGCGGCCATCAACAGCCGTAGCGACAAGCTCGTCGGCCTCAAGGAGAACGTGATTATCGGTAAGCTCATCCCGGCCGGAACCGGTATCAACCGGTACCGGAACATCCAGGTGCAGCCGACCGAAGAAGCACGTGCAGCTGCGTACGCGGTGCCGTCTTACGACGACACCTACTACAGCCCGGACGGCACCTTCGGTGCCCCGTCGGGTGCGGCTGTCCCGCTGGACGATTACGGATTCAGCAGCGACTACCGCTAGGTAAACGCTACAAAGGCGGGCGCTCCCTTTCGAGGGGGCGCCCGCTTTTTGTTGCCCACTGAATTTGGATGTGCACAGCAGCGGCGCTGATCCACAGGTCGGGCGTCCGAGCGTCATGGGAGCGTGAGTTCGGTCGGTGCTGCCGCTGAAGGTCGGTGCATGAGCGAACCCAACATCGAAGACCCCAACCTCGTCCGTCGCCGTGATGCAGTCCAGATCGGCGAACTCGATCGGCAGCTGGCCACCCGCGCCGGCGAGGACGGCAATCGATGTCGCGCGCTCCGGGACGTTCTTCCAGGCGGTGTGTGTGCTCGACGGCGCGATGTACGCGGGGGTGTCGCGATCCGAACTCGAGACCGTTTTACGACGCAGCGCAGGCAGGACCGGCGTCTCGACTGCTCGCGCAGCGCTCGCGGTGGCCGACGGGAAGTCCGAGAGCGTCGGTGAATCCCTGTCTCGCGCTTTGATGTTGAGCTTCGGCGACATACCGGTTCCACGTCTGCAGCACAGGTTCTCGACCCCGGATGGAACGTTCGTGGCCCGCACCGATTTTCGATTGGGGTTCTCTGGTGGCCGGTGAGTTCGACGGCTACGCAAAGTACATCCGCTACCTGCGTCCCGGTGAAACGACCGAGCAGGCGTACGAGCGGGAGAAGTGGCGTGAGCAGAGGCTGCGTCGCTTAGGGGTCGTCGTCGTGCGCTGGAACTGGAGTGATCTGGAGAAGCCGGAACGCCTGCACCGGATCTTGGTGGAGGCGCTGACCGCGCATGCCCTGATGGCTGCTGCCTGACCCCAAAATTCGCGCCACTTGCCTGCGTTCGCGCCTGTTGCAACTGGCGCGAACGCAGGCAAGTGGCGCGAATTTTGGGGTGGGGGAAGGGGTCAGGGTCAGGTGTCGTCGCGAGAGGGCAGGTACTGGACGTTCCAGGAGTTGCCGTCGGGATCGGCGAAGTAGACGAAGTGGCCCCAGCTCTGGATGTCCACTTCGCCGGGATCGACGCCCACCGATAGCAGATGGTCCCTCGCCTCGTTGATGTCGGTGACGCAGACCTGCAGGCCTTTCACCGATCCGGGTTCGGAATCGATGAGCCCTTTGCCGAAGGCGATGGAGCAGTCCGATCCCGGTGGGGTCATCTGCACAAAACGGATGTCGTCGGACACCGTCTGGTCGTGGTCGAGTTTGAATCCGATCTTCTTGTAGAAGTCCCGGGCGCGGTCGACGTCGGTGACCGGCAGCGTGATCACTTCGAGTGTCCAGTTCATGACGGTTCCTCTGGTTGTGGGTTCACTGGGGGCTGACCTCAGTGTCCCAGCAATCCAGGACAGATTTGGTCCGTTGAGGTTCACGGTTACCAGCTTGGTGAATCGGCTGACGTGACTCGCCGGCCTGGGTTGTAATCCGTCCATGACCTACGACATCGTGATCCGTCGCGGGCGGTGGTTCGACGGCACCGGCCGCGCGTCAGAGATCCGTGACATCGGGATCCGTGATGGCCGCATCGTCGAGATCTCCGCTGAATCTCTGCAGGCCGACGGTTGCTCCGAAGTCATCGACGCAACGGGTTTGTGGGTCCTGCCCGGGATGGTCGACATCCACACGCACTATGACGTGGAGGTACTCGGCGGTCCGGCGTTGAGCGAATCGTTGCGCCACGGCGTCACCACGGTGCTGCTGGGTTCCTGCTCGCTGTCGACGATCCACGTGGACGCCGAGGTTGCCGGTGACCTGTTCGGGCGGGTCGAGGCGATCCCGCGGCAGCACGTCATCTCGAACATCGAGCAACACCGAACCTGGCGGACCGCGGGCGAGTATGTCGAGGCGCTCGAGTCTCTCGCCCTGGGCCCCAACGTCGCGGCGTTCATCGGGCACTCCGATATCCGCGCCGCGACGATGGGCCTCGACCGCGCCACCCGAGGCGATGTGGCGCCCACGCCTGCGGAGCAACTCCGAATGGAAACCATGCTCACCGAGGCGTTGGATGCGGGCTTTTTGGGGTTGTCCTCGCAGCAGCTCCTCTTCGACAAACTCGACGGCGTGCTCTGCCGGTCGCGCACGCTCCCGTCCACGTATGCGAAGCGGCGGGAATTGCGGAGGCTCAACGCGATCCTGCGGAAACGGGCGAGAGTGCTGCAGTCCGGCCCGGACATCTCCCGGCCGCTCAACGTGCTGTCGCAGGTGCTGACGTCCCTGGGTTGGGGGCGCCCAAGACTGAAGACGAGCCTGCTGTCGGCGGCCGACATCAAGGCACGTCCAGAGGTGATCCACGCAATGGGTCCCATCGCGAGGGGCGTCAACCGGCTCGGCGGCGACTTCCGGTGGCAGCACCTGCCCGTGCCGTTCGAGGTGTACGCCGACGGTATGGAACTCGCCGTGTTCGAGGAATTCGGGTCCGGAGCGGCGGCGCTGCACCTGCAGGGCGAGATCGATCGCAATGAGCTGATGCGCGATGAGAATTACCGCCGCGCGTTCCGTAAGGACTACGACAAGAAGTACGGACCACGGGTCTGGCATCGGGATTTCTTCGACGCCGAGATCGTCGAGTGCCCGGACGGCGCCGTGGTCGGAAAGACCTTCGGCCAGGTCGGACTCGACCGCGGTGGGCTGCATCCGGTCGACGCCTACCTCGACCTCCTTCTCGAGCACGGGACGAAAGTTCGTTGGCGCACAACCATTTCCAATCATCGGGCCGAGCTCCTCAAAAAGCTCGCGAAGGAACCCGGGATCCAGATCGGGTTCTCCGACGCAGGGGCGCACCTGCGGAGCATGGCGTTCTACAACTTCGGACTGCGACTGCTACGGCACGTACACACCGCCGCCGAGGCCGGTGCGCCGTTCATGACCGTCGAGCACGCGGTTCACCGGCTGACCGGCGAGCTCGCCGACTGGTACGGGATCGACGCCGGGCACCTGCGCGTCGGTGATCGGGCCGATCTGTTCCTACTCGACCCCGAGTATCTCGACGCATCGCTCGAGGACTATCGGGAGGCCGAGGTCGAACAGTTCGGAGGGCTCTCGCGGATGGTCAACCGCAACGAGCGCACCGTCCGCACCGTCATGGTCAATGGGGAGACGGTGTTCACCGGTGACCGCCCGGCAGATGCGCTCGGGCACAAGAGGTTCGGCCGTTTCCTACCCGCGAGAACTACTGAAAAGAGGTACGAGCGTGTCAGATGAGAACAAGTCCGCGGTCCTGGGTCTCTGGGCAGCATTGAGCAAGCGGGACTGGGAGGGGGTCAAGGGGTTTGTGTCCGACGACTGCATCTACGTCGACATGCCGCTGGGGCCCGCCGCTGCGGCGCGTGGGCCCGACGACATCGTCAAGCGGCTCAAGGTGGGCTTGGAACCGCTGTCCGACTACATCAACCACGACGGTCTCCTGATCTCCAGCGGCCCCGACGTGATGTACGAGCACAGCGAGACCTGGACCTGGCCCACCGGCGAGTCCGCGACGCTGGCATTTGTGACCGTTCACAAGGTGTCGGGCGGCAAGATCACCCTGTGGAAGGACTACTGGGACTTCGGCGGGTTGGCATCGACGGCTCCGCCGGACTGGATGGAAAAGCTGGCCGCCTCCGACATGTCCTGGATGTACGACGCCACCGGACAGATCTGATGGCGAGCGGGCCTCAGTAGTACACGGGCTGGCCTTTCCGGGCGCCTGACCTCGTTCTGTCATATTGTCGGCAGGGATGACAACGCCTCCGGTTCGCCGTTTCCGAGCGATCATGCACGTCGACCTGGATCAGTTCCAGGTCTCGGTGGAGCGCCGCCGGAACCCTGATCTGGTCGGTGTTCCGGTGATCGTCGGGGGCACCGGCGATCCGATGGAGCCGCGCAAGGTCGTCACCTGTGCGTCCTACGAAGCCCGTGACCTCGGGGTTCGGGCCGGGATGCCGCTGCGATCAGCGTTCCGCAAGATGCCGGAGGCCATCTACCTCCCGCTGGATCACCCGTCGTACGACGTGGCCTCCGATGGGGTGATGTCGACGCTGCGAAGTTTCGGGTATCCCGTCGAGGTGATCGGCTGGGATGAGGCATTCCTCGGGGTTCCGGTCGACGACACCGACGTCGACCTCCGCGAGCTCGCCGGGTCGATCCGCCGGCGCATCCTCGACGACAACCAGCTGTCGTCGGCCGTGGGCATCAGCGACAACAAGCAGCGGGCCAAGATGGCCACCGGGTTTGCCAAACGTGAGCCGGACCATGTCTTTTCGCTGGACAGCCAGAACTGGATGCCGATCATGGGGGAGCGGGGTGTCGGTGATCTGTGGAGCGTGGGGCCGAAGACGACAGCCAAGCTCGAGAAGCTGGGCATCATGACGGTGGCGCAGTTGGCGGCCGAGGACCGCGGCCACCTGATCGCAGAATTCGGCCCGCATCTGGGCAACTGGCTGAACCTGCTCTCGCGTGGGGGTGGTGACATCAACGTCAGCACCGAACCGTTCATCGCCCGCTCGCACAGCAAGGTCGAGACATTTCCGGCCGACCTCACCGATCCCGCAGAGATCGACGACGCCGTCCGGCGTCTCACCCGGGAACTGCTGGAACAGGTGATCGCCGAGCAGCGCCTACCGTTTCGGGTGGCAGTGACGGTGCGCACCAAGACCTTCTACACCCGCACGAAGTCGCACAAGTTGCCGGCGCCCACCACCGACCCGGCCGTTCTGGAAGCCGAGATGCTCGACGTCCTGCACAAGTTCGAACTCGATCGTCCCATCCGCTTGCTCGGGGTGCGCTTTGATCTGCTGATGCCTGCCGAGAACTGAGCGTTCAGTGCTAGCTTCAAGGCCAGAACGCGAAGGGACAAAGCAATGCGGTGGACGTTTCGATCGGTGCTGGTCACAACAATCCTGCTGGTGATCGGGCTCGGTGTGGCGCCGGCCGCGCACGCCGCCCCCTTGCCGGTGACCTACAACTTCCTGGCCGGCATTCCTGCCGAACTCGCGAACCCGGGTGGATCGTTGCCCGGATCGAACGACTACAGCTGTAAGCCTTCGGCCGAGCATCCGAATCCGGTGGTGCTCGTGCACGGAACCGCCGGCAGTCAGCAGACCAACTGGATATCGATGGTCCCAGTACTGAAGAACGAGGGCTATTGCGTCTTCGCGCCGACCTATGGGGAGTTGTCGTCGGTGTGGCCGGCGTCCCGGGTCGGTGGACTCGGCCCGAAGGATGTCAGTGCCTGGCAGCTCAAGGTGTTCGTCGACAACGTGCTCGCGAAAACCGGTGCGAAAAAGGTTGACGTCGTGGGTCATTCGCAGGGTA
This sequence comes from Williamsia sp. z34, assembly GCF_059553395.1. NCBI lineage: Bacteria > Bacillati > Actinomycetota > Actinomycetes > Mycobacteriales > Nocardiaceae > Williamsia > Williamsia sp. z34. Next base: position 279,780 of record NZ_JCANWW010000004.1, on the reverse strand, counting down.
CCCAGATCCCGACGTACTGGGCGAAGTACTACGGCGGTGCGCCCAAGATCGACAGGTATGTGTCGTTGGCGCCGTACTGGCAGGGGTCCGACGACGGATCGGGTTGGTCGGACATCACTTCCGTGTTCATCGAGGGTCTGGGCCTGCCGCCGATCGCGATCCCGGACACCGACTGCCCCGACTGCATTGCCGCACCGGGGGGTGAGTCCTTCGAAGCGGCCATCATTGCCGGTGGGGGACCGTATGTCGAGGGCATCACCTACACCAACATCGTCACCCGGTACGACCAGCTGGTGACGCCGTACACGAGCGGGATCCTCGACGGCCCGGACGGTATCGACGTGACGAATATCGTTGTCCAGGACACCTGTTCGGCTGACCGGTCCGATCATCTCTCGATCGTCTCCAACCAGCGTTCGGCGGCCATGGTCCTCAATGCACTGGACCCGGCCAACTCCCGCGCGGTGCCCTGTTTGGCGGTGCCGCCCTACACGGGCGCGTGAGCGAGGGACAGGAACGCGTCGAGGAGGATCCCGCAGTTTCGCCGGGACTCGTCGGCGCGCGCGGAGATCTCGGCCGTGATCCTTTGCAGGTCGATCCCTCGTTCGACCACCAGCTGTCCCTCGCGGGCGGCGGCCCAGCCGGCCTGCCAGGTCGCCCAGACCGCCGGTGAGATCTCCGGATGGAACTGGACGCCCAGGTTTCTGCCGAATGTGAAGGCTTGCAGTGCGGCGCCGTTGCGGGCGATCTCGCGGGCTCCGGGTGGCAGCGTGAATCGGTCGAAGTGCATCTGCATCCACGGGCCGCGGGACACCAGATCCGGTGCGACGGTGTCCATCGTGACGTATCCGTGTTCGGGCATCTCGGAACGTTTGACCTTGCCGCCGAGTACCCGGGCCAGTAGCTGTCCACCGAAGCAGACCCCGAAGATCGGTATGTTGGCGGCCAGAGCCGAACGCAGGTAGGCGATCTCGGCGGCGAGCCACGGAACCGAATCGTCGTATGCCGACTCCGCCGAACCCATGATGATCACGAACTCGTATTCGGTCACATCGGGGAACTCATCCGCCGGGTGAACGATGTCGTATTCATATCCGCGCTCGGCGACATGCTCGCGGAGCGTTCCGGTGTCGGCGATCCCGCGGTCGGTGTCGTTGTCATGGACCAGGAACAATGCTCGAGCCGGACCGGTGTCTGCGTCGACTGTCGCCGTGGATGCTGAAAGCTTCACCTGCTGTACTCCTGGTCGCTGGTTGCGTACGTCCAGTATGGCGGCAACGTCGGCCTGCCGCGCCCGGACGTAAACCCGTGCCAATCAGACAATAGCGACGTCGAAGGGTTCGGAGAACGCACCATTCGGTGAGTGGGACGATGGTGTGATGGTCGATACACATGAAGTGTTCAATCAGGTTCCGCCGCTGGTCGGATATAACCCGGCGACCAGCCCCGCGCTGTCGGAGTCGCTGGTTCGAGAAGGTGGCGCGTGGGGTGCCGACGAGGTCACGGCCCTCGGTGCCATCGCCGCAACGGCGCAGGCGCAGAGATGGGGTGAACTCGCGGATCGCAATGAACCGGTGCTGCGGACCCACGACCGGTACGGACATCGCATCGACGAGGTCGAATACGATCCCGCCTACCACCAGTTGATGGAGGTGGCGGTCGGGCACGGGTTGCACGGTTCGCCGTGGGCCGACGCCCGGGCCGGTGCCCATGTGGTGCGCGCCGCCAAACTCGGTGTCTGGAATGTCGAAGCCGGCCACGTCTGCCCGATTTCGATGACCTATGCGGTGGTTCCGGCGCTCCGTCACAATCCTGAGCTCGCCGCGATCTACGAGCCGCTGCTGAGCTCGCGCAGCTATGACCCGACGTTGTCGGTTCCGTCGGGCAAGGCGGGCCTGATCGCCGGGATGTCGATGACGGAAAAGCAGGGCGGCTCCGATGTCCGGGCCAATCAGACCAGCGCGCAGCCCAATTCGGATGGCAGCTACACCTTGACCGGGCACAAGTGGTTCACCTCGGCGCCGATGTCCGATGTGTTCCTGGTACTCGCCCAGGCGCCGGGTGGGCTGTCGTGCTTTTTCCTGCCGCGGGTGCTGCCGGACGGCACGCGCAACCGAATGCGGCTGCAGCGGTTGAAGGCCAAGCTCGGCAACCACGCGAACGCGTCGTCGGAGGTGGAGTACGACGGTGCCATCGCGTGGCTGGTCGGGGACGAGGGCCGCGGCGTACGGACCATCATCGAGATGGTGAACCTGACCAGACTCGACTGTGCGCTGGCCAGTGCAGGCAACATGCGGCATGGTCTCACGCAGGCGATCCATCACGCCCGGCACCGGAAGGTGTTCGGTGAGTACCTGATCGACCAGCCCCTGATGCGCAACGTGCTCGCCGACCTGGCCATCGAGTCCGAGGCCGCGACGATGGTGTCGATGCGGATGGCCGGTGCCACCGATGCCGCCGAACGCGGTGACGACACCGAGACGTTGCTGCGGCGGATCGGACTCCCGGCCACCAAGTACTGGCTGTGCAAACGGGCCACCGCCCACGTGGCCGAGTCGATGGAATGCCTTGGTGGCAATGGCTATGTCGAGGACTCGGGGATGCCGCGGCTGTATCGGGAGGCCCCGCTGTACGGGATCTGGGAGGGCAGCGGCAACGTCAGCGCACTCGACACGTTGCGCGCCATGGCCACCGCTCCGAAGTCGGTGGACGCTCTGTTCGACGAATTGGACCGCGCGACCGGACTCGACGACAGGTACGACACGTACCTGGCCGCGTTGAAGAAGCAGCTGGTCACCGCCGCAGAACCCACCGCGCGCCGTATCGCGGAGTCGATATGCATTGCGCTGCAGGGATCCCTGCTGCTGCGGCACGGACACCCGACCGTGGCGGAAGCCTTCGCCGCCACGCGACTCGGTGGTGACTGGGCCGGGGCGTACGGAACCTTGCCGGAAGGACTGGACCTCGCGCCGATCCTGGAACGCGCCCAGGTCGGGTAGAGCCGGCCCCGAGTGCCGGTCAATCCCGCGGAATCACCATCTTGACCATGCGATTGCCGGGATTTGGCGTCAATCCGATCTCGCCCCAGGGGGTCTCGATGCTCAGCACCGCGTACGCCGACGTCGGAAACCGCGGGATGGGCGCGTCGGGGTCGAGTGCGACCGCGGTCGCCGGCATACCCGGCTCGTGCCCGACCACCAGGACCGTCTCGGCACCGGCCGGGACGTAGATCCGGATGGCCTCGCAGACGTCGTCGGAATCGCCGCCGTAGATCTCGTCGACGTAAGTGGTCGGGGCGTTGATGCCGGTACGTTCGAGTGTCTGCCGGGTCCTGGTGGCGGTGGAGCACAGCACGTGGTCGACGCGAAGCCCGGAGTCGACCATCCACCGGCCGGCCAGTGCAGCCTCTCGACGGCCACGTTCGGCCAGGGGGCGTTCATGGTCCATCACGCCGTCGGGATAGTCCGATTTGCCGTGCCGCATCAGGATCAGTGTTCGACTCACAGGTTCGACGGTAGCCCGCCGGTCAAGGAAATCCGGAGACGATCAGGCCGTGCGGCGATGCCGACCGGTGCCCGCCGCACTGCGGGACTGCGCCAGCGCGGTACGGAGAAGTCGCACCGTGGCGTTCCAGGCGGAGGCTTCTTGTTCGAGGTGTTGTGCGCACTCGGGGTGGCCGCGAAGCCATTCGAGCTCGGCGTTCTCCCGCAGCTCGACAACCTCGTCGAATCCGAATCCGATGAGCTCGGCCAGTGCGGTGGTGTCGGAGCACGCCCATTCGATCTGGTCTCGGCTCAGCGTCATCAGCCGCTCCAGGTCATCACGAAGCATCGCTCGCGTCGATGCGGAAAGGCCACTCACCTGATCCAGGGTGCCCTACTTTTCGGACAACGGCCAGTCGGCGCGCCGACCAGCATGTTTCCGGATGGAATGATCGTGGCGGTCGGACCGCGAGGTAGGTTCGGGCGATGGCGCGGGGCCGCAGATCCGGCGCCCTCGTCGCCGAGGCCGCTCCGTCGAGCGACTCAGGACCACTGCCACTCGCGGATCTCCGGCATGTCCTCGAAGTGTTCGCGGACGTAGTCGTGGTGTCGCTGCAGTTGGGCCTGGCAGAACTCGGCGAGCTCGGCAGTCTTCTCCGGCACCCGCCTGGTGCGCCGCAGCGCTTCGAGCACCAGGTGGTAACGGCTCATCTTGTTGAGCACCACCATGTCGAAAGGCGTTGTGGTGGTGCCCTGTTCGTTGAACCCGCGGACGTGGAAACGCTCGGCGTTGGTGCGTCCGTGGAGTTGTTGGTGAATTGCGCGCGGGTATCCGTGGAACGCGAAGACGACGTGGGTGTCGGCGGTGAACAGGTCGATGAAGGCCTGTTCGGGCAGGCCGTGCGGGTGATCGTTCTGGGGCAGGAGCACCATCAGGTCGATGACGTTCACCATCCGGACGCGCAGCCACGGCACCCATTCCCGCAGCAGGTGGGCCGCGGCGAGGATCTCCTGGGTCGGTACGTCGCCGGCGGAGGCCAGCACGATGTCGGGTTCGCCGTCGACGCCCACCGTGGAGGTCTCGGTGCCGGCCCATTCCCAGATCGAGGCCCCGGCGGCGCAGTGCTCATTGGCCTGCTCGAGGGTCAGGTACTGCGGATGGGACTGCTTGTCGACGACCAGCACGTTCACGTGGTCCTTGCTGCGGAAGCAGTGATCGGCCACCGACAGCAACGTGTTGGAGTCCGGCGGCAACCAGACCCGGACCACCTCGGGCGAGAGCGGGATGACGGCGTCGATCATGCCGGGGCCCTGGTGGCTGAAGCCGTTGTGGTCGTTGCGCCAGCAGGTGCTGGTGAGCAGGACGTTCAACGACGCCACCGGTTCGCGCCATGGCAGCGCCGCCGCATGCTGCAGCCACTTGGCGTGCTGGACCAGCATCGACACACTGACCATCGCGAACGCCTCATACGTGGCGAACAGACCGTGGCGGCCGGTCAGCAGGTAGCCCTCCAGCCACCCCTGACAGAGATGCTCGCTGAGCACCTCCATGACCCGGCCTTCGGGTGAGAGCCCATCGTCGTATTCGGTGCGCGGTAGTTGCCAGCACCGGTCGGTCTCCTCGAAGACGGCCTGCAGACGGTTCGACGCGGTCTCGTCCGGACTGAACAGCCGGAAGTTGCCGCCGTGGTCGGCGGTGGAGTTGTCGCGATAGATGTCGCGCATCAGCTCACCGAGAACCTTGGTGGTCTCGTACGACGTGGCGCCGGGGGCATCGATCTGCAACGCATACGACTCGAGCGGGGGAATCCTCAGCGGGACGAGATTGCGGCCACCATTGGCGTACGGGGTCGCACCCATCCGCAAGTCGCCCGTCGGGGCCAGTTCGGCGAGCTCGCGAACGAGTGTCCCGTCTGCGTCGAACAGTTCGTCCGGACGGTATTTACGAAGCCACTCCTCAAGGAGCGCAAGGTGTTCAGGATTCTCGCGCACACCGGAGAGCGGAACCTGATGGCTCCAATGCGTGCCCTCGATCAGTTTGCCGTCGACCGTGTGCGGACCGGTCCATCCCTTGGGTGTCCGAAGCACGATGGCCGGCCACTTGTTGCCGCTGGGCACCCCGGTGCGCGCGTCGGCCTGGATGTTCGCGATCTCGTCGTGGGCGTCGGTCAGTGCCCGGGCGAGGTCGGTGAACACCTGGCGCGGATCGTGGCCCTCGACGAACACCGGCGCCCAGCCCTGCCCGGACAGATAGGCCTCGATGTCGCGATCGCTGGTCCGGCCGAGCACGGTGGGCGCGGCGATCTTGGCGCCGTTGAGATGCAGGATCGGGAGCACCGCGCCGTCGCGCACCGGATTCAGGAAGGCCGGGATCTTCCACGACCCCGACAACGGACCCGTCTCGGCCTCGCCGTCACCGACCACACAGGCGACGACCAGTTCGGGGTTGTCGAACGCCGCGCCCGCGGCGTGGATCAACGCGTATCCGAGTTCGCCGCCTTCATGGATCGAGCCGGGCGTCTGGACGCTGACGTGACTCGGGACGCCGCCCGGTGTCGAGAACTGCCGGCACAGGGCCTGCACGCCGTCCGAGTCGCGGGAGATGTGCGGATAGATCTCGCTGTACGTGCCTTCGAGGTACGTCGACGCCACCAATGCCGGTCCACCGTGGCCGGGCCCGGTGATGTACAGCCACTTCGATCCGGTGTCCCGGATCCGGCGATTGAGCAGTGTGTAGATCGCCGAGAGTCCGGGGCTGGTGCCCCAGTGGCCCAGAAGACGCGGCTTGATGTGATCGGTCTTGAGCGGCTCCCGCAACAAGACGTTGTCCTGCAAGTAGATTTGCGCGACGGTCAGAAAGTTGGCGGCGTCCCACCAGCGCAGGTCGAGGTCGAGTTCGGATTCGGTGTAGTCGGCCAAGGACATGGTGGCACCTCTCTGATACGGACAGGGCTACTCGATTATCAGCCGCCACGGCGACGGTCGCAGGGTGACGAGTACCCAGATGCACGGAGTTCATCCTGACGTTGTTGCCGATTGGCTCACAAGGGGCCGTCGCTCTCAGCTTTCTCCCACTGTCGGCAAGTAATGTCGGGACCGTGCATTTGTTCCTCCCGGCGCTGTTGGCGACGCTCTCGGCCTTGCTCGTCGCCAGCGGGACTCTCGTGCGCCAGCGCTCGTCCACCCCATCGGGTGGCATCACCAAACGGTGGTGGCTGGGGGTGGTGATCGCGGCCGGCGGGTTCGCCCTGCAGGCCGCCGCGCTCGGGATGGGATCGCTGCTGTTGGTGCAGCCGCTGATCGTCCTGTCGGTCCTGTTCGCATTGCCCATGGAGGCCTATCTCGACCATCGGCGCCTCAATTTCCACGAGTGGAAATGGGGCATCATCCTGACGGTTTGCATTGCCGCCTTCGTGGTGATCGCGCAGCCGGAAGCGGGCCTGGGCCACGTCTCGGCGGGGACACTCGCCGGCACGATCGTGGTGGTGATCGCCGTCCTGGCCGCATTGGTCGTGGCTTCGAAGTTCGTCTCGTCCCACCATCGGGCGCTGCTGTTGGGCTCCGCCTCTGGCCTGCTCACCGGCGTGCAGGCATTCCTGCTCAAAGGTGTGATGACTCAGCTCGAGGACGGTTTCGTCGAGATCCTGATCCATCCGGAGCTCTATCTGATCCTGCTCGTCGCCTCCGGGTCGGTGGTCACCCAGCAGCTGGCGTTCGCGGCCCACGACCTGCAGACGTCGTTCCCGGCGATGACGGTGTGGGAGCCCGCGGTCGCCATGGCGATGGGCGTGCTGATCCTCGGCGAGCGGATCGATGTCAACTGGATCGAGGGTGTCGTCGCCGGGGTCGCACTGGTGACGATGCTCCGCGCGGTGTTCGTGTTGGCGCGGCACGCCGCCGAACGCGAGACCGAGTTCGAAGTCGACCTGGTGAAGAGACCTGCGCCCGCCTCCGGGGGCAGCGCACCCGACTGAGTGATCCGCAGGTCTGGAACACGTTCGCCCACAGTGGCAAGGTGGGGTGATGGCAGAGACCGAGTACGACGTCGTGGTGATCGGTGGCGGCCCGGCCGGGGAGGTCGCGGCGCAATATGCGGTCGCCGGATCGTCCCGCACCGCGGTGATCATCGAGCACGAACTCCTCGGCGGTGAATGTTCCTACTGGGCCTGTATGCCCAGCAAAGCGATGCTTCGGCCGGTCGCCGTCCACGCCGCTGCCCGTCACCTCGCCGGCATCAAGGTCGGGAAGAAGATCCTTCCCGAAGAACTGATGCGCCGCCGTGACGAGTGGGTGAAAGACTACGAGGACGAGGGCCAGGTGGAGTGGGCCCAGGGCCTGGGCATCGACGTCGTCCGGGGTCACGGGATCCTGCGGGGCAAGCGCACGGTCGAGGTCGACAACGGCGGGCGCAGCAAGACCATCAAGGCGCGGGAGGCCGTTGTCGTCGCCACCGGGAGCACCCCCGTCATCCCGAGCATCTACGCCTCGGCGTACCCCTGGACATCCCGCGATGCCACCGGTGTCCGGGAGATCCCGGCGTCGCTGATCGTCGTCGGTGGCGGTGTCGTCGCCTGTGAAGCCGCGACGTGGATGGCCGCGCTCGGCACCGAGGTCACGCTGCTGGCCCGGGGCCCGCTGCTCGGGAAGTCCGAGCCGTTTGCCGGTGAACTCGTCGCGCAGGGCTTGATCAACAGTGGCGTCGATGTTCGTCGCAACGTGGAGGTGACCGAGGTGGTCCGTCCCGTCGCGGCCGATACCGGGGTCGGCCGGATCCACGGCGACGCGGTGACCGTTGTGGTCGACGGCGAGTCGATCACGGCCGACGAGATCCTGGTGGCCACCGGCAGAGCGCCGGCGCGTAAGGGTATCGGCCTTGATTCGGTCAACGAGGATGCGTCGTGGCTCTATTGGGTGGGCGATGCCAGTGGCGGTCCGGCGCTGACACATTGGGGTAAGTATCAGGCCCGCAATGTCGGTCACGCCATCGCCGCCCACGCCGAGAACCGGATCCCGCCTCCGGTGCCCGTCGACGTGCCGGTCCCGCAGGTGGTGTTCACCGACCCGCAGGTGGCGAGCGTCGGGCTGACCGAACGGGAGGCGAACGCCAAGGGAATCGACGTGAAGCTCGCCGACGTCGACATGTCGTCGGTCGCCGGATTCGGGTTGCTGCGTGACGACGCCTCCGGGCGGGCCCGGCTGGTGATCGACCGACGGGCCGACGTCATCGTCGGTGCCACGTTTGCCGGACCCGAGGTCGACGAACTGCTCCACGCCGCAACCATCGCGATCGTCGGGCGGGTACCGATCGCCACCCTGTGGCATGCGGTCCCGTCGTATCCGTCGGTGAGCGAGGTGTGGCTGCGGCTGCTGGAGTCGTTGTCCGACACCTGACGCCCGGCGGCCCCCAACCCCAAAAGTTCGCGCCACTTACCTGCGTTCGCGCCGGTTGCAACCGGCGCGAACGCAGGTAAGTGGCGCGAATGCGAGCGGAGGTCGAGCTTTACAGCATGGTTCCGGGATTGAGGATGCCGAGCGGATCGAGGGTGTCCTTGATGCGCCGGGTCAGTTCGATGACGTCGTCGCCGAGCTGATTCGGCAGCCAGCCCTTCTTGAGCCTGCCGACGCCGTGCTCGCCGGTGATGGTGCCGCCCAACGCAATTGCCAGGTCCATCACCTCTCCGAACGCGGCATTGGCCCGGGCCGTCTCGTCGGCGTCGGTGGGGTCGTGCACGATCAGCGGATGGGTGTTGCCGTCGCCGGCGTGTGCGATCACCGAGATGAGCACCCGGCGGTTGGCGGCGATCGCCTCGATGCCGTCGATCAGATCGGGCAGCCTGTGCAGCGGTACGCCCACATCTTCGAGGAGCAGTGGGCCGATCTTCTCGATGGCGGGGATCGCAAAGCGGCGGGCGGCGGTGAATGCCTCACCCTCGTCGGGATCGGTGGTGGAGAACACCTCGGTGGCCCCGCAGTCGGTGAACGCCTGTTCCATGACGGCGACCTCGGCGGCCGCAGCGGCGCCGGGTGCGTCGGATTGGGCGACCAGCAATGCTCCGGCGCTGCGGTCCAGGCCCATCCTGAGGTGATCTTCGACGGCGTTGATCGTCACCTTGTCCATGAACTCGAGCATCGCCGGGCGGATGGTGGAGGTGATGGCCAATACCGCCTTCGATGCGGCGTGGACCGATGCGAACGACGCCACCACCGTGGAGGCGGGCGGTTGTGGCGGCAACAGGCGCAGGGTGACCTCGGTGATGATGCCCAGGGTGCCCTCGCTGCCGACGAACAGTTTGGTCAGTGACAGCCCGGCGGTGTCTTTGAGTCGAGGTCCGCCGAGCCGGACGGCGCGACCGTCGGCGAGGACCACTTCGAGGCCGAGGACGTAGTCGCCGGTGACGCCGTACTTGACACAGCACAGGCCGCCGGCGTTGGTGGCGGCGTTGCCGCCGATGGAGCAGATCTCGAAGGACGAGGGGTCCGGCGGATACCAGAGTCCGTGCTCCTTGACCGCGGCCTTCACCTCGGCGTTGAGCAGACCGGGCTGGCAGATCGCGGTCCGGGTCACCGGGTCGACGGTGATGTCGCGCATCTTCTCGGTGGTCAGCACGATGCCACCGGACAATGCCGTGGCGCCGCCGGACAGCCCGGTTCCGGCGCCCCGCGGGATCACCGGGATCTGATGTTCCGCGCACCATCGGACAGTGGCCTGGACGTCGGCGGTGCTGGTCGCCCGGACCACGGCGAGCGCGGTCCCGGCGTCGGGATCAGCGGCCCGGTCCTGCCGGTAGGCCGCCACGATGTCGGGATCGGTGACGACCACGCCGTCCGGCAACGCCGCCACCAGGTCTGCCACCACTGTTGTTGTCGACATGTTCGCAGCGTAATCCGCGATGCCGGACGGGGGCGGCGAGACGGAGTTCAGGAGGAGACGAAGCGCAGCGGAGCTCGACCTTTAGGAACCGATGACCTTCGTGATGCCCTCGGCCCATTCTTTGGCCTGCACCTTTGCGGCAACCTTCGACGACATGTCGTGGCGTCCGTGCTCGCCGACCTGGCTCGCGCCGAGTTCGGTCAGTTTCTCGGCCATGATCTCGCCGCCGCGGTTGAAGGTGTCGTCGTAGACGCTGTCGCCGAGTCCGAAGACTGCGAAACGCAGCCCGGTCAGATCGGGCTTCTCGTCGTCGAGGGCCTCGGCAAACGGCTCCGCGCCGGTGGGCAGTTCACCTTCGCCGTAGGTGGAGCAGACCACCACGAGGAAGTCGTCGGACGTGAGGTCCTCGACCGCGAAGTCGGACATGTCGTACATCGAGACATCGTGCTGTCCGGCCAGGACGTCGGAGATCGCATCGGACACGAGTTCCGCCGTGCCGGTCTCGCTGCCGTACAGGATCACAACAGACATTTCATCTCTTTCTACGTGGATCAGTGCCGACTGAGGGTACCCCTGATGGCGACAGTTCAGCCGTCGGGCAGGTCGTACCCAGTCCGTGATGCTAGCGAAATTTGGTCCGGTGGTCATGGACGACCCGTAACGCTCGGTAGCCTGGGTGGATGAAACCCGACGCCGGCCAGCAGCCCGAGAATGCCCGTGACCCGAAGGGCCACAAAACCGGACTGTGGCGCGAAGTCGACGCGCGAAAGGGCGATTCCGTCGGCAGTTACCACAACGGTCGTCGAGAAGGACTGTGGCGGTACTACTTTCGTGACGGCACAGTCCGTTGGGAGGCGAACTATCGTTTCGGCATCCTCCACGGCGAGAGCATCTGGTATCGGGAAAACGGAGGTCTGCTGCAAAAGGGGACCTTCGTCGACGGTGAGAAAACCGGTCTCTGGGAGCGATGGAGTCCCGAAGGGAACCTCATCGATCGCGGACATCGGGTAGATGGCAAGAAGACGGGGGAGTGGCAGTACTTCGCCGCGGACGGATCGGTGGAGCGCACCACGGTTCACCGGCCCCACTCGGGCTGAGCCGGACCGCAGGAAAATCGCCTGACATCGCATTCTGCGGTGGATAGGCTCGCAAGAGGACCCCAATGAAGGGATATGGCATGACTGCCGATTCAGAAACCAAACGCAAGTTCCGCGAAGCCCTCGAGCGCAAGAACCAGAAGGGCAAACTGGCGGAAGACCACAAGGACGCCGGCTCCAAAGCCGGTGGTCAGCACGGTCCGGAGGGTGGCCCGCACCAGTTCCGCCGCAAGACCGGGTAGTCCTTCCCGCAGGTCATCTACGAACCCTCGCATTACTAGGAAGTCCTAGTATATAGTGATCGAGACAACACGTTCGTAGATGACTTGTGAGGACCCCATGACCAGGCAAATCGAGCACTTCGTGGACGGCGCCCGCACCGCCGGAACCAGCGGCCGCACGGCTGATGTGATGAATCCCAGCACCGGCAAGGTGCAGGCCACCGTTCCCATGGCCAACCAGGCGGACATCTACGCCGCCGTCGCCAGTGCGGTGCAGGCGCAGAAGGTGTGGGCGGCGTGGAACCCGCAGCGTCGCGCTCGCGTGATGATGCGCTTCGTCGACCTCGTCAACCAGAACATGGACGAGCTCGCCGAGCTGCTGTCCATCGAGCACGGCAAGACCATCCCCGACGCCAAGGGCGACATCCAGCGCGGCGTCGAGGTCATCGAGTTCGCCATCGGCATCCCTCACCTGATCAAGGGTGAGTTCACCGAAGGCGCCGGCACCGGCATCGACGTGCACTCGGTTCGTCAGCCGCTCGGCGTGGTCGCCGGCATCACGCCGTTCAACTTCCCGGCGATGATCCCCCTGTGGAAGGCCGGCCCCGCGCTCGCCTGCGGCAACGCGTTCATCCTCAAGCCCTCCGAGCGCGACCCCTCGGTGCCGGTCCGCCTGGCCGAATTGTTCCTCGAGGCCGGTCTGCCCGCCGGTGTCTTCCAGGTCATCCACGGTGACAAGGAGGCCGTCGACGGCCTGTTGAACCACCAGGACGTCCAGGCCTTCGGCTTCGTCGGCAGCTCCGACATCGCGCAGTACATCTACTCCACCGCTGCGGCAAACGGTAAGCGCGCGCAATGCTTCGGTGGCGCCAAGAACCACATGATCATCCTTCCCGACGCCGACCTCGATCAGGTTGTCGACGCGCTGATCGGTGCCGGTTACGGCAGCGCCGGCGAGCGTTGCATGGCCATCTCGGTTGCCGTGCCGGTCGGTGAGGCCACCGCAAATCGCCTGCGCGAGAAGCTGATCGACAAGGTCAACGCTCTGCGCGTCGGCCACAGCCACGACATCAAGGCCGACTACGGCCCATTAATCACCAAGGCTGCCCTCGAGCGGGTGAAGGACTACATCCAGCAGGGTGTGGACGCCGGCGCCGAACTGGTCATCGACGGCCGCGAGCGCGCTGCCACCGACCTGACCTTCGACGGTGAGAGCCTGGAAGAGGGTTACTTCATCGGACCCACCCTCTTCGATCACGTGAAGAAGGATCAGACGATCTACACCGACGAGATCTTCGGACCCGTCGTCTGCATCGTCCGCGCGGCCGATTACGAAGAGGCACTGGCCCTTCCGACCGACCACGAGTACGGCAACGGTGTTGCGATCTTCACCCAGGACGGCGACGCCGCACGCGACTTCACCTCGCGGGTGCAGGTCGGCATGGTCGGCGTCAACGTGCCGATCCCGGTGCCGGTGGCCTACCACACCTTCGGTGGCTGGAAGCGTTCCGGATTCGGCGATCTCAATCAGCACGGAACCGCCTCGATCAACTTCTACACCAAGGTCAAGACGATCACGACCCGCTGGCCCTCGGGCATCAAGGATGGCGCCGAGTTCGTCATCCCGACGATGGACTGAGGCCGGTCGATGTCTGCTGAGACCTTTTCGCCGTTCGATCTGAGCGCGGACGACAAGGTCATCGTCGATACCGCGGCGGCCTTCGCGCGCAAGCGTCTGGAGCCCAGCGCCCTCGACTGGGATGAGCGCAAGCACTTCCCGGCGCAGGAACTGCGCGAGGCCGCCGAACTCGGCATGGCCGGGATCTACACGAGCGAGGACGTGGGTGGCAGTGGACTCCGTCGGATCGACGGTGTCCGGATCTTCGAAGAATTGGCCAAGGCCGATCCGACCACTGCCGCGTTCCTGTCGATCCACAACATGTGCACGTGGATGGTCGATTCCTACGGAACCGACGAGCAGCGCCAGAACTGGGCGTCGAAGATGGCTTCGATGGAGGCCATCGCGAGCTATTGTCTCACCGAGCCGGCCGCGGGAAGTGACGCTGCGGCGTTGCGTACCAAGGCCGTTCGGGACGGCGACCACTACATCCTCGACGGGGTGAAGCAGTTCATCTCCGGTGGTGGCGTCTCCGACGTGTACATCATCATGGCCCGCACGGGTGTCGAAGGGCCACGCGGCATCTCGACGTTCATCGTGCCGTCGGACACCCCGGGCCTGTCCTTCGGTGTGAACGAGCAGAAGATGGGCTGGAACGCTCAGCCCACCGCGCAGGTGATCATGGAGGGTGCCCGGGTGCCGGCCGCCAATCTTCTCGGTGGAGAAGAAGGCAAGGGATTCGGCATCGCGATGAACGGTCTGAACGGGGGCCGGATCAACATCGCGGCCTGTTCGCTCGGTGGGGCGCAGGCGGCCTACAACAAGGCGATCACCTACGTCTCGGACCGGGAAGCCTTCGGCGGCAAGCTGATCAACGAACCGACCATCCGGTTCACGCTCGCCGACATGGCCACCTCACTCGAGACGTCGCGGCTCATCCTCTGGAAGGCCGCCGGCGCGCTCGACGCCGACCATCCGGACAAGGTTGAGCTGTGTGCGATGGCCAAGCGCTACGTCACCGACACGTGCTTCGAGGTCGCCGACCAGGCGCTGCAGTTGCACGGTGGGTACGGGTACCTGAAGGAATACGGTCTGGAGAAAATCGTCCGTGACCTCCGGGTGAACCGAATACTGGAAGGCACCAACGAGATCATGCGGGTTGTGATCGGCCGGGCAGAGGCCGACAAGTCGACAAAGGGGCAATACCTATGAGCACTATCGCGTTTCTCGGTCTGGGCCACATGGGCGGACCCATGGCCAAGAACCTGGTCAAGGCCGGACACACCGTGCACGGTTTCGATCCGTCGCCGGAGGCGTCCGCGGCCGCCACCGCCAACGGCATCGAGGTGTTCGCCGGCGGGATCGAGGCGGTGGCCGACGCCGACGTCGTGATCACGATGCTGCCGCACGGCAAGGCCGTCGTCGACTGCTACTCGCAGATCCTGCCCGGTACCAAAACCGGTGCGCTGCTCATCGATTCCTCGACGATCTCGGTCGAGGAGGCCCGCGCGGTGCATCAGCAGGCGGCCGACCACGGATTCGCGCAGCTCGACGCGCCGGTCTCCGGTGGTGTCAAGGGTGCGGATGCCGGCACATTGGCCTTCATGGTCGGTGGCAGCGACGAAGCCTTCGTGGCCGCACAGAGCATCCTGGATCCGATGGCGAGCAAGGTGATCCACTGCGGTGGGTCGGGCGCGGGGCAGGCTGCGAAGGTCTGCAACAACATGGTGCTCGCCGTGCAGCAGATCGCGATCGGTGAGGCGTTCGTACTCGCCGAGAAGCTGGGCCTGGAAGCTCAGGCGCTCTTCGACGTGATCACCGGCGCCACCGGGAACTGCTGGGCGGTCCACACCAATTGTCCAGTGCCCGGACCGGTTCCGACATCACCGGCGAACAACGACTTCAAGCCCGGGTTCGCCACCGCTCTGATGAACAAGGACCTCGGCCTGGCCATGGCCGCGGTCGAGTCGACCGGTGCGATCGCCCCGCTGGGTGAGCATGCCGCGACGCTGTATGCCGATTACGCAACCGAGCATGGCGCCAAGGACTTCAGCGCCATCATCGAAACCCTGCGCTGATCGATCTCGCACCACCACTTCGCTCACCGAACTCACACCCGCGCCGTCTGCAGACCGCGCGGGCGTGAGAACGGTGAGCGAAGTTGTGCCCTCACCCTCGGGCCTCGGCCACCACTCTCGGAGCCCTCACGAGTATGGGTTCGAGGAGAGCTCGGCATCCATCGTCAGATGTCGCCGGAGTGCTTGCGTACCGCGTTGATGGATTTGACCAGTGAATTGGCCTGGGACTCGGTCATCCCGACGTCGCCGAAGACCTCGCGGTTGAGCGCCAGGGTTGCTTCTTCGACCGTCTCGCGCCCGGAATCGGTGATCTCGACGAGTGTGGTGCGGCGGTCCGTCGGGTGCGGTACGCGGCGGACCATGCCGGCCTCCTCGAGGCGGCGGATCGCATGGGTCACCGATGTCACGTGCACCTGGAGACGGTCGCTGGCCTTGGTGATCGGTAGTGCGCCTCGCCGGCTGAACGCGAGCAGACGCAGCAGTTCGAATCGCGAGAAGCTCAGTCCCCACGGCTTGAGAACGGACTCGACCCGGGCGAGCAGGATCTGATGGACCCGCATCACCGATGTCACGGCCTGCATGCCGACGGCCACGTCACCCCATCCGGCCGCCTCCCAGTTCCGTCGAGCCTCGGCGATGGGGTCGTCGTCTGGGAAGTCGCTGGGCATCCCCCTATTCAACAGCAGGGCCCACGCGCGGCCCGGTAGGTGCCGTCCCCCAACGTCGCCACTGGTTTATGTGACAGTGACCATTGACACATTGTGAGGTGGCGAATAGCGTCGGGTTCAGCGAACCGCTACCCCGCCATCAGGAGGCCCGATGTCAGCGCCAGCCCGATCCCGTTCCGCAGCCCAGAAATCCGAGGCGTCCGGTGGTCGTGAAGCGATCGCCGCGAGATTGCTCAGCGGTTCGGTCAAGCGGTCGTACTCACCGGTCGTCGACCTCGACTGGGATGCGCCCCTCGACCCGGACAAGTATTTTCTGCCCCCGCGGATCTGCAGCCTGTACGGCACCGACCTGTGGAACACCCTCACCACCGAGCAGCGGATCGAGGTGTCCCGGCAGGAGCTCGCAAACATCCTCTCGATCGGCATCTGGTTCGAGAACCTGCTCAATCGGTCTCTGCTGCAACGACTTCTGAAACAGGATCCGGCGTCGTCGGTCAGTCACTACGCCCTGACCGAGATGGGTGACGAATGCCGCCACATGGTGATGTTCGGGCGCGCCATCGAACGCAGCGGCGCCCGCTCCTACGGCATGGCCGGGTGGGAACGAATGATCATGCTGGTGCTTCCCTTCGGATTGCGGGGTTCGCTGATGTGGGTCGCCGCGCTGGTCGGCGAGGAGATTTTCGACGCCCTACAGCGGGAGATGCTGGACGACCCCGAGCTGCAACCGCTGGTCTCGCGGCTGATGCGTATCCACGTCACCGAAGAGTCGCGGCACATCGGTTTCGCCAGGGACGGCATTGTCCGCCGCCGCAGCACCCGCGGACGCTGGGAGCGGTTCGTGGCCGCGAACCTGCACGGACTGGCCGCGATGCGGTTCAAGTACCTCTTCACCAACCCGGCCATGTACGCACGGGCGGGTCTGGACAAACGCGAGGCCACCCGGGCTGCCCGCAGCAATCCGAACTTTCACCAGATGCAGCGGCTCGGGTTCGCCGACCTCGCGCAGTTCCTCGAGGACAACGGTCTGATGACCCGGTTCTCCCGAGGCGCGTGGCGCAAGGCCGGGTTCCTCGGATGAGCGGGCCACGCGTGGGCCTGATCGGCGCGGGACCGGTGATGTCGGCGATGGCGGAGCGTCTGCGCCGATCGCAGTTCGACATCGCGGTCACGGACGTGGCGGCGGTCGGGGAGTTCGACGCCACGAGCGACCTCTGGGACGACGAGAACCACAGCCGGATCCTGATCACCTCGAATGTGGCGCCCGACGACAACTACCTCGGCGTGGTCAGCAGCCGGCAGGCCAACCTCTTCCACGTCGATGCTTCCTCCGTCGACTACATCGGGGCGGCCATCGACGAACTGGCAACATCCGGTTCGAGCCGGGTGCAGGTGCGGGTGCCGATCGAACGGTCCTGGCTCGGGTACGTCCGGGCCAACGGCGGTGAGCGCAAACGATCCCGTGAACTCCGGCGTTTCGATCCCTTCGACTACGACTTCAGCTCCGCCGACATCCGGGATGAGGGCGTCTACGACGGGCCGGCGCAGATCGGCCACGAGGACGAGCAGCTCGTCGCCCGGATCCGGGTCCAGGGCTACCTCGACCCGCTCGACGGCCAATACCACTGGGCCGGAATCGTCTTCGGTGAACAGGCCCGCGCGCTCAAGGACGCCCGGGTCAGCGCGGTGGAGGTCGCGGTCGATTCCGCCGAACCGGTACCGGCGCGCCTCGCGGAGGTCACGCCGTGGGGCACCGTGCGGATCACCGGCGTCGGAGCACCGCCGTATCGGCTCGATGACGCCGAACTCCTCGTCCGTGGCTGAACCGCCCCCTCGATCGGATGTTCCTCGCACCGGGTGATCCTCCGTAGACTGGGCTGCGTGCGACTGCCGAGGTCGCGCCCGGTCGAGGAGGAGCCATGGCCAAAGAAATCGACAGAGCCCGCACCCGGGCGATGAAACAGACCGTCGCCGCGCATCCGGGGATGGTGTTGTTCGCCCTGGCCCCCGCGGTGATCGTCTTCGGGGTCCTGTGGATCATCACCAACTTCTGGATAGCCCTGATCGTCGGGGTCATCGCCGGCGGCGCCACCCTCTGGAAACTGCTCAGTAACTGATGCCCGGCGCGCAACCGAGCACCAGGGTCGACAGCTGGATCTGGTCGGTCCGGCTGACCAAGACCCGGTCGGCCGCCGCATCCGCCTGTCGCGGTGGCCACGTCAAGGTCAACGGAACCCCGGCCAAGCCGGCACAACACGTGGCGGTCGGCGACGAGATCCGGATCCGGGTCGCCGGTCGCGATCGGATCGTGGAGGTCGCCCGGGTCGTGTCCAAACGGGTCGGTCCACCGGTTGCGGCGGAGTGCTTCATCGACCACAGCCCACCTCCACCACCCAAGGAACTGCTCGCCTCGCTGCCCCGGCGGGATCGGGGGACCGGCCGTCCCACCAAACGCGAACGGCGCGAGACGGACCGGCTGCTCGGTCGAGAAGATGTCAGCTGATCAGGCCGACGGCACGAACACTTCTCTACACTGCAATCTGTGATGACCTCGGCGCGCAGGAATCGGATCGGGGCGGTGACGCTGGCGGCGTTCGCGGCGATGCTCATGATGGTGGGTTGCTCCGATGACAACTCCGCCGACACCGACCGGACAACCAGGGCGGACGCACCCACCGGTAAGGCCGGCCAGGGCCCGTTCTTCGGTGAATGTGGCGGTGTCACCACCGAAGACGTCGCCGCGGTCTCCAAGATCGCCGGTCTGACGAACACGATCAACAACCCATCGGTGTGCGAATGGGTCACTGCCCAAGAGCAACTCGGGCCGCAGCTGTCGTTCAACTGGTATCGCGGCAGCCCGATCGGCCGCGAACGTGCCACCATCCAGCTCTCCCGCGACGTGATCGAGGACATCACCATCGACGGGCACAGCGGGTTCATCGGATCGAGCGAGGGTATCTGCGAGATCGGTATCGAATTCGGTGCCGACTTCTTCGAGTGGTCCGTCACCTACGGCCTCCAGTCGCCGGGGCAGGCGTATCCGAGCCGGGCCGAGATCTGTGAGGTGGCCAAGACGCTGGCCACCCGATCGATCGAGAACGCCACATGACCCGCCGCGGGGTCGCACCGCTCGTGATGGCCGTGCTGGCTGCGGTCGCGCTGCTCGCGGGCTGTACCCGGGCAGTGGACGGGGACGCCACCGCAATCGGCGGCGGTGGTGGCACCGCCGACGGGAACGTCGACACCGACGACTACAAACGGCTGCTCTACGAGTGCGAGATCATCGCGCCGGAATCCATCGCGAACGCCGTCGGCGGCACGCTCGCCGAACCGAGTTTCTTCGGTGCGATCTGCCGGTGGACGGTCAACGGCCCGGTCGTCACCGAGGTCACGTTCAACTGGTTCGAATGGGGCGACATCGAGGTCGAGAAGTCGACGGCCAAAGAACTCGGCTACACCACCGAGAACGTGAAGGTCGCCAGCGTCACCGCGTTCACGCAGGTGAACCCGGCCCGTCCGGCATCATGCGGGATCACCGCCCGGGCGCCCGGCGGCGGGATCTACACCTGGTTCGTCGAGCCACGCAGCACCACACCGATCGGCGATCCCTGTGCGGCGCCGACCAAGTTGATGGAAATACTGCTCGGCGGCGGCCAGTGATGCGGCAGTGATCAGGCGGGACGCTTGGTGATGGTGACGGTCGCGGCCACCTGGTCGCCGTCGATCAGCCACAGCCGGAGCTGATCATCTTCGCGGCGGCGCCGGATCGTCACCGTCGCTCCGGGCTGGATGGCACGCAGATATTCGATGACGACGCGATGCGGGCCCTTGAGAAGGTCCTCGTGGTCGAGCAGTTCGTCTTCGACCACGGCGAAGTACGCGGCGTTGTTCAGATGCTTGAACGGATCGAAGTCGGTCGCCCGGAGCGTATGTGGCCGGTCGGTCGCCGACGGCTCGGGCGCGGTGGCGGTGTTCATCGACTTCCACCGCAGTCGATGCTCGTCGGTCGAGCGGCTCAGCAGTTCGAACGCCTCGTCGGTCAGCCGTGAGGGCATTCCCTGGTCGTTGACGTTGATCCAGAACGCCTCGGTCTCGATGAGGCCGTCTTCGCGAGGTTCCGGGTTGAACCGATTGGTCTCGTGGGTCGAGGTGACCCGCACCCGCATGTTGGTCCAGCGGGTCGACAACGCGCCGCACCAGCGCTCCAGTTTCACGTTCGCCGGCCAGGAGATGGGCCGGATCACGTCGATCACCGTGCGCCGGACGATCCAGAACGGATCGGACACGTGGAAGTCGGTCGCCTCGAGGTTGTCGTTGGCCACGTCCTGGAGATAACGAGTCAAACCGTCGAACCGCAATCGCATCGACTGGTCGACATCACCCGTCCGGACCCGGTAATTCGATTCGAAATGACGGGCGCCGGCCTTGATATCCGGCAGCTCGATGGGGTTCAGTGCAGCGTCGATCGGCGAATCCGGCATTTCGGGTCCTTTCGTTTTCCGTCGCGGCAACCGGGGCGCCTGCGAAGCTCGACACCAGGATCGCAGCATATGGGCTTCTCGTAATCGGGCGGGTGGCATTACCTTTGTGGGACCGGCGTAACAGAAGCTGTCGCAAGATGACCTCTGACACGTCTACTCGGTCGCGGGGACTGAAGAGAAACTCCTCGTCGCGGCCCGGTAGTTGGCGGCCGGGCGAATACAGGGTAAAAATTGGAACAGGTTCCATTTTTTGGAACGACGAGAGTAGTCGAGGTAGGGGCCGTATGGCACACGTGATCACGCAGCCTTGTTGCAACGATGCCAGTTGCATCAGCGTCTGTCCGGTGAACTGCATTCACCCGACGCCGGATGAGCCGGAGTTCGCCACTGCGGAGATGTTGTACATCGATCCGGACACATGCATCGACTGTGGTGCATGCATCGACGAGTGCCCGGTGGAGGCGATCTTCCCGGACGATGCGCTCGATGAGGGCCAGGAGCGCTACCTCCAGATCAACGCGGATTACTACACCGACCACGATGTGTCGGGTGGGCTGGTGGCCCCGCGTAAGAAGCCGCCGCTACCGGCCGACAAAGAGCTCCACGTCGCGATCATCGGGGCCGGGCCTGCCGCCTTCTATGCGGCCGAGGAACTGGTTCGGCACAGCTCGATCCGGGTCGACATGTTCGATCGCCTTCCGACCCCGTACGGCCTGGTGCGCGCCGGTGTCGCCCCGGACCATCCGTCCACCAAGGGTGTCGAGAAGACCTTCGCGTCCACCGCGGCCAAGCGGACCTTCGAGTACTACCTCAATGTCGAGGTCGGTAAGCATCTCGATCACAACGACCTGACCGACCACTACGGCGCCGTCATCTACGCACACGGTGCCTCGACGGACAAGCATCTGGGCATCGACGGCGAGGATCTGCCCGGCAGCATTGCCGCGACCGATTTCGTGGCCTGGTACAACGGCCACCCCGACTACGCCGATCGCGACTTCGACCTCTCCGCGGAGCGGGTGGTCGTGGTGGGCAACGGCAACGTCGCCCTCGACGTGGCCCGGATCCTGCTGGACAGCCCCGACAAGCTCGCCAAGACCGATATCGCCGACCACGCCCTGGAGAAGCTGCGCAGCAGTAATGTCTCCGAGGTCGTGATCCTGGGCCGTCGCGGTGTGGCACAGGGCGCGTACACCAACTCGGAGTTCCTCGCGATGGGCGACATGGACGGGGTCGACGTGATCATCGATCCCGACGAGCTCGTGCTCGATGCGGCCAACCAGGCTGCCCGCGACGCCGGAACCCTCGACTCGACGATCGCCACCAAGGTGCGGATCGCCGAGGAGTTCGCGGCGCGCGTACCGACCGAGGGAAACAAGCGGGTGGTGTTCCGATATCTGGTGTCGCCGCTGGCCATCAAGGGCTCGAGTGAGGGGGTCGAGACGGTCCGTTGCGCCCGCAACGAGTTCGTGAACGCCCCGGACGAGTCGGCGGACAACTCCGGCGACGCGCCACGGCCGGCATCGAGCCGGGTGGCGATCAGGCCCACGGGTGAAGAGTTCGATCTGCCTGCCGGTGTGGTGATGCGGGCGATCGGTTACACCGGTCTGCCGCTGCAGGGGGTGCCGTTCGACGGCGGTCAGGGCGTGGTGCCCAACACCGGCGGCCGGGTGCTCGAATCGCCCGGCGGTGATCGGGTCGAGGGCGTGTACGTCACCGGCTGGATCAAGCGCGGGGCCACGGGCGGGATCGGCATGAACCGGCTGTGTGGTCAGGAGACCGCGCTGGCCGTCATCGCCGACTTCACCGAGGGCAAACTGTCCGACCCGGTGAAATCGCGGGAGGAGATCCCCGCACTGATCGCGGAGCGGGGTGCCGACCGGATCGATGGCGCCGGCTGGAAGAAGATAGATCTCGCCGAACGCACCGCGGGCAAAGAAGCAGGACGACGACGGATCAAGCTCGTCAGCATCGAGGCCATGGAGGCTGCCGCCAAGGCCTAGGCAACCGATGTGGGGCCGGCCGGATGAATCCGGCCGGCCCCGGCAGTGTTCTGTCGAACCAGCAGGGCACGTTCTCCGACGGATACGGTTACGGCCACCAGGCCCGGCACGAAAGGTCACAATGCGCGTAGCACTGCTGTCTTACCGAAGTAAGCCTCATTGTGGTGGACAGGGCGTGTACGTGCGTCATCTGTCACGGGAACTCGCCCTGCTCGGACATCAGGTCGAGGTCTTCTCGGGCCAGCCGTACCCCGACCTGGATGACAAGGCGATCGCCGCGGGCGTCACGCTCACGAAGGTGCCCAGCCTGGATCTCTACAACGACGTCAATCCGTTCCGGACACCGTGGCCGTGGGAGATCAAGAGCTGGATCGACGCCCTCGAGGTGCTGACGATGTGGACCGCGGGATTCCCCGAGCCACTGACCTTCAGTTTGCGTGCCGCCCGGCTCCTGCGACGTCGGACCGACGATTTCGACGTCGTCCACGACAACCAGTGTCTGGGCTACGGGCTGTTGCAGATCGAGCGCGACGGATTGCCGGTCCTGGCGACCATTCACCACCCGATCACCCGGGACCGGGAGCTCGCGGTGAAGGCGGCGAAGGGGTGGCGCAAGATCACCGCGCGACGCTGGCACGGCTTCCTGGCGATGCAGGGCCGCGTGGCCCGCCGGATTCCGCGCCTGCTCACGGTGTCCCGCAGCAGCGAGGTCGACATCCGCAAGGCCTTCGGCATCCCCGAAGGCCGGCTGACGACGATCCCGCTCGGGGTCGACACCGAGCAATTCCGGCCCGGGGCGCAGCGCGTGCCCGGCCGCATCGTGTGTGTCGCCAGTGCCGACGCCCCGCTCAAGGGCGTGTCCTACCTACTCGAAGCGGTCGCGAAGCTGCGCGCCGAACGACACGTCGAGCTCAAGCTGGTCTCCAAGCTGGTCCCCGGCGGACCGTCGGACACCCGGATCGACGAGCTCGCGATCCGTGATTCGGTCGAGGTCGTCTCGGGCCTGGACGACGACGAGCTCGCGGCGTTGCTCGCCTCGGCCGAAGTCGCCTGCGTGCCGTCCCTGTACGAGGGATTCTCGTTGCCCGCGGTCGAGGCGATGAGCTGCGGGACCCCGTTGGTGGCCACCCGCGCCGGTGCGATCCCCGAGGTGGTCGGGGAGGCGGAAGAGGCGGCGATCTTGGTGCCGCCGATGGATTCGGGCGCTTTGGCAACCGCTTTGGGGTCGCTGCTCGGCAACAAGGAACTACGGGATCGTCTCGGCGCCGGTGGTCGCGCCCGGGTCGAGGACCGGTACAGTTGGTCGGCCGTTGCCGCCAAGACCGCTCAGAATTATCAGCAGGCGATCGATGAGTTCAACCAGTCAGAAACGTTCGGGCACTAGGGGGCAGCGATGTTAACCGTTGATTTTGATCGACTCGGGGTCGGAGCGGGTTGCAAGGCGATCGACATCGGGGCCGGGCAGGGACGGCACTCGTTCGAGATGTTCCGGCGTGGTGCCGACGTGATCGCCTTCGACCAGTCGGAGAGCGACATGGCCGCGGTCGCGGAGATGTTCGACGCCATGATCGCCGAGGGCCAGGTTCCGGCCTCGTCCAAGGCGCGCGCCGAAGTCGGTGACGCACTGCGGCTTCCGTACGCCGACGGCGAGTTCGATGTGGTCCTGATGTCGGAGATCCTCGAACACATCCCGGACGACACGGACGCCATCGCGGAGATGGCGCGCATCCTCAAGCCCGGTGGTCTGGCCGCGGTGACGGTCCCGCGGTACTGGCCGGAGAAGGTGTGCTGGGCGTTCTCCGACGAATACCACGCCAACGAGGGCGGGCACATCCGGATCTACAAGGCATCCGAACTCGCCGGCAAACTGCGTGATGCCGGACTCGAGGTGACCGGAACAGGCCATGCCCACGCACTGCACGCGCCGTACTGGTGGCTCAAATGTGCAGTGGGCGTGGAGAAGAACGACAACCCGCTGGTGAAGGCCTACCACAAGCTCCTGGTGTGGGACATGATGAGCGCGCCGAAGCTGACCCGGGTGGGGGAGCAGATCCTGAACCCGGTGATCGGCAAGAGCGTGATCCTGTACCTACAGAAGCCGGCCTGATCCATGGCCGACCTGCCGAACCTGACGGACGCGCCGGACCTCGACCACCTGCCGAACCTCGCCGGCATCCTGACCGTCGACGAATGGCTGGCGACGGGCCGGGCCATCGCCGCGATGCAGGAACCGACGGGTGCGCTGCCGTGGTTCCCGGGTGGACAGACAGACCCGTGGGACCACATCGAGTCGGCGATGGCGCTGTCCGCCACCGGATTGATCCCCGAGGCGGAGGCGGCCTACGAGTGGTCCCGGCGGTTGCAGCGGGAAGACGGTTCCTGGCCGATCCGGCTGGTGGCGGGGGAGGTGACCGACGCCAACACCGACAGCAATTTCTGCGCGTACATAGCCGTCGGCGTCTGGCATCACTACCTGATCACCGGGGACGTCCGCTTCCTGGAGCGGATGTGGCCGACGGTGTCGGCGGCCATCGACCTGGTGGCCGCCTTCCAGGCACCCGGCGGCGAATTCTATTGGGGTGCCACCCATCCGTTACCGACGCAGACCGGTGCCCACGAGGGGATGTACCACAGCGCGCTGATCACCGGCAACGCCAGTATCCATCAGTCACTCGGTTGCGCGATCATGATCGGCAACGAACTGTGCCGGCCGGTCGATGACTGGGAGACCGCACTGCTGGCCCTGGGCCATGCGCTGCGGAGCCATCCGGAACTGTTCGAGCCCAAGCCCGAATACTCGATGGACTGGTATTACCCGGTGCTCGGTGGTGCGATCCGTGGTCGCGCCGGACAGGAACTGATCGCGGCGCGGTGGCACGACTTCGTGGTCACCGACCTGGGTATCCGCTGTGTCGATCATCGGCCGTGGGTGACCGGTGCCGAGACCTGTGAACTGGTACTCGCGCTGGATGCGTTGGGCGACACCGCCGATGCCACCCTGCTGTTGGGTGACATGCAACATCTGCGTGATCCCGACGGCTCGTACTGGACCGGGCTGGTGTTCGCCGACGGCAAACGCTGGCCGGTGGAGAAGAGCTGCTGGACCTCGGCTGCGGTGGTGCTCGCGGCCGATGCACTGAGCCGGACCACCCCCGGCAACGGGATCTTCCGCGACGCCGATCAGGTGGCGGCCCGCATCGGTGTGACCGATTCGGGCGGGTGTGGTTGCGCCACTGCATGATGCGGGTTCGGCTGTCCGCGGCGCGGCGCGGTGCGGTCATCGGCATCCGATGGTGTCCAGCTCGGCGAGGTCGTCATCGGACAGTGTGAGCCCGGCACCGACGATGTTCTCGCGTAGGTGCGCGATCGACGACGTGCCGGGGATCAGCAGGATGTTCGGTGATCTGTCCAGCAGCCAGGCCAGGGCAACCGACATCGGACTCGCGTCGAGCCGGGTGGCCACGGCGGAGAGCGCGGATGACTGGAGCGGGCTGAACCCACCGAGCGGGAAGAACGGTACGTAGGCGATGCGCTGCGCGGCGAGCCGGTCGATCAGCTCGTCGTCCCGGCGGTGGGCGAGGTTGTACATGTTCTGTACGCACACGATCGGTCCGATGCCCTGTGCTTCGGCAACCTGCTCGGCGGTGACGTTGCTCAAACCGAGGTGACGGATGAGGCCGTCGCGCTGCAGGTCGACGAGCGTCGTGAACGCTTCACCGACCGGGCCCGCCGCCGGCCCCTCGGCGGTGCCGAGTCGGAGGTTCACCAGATCCAGGGTCTGCAGGCCGAGCGATTCGAGGTTCTCCTCGACCTGACGACGCAGCTGCTCCGGCTCTCGTGCCGTCGGCCAGCCACCCTGATCGTCGCGCTGCGCACCGACTTTCGTCACGACGTGCAGCGAGTCCGGGTAGGGGTGCAGTGCTTCGCGGATCAGTTGGTTGGTGATCCGCGGTCCGTAGGCGTCACTGGTGTCGATATGGGTGATCCCCAGACCGACGACCTCGCGCAGGACGGCGATCGCGCCGTCGGGATCGGCGGGCGGGCCCATGACCCACGGGCCGGCGAGTTGCATTGCGCCGTAGCCGAAGCGGGTGACGGTCAGATCGCCGAGCGTCCAGGTGCCACCGGGCAGTGTTGGGGACAGCGTGCTCATATGTCTGCATCTTTCGGGTCGATCGCGCGTTGGCGCCGGCCGGCGCCCCTACTTCACGATCGTCCGGTAGCTTCCCCTTGGGAAGTGGGCACTTTCAAGTGCCTTGGTTACCTGGGGGTGAGATGGAGGAGACGATGACCACGACGACGGCGGCACAGCAACGAGCACAGGCCAAGCTCGAATACGACGCATTCCTGGATGTGTGTCCCAGCCGCAAACTGCTCGATCGGCTCTCCGACAAATGGGTCACCCTGATCCTGTGTGCCCTCGGCGGCGGCAACGGTTCCGACGACCCCCGTCCGATGCGTTTCTCGGAACTGTCCCGGGCGCTGGCCGGCGTCAGTCAGAAGATGCTCACGCAGACACTGCGTTCGCTGGAGCGCGACGGCTTCATCACGCGGACCGTCACCGCCACCGTCCCCGTCACGGTCTCCTACGAACTCACCGATCTCGGTCTGTCACTGCGTCACCTGATGCGCGGCCTGAAGAACTGGGCCGAGACGCACATGGACGAGGTGGACGAGAGCCGCGCGGCATACGACGCCCGCACGGCCTGACGGCCCGTCCAGCGCGTACTCGATCAGTTGAACTGGCAGCCGGACTCAGTTGAACTGGCAGCCCGACAAGGGCTTTCCGGCAAACCGGTCGAGCAGGTAGTCGACGCCGCCGCCGGGCAGTACGCCGTCGGTGATCATCGGCAGTGCGTGGTTGGCCGCGGTGCCGGACAGGATCGGTGGGATCCCGTTGCTGCGGAACTCCACCGTTGCGCCCTGATCGCACCAGCTCCGGGCCATCCGCCGGGCCTGTGCGTAGGGGATGACGTCGTCGTCGAGGCCGTTGGTCACCAGCACCGGGGAGGTCGGCTTGAGTTTGCCGATCTCCTGGTCCTCGAGAATCGCCAGGGCCGCCGGGATCTCCTTCAGGTTGTCGAGCATCGACCGGCCGTCCTTCGTCAGGTCCGAGGTCGACAGGAACGGATGATTCAGGATGCTGTCACCGATGCACTCGGTGGAGATCTGCTTCAGGACACCCCGGCCGTGCGCGGTGACCCGACCGTCGACGATCTCGGCAAGCTCCGAGTTGCGTTCGACGAAACCGTTCAGCGCGTAGCCGATCGCCCCGGCGATGAGGTTCTCGTCGATTGCGGGCAGGACATCGAGCAGGTCCGCGGGCGGTGCGCCGGCGAAGGTTCCCTTGACGTTCAGCTCCGGCGCGTAGACCGGTTGGAGTTCGGCAGCCGATGCGGCCGCGCCGCCGCCCTGCGAGTAGCCCCAGAAGGCGACGGGGGCGTCCGGGTCATCGCCCAGTGAGAGCGCGGCCCGGGCGCCGTCGAGTATCGCGTGTGCTCCCTCGGCCCGGTTGACATAGGTGTGCACCCCGGGTGTGCCGAGCCCGATGTAGTCGGTCATGAAGACCCGGGCACCCTCGGCCAGCCAGCGGTCGGCGGCGATCACCTCGTAGTTGATCGACGCGGAGAGAGGATCGTCCGTCACGCGCAGGGCGGTGGAGAAGTTCCGGGAGGGTGCGCATTGGTCGCCCTGGCCGACGGTGCCCGGACCGATGACGATCGTCGGCCGGTCGCCTTCGCCCCGCCAGGGGGCTGCCGGTTCGACGAAGCTGCCGGTGACCGCGGTGGGGGTCCCGTCCTGCAGCGCGGAGGTGTACATGATCCGCTGTCCCTCGCCCGGCCACGAGCCGCTGCGGCCGGGAATCGAGGCGTAGAGCGGCATCGACTGGGTCTTGAGCACGGTCCCGGCGTCAGCGGTGATGTCGGCAGGCGGCGTGTAGAACCCGCCGAAGATGTCAGGTTCGGCCTCGGCCACCGCGGTCGCCCCCGCGACCTGCACCAATCCTGCAATCGCAACCATCGATATCAACCGTGATATCCGCATTCATCGCCCCCATCGGCGTTCTGTCGGCGGCATTACCCGCCGGTAACTTCTGTGAGTCGGGACGTTATCAGAGCGGGGTGTGGTGGCGGGCACACGGATGTACTAAGTCTTGCTAACTGTTGGTTTGCCGGCCGCCGCGAATGGCGCACGGCAAATCTGGAACGTGTTATATTTCTGAAGTTCGCCGGACTGGTGTCCAGTCACTCGTCCACATCGCTTCGGTACGTCGGATTCTCCGCGGAAAGGCTGCAACCATGGACTTCGGGATCGTCCAGTTCACGAGCGATCGAGGCCTTGCGCCATCGGTGCTCGCGCCGCTCATCGAGGAGGCGGGGTTCGATGCGTACTTCGTTCCCGAGCACAGCCACATCCCCACCCGGCGCGACGCGGCACATCCGCAGACCGGTGACTCGTCCCTGCCCGACGACCGCTACATGCGCACGCTCGACCCCTGGGTGTCGCTGAGCGGCGCGGCCGCGGTGACCTCGCGGGTCCGGCTCGGTACCGCCGTGGCCCTGCCCGTGCAGTCCGACCCGCTGACGCTCGCCAAGAGCATCGCCACCCTCGATCATCTCTCCGGCGGCCGGGTGACCCTCGGCGTCGGCTTCGGTTGGAACCTCGACGAACTCGGTGATCACCACGTGCCGCCCAAGCGTCGGCGGACGATGCTGCGCGAGTACATCGAGGCGATGCGCGCGCTCTGGTCGCAGGAGGAAGCCGAGTACAGCGGGGAGTTCGTCAACTTCGGGCCCTCGTGGGCCTGGCCCAAGACCGTCCAGCAACCCGGCCCGCCGGTGCTCGTCGGCGCCTCGGGCAACGAGAAGAACTTCAAATGGATCGCCCGTAGTGCGGACGGCTGGATCACCACACCGGGGGAGCAGGACATCGAGGGTTCGGTGAGGCTGCTGCAACAGATCTGGGCCGACGCCGGTCGCGAGGGTGCGCCGCAGATCGTCGTCCTCGACTTCAAGCCGGTGGCCGAGAAACTCGACCAGTGGCGCGAACTCGGCGTCACCACCGTCCTGTACGGCGTGCCCGACGATAATGTGGAGAAGGCGGGTGCCTACCTGGCAAAGCTCGCAGGCAAGCTGGGCCTGGTCCAGCCCTCGACCGTGCCCTGAATCCGCCGAACGTGCCCATATCACCGTCGAGCGTGCCAAAGTAGCCGTAGCCCAGGGGAATTCACACAACATCAAGGACGCTGCAGATGGATGCTCACGTCGATCTTCCGGAACTCGGTTGTTATGGACTGGCCGGGCACGCGAACAGTCCTCGTGATCTGCTCGGCGAGGTCGAGCTCGCCGAACGGCTGGGCATCGGGTCGATCTTCCTCTCCGAGCGGTTCAACACCAAGGACGCCGCCGTCATGGCCGGAGCGGCGGGGGCGGTCAGTGAGAAGATCGGAATCGCCTCGGCGGCAACCAATCACAACACCCGCCATCCGCTGGTCACCGCGACGATGGCGACCACCCTGCATCGGTTGACCGGTGGCCGATATGCGCTGGGTCTGGGGCGCGGTTTCGACATGCTCTTCGACGTGATGGGCCTGCCCCGGGTGACCTCGGCGCAGTTGGAGGACGTGGTCGGGATCTACCGCACACTCTGGTCTGGTGGTGCGGTGGCCGGTCACGACGGTCCGGCGGGCAAGTATCCGTTCCTCATGCAGGATGCGTCCTTCGACGAGGACATCCCGATCATGATGGTGGCGATCGGGGAGAAAACCCTCAAGCTGGCCGGCCGAATCGCCGATGGCGTTGTGTTGCATACCTTTTTCAGCGACGAGACGTTGCACAACGCGGTGCAGACGATCCGGAAGGCGGCTGCCGAATCGGGGCGCGACCCGGCATCGGTGCGGATCTGGTCGGTGCTGGCGACGGTCGAGGATTCCATCCCGGAGGAACTGCGACTACGCAAACTCGTCGGCCGGATGGCGACGTACCTGCAGGGTTACGGCCAGGTGCTGGTCGAGATGAACGGTTGGGATCAAGCCGATCTCGACCGATTCCGGGGCGACGAGTTCGTGCAGAACTTCGCCGGGGCCTTCGATGCGGTCGGGACCGTCGACGATCTGAATCGGGTGGCCGAACTGCTCCCGGAGCACTGGCTCGCCGCGTCCGCGACCGGCAGTGCCGCCCGGTGTGCAGCCCGGATCGCGGATCAATTCGATTGCGGTGCCGACGGAGTCATCATGCACGGCGCCACGCCGACCGAGCTCGGCCCGGTGGTCGACGCCTGGCGCTCGGTCCGTCCGGCCGGCCGGTTTGATGCGCTGCCGGCCAATCCCGGACGGGCAGCCTCATGACCGGGGTGAGCGCGCCCATCGTCACCTCACCCGATGAGCTGACCACCGAGTGGCTCTCGGCCATACTCGGGGCGAACGTCGAGACCGTCGCGGCCACGCCTGTCGGGACCGGTCAGATCGGGACCTGTTACCGGCTGGAACTGAGCGGAACGGCTGTGCCGCAGCGACTTCTTGCGAAGCTGCCCGCCGCGGATCCGGCGACCCGGGAGATGCTGTCCGGCGTCTACCGGTCCGAGGCCCGCTTCTACACCGACCTCGCATCGACCGTCGCTGTGAGGAGTCCGCACTGTCACTACGCGGCGATCTCCGACAGCGGCGCAGATTTCACCCTGTTGCTCGAGGACATGAGCCCGTCGAAGCAGGGTGATCAGCTCGCGGGATGTTCGGTGGCCCAGGCCCGTGACGCGGTGGTCAACCTCGCCGGGCTCCATGGCCCGCGGTGGTGTGATCCCACGCTGCTCGACGTCGACGGGCTCTCGGTCAACGGACCCGACGACGCGAAGCTGCTCGCCGAACTGTACGGTCCGGCCACCGACATCTTCATCGACGCACTGGGCGACATGATCTCGGTCGATGACCGTTCGACGCTGCGGGATTGTGTTGAGGTGGCGCAGGTGTGGGCGTGCGGCCGGGCGCAGCGGTTCGCGCTTGTCCATGGCGACTACCGGCTCGACAACCTGCTCTTCCCTCCCGATGGCGGCCGGGGCGTGGTCGCCATCGATTGGCAGACCCTGAGTCTGGCCCTGCCCGCGCGCGATCTGGCCTATTTCATCGGCACCAGCCTGACGCCGGACCTTCGACGCGAACACGAATCCGGCCTCGTCGCGGGCTACCACCGGGCGCTGACCGACCACGGCGTGACGGAGTACGGCATCGACGATTGCTGGGATGACTATCGATTCGCGATGATCCAGGGCCCGCTGATCTCGGTGTTCGGATGCGCCTACGGCACCCGGACCGACCGCGGCGACGCCATGTTCGCGGCGATGGTCTCGCGGTCGTGTGCGGCGATTCGAGATCTCGACACCCTGACGTCGGCGCGCGCGGCGCACTGAATCCGAGCGGGCGGCGAGCTCGGTGTGTTACCACCGAGGAACGCCGCGGTTAACGCTGCGATGCCCGATTGACAGCCCTTCGACACCTTGGCACTATCGCATAGTGCGAGATGACGTTCCGCAATGTCGCGCGGGCGCCGCTCCGGCTGACATCAATCCGAAGGATCACAGATGACAACTCGAATTCTGGCGCCGATCACCGGCCCGAGTGCCTGGCGCGGCGACGAGCTCATGAAGACGGATGAATGGATCTACCGGCTCTCGGACGCCGAGCGGATCGAGCTCGAAGAGGTCGGCCGGGCGTTCGTCGCCGACGATCCGGATCTTCGCACCGTGACGGCGCAGCAGTATCCGTTACCGGTGTGCGCCAAGGCGATCGAGGTCTTCGGCACCGCGATGGACTCGGGTCGTGGTTTTGTTCTGGTGCGGGGTCTGCGTACCGATGAGTACGGAGACGCGGTCGCCGGGGCGATCTTCTTCGTGATGGGCCTGCACCTTGGGTTGCCCATGAAGCAGAACGAGTCCGGCAATCTGATCGACCATGTGATCGCGACCTCGGACAAGACGTGGTCGGATCCCACTGCGCTGCCATCGCGGGTGCGTGACCGGCTGCCCTTCCACTCGGACAGTTCGGACGTCGTTGCATTGATGTGTCTGCGCGGTTCGAAGTCCGGTGGCGCGAGCAGCCTGGTCAGTGGCACCACGATCTATAACGAGATCCTCGAGCGCAGGCCAGATCTGGCACCGCTGCTGTTCGAGGACTGGTACTGGGACTGGCGCCGGCAGGATCCTGACGCGCCGGCGAAGTTCTACGTGAGCCCGATCGTGAGCCATGTCGACGGAGTCTTCTCCACCTATGCCGGCAGTTCGATCATCTTCACCGCGCAGGACTACCCTGAGGTGCCGCGGTTGACCCCGGCCCAGATCGAACTGCTCAAGCTGTACGACGAGATCACGCAGGAACCGGGTCTGGCGATCGACATGGACTTTCAGCCCGGCGACGTGCAATGGCTGCTCAATTACGCTGCGCTGCATTCCCGTACTTCGTTCGAGGACCATCCCGAACCGGAACGCCGACGTCATCTGCTGCGGCTATGGCTCAAGCGTGACGTCGGTCGTCCGCTGGTCCCGGGATTCGGCAAGAATGTTGTGCAAGGTCGTGATGAGCAGCGCGAAGGAGCCGACACCGAGGTGGCGAGCCGCGTGAAGCACATCGCCGAAGCCGTTTTCCCCGACCTTGATCGGGGTGCCTGACCACGTCGAGAACCGTGATCTCGCCACCGAAGGGTGCCCATCCGGATGTCCGGATGGGCACCTTCGTGTTTCGCGGGTCATTCCATGATGAGCACGGCCTTGCCGACGGAACCCTGCCGGACGGCGTCGATCGCTTTGTCGATGTCGGCGAACGCGAACTCGGTCATCAGTTGGTCGACCGGGAAGAGCCCGTCGTGGTGGAGTTCGAGGAGTCGCGGCAGGAATGTTTCGGGCACGCTGTTGCCCGCCGTGATGCCGGTGACGCTACGCCCGGCGAGAATCGATCGCCACTCGAAGGACATCTCGGGGCTCGGGCCGACGCCGACAACACCGCAACGTCCCAGTGGCGCCAGTGCCGATACCGCGGTGCGGACGACGTCGGCCCGGCCGGTGGCCTCAACCGTGTAATCGAAACCGCCAGGGGCGATCTCGTCGAGCACCGTCAACAGATCGGGATCGTCGCTGCGGACGGTATGCGTGGCGCCGATCCGGGTGGCCTGCGCGAGTCTCGCGTCACTGACGTCGACGGCCACGATCGCTCCGCACTTCTCGATGGCCGCCGCCATCACCGCCGCCGCGCCGACCCCGCCGACCCCGAACACGGCAATCGTCGAATCGGGCTGGGGGCGAAGCACGTTCATCACAGCGCCGGCGCCGGTCTGGAATCCGCATCCGAAGGGGCCGGACGTGTGCAGATCGGTGTGATCGGGGACTCGGACGACGCTGCTCCGGCGCGCGATGACCCGGGTGGCGAAGGAGGACTGTCCGAGGAAGTGCCCGCCGACCGGTGAGTGCGGGTACGCGCTGCCGGTGTAGGACAACGCCGTTGTGCCGTCAGGTCGTGAGCCGATGAAGTTGTGGGTCCAGAAGTGCTCACAGTAGGCCGGGGCGCCGGTTCGGCACGGCCTGCAGCCATCGCAACGGGCGAACGTCATCGTGACCTTGTCGCCCACGGCGAGATCGGTGACACCGGTGCCGATGGCCTCGACGGTTCCGGCCCCCTCGTGGCCCAGGACCACCGGAGTGCTCATCATCGTGGCAAACTCCAGGTCGGTGCCGCAGATGCCCGAACTCGAGACCCGGACGAGCACCTCGCCTTCGGCGGGACCTCGGATGGTGAGTTCTTCGAGTTCGAAGGGGCCGCCCTGCCGGCGGACCACAGCAGCGGTAACGGCGTAAACATCAGGTTTCATTGTCTTAGAATAAGAGATACCGTCTTGACTTGCGCGATCAAGCTGCGGAGTATTCGCCTATGGTAATCGACGTACCCGAAGCCTCTCATTTCATCGCCGGTGGCTGGGTCCCGGGCGGCGGCAACACAATCGAGCTGATCGACCCGTCGACGGAGACGGCCTTCTTCTCCGTGGCGCGCGCAGACGCCGAGACGGTCGACGTGGCGGTTGCCGCAGCCCGCGCGGCCGCACCTGGCTGGGCGGCGACGTCCGCCTCGGACCGCGGTGCCGCTCTGGCGAAATGGGCACGCGCACTGGAGGAGAACGCGGACGCCCTTGCCGCGCTCGAATCCCGAGACGTCGGCAAGCCGCTGTGGGGTGGCGGGATGAACATTGCCATCGCGACCTCGATCGTGGACTATTTCGCCGGTGCTGCAGACAAACTCACCGGGGCAACGCTGCCGACTCGCACACCCGACTTCCACGGGTACACCTTGCTGCAGCCGCTGGGCGTGTGTGCGGTCATCACTCCGTGGAACGTCCCGGCGGTGTTGGCCGCCGCCAACGTCGCGCCGGCACTCGCCGCGGGTAACACCGTGGTTCTCAAGCCCTCTGAGGAGGCGCCGCGGGTCATCCTGGCCATGGCGGCGCTGGCGGAACGGGCCGGGGTGCCCTCCGGTGTCTTCAATGTGGTCACCGGGCTTTCCGACGCCGGCGCAGCACTCACCGCCCACCGGGGCATCGACCACATCTCGTTTGTCGGCTCGACCGCGACGGGTCGTTCGGTGATGCACGCCGCCGCGGAGTCGTTGACACCGGTGAAGCTCGAATTGGGTGGCAAATCACCCAACGTCGTGTTCGCCGATGCCGATCTGGATGTGGCGCTGCCCGCCATCGTCGGCTCGATCACCGAGAACGCCGGCCAGAACTGTTACGCCGGGTCCCGCTTGGTGGTCAGCACCGAGATCATCGACGAGGTACGCGAAAGGGTTGTGGAGTTGATGCGCGGCGTGCGGGTCGGTGCCTGGGACGCGAATCTCGATATGGGTCCGTTGGTCAATCATGCTC
The DNA here is from genome assembly GCF_059553395.1 of Williamsia sp. z34. Lineage (NCBI taxonomy): Bacteria > Bacillati > Actinomycetota > Actinomycetes > Mycobacteriales > Nocardiaceae > Williamsia > Williamsia sp. z34. The sequence goes on along the minus strand of NZ_JCANWW010000004.1, from coordinate 244,365 downwards.
AGTACGAACGTGTTCAGGGATTTCTCGACGGAGCGCCTGCGGAGGGCGGAAAGATCCTCACCGGTGGCGGTCGGCCGGCGGGCCTCGGGAGTGCCGGGTGGTTCATCGAACCGACGGTCATCGACAACGCCGAGTCGTCGTCGCGGATCATTCGTGAAGAGGTCTTCGGGCCGGTCCTGGCGCTGCAGACCTTCTCTTCCGACGCCGAGGCGCTGTCGATCGCGAATGATACGAATTTCGGTCTGCTGGCCTCGATCTGGACCAACGACGTCTCCCGTGCACTGCGGATGGCCGCGTCCGTGCAGTCCGGTCAGGTGTCGGTGAACCAGTTCGCCGATTCCGGGGTCATCGGATTCCCGTTCAACATGAGCAAGGACAGCGGTTTCAGCAGCGGGGGTGGGTATCACGCGATGCGGGAGTACACCCGGGAGAAGGGTGTTGCGATCCGGTTGTTGCCGGCTTGATCCCCGTCCTGACCCCCCGGTGGCGCGGCCGGGAAACACCGCGCATGAGGTTTCTACGCCTGAAAGTCACATCATGACCGCACAGCTTGGCAACACGTCATTCGACCACCACTCCGACGAGTGCAACTCCGATCCCGTTGCGTACTACCGGGATCGGCGAGACCGCTGCCCGGTCGGGTGGACGGATGCACATGAGGGTTACTGGTACACCACGCGGTGGTCCGACATCGCGGCGATCGCCCGGGACGACGAGGAATACTCGTCGCAGCGTCAGAACCCCGGTGACGGGGTCTCCTTCGTCATCCCCCGCGGCGGCGGTCTGGTGCAGTACCCCATCGAACTCGATCCACCGGCGTCCCAGCCTTACCGAGATCTGATCAACCCACTGCTCACGCCGGACGCGGTGCATGCACTCGAGCCGATGATCGCCGAGCTGACGACGCGGGTGATCGACAAATTCATCGAGTCCGGATCATGTGACCTGGTCACCGATCTCACGAATCCGCTGCCGACCGCGGTCACCCTGACCTGGGTGGGATTTCCCGAAGCGGACTTCGAACTGCTTGCCGGTCCGGTGCACGACATCTTCGCGGCTCCGGCCGGCAGCGAACGCAGCATGCGTGGGGTCGCCGGACTGGGTTACCTCGAGCGCCGGGTTCGGGAACTGCTCGCGGCGCGGCGCGCGCAACCGGCCGCCGATGTCCTGACCACGCTGGTGCAGGCGGTGCACCCGGAGGGGCGGCCGTTCACCGACGACGAACTGGTCTCGGTGACCTATCTGCTGGTCGCCGGTGGTGTGGACACCACCACGTCATTGACCGGATCAACGCTCGTCTGGCTCGCCAGGAATCCCGCTGAGCGCGATCGGCTGATCTCGCAGCCGGAGCTGCTGGAGAACGCGACGGAGGAGTTCCTCCGGGTCTTCGCACCCTCCCAGGCGATGGCCAGGACCGCGGTCACCGACACCACCGTCGGGGGCTGCCCGGTGCAGGCAGGTCAGCGGGTGCTGCTGCCCTGGGTGGCGGCCAACCACGATCCGGAGGTCTTCGACGAACCCGAGTCGGTGCGACTCGATCGCGATGCGCGCAGGCACCTGTCGTTCGGGATCGGCAGCCATCGCTGTCCCGGAGCGCATTTGGCCCGGGCGATGTTCACCGAGATGATCACGCAGGTACTGACCCGGCTGCCCGACTACGAGATCGACGAGGACGCGGTGGTGCCGTATCCGACGCTCGGAAATCAGGCGGGCTGGGATCGGGTCCCGGCGACCTTCACACCCGGCCACGTCGATCCGGGCGGTACGTTCACGGTCGGACCGGTTCGGGTGGAGTCCGTCCGGTTCATCGCCGACCGGGTGCTCGAACTGACACTGCGGCATCCCGGAGGGCGGCGACTACCGGAGTGGACACCCGGTGCCCATCTGCTGGTGAGCCTGCCCTCAGGTGCGCGCAGACACTACTCGCTGTGTGGTGAGCCCCAGGACCGGGCCGGCTACCGGATCGCGGTGCTGTTGGAGGAGTCGGGGCGTGGCGGTTCCGCCGAGGTCCATCAGCTCGGCGCCGGATCGACCTTGACCATTGCACCGCCGCGCAACAAGTTCCGGCTCCAGGACGCGCCGGAGTATCTCTTCATCGCCGGTGGCATCGGTGTGACACCGATGCTGCCGATGGTGAAACATGCGTTGGCCCGGCAAGCCCGGGTCACGATGCTCTACTGTGGCCGCGGCCACAGCTCGATGGCCTACGTCGACGAATTGCGTAATCTGCTCGGCGGGTCACTGACGGTCGTGGACACAGCCGAAAGTCCCCGCCCGGACATCGCGTCCTGGGTGAGCGCGATCGGCGATGATGCGCTGATCTATTGCTGTGGGCCGTATTCGATGACCGCCGCAGTCGAAGATGCCTGTCGCGGCGCGGGTTCGTCGAAGAGATTCCGGAGAGAACACTTCGGCACGGTTCCGGAGAGCTCGCTCGGGGCGGCGTCGGGTGTCCCGGACCGGGAGTTCTCGGTGACGCTGGCGCGTAGCGGGACAACCCTGTCCGTACCCGTCGGCCGAACGCTGCTAGACGCCATTTCCGAGGTGGTCCCGGGCATCTCCCGCGACTGCGAGGAAGGGTACTGCGGTGCCTGCGAGACACGGGTGCTCGCGGGGAAGCCATTGCACCGGGATTCGGTGTTGACGGAAGAAGAACAAGCCGCAAACCGGTCGATGATCGTCTGTGTCGGACGCGCGTGCGGTGAGGGTTTGATTCTGGACGTGTGAGTTCCGCATGACAGATATGAGATAGCCGGCAGGCACGCATCGTCCGGTGCCGCAGAGACGAAGGTCCCCACAAACTTCAGTAGAGAAAGTCTGAATGAACGTGAATCAACACGAGTACGGCATATTTCTGCCCATCAGCAACGGCGGCTGGATCGTCTCCGACACCGCGCCACGCATCGAGGCCACCTACGACTACAACCGCGAGGTCGCCGTCGCTGCCGACCGGCTGGGCTTCGACTTCATCATGTCGCAGGGAAAATGGCGCGGATACGGTGGCCGGACCGATCATTGGGGCAGGACCCTCGAGTCGATGACGATGATGTCGGGTCTGGCCGAGGCCACCGAGCGGGTCAAGATCTGGTCGACGGTGCACACGATTCTGTTCAATCCGGCGCTCGTGGCGAAGATGTTCACCACACTCGACCAGATCAGCGGTGGCCGTTGTGGCATGAACATCGTGGTCGGCTCCTTCTCGGCGGAGTTCGCACAGATGGGTATGTGGCCCGAAGAGCTCGATCACGCGGCGCGCTACCGCTATTCGGAAGAATGGGTGCAGGTGTTGCTGGCGTTGTGGAGCCAGGATGAAGTCACCCATCACGGTGAGTTCTTCGACATGAACGCCTGCTCGTCGCGGCCCCACCCGGCGACGACACCCACACTGATCTCGGCCGGGCGATCACCGGTGGGACTGCAGTTCCAAGCGAAATACTGCGACGCATCATTCCTGTCTGCGCATGAACTCGACGGCCTGCGGAAGGTGAGCCGTGAGGCCAAAGCCGCCGCGGCCGACCACGGACGGAGCCTTCGCACCTACGCGATGGCGACGATCGTGATGGGTGATACCGATGCCGACGCGGCGCGCCGGATCGAGGTGTACGGCGCCGGGGTGGATCAAGAAGCGCTGCGCAACATGGCGATCGCGTACGGTATGCCACCTGACAAGAACGACGCGCCGGGTGCGAAAGCGTCGGAGCAGAGCGGATTTCAGACCGAGGTCATCGCGGGGTCGGCGTCGACCGTCACCGAGAAGATCCACGAGATGGTCGACCACGCCGAACTCGACGGCCTGATGTTGATCTTCCCGGACTACGTGCCCGACATGAACGCGTTCGCGCAGGCCGTTCTCCCGGCACTGAACAAGGTCACGACGTGACCGCACTGCCGGGGCCGCTCGCCGCCGGCGCACTACTGGTGATCGACGTGCAGAACTCCTTCGCCGATCCGGCGGTCCTCGACTGGGTCGGCGAACAAGGCCGTGCGGCGGTCGCCGCAGCGGTCGAGCGAACGGCGGCACTCGTGACGGCGAGCAGGGCTGCCGGCCTGCCGGTGATCTGGGTTTCCCTGGTGCAGCGTCGTGAAGATCCCTGGGAGGCCTCGTTGTGGCTGCGCGACATCGAACCGGGCCAGTGGCCCGGTCCGGAGGAGCCGTGTGTTGCCGGGACACCGGGGACCGAGATCTATTCCCTGCAACCAGCCGTCGGCGAGATGCAGATCGCCAAGCAACGCTACAGCTCATTTTTCGGGACGGACCTGCACGCCCGGTTGGGCGAATCCGGGGTGCAGTGGTTGTTGGTTGCCGGTCTGACGACCGAATGTTGTGTTCTGGCTACAGTTTTCGACGCCGCGCAACTCGGATATCACGTCGTTCTGGTCGAGGACGCGACGGCCAGTTACGAGGCGTCGACGCATGAGGGAGCGGTCACCGCGTTGACTCTGCATGCGGCGAAGAAGACCTCCACGGCCGAGGCCGTGGATGCGATGGGTTCATCCGTCGCTGCGGGATCGCGGTGAAGATGACCGAGCCGGCGCAGATGGCACTGTCTTTCGATCTGTCGTTCACCCACACCGAGGGTCGCTGGGCGGTTCCGGGTTCCTGGGTCGGGACCGAATATCCGGACGTCGCCATGTTCACGGAGTTGGCCAGGACCGCTGAACGCGGCGGCATCGACATGCTGTTCTTCGGTGACGGGGTGGGGATCCCGGACACCTGGGAGGGTTCGGCCGACGCCGCGATCCGGTGGGGGATCTCGTGGCCACGCCACGATATGTCGCCGATCATCGCCGCGCTCGGTCAGGTGACGTCCCGGATCGGGTTCGGTCTGACCTACTCGTCGACGTACATGCACCCGTTCTACCTTGCGCGGCTGCTCAATTCGCTCGATCATGTGACCGGTGGGCGGATGGCCTTCAATGTCGTGGCGTCGGCCCGGACCTCGGATGCGGCGAACTATGGGTTCGACACGCTGATGGATCACGGCACCCGGTATGAGCGGATGGAAGAGTTCGTCGACGTCTGTCAACGATTGTGGGACTCGGTCGAACCGGCCGCGATCGTGCGTGATCGCCAGAGTCGGGTGTTCGCCGACCCGGCCAAGGTCCACCGCCTCGATCACGACGGCAAACATTTCAAGGTGCGTGGGCCACTGCCGTGTGTGCCCAGTCCCCAGGGCAGACCTGTTCTGGTACAGGCCGGTTCGTCGCCCCGGGGGATCGCGGCATCGGCCGCGTTCGCCGACGTGGTCTTCGGCTCCGGCGGGCACATCGACTCGCAGCGGCGGCACCGGTCGGAACTGGACAAGGCCCTGATCAAGGCGGGGCGGGAGCCTGCATCGGTGGGCATCCTGTGGGCGATCCAGGTGGTCCTCGGTGCGAGCAGGAGTGAGGCGATCGCGCGGCGGGAAGAACTGCTCGGAATGCTTCCCATGGAAGGCGTCGGCGCCTATCTCTCTTACAACACCGGTTTCGACTTCTCGGTGTTGCCGGAGTCCTTTGTGCTCGGTGAACTGCGGCAATCGATCGTCGACGCGCAGGGCACGCAGTCGGGCTTCGTGGACCGGTTGATATCCGACCACGGTTCCGAGACCCGTTTTGGCAGAAAGGATTTCTTCGATGAGGGCTGGCGCTACTCGACCGGGTACGACCAGACCATCGCCGGCACGGCTGCCGACGTCGCCGACGAGATGGAAGGGCAGTTCGAGGCGACGGGTTCGCTCGGCGGTTTCATGATCTCGAACCCACTTCGGACGCCGGGGGCCGTCGGCGACGTGGTCGATCATCTCGTTCCGGAGTTGCGGTCGCGGGGACTCCGCCCGCCCGACTACCCGGGAACGACGTTGCGCGCCAACCTGCTCCGCAGCGGGTAGTGCAGCGTCTTGTCATAAGAGACGCATTTGATCTGGGAAGGGCCACCCGATGCATCGCCATCGGGTGGTCCCTTCTTGTGGACGTCGACCTTCGAACCGCATATTTGCCTTTCTAGCAGCACTTTTCGTTACTGGCTCATTACATCCCTTAATACTGTGTTTCGTCTTCGGATCGGGGTCCCCTGGCGATTGACACAGCTGGGAAACCGGGAAACCATCTCATAAAGCGGTATGCCATCCCGTATTGAGTCAAAGGACAAACTCTGTGAACGCCTCCTCATCCACGAGCAGTCGCTCGTCCACCCGGCAGGTCGTCGATCTGGCCGGTCGAACGCCGGCGCAGAAGCAGGGCTTGCTCTCGCATCTGATCATCCCGCGGCCGATCGCCATGATCACCACGGTCGGCGCCGACGGGACCGTCAATGTCGCACCGTACAGCTACTACATGCCGGTGTGCGGAGAGCCGCCGACGATCGCCATCACGATCGGCACCCTCCGCGAGGCAACGGACGGACCGAAGGACACGTGGGCCAACATCGAACGGACCGGAGAGTTCGTCGTCAACGTGACCGGCGGCGCAATGGCCGATCACATCGAGGCAGTGGCACGCGAATACCCAACCGATGTGTCGGAGTTGGACATCAGCGGGTGGGGGACAACCGATTCACAGGTTGTTGCCGTTCCGTCCCTCGTCGACAGCCCGGCGAACCTCGAGTGTCGGGTGCTCGAGGTGATCGATCGGGGCGAGCCGGAGATTCGGTTCTCGGGGGTGCACATCGTGCTCGCGGAGGTCGTCTCCATCACCGTCGACGAATCGATACTTCTCGAGCCGGATCGCATCGATCCCACCCGCGTCGCACCGGTCGGCCGGATGGGCTTCCCCCATTTCGTCCGGGCCGAAGGTGGCGCGATCTTCCAGCAAGATCGGATTGCCTACGCGGACCTGTGATCCGCACTTCATATTCCTGATCCATCTCACTCCCTTGGAGGGATTGAACATGTCAAAATCGCGCATCATCAAGACCGCGGCGGTCGCGTGCGTCGCGCTGGCCGCACTCACCGCCTGCTCGGACCGCGGCAACAGTGACACCGGTGGGAGCGGCGCCGCACAATCGACCTCGGGTTCCCAGCCCGACGTGAACGGCGACGGCAAAGTTGTTGTCGGCGTGCTCAGTCCGGGAGACCTGAACGACAACGGGTACTACGAGACATTCGTGACGAACGCCCAGAAGGTCGTCGACGCGAATGACTGGACGCTGATCAAGGTCGGCTCGGTCAATCCGGCAGCGGTGCTCGAACAGGCTCGCAACCTGTGCCGGCAGAACGTCGACCTCATCGCGATCGCGGCTCAGGAACTCAAGGACGCGCTGCCTGCCGCGGAGGAACCGGTCTGTGCCAACACCAACTGGTATTCGCCGGCGGGCACCGGGATCGAGCCGACACCCAACGTGACCGTGTCGAAGGACTTCGTCAATGAGGCCATGCTCGCCGCCGGTTACGCAAACGGCATCCTGATGCGTGAGCGGAACGCGACCAAGGCGGGCTACATCTCCGGGCCCGAACTCGACTTCTCGGTGATGGCGGCCAAGGCATTCGAGGTGGGGATCAAGCAGCTGATCCCGAATGCGACTCTCGCGACCACCTACACCGGTGATTTCAACGACTCCGCGAAAGCGCGCGAAGCTGCTCAGGCACAGATCAGCCAGGGCGTCGAGGCTCTCTACCCGTATCTGGGTGGAGCGACGGATAGCGTCGGTGAGCTCGGAACCCAGGCCGGCCTCATCCTGTCGACCCCGGGTACCGATCGCTGCGGCGAGCCGGCCATCAAGTGGGGTGTGTCGGTGATCTTCGATCCGGGTGCGTATTTTGCTGCGGCGCTGGAGAAGTTCAAGAACGGCGAGCTCAAGATGGGCGAGGTGCGTGAATGGCGCATGGGCAAGGACTCCGTTCCGACCGTGAAGTTGTGCAACGGCACCGAAGCCCAGAACGCTGAGCTGGCGACCTTCATCGAGAAGATCGGCTCCGGTGAGATCGTGCCGGACGACGTCATCGCGAAGTCGGGCGTGTAGACCATGGCCGGTGAGCAGGTGCGGGCGGCAGGGGATCGGACCCCGCTCGCTCCGGTGGTCGAAAGTGGGCCGCTCTCTGAGGTTTTCGAGGTCGGATCTCCGCCGCCGGCACTGGCTGCCCGCGGGATAACGAAGGCCTACGGCTCGGTGCTGGCCTGTGACGCCATCGACCTGTCGGCACGATCAGGTGAGATCCACGGACTGCTCGGCGAGAACGGTGCCGGCAAGTCGACGTTGATGAAGGTGCTGCTCGGGCTCGTGCAACCCGACGACGGGACGATCATGCGCAGCGGCAAGCGGGTCGAGATACGGTCGCCCTACGACGCCCTGCAACTCGGAATCGGCATGGTGCATCAGCACTTCAGCCTGATCGATGCGCTGACCGTCTGGGAGAACACGGTTTTGGGTGAACGCGGTGCGATCGACCGGGACCGCGCGTGCAGTGAGGTCGAAGCGGTCTCGAGCCGGTACGGCCTCCCGATCGATCCGCTGGCCGTGGTCGGCGAGTTGTCGGCCGGGCAACGCCAACGGGTCGAGATCGTCAAGTGTTTGCGTCGGGACCCGCAGATCCTGATCCTGGACGAGCCGACTTCGGTGCTCACCGCCGCCGAGTCCGCCGAGCTGTTCGAGGTTCTGCGGGCGGTGGTCTCCACCGAGAACCGGGCCGTGGTGCTGATCAGTCACAAGCTGGCGGAGATCTCGGCCGCAACGGATCGGGTCACCGTGTTGCGCAAGGGCAGGGTGGTCTTCCGTGCCGCCACCGCTGACACGACCCCGCAGATCCTGGCCCGGCAGATGGTCGGGCGGGAGGTCTCACTCGACCACGCGGCCCCGGCACTCGGCGTCGCACTCGACGGTGTGGCCACCCGGTCCCTCGGGGTCACCGCCTCAGATGTCCCGGATTCCGATTCGGAACCTGCGGCGTTGGAGATCGATGGCCTGACCATGAAGAACGCCGACGGCCGGTCCGTGCTCGACCGTGTGTCACTACAACTTCGCAGAGGTGAGATCGTCGGGCTCTACGGTGTCGAGGGCAACGGTCAGGCAGAGCTCGGTGACGTGCTGTGTGGCCTGGTTCCCTCGGTGGACGGCGAGGTCAGGGTGGCCGGACACCCCGTGTCGATGTCGAAGCCGGGCGCACTGCGCAAGGCCGGGGTCGGGGTCATACCCGAGGATCGACACCGCTGTGGCGTTGTCCTGGATCTCAGTGTCGCCGACAATTTGGTGTTCAAGGATCTCGACACGTTGTCGAAGCGGGGGTGGCTGCAGCGCAAAGCGATCCGAAAGCGCGCCGAGGAACTGGTCGCGCGTCACCGGATCTCCACCCCGTCGATCGACACGCCGGTTCGTCACCTTTCCGGCGGCAACCAGCAACGGGTGGTCCTGGCGCGGGAACTGGCGGCCGGACCGACGGTTCTCGTCGCGGCGCAGCCGACGCACGGACTCGATATCGGTGCGATCGAGGACATGTACATGCATCTGCGCAAGGCTGCGGAGCAGGGAGTCGCGGTGTTGCTGATCAGTACCGAACTCGAAGAGGTGACCGCTCTGTGCTCCCGCATCGCGGTGATCTCCGATGGCCGGATCGCCGGCGTCGTCCGCACCCCCGATGCCACTGCCGAGCGGCTCGGAATGCTCTTGGGCGGTGAGGAAGCGGCATGAGCACCACTTCGATCCTGGACAAGGAGCCGGCACCGCCACCGCCGCGGTCCCGGCCCCCGTCGGAGAAGCTCCGGGCGGCGGTGATCCGGATTGCACCGGGACCCGGCGCGCTCGCGCAGGCGTGGCTGACGATCCTGGCGCTCGCGGTGGCGCTGTTGTTGTCGACCATCCTCGTCGCGGCGACCGGCGGTTCGCCCAGCGCAGTGGCGTCTGCGCTCTTCGAGGGCAGCATGTCCGATGCCGCCTCGTGGTCGCAAACACTTCTCTCCGCGGCGCCACTGCTGATCGTGGCGGTGGGTGCCTGTGTCTGTAACCGGGCCGGCGCCTTCAACATCGGTCAGGAAGGGCAGGTGCTGATCGGCGCCATGCTGGCGATGTTCATCGGGCTCCGTATGTCCGGTCCACCGATGCTGGTCATCACGGTGAGCATCGTGGTCGGGGCGATCTTCGGCGGACTGTGGGCCGGCGTCAGCTCGCTGCTGCACCGCGTCCGTGGTGTGAACATCGTTGTCAGCACATTGTTGATGTCGTTCATCGCGGTCCAGGTCGTGAGCTATGTGGTCAGTGTTCCGTGGCTGTTGCAGGAACCGAAGACCGACGCCTCGAGCACGGGTGCAAACCAATCGGCACTGTTGCCCGCCGACTACCGCTTGCCCGCTGTCGGGCAGTATCCCGATCTGAGCCTCAACGCCGGACTGTTCATCGGTCTCGTCCTCGCCGTGATCATCGCGGTGGTACTGGCCCGCAGCCGCTGGGGTTTCTCGATGGGCATCGTGGGCCTGAACCCGTTGACCGCACAGCATGCCGGAGTTCGGGTGGCCCTCGCCGGCGCGGTCGCGCTGATGATCTCCGGTGCCTGCGCCGGACTCGCCGGCGCTGTTGTGGTCGAGAGTTCGGTGTTCCGGCTCCAGCCCGCGGTGGCCAACAACGTCGGCTGGGATGGCATGCTGATCGCGCTGATCGCCCGGAATCGGCCGATGGTCGCGATCCCGGTGGCAATCGTGTTCGGCGCCTTGCGAACCGGGTCGGCGTTCCTGTCTGCGACCGGTGTGCCCATCTACCTGGTGAACGTCGTGCAATCGTTGCTGGTGCTGGCGTGCGTCATCGCGCCGGCGCTGACGTTCGCCGGCAATCAACTGTCGAAGAAAGCGCAGCAAGCGTCATGAGCCCCGACGACATCGGAATCATCCTGTCCAGCGCGATGCGGCTCACCGCGCCACTGGCCTTCGCGGCCTGCGGTGAGTACCTGGCCGAACGTGCCGGCACCCAGAACATCTCGGTCGAGTCGATGATGCTGGCCGGGGCGTTCTCGTCCATTGCGATCGCAAGCGAAACAGGCAGCGCCACCATCGGTCTGGTGTTCGGAGCGGTCATCGGCATGATAGTCGGCCTGATCCACGGAAATCTGTCACATCGCCTGGACGTCAACACCTTTGTGGTCGGCCTGGTGCTCAACACACTCGTACTCGGTCTGACCACCTACCTGATCTCCCTGGCCGACTTCTCCAATCATCAGGTGTCCCTGATGAGCATTCCGGTCCTGCGGGACATACCGGTGATCGGACAGGCGCTGTTCGTCGAACGCTGGCCGATGTATCTGCTGGTTCTGCTGATCCCGCTGACCTGGTGGTTGGTCGAACGCAGCCGCTGGGGCCTCAATCTTCGTGCCATCGGTGACAACCCGCAGGCCGCTGACGCGACCGGTCTGGACGTGAACAAGCTGCGCAGGCAGGCATTGCTGTGGTGTGGACTCTGCTCGGGCCTGGGCGGGGCATATCTGGCCGTCGGTGAAGTCGGTTCGTTCAACGCGAACATGACCGGGGGCCGCGGCTTCATCGTTCTTGCCGCCGTCATCTTCGGGGCGTGGCGTCTACGCCGCACGTTGCTCGGATGTCTGCTGTTCGGACTCGCCGATGCGCTTCGGCTGGCGTTGCCCGCGTTGGGCTTCGAGCTCAACTCCCAGATGCTGATCGCGGCGCCGTATGTGCTCGCGCTGGTTGCGATGGTGGTGATCAGCGGTGCGCTACGAGAACCGAGAGCGCTGGGCAAGCCGTTTGTTCGAGGCATCGTCTAGATGCGCAGGGCCGGCCCTTGGCGGGGCCGGCCCTGACGTCACTCAACGAGGAGTAGCACGCAGTGCACGATGATTCATGAGGTGGGCGGAGAACGCCCCGGTATGACGCACATGGAAGAGCAGGCGCTGGTGCCGGGGCCCGGTGAGCGCCCGGCCCGCCGATATCGGTGGGTTGTCCTGGCGGCCGGGGTCTTTGCGCAGGCATCGGCGGCGTCGGTGTTGCAGGGCATGCCCAGTTTGTCGCCGACCCTGCGTTCGCGATTCTCGCTGTCGCTGACCGAACTCGGGTTCGTGTTGGCGGCCGGCACGATCGGACTACTGCTGTTCCTCGTGCCCTGGGGGCTGCTCGCCGATCGGATCGGTGAGCGGCTGGTGATGACGATCGGCCTCTTTCTCAGCGCGGTGGCCCTGGTCTGTGCCGCTGTGTCGACAACGGTGTGGGCGTTGATGGTGTCGATGGTTCTCGCGGGCGCGGCCTGCGCGAGCGTCAACGCGGCCAGTGGACGTGCGGTCATCCTGTGGTTCCCGCGCTCGGAACGTGGTCTGGCGATGGGGGCACGACAGACGGCGATCCCACTCGGTGCTGCCGTGGCCGCGGTGACCTTGCCGGCGGCCGCGGAGGTCTGGGGACTCGGCGGCGCTCTGCTGGTGGCGGCGGGCGCGTGCACAGCGGGCGCATTCGTGGTGTGGGCGTTCGTCCGTGACCCGGGCGGACCGGTTGAAGTTCCCACGGACGCAGACGGATCCGAGACCCGCGCCGGCGATCGCCGGTCGATCGTGCAGCTGTGTGTGGTCTCCTTCCTCCTTGTCGTACCCCAGCTCACGGTGGTGGGGTTCCTGGTCGTCTACCTGGTCGACGGACACGCCATGTCGGCGATGGCGGCGGCCGGGCTGTTGGCGATCGTCCAGCTCGGCGGCGGTGCGGCCCGGATCGGACTCGGTGCCCTCTCGGACCGTCGAGGTGTCCGCATCGCACCGTTGCAACAGGTCGCGGTGATGATCAGTGTGCTGTTCGCACTCGCCGTCGTCGGAGAACTCGTCGGTGGACCGATCGCGGTGATCGTGCTGATCTGTGCGGGATTCGCGGCGATCAGCTGGAATGGGCTGGCATTCACGGCCATCGGAGAACTGGCCGATCCGAAGAACATCGGACTGATCCTCGGTGTGCAGAACACCGCCGTCGCGCTCGGGATGGCGATCACGCCGCCGTTGATGGGTGTGGTCATCGAGGCCACCTCGTGGACTTGCGCGTTCGGCATCCTCGCCGCCGTCGCCGCCGTCGCGGCCGTGCTGTTGCAACGGATCAGAACCGGCGGCCGGTCTGCAAGGTTACAACCGTGAAACATGCTCGTAAACCTCGCTTTCCGGCTCTTCGGCGAATTGACAAGGCATCTCGGTCTTGATCGAATATCTCGTAGTGCGAGACGATGTCTCGCTGGCGAACAACCACAACGAAATGTGAGTGCACCATGACCACTACGCTGCCCGCAGCGCCGGATGCTGAACGTCTGGACGTCGGGAACTCGCTGATCGCGCAGGATTGGGAGGCCCTGACCTTCAAGGTTCATCGCAGTGCCTACCGCGAGAACGCGGTCTTCAATCGGGAGCGGAACGAGATCTGGGGTCGCACGTGGCTCTACCTGGGTCACGAGACCGAGATCCCGGTCGCCGGTGACTTCAAGACCCGCACACTGGGTGGGCGCCCCCTGATCTTCGTCAGGGACTCGAACGGTGTTGTGCAGGCCTATCTCAATGCGTGCCCCCATCGCGGAACCATCCTCTGTCGGGAAGCCGAAGGACGTACCAAGAACTTTCAGTGCTTCTACCACGCCTGGACCTTCCGCAATTCCGGTGAACTGGCGGCCCTGCCGGACAGCGGCGCCTACCCGGAGGCGAGTGAGTTCGTCGATTCGCTCTCGTTGAGGCGGGTCCCGCGTCTGGACATCCATGAGGGGTTTGTCTTCGTGGCCTTCGATGCGGGCGTCCCGCCCCTGCTCGAGCATCTCGGTCCGGCCGCGGATTACATGACGATGACCGCCTCGATCGGCAAGGACGGGATGACCACCCTTCCCGGCGTGCAGAAGTACAGCGTGCGCGGCAACTGGAAACTGGCCGTCGAAAACGCCATGGACGGTTATCATTTCGCGCCGACCCACAACACATTTGTGGGATACCTGCGCGAGACCGGGTTCGCGGTCACCGATCACGACCAATATGCCCACGACCTCGGACAGGGCCATGGACTACTGGTCCTGACCGGCCACAACGGTCGCATCGGCATGATCTGGGAACCTCGGTTCGGTGAAGCCGAAAAGGCGCGTATCGAGGGCAAGCGTGCGGAGATGGCCGGGCGCCTCGGTGCCGAGCGCGCCGACGACGTGGCCAATGCATCGCGAATCCTGTTCGTATTCCCCAATCTTCTGCTCTTCGACCTCGAATCGCTGACGATCCGTCAGCTCGAGCCCGTGGAACCCGGGGTGACCGATGTCCGCGCCTGGCAGTTCGTCGAGAACGGTGAACCGGACGATGTGCGCGCGCTGCGGCTCAAGACGATGGCCAGTTTTGTCGGTCCGGGCGGGCTGGCAACGCCGGACGACATCGAAGCGTATGAAGCGGTCCAGCGCGGGGTGTCGGCCACCGCCGGCTTCGACTCGGTGGACCTGGACTGGAGCGACATGTCCCGCGGTATGGGAGACGACCTGCGCGGTCCGCGCGGACGATCGATAGATGAAGGTGCGATGCGCAGCTTCTGGAGGCACTGGAGCAAGCGCGTGGGCGAGATCGACGGCGTCAGCGGAAAGGTCGGATGATGACTATGGCAATCGACATGGATGTCTCCACCGGAAGTGACCGGGTGGTCGCGCGCGGGGAGGTCGAGGAGTTCTTCTACGACGAGGCCGCGCTTCTCGATGACTGGAGGCTCGAAGAATGGCTGACCCTGTTCGTCCCCGGGGCGTCGATGCTCGTCCCCACGACCGACGCACGCGGCCTGGGCCCCGAGGAGGCGGGCTACTTCGTCGCCGATGACTGGGATCTGCTGAACGCACGGGTCAAACGCCTCAAGAGCCGAAAGGCGCACGCCGAAAACCCACATTCGCGAACGACCCGGTTGGTGAGCAACGTCCGGATCCTCGGGCGTGATGGCGCGAAGTTGCAGGTGAGCGCCAACTTCGTGATCCATCGCTACCGTGACGGGGGCGCATTTCACTATGTCGGCCGCTACGACCACGAATTGCTCGTGACCGACGATGCCCTGGCGTTCACGTTGCGGCGGGCGACGCTGACGAACGAGGCGATGGACCCCGGTGCACGCCTGAGCTTCATCCTGTAGAGGACTGGCGACGACGAGAACTCCTGACGACGGCGAGTTGTGGTGACCGTGACCACAACTCGCCGTCGTCGGCCAAGGTGCTGCGACACTAGCCGTCGGAAGAGTGTCCCGGCGTGACCGACAGATTCGCGTCGACCAACGGTGCGAGATTGTTGACCGCGGCCGCCGCCTCACCGAAACCGACACTCATCAAACGTGTCTTGCTCGGATACTCGCTGATGTCCCCGGCTGCGAAAACTCGGGGGATCGAGGTCTGCATGTCTCGTCCCACGACGATGCGGCGCCTGTCCTGGTCCAGGCCCCAAGAATCGAGTGGCCCGAGGTCGGCGATGAAACCGAGAGCCGCGACAATCGAATTGGCGGGCAAGGCAATGGTTTCTGAGCTCTTCGTGTGCCTTACGGTCACCTCGGCAACGTCGTCTTCGCCGCTGACGGCCATGACTTCGTACGGCGTCATGACCGTGACCGTCGACTCCGCGAGCAGTGCGATACTGCGCTCGTGGGCGCGGAACACCGGCCTGCGGTGCACGAGGGTCACCGACGCCGCGATCTTCTCCAGTCCCAGTGCCCAATCGAGGGCCGAGTCGCCTCCTCCGACGATGACGACGTCGTGGCCGGCGAGGTCGTTCAGGCGTGGCACGAAGTAGCGAAGCCCGCGGCCCTGGTACTCCGAGCCCGCCGGCAACTCGCGCGGTTCGAAGCTGCCGACACCACCGGTGATGAGAATGGCCTTCGCGTGCACGCTGGTTCCGGTATCGGTGGTGACCGAGACGCTGTCGGGATGGGTTTCGAGTTTGGCTGCGGTCTGACCCAGGAGCAGGATCGGTTCACTCTGTAGTGCCTGCGTGTACAGGGAGTCGATCAGTTCCTGGCCCTTGATGGCGGGGAAGCCGGCGATGTCGAAGATCTGTTTTTCGGGATAGAGCGCGGCCACCTGTCCACCCACCTGCGGGAGCGAATCCATCAACGCAACGGACATCCCCCGAAAACCGGCGTAGTACGTGCCGTAGAGACCGGCCGGTCCGGCTCCGATGACCAACAGATCCACCGTGACCGGTGGCGGTGTCGTGCTTGTCATTCGGTGGCCTCCCACGCGGCGACGGTCGGGTGGTCCTTGCCGATGACGCCGACTTTCCGGGCACCGCCGGGGGATCCGATGGTTGAGAAGAACTGTTCATTGATCCCGACGAACACGGTCCGGTCCGCGGGAACGTCCTCCTCGTGGAAGATCGAGATCACCGGGCAGACCGGTTCACAGCGACCGCAATCGACGCACTCGTCGGGGTGGATGTACATCATCCGGTCGCCCTCGTAGATGCAGTCGACAGGGCATTCCTCCATGCACGACTTGTCTGTCTCGTCGATGCAGGGGCTGGTGATGACGTACGCCATGTGGAGCTCCTGTCCTATACGTCTCTGTATGCAAGTTGATGACTCGCATTATGAGATAGGATTCCGGCTCTGACCTTGGCTTGTCAACGCGAACTCGACTTGAGCCAAGTCTTTTCATGAAGACGTAACACTGCCACCCAACGCAGTGGTTCTCGTACTACAAGATGATGTTTCGCATTGACGTCTGGCGTGGGAGCAACTTAGTCTTCTGTTCAGGCTGCGGTGCCGTAATCCAACTGTCCGCGATCGGACCAGTGGCCGGCGACGAAGATCTGAGGAGTACACCATGGGTGCAACTGTGAACCTGCTGGACGGCAACGTGATCCCGGCTATCGGCTACGGGGTGTACCAGGTGCCCGACGACGCCGCCGAGGGGGCGCTCACGCACGCAATCGAGTGTGGCTACCGCAGCGTCGACACCGCGGCGATGTACGGAAACGAGGCCGGCGTCGGCCGGGCCGTTCGGGCATCGCCGGTGTCGCGATCAGAACTCTTCGTGACCACGAAGTTGTGGAACGACGATCAGGGTTACGACACCACGATGCGGGCGTTCGAGAAGTCGCTGGGCACTTTGGGTCTCGACTACGTCGACATGTACCTGATCCATTGGCCGCTGGCGAAGGAGGGCAAGTTCGTCGATACGTTTAGGGCCTTCCAGAAATTGAAGGCCGACGGTGTGGTCCGGTCGATCGGGGTCTCCAACTTCACCCGCGCGCATCTCGAGGAACTGATCGAAGGAACAGGTGAGGTCCCCGTCGTCAATCAGATCGAGCTGCACCCGCGACTGGCACAGAACGAACTACGAGAGTTCCACGCATCGCTCGGTATCGTCACCGAAGCGTGGGGACCGCTGGGGCAGGGGAGTACGCTCTCCATTCCGGAAATCGTGGATATTGCTGCCGCCCAGTCGAAGACAGCAGCACAGGTGGTGCTGCGCTGGCACCTGCAGCGCGGCACGGTGGTGATCCCGAAATCGGCGGCGCCCGAACGTATCGAATCGAACTTCGCAGTGTTCGATTTCGAGCTCACCGACGAGCAGATGGCGCAGATCGACGGGCTCGACACCGGCGAACGCCTCGGCGCCGATCCCGACATCATGTGGTGATCGAAACTAGCGCGCGGGAGCGGCCCGTAGCCCCGGCATCACGTAACGCCGAAAGTAGCGCCGCACCGCGGTTTGATCGTCGGGGTCCAGACTCGGACCGGGAACCGTGGTCAGATTGATGAGCACCCGGGCCACCCACTCCGAAGCCTCGGCGATGTCGGTCGCCGGGTGGATGTCACCGCGATCGCGGGCGGCGATCACATAGTCCTGCCAGAAGGCGGCCAGCTCGGGCACCAGACCCTGGACCCCGATGCCCGCGCAGGCGGCGAACTCGTCGGGCTCGCTCAGGCGGAGCTTCATGATCAGGGCTCCCGGCGCATCGTAGGCGCTGCGACCGTGGGCCACACCGGCCGCCAGCTGGGCGTCGAAGTCGGCCAATCCGGCCAAGGTTCGGTGTGCATCGGCCCAGAACGCATCGTTGAGCCGCACGATCGTGGCGCCGAGCAATGCCGACTTGTCCGAGAAGTGCCGGTACAGCCATGCTCTGGACACCCCTGCGGTCTCGGCGACCTCGAGTACCGTGGTCGCCCGAATGCCCTTGGCTGCGAGGCATTCCTCGGCGGCATCGAGGAGCCGATCGTGAACACTGCGGGCATCGACGGAATCTGTCACGGGAGCAAACATAGCAAAACCGGTAGACACATTCTCCGATCTGTGTACTGTCGGGGTCAACAGATTGCAGAATGTGTCAACAGATCTTCTCAGGAGCTCTCATGCAGGGTCCGACCACGGCAGTCATCGGCGCAGGCATCAGCGGATTGACCGCCGGAAAGATATTGAACGACTACGGAATCCCGTACACCTGCTTCGAGGTCTCGGATCGGATCGGCGGCAACTGGGCGTTCAAGAATCCGAACGGTTACAGCAGTGCTTACCGGTCGCTGCACATCGACACCTCCAAACATCGGCTGTCGTTCAAGGACTTCCCGATGCCGGACGACTACCCGGACTTTCCGCATCACTCCCAGATCAAGTCATACCTCGAGAGTTACGCCGACGCCTTCGACCTCAAGGACAACATCGAGTTCCAGAACGGCGTCACCCACGCCCGCAGGCTCGACGGCGGGGGCTGGGAGTTGCAGACCCAGGCCGGCCAGACCCGGAGATTCGACCTGCTGGTGGTGGGTAACGGACATCATTGGGATGCGCGCAAGGCCGACTTCCCGGGAACCTTCACCGGTGAGTCGATACACGCACATCACTACATCGACCCGCAGGATCCGTTGCCGCTGACCGGCAAACGGATACTCGTTGTCGGATTGGGTAACAGCGCAGCCGACATCTCGGTGGAGTTGTCGTCGAAGACATTGCGCAACGAGGTGACATTGTCGACGCGGTCAGGCGCCTGGATCGTCCCGAAATACATTGCCGGCAAACCGGCGGACAAGTACTACCAGACCACGCCGTATCTGCCGCTGTCCTGGCAGCGCAAGCTGGTGCAGATGGGGCATCCGATGCTCTCGGGACGGCCGGAGAACTACGGGTTGCCCACCCCCAATCACAAACTGTTCGAAGCACATCCGACGCAGTCGGTGGAACTTCCGCTGCGGTTGGGTTCCGGCGATGTCATCCCCAGGCCCAACGTTCGTGAGCTCGACGGCGCCACGGTGCATTTCGAGGACGGAACCAGTGGCGAGTTCGACGTCATCGTCTATGCCACCGGGTACAACATCACCTTCCCGTTCTTCGACGAAGACTTCATCAGCGCGCCCGGCAACCACATTCCGCTGTACAAGCGCATGTTCAAGCCGGGCATCGACGACCTGGTCTTCATCGGATTCGCGCAATCGACCCCCACGCTGTTCCCGTTTGTCGAGTGTCAGTCCCGGCTACTCGGCGCCTACGTCGCCGGTAGATACCGGTTACCGTCACCCGAGGTGATGGAGGAGGTGATCGTGAGCGACCAGCAGAAGTACACCGGCCACATGCTCGATCGTCCACGGCACACCCAGCAGGTCGACTACTTCATCTACGAACACGACATGCGGACCAAGGAGCTGCCGGAGGGTCTGGCGCGGGCCGCTGACCTCGGTGCGCCCGACTGGGCGGTGGCCGCATGACCGCGCAGACCGCCGCCCCCGGCACCGGCAGTTCGGATTCCGGGCCTCATCTGACCCGGACGTTCTCCAGCGGCGGCGTCGAATGTGATGCCTGGTATTTCCGGGCAGGCACCGACACCCTCAAGGGTCCTGCCGGTACGCCCATAGTGGTGATGGCACACGGACTCGGTGGGACGAAGGATTCCGGCCTGGAACCGTTTGCCACGGCACTCGCGGCCAGTGGCCTGGACGTGTTCGCCTTCGATTACCGCGGATTCGGGTCCTCGGGTGGCGAGGACCGGCAGACGGTGTCGATCGAGGGTCAGCTCGAGGACTACCGCGCCGCCATCTCGGCCGCGAAAACGCTCGACGGTGTCGATCCCAACAGGATCGTCCTGTGGGGTGTTTCGTTGTCCGGCGGGCATGTGCTTTCCGTCGGGGCCGGCCGTGACGACCTGGCCGCGGTCATCTCGATGACCCCGCTGGTGAACGGTCTGGCAGCAGGGCGGTTGGCGTTCGCGAATGTGCCGGCCTCGGCGATCGCCCGCTCGACCGCGCTGGGGCTGTGGAGCCGGGTCCGCCGGAGCACCGGTCGGACGCCGACGATGATGCCGATCGTCGCCGAACCGGGTGAGATCGGCGCCATGACGCTGCCGGGCTACCTACAGGACTATCTCGCGATCGCGGGCCCCACCTGGCAGAACACCATCGACGCGGCGATCGGCCCGGAGATCGGTGGCTATCGGGCCGACCGGGATGCCGGCGACATCCGTTGTCCGGTGCTGATGCAGATCGCCGATTTCGACCGGGGTGCGCCACCGCACCCGGCCACCAACGCGGCAGTCAAGGCCCGGGCAGAAGTGCGCCACTATCCATGCGATCACTTCGGCATCTATTCCGGGAAGCCATGGTTCGACGCCGCGGTGCGCCACCAGATCAAGTTCCTGACCAGGCATCTCGGTGGGTTGGCGTAGCAGTCCCGACCGGCGGTCACAAACCCATGGCGGCAACGTGTTCGAGTAGATCGGGATAGCGCTTGGTATGAGCGCCGCCGTTGATGTCGAAGGCGGAACCGGTGATCCAGGACGCCTCGTCGGACAGCAGGTACGCGACCATCGCGGCGATCTCTTCGGGTTTGCCGCTGCGTCCCAGTGGGGTGTTCTCGATGTAGTCCTCGGTCATGCCGGGGACCAGGGACAGCCCGGCGACCAGTGGGGTGTCGACCAGGCCGGGGGAGATCGCGTTGACCCGGATGCCGCGCGCACCGAGTTCGAGGGCGGCGACCTGGGTCAGCATCAGGGCCGCGGCCTTCGCCGCGCAGTAGGCGCCCAGGCCGGGGGCGGGTTGGCGGCCGTTGAGTGAGGCGATGGTGACGATCGAACCACCGTCGGCGATATGGTGCGCAGCGTATTTGAAGGTGAGGAACGTGCCGGTCTGACAGACGGCGATGGTGGTGTTCCAGTCGGCCAGGCTCAGATCTGCCAGTGCGCCGGGGATGGTCAGGCCTGCGCAGTTGACCACCGACGTCAGTTGGCCGTGGTCGGTGCTCACCGACTCGAACAGTGAACGCACCGAATCCTCGTCTGCGACATCGACGGTGGCAGCCACTGTGTTGCCGCCGAGTTCGGTGGCCCGTTCGCGTGCGGCGTCGGCGTTGATGTCGGCGATCACCACCCGAAACCCTCTGGCGCTCAATGTCTGTGCGCTGGCCCATCCGATGCCGGAGGCACCGCCGGTGATGATGACAAGCGGGCTTGACTGCATGGGGCTCTCCTAGGGCGTGATGATGATCTTCTGCTGGTCACTCGGTTGGGACAGTCCGTCGACGACCTGCTGCAGGTCGTCCAGGGTCGCGTAACCGCTGACAAACCCGTCGAGCCGGAGGCTGCCATCGGCCAAAGCCGCCGCAGCGGTGCGGAATTCGTCGACGGTGTAGTAGCTGACGAAGCTCATCGTCACGTCTTTGACGACGGCGCCCAGTGGCATGAAGGTGTCCGGTTCCATGCAGACCCCGGCGATGACGATGCGGCCGCGTGGACCGGCCGCGTCGAGACAGGTAGCGATCATCCCTGGCTTGCCAACACATTCGACGACGAGGTCGAAGCCGGTTCCGACGCCGGCGGTGGTGGGGTCGATGGCATGCGTTGCACCCAGACCCACGGCCGCCTGCCGCCGCTGGGCCACCGGATCGCAGACGGTGATGTCGGTGATGCCGCGGTATCGAGCCCAGACCAGTGCCGACAATCCGACCGGGCCGGCGCCGACGATGAGCAGGCGGTCACCGGCAGCCGCGCCACCCCTGTTCAGGGCGTGCAGACCCACCGCCAGCGGTTCGACCAGGGCGCCGTCTCGGGGGTTGACCGAGGCGTCGAGCGCGACGGTGCCGGACGCTGCCACGGTGACGTATTCGGCGAATCCGCCGGGTCGAATCCCCAGCCCCACGGCCTGCGGGGTGGCGCATCGGGCGGGATCCCCGGCCGCACAGGAACCACACGCGGCGCACCCGATCACCGGCATGGCGGCGACCGGTGTGCCCTCGGGCCACTGATCGGCGACGGCCGATCCGGCGGCGGCGACCTCACCGGCGAACTCGTGCCCCATGATCGCGCCGTCGGGCAGCAGGGGATAGGTCTTGAGATCTGAGCCGCAGACGCCGCAGCCGTGGACCCGGATCAGCACCTCGTCGGACGCGGGCCGGGGCTCGGCGATGTCGCGGACGACAAACCTTCCACCTTCGATGACGGCTGCACGCATTGCTGCAGATTAACCGCCGGGCCGCCGACTGTGTTGACGAATGGCGTAATTGGCAGGCGTTGTCGCTCAAACACTTTCGTGTTCTCTTTGCTTCGGCGTAAACCCTTGTGCAGTACGTGCCGATCATCAACACTGTCAGGCATGTCCGAGGCTGATGCGAATGTCTCGATCGTGCCCGGCCTTGCGTCTGGGGTACGGCGAGGTGGTCCCGGCAGCGGGTGTCGAGCGGTCGCCGACGCCACATCGAGCAGATCCGCGTGACCGATTCTGGCCTTTCGTCATAAAACTAGAACTTGTTCTCATATGCTCGGTGGCGTGTGCAGCCAAGGAGGTGGTCGATCGTGAGTGCAGTCCTCGAACCGGTGTCGCTCTATCGCGAGCTGGAATCTGACCTGACCGGGCCGGATGGTCCGTTTGCGCTGGCAACAGCCCAGGTCCGCGGTGAGTCCATGCTGGTCTACCGGGACGCCCCGGCGTCGCTGGATATGGTGTTCCGCGAACTCGTCGAGACCTATGCCGACAAGATCCTGTTGATCGAGGACGACGTCCAATACACCTATCGTGAGGTCGCAGAGCAGGCCGGACGCCTGGCCGGAGCGCTGGCCGCCGAGTATGGCGTCGGACCCGGAAGCCGGGTCGGCATCCTGATGAAAAATCAAGTGGCGTATGTTATTTCGATCATGGCCATCGCCCGCTGTGGTGGCGCCGCGGTGCTGTTCAACAGCCGGGAGTCCGTTGTCGAGACCGGTCACGCACTGGCAGATGCCGACTGTGTGGTGGTGATCGCCGACGACAAGCGCGCCGAGATGGTGCGTTCGGCGGGCTCAGAGGTGCCGTTGTTGGTGGTCGGTGACGCGCTGCCCGGTGGGTCGGCCCGGTCATATGCCGACGTGATGGCGGAGTCGTTCGATCCGCCGGCACCGGTCGCGGTCGACCCGGAATCGCTGTGTTTGATCCTGTTCACCTCGGGCACCTCGGGCCGGAGCAAGGGTGTGCTGCTGACGCAACGCAACATCTGCACGATGGTCATGAACCTGCTGATGATCAAAGAGGTCAACATCCTCACCAATGCCCGCAAGTACGGGATGGAACCCGATGCGCTGCGCGGGTTGATGCCGAGCCTGTCGGCGCTGCTGATCTTTCCGCTGTTCCACACCTCCGGTCTGGTCTGCGTCCTGACCTCGATGACTTCCGGCGGGTTTGTGGTGATCCAGAATCGATGGAACGCGCAGACCGCGATCGGATTGATCGCCGAGCACAAGCTGGCGATGCTGGCGGGTCCGCCGATGGTGATCACGGATCTGCTGGCGACCAACCCGGCGCCCGAGGCGCTCGCCAGTCTGGTGAACGTGGCACCCGCCGGGCAGGCGACCCCACCTGACCTGGTGAACCGGATCAGCGAGGTGCTCCCGTCGGCCGGCCGGAGTGTGGGATGGGGGATGACCGAAGCGGCCGGCAGTGTGTGTACCGCCGGTGGCGACCTGCTCGCCGCGTATCCGGAATCGTCCGGACCGCTGAGTCCGGTGATGTCGGTGCGGGTGGTCGATGACGCCGGAACGGTTCTGCCGGCCGGCGAGGTCGGCGAGCTGCAGGTCCGAGGGCCGCTGGTGATGGCGGGATACCTCGATCGTCCTGCCGAGACGGCTGCGACCTTTGACGGATCCTGGTACCGCAGTGGCGATCTGGGCTATCTCGACGTCAACGGTCTGGTGTTCGTCGTCGACCGTAAGAAAGACATGGTGATCTCGGCGGGGGAGAACATCTACTGTGCCGAGGTCGAGCAGGCACTGATGGCCTCGGACCGGTTCACCGAGGTCGCCGTATTCGGGGTCCCGGACGAGCGACGTGGCGAGGTGGTGGTCGCGGCGGTCGCACCCCGGGACGGTGTGAACCTCACGGAGGCCCAGGTCAAGGACATCGTGCGCGACGCGCTCGCCGACTACAAGGTTCCTGCCGCGGTGGTGTTCGACCTGGCACCGTTTCCGCGTAGTGCCACCGGGAAGATTCTCAAAAGAAAAGTGCGCGAGCAGTATCGGGGCTGATGTCCGCCGGCAGGTTACCGTCGTAGGTGTGGACCTACTGCTCATCTCCGACACCCACATCCCCAAGCGGGCCCGTGACCTGCCGGCGCCCGTCTGGGAGGCGGTCGAGCGCGCCGACGTCGTCATCCATGCCGGCGACTGGATCGATCTGGCGTCGTACGAAGCGCTCGAGGCGCGGTCGGCCCGGTTGATCGCCTGCTGGGGCAACAACGATGGCGACGATCTGCGCGCTCGGATGCCCGAGCGCGCAGACGCCGTGCTCGGTGGTCTGCGGTTCACCGTCACCCACGAGACCGGGGCCGCGACGGGACGGGAGAAGCGGATGTCGGCGGCCTACCCGGACACCGACGTCCTGGTGTTCGGGCACAGCCACATTCCCTGGGACACCACGTCCGACACCGGGCTGCGGCTGCTGAATCCGGGGTCACCGACCGATCGGAGGCGGCAACCGCACTGCACGTACATGACCGCCACGATCGGCGACGATTCCGTGCTGGACGTGCAGCTGCACCGCCTGCCCCGACCCGCCGAGACCCGCACCGCTCAGAACAGGGGCTGACCCGGGTTCCCGGAGTCGCGCCGTAGAACCCGCAGTGAGCCCTGTGCGCCGACCTCGGTGAACTGCCCGGTGCCCAGTGCCTTCTGGTAGATCTCGAACGGTGGCCGGCCGCCGTCGGCCGGATCGGGGAACACGTCGTGGATCAGCAGGGCGCCGCCGATACGGACCCAGGGAGCCCATCCGGCCAGGTCGTTCTGTGCAGCTTCGCTGCTGTGCCCGCCGTCGATGAACACAAAATCCGCGGGCCGGCCCCAGATGCGGGCGGCGGCTGTGGAGGTGGCCAGCAGGCCGATGACGGTGTCTTCGAGTCCGGCGTCCCACATCGTGCGTCGGAACCGGGCCGAGGTGTCCAGCGTGCCGGTATGGGGGTCGACGAGGCTGGTGTCGTGGTACTCCCAGCCCGGCTGGTGTTCTTCGGACCCGCGGTGGTG
This sequence comes from Williamsia sp. z34, assembly GCF_059553395.1. NCBI lineage: Bacteria > Bacillati > Actinomycetota > Actinomycetes > Mycobacteriales > Nocardiaceae > Williamsia > Williamsia sp. z34. The sequence goes on along the minus strand of NZ_JCANWW010000004.1, from coordinate 219,037 downwards.
ATCGATGGTGGTGATGGTGGCGCCCACCGGCTGGGCAGCGGCACCGAGGAAGACGGTGGACTTGCCGCAGTAGGTGCCGATCTCGACACCGATTCCGACTGCGTCGGGGGCTGACAGGTATTGGCGCGCAACCCGATACAGTGCGGTCGCCTCGTCGATCGGCATGAAGCCGGGGGCATCGATGGCGGCTTGGAGCTGGAGTTCACTGGGCTGGTCGTCGTGCTTCTGGGGAGCAGAGGTCATATGAGTGATCCTATCGGCGTCCCCGCGTAGGGTTGGGCGTTATGAAGGCTCAGATACTGAACGAAGAGACAGGTCCGAGTGGGTTGACCCTGACGGAGGTCCCCGATCCGGTACCGGCCGACAATCAGCTGCTCATCGACGTGAAGTCCTGCGGAGTCTGCTTTCCCGACCTGCTGATGAGTCAGGGCAAATACCAGCTGCGGATCCCGACCCCGTTCACGCCCGGTACCGAGGTCGCCGGTGTGGTGGCGCAGGCGCCGGCCACGTCCCGGTACTCCGTCGGTGATCGCGTTCAGGTGATGTCGGTGGTCGGTGGATTTGCCGAGCAGGTACTCGCCACTGATGAGCAGTTGCTACCCATTCCGCCGGAATTGACCTTCGACGAGGGCGCGGCGATGGGGATCAACCTGCAGACTGCGATCTTTGCCCTGAAGACGCGGGCCAATCTGCAGCCGGGCGAGACCGTTGGTGTGCTCGGTAGTGCCGGCGGCGTCGGTGTCGCCACCATTCAGGTGGCCAAGGCAATGGGCGCCCGGGTCATCGCCATCGTCCACCGCAAGGGTGCCGAGGAATTGTTGCGGGGTCTGGGAGCCGACGAGGTGGTCCAGCTCGAAGAAGGCTGGGGTACAAAGATAAAGGAACTCACCGGCAACGGTGTGGATGTGCTGATCGACCCGGTCGGTGGTGAGGTGTTCGACGAGGCGCTGCGTCAGGTTGCTCCCGACGGCAGGTTCGTGGTGATCGGGTTCGCGGCCGGCGGTATTCCGACGGTCAAGCTGAACCGGGTGTTGTTCCGCAACATCTCCGTGGTCGGTGCGGCGTGGGGCGAATACGTGCGTACACATCCCGATCTGCCCGCGAAACTCCACGACGACCTCACCGCGATGGTCGCAGCCGGGATGCGCCCCCCGGTGAATCGCACCTATGCCCTGGCCGATCTCCCGCAGGCCCTGGACGATCTGGCCAATGGAAAAGTCCTGGGCAAAGCGGTTGTCAAGATATCGGAATGATAAATCGAGAACGATGAGGAGTTAGCCCATGTGCCGCAACATCACCGAGCTCCGAGGGCTGGAGCCGCCCGCAAATGACGTCGAAATCGAAGCGGCGGCGCGACAATACGTGCGCAAGGTGAGCGGCGTGCAGAAACCGTCGGCGGCGAGTGTCGAAGCGTTCGAGCTCGCCGTCGAGCGGGTCACCGCGGCGACCACGGAACTGCTGCAGGCGTTGCCTCCACGACGGCAGCCGCCCAAGTCCGTTCCCCCGCTCCGGCGTCCCGAGGTGCAAGCCCGGATCGCGGCGCAGGCGGCGCGGCAGAGCTAGCCGTTCTCCCGGCCAGCTCCACCGTCGACCCCGAACCCGCCGGCCCGAAGCCGTCGAGCGTGCCGAAATTGCCGTCGAGCGGGCCGAAATTGCTCAAGGACCAGGCGGTTGAGTCAGGTTTCGATACCGAACAGGCGGGCCGCGTTGTGGTGCAGCACGCCTCGCACCCAGTCGTCGTCCAGGCCGAGGTCGATGACGGCTTCGAGTGCGCTGGTGTAGCTGTACGGAATATTCGGGAAGTCGCTGCCCCATAGGATGCGATCACCTAGGTCGGTCAGCTTGTGCCGCGATTCGGTCGGAAACGGTGCACCTTCCTCGGCAAATGCGGTGAACGCCATCGTCGTGTCGAGATGGACGTTGCCGTAGATGCCGGCGAGGTCGAGGAAGTCGTCGTACTCGGGCATACCCATATGGGCGATGATCAGTGGTAGTTGCGGAAAGCGTTGCAGTAGTTCACTGATGGGCTCAGGGCCGGTGTATGTACCCGGTGCCGGGCCCGACCCGCAGTGGATCACCACTGGTACACCGGCGTCGGAGATCGTGCCCCAGACATCGTCCAGAAGTGGATCGGTGGGACTGTAGTCACCGACCTGGATATGCGATTTGAACACTGCTGCACCGGATTCGATGGCATCGGCGACATACGCCGGCGCCGTCACCTCCGGGTAGAACGTGGCCGTGCGCAGGCAGTCGGGTGTGCGAGCTGCAAAATCGGCGGCCCAACTGTTCAGCCAGACCCCCATGTCCGGTTTGTGTGGGTAGATCATCGAGGTGAATGCCCGAACACCGAAGTCGCGCAGCGTCTCGATGCGCTGGTCCTCATCGGCACGATAGGTGATCGGCCACTCGCGGCCGACCATCGGTCCGACCGAATCGAAGTATGCCCACACCTTGTCCATCACCGATTTCGGCATGAAGTGGGTGTGTACGTCGACGAGTCCGGGCAGGTCGAGCCCCTGCCAGATCGACCGGACGGCGTTCGGCTCAGCCACCGACAGGGATTCTGGTCCACACACGGCCCTCACGTTACCCACGCCAGAGGCCGGGGTGGTGCTGCCGCCGGGGGTTCGTCTCCGGCGGCAGCACCGGCGTCACACTATGGAGTTGTCAATTTTCATGCACGGTCCCGACGAGAGCTCGGGTGCGCTGGTGGGAAGCGTGTGAATTGAGGGAGGATGATCCGGTCAGGCGGCGAGGGTCAGGGTGCGTCGGTTGTAGGCCGGTAGGGGTCTTCGCTGCGGGTCGATATCGGCGGGCGGGATCATCCACGGGTGCCCGTCGGAGCCCATGATCACATCCCAGCCGGTGTTGTGGACCGCCATATGGCAGGTCCGGCAGAGCAGGCACCCGTTCTCCAGAGTGGTCGCGCCGCCGTCCACGAAGTGCACGATGTGGTGACAGTCCGACCAGCTCGCATGTCCGCCGCATTTCACGCAGCAGACGTCGCGGATGATGATGGCTTTGCGGACCAGCCCGGTGAACAGCCGTTTCGGTGGGCTCAGATCGATCGGGACGTCCTGTCCGTCCAGGGTGATCGAGGTGATCGCCGAATCGCACGCCAACATCGCAGCGGTCGCCTCGGTGACCGGACCCATCCAGGGCAGGGTCGCGGCCTCGGGATGATCGGCAGGCACGGTCACCATCACCTCGGTCCGCGGCGCCGACACCAACGTCTGTCCACCACCGCCGCAGTCCAACAACCGGTGCAGGGCGTCGGCGCGGCGTTGGGTCGGGGAACGCGGATCATCCGAGCCGTCGGGTTCGGGATGTGCCCGGGACCACCGGTCCAACGCCGAGTGCAACTTTTCTCCGATGACAGCATCCACATCGAACGTGCCGACACAGCGGCCCTCACGGACTTTGTATTCGAGACTGTTCAACGACCGGTCTTCGGCCGGCGGCGGACCACCGGTATCTGCGGCGACCTCGTTACCCAGTGCCCGGGCTGCGGCGCTGATTTCTGCCGGTGGTGCTCCGGAGATGGCGTGGTTCAACAGTTTCCGCTCGAACCCGACCTGCTGCTCGGCGGTGACCGGATCCGCGGATCGCCCGACCACATGCGCCACACCCTTGACCACCGCGTCCACGTGTTCGGATGACAAGAACCCGTCGCGCGAATATCCGGCCGTACGATCCAGACCCGCCAAACCAGGTCCGATGCGCAGCCATCGGTATGCAGATGCCGGCGCTGCACCTTTGGCCTGCAGCAACTTTGATGTCGTAGACCCGGACTTACGGGCGATCCCCGACTCGTCGATCACCGCCGCACACACCGCCAACTGATGCTCGGTGGCGTTGCGGAGGGTGATCAGATCCTTCACCACCCCCACCACAGCGTTGGCATCGTCGGGTATCGGCAAGTCGACCAGATCGTCGACCATCTCGAGAAGTCGCATGGCACAGCACCTTCCAACGGGAACACGAACCGGGAACGTCGACCGGAGTGTGTCTGCGGGGAAGGCGTCAGATACATGATACGTGTGGTCGATTGACTCCACTGTACCCATTCGAACGCGTGTTCGCAAGGATTATTTGTGGCTAATGCCGTTCAGGTGCAACCATTTTCGATAGTAAGGCGAAGAAAATCGCGCGGAGTGGGGCACTGGCTACCGGCGATCCCATGACCTCGAGAGTCCGGTGAGGCATATCGACTCGGCGGCCGCGTTGCGACCGGCGAGCTCCACCCATGAAGGTTTCCTCATGCTCGTAGGCTACGACGGGCTATTCGAAGGTTGTGTGACGTGACCGGGTGCAAGGTTTCACGTGCAACTCGGTCGCCGGAATCGGGGAGCCTTGGTCATCAGCTGAAGTGGTCCTTGTAGATCTGACCATGTACACCGACGGTCCGGTCGACCACCTGTGACACGGTGAAGTCGGCCGCCGCCGAGAGATATGCGTAGGCGGTTGCACGGTCCATGCCCCGATCGTTTTCGAGGAAGTCGAGAGCGTTGACGACAGCGCGTCGCATTGCGGCGTTGAGGTCGCTGCTCTGGCCGTCGATCGCACCGTCGGGATCGGATAGGCCGATGGGGATCCAGGATTCGGCAGTTTCCGCGAAGGGGTAGCCGTACGCGACACTCGGTGCGTCCCCGGATCCGGGCTTGCAGACCGTCAAGCGGAAGGTGCCGCGCAGCGAACCCTCCATCGCTGTCAGTGCGACCTCCCCGTCGCCCATCGCCATGTGTGGGTCGCCGACGTAGAACAGCGCACCGGGCGCGAAGACCGGAAGATAGAACGACGACCCCTCGCCCAGCAGTCGAATGTCGATGTTGCCGCCACCCAGCGTGGGCGGGATCGAGTTCGAGGTGGGCGCCGTCGGATCGGCATCGGTGGAAAATGCAACACCCATCATGCCCATGAACGGACGGAGCGGAAAGCGGACGCGAGAACCCTGTCCAAAGGGCATAACCCCCAACCCATCTTCGATGGATGTGAAGATCGAAACGTTGCCCTGTCGTGTGGGGTCGGGGTCAGCCCTTCCGTCGGTTCCGACCGGAGGCATCACCTCGGCGAGGTCGATGCCTGCGGGTGCGCCACCGTCGCTGGTTCTTGCCAGTGAACCCTTGCCGTGTCGACTGGAGACAACGCCGTACGGCACGCGCGGAATGGCTTCCAGGGTCTCGATCTTGAGGACGTCTCCCGGTTCGGCGCCCTCGACGAATACCGGTCCGGTGACCACATGGGGGCCGTCCTTGCTGAAGGTCCGCGGTGTCCGGTTGTAGTCCGCGGCGATGGCGGCAGCGTCCTGCAACACATCGGTCTCTGCGACGCCTTTGGTTCCGAAGTACTCGATCGGGTTACGGCCCTGGTCTTCGAGTATGCCCTCGTGTGACACGGTGTCGATGGTGATGGTCTGGCCGGATTTCATCCGAATCGCCGGGGAGCTGTGCACGTTCGGGACATATCCCCACAGCACTTGGTCCGGAACGGACCCCAGATACAGGTCTCCGGACCTCTCGCCCTGCCCCGGCTGCAGAATCGGGACACCGCCGGCATAAGGCAGGGCCGGTGACGACACGGTCGGTCCCGGAGATGCGTCGGAGCAGGAAGCGGTCACTCCCGCGACACCGACCCCGGCACCGATCGCGGCGACGCTCTGGAGGAATCGGCGCCTGCCGAGTCCCTGGGATAGCAGTTCCGCGGCAGCTTTCGAAAACTCTTCGGGCACAGTGATCCTCCGGTGCGTTGTCGGATGTCCGAAACTACCGAGAAGTTGTTTCCTACGAGTTGCGCACGATGCGCCAAGATGTCGGAGATTGTTAACCGGTGGCGAGGTTTGAAGCCGACCGTGATGGGACACATTCGGCCGGACGATCGCGCGGGCCGTCGGATCAGGTGCGCAGGGCGGGGATCACCTTGTCGCCGATGAGGTGGACGCTGTCCCATGACGGCTGCTCGGGCATCCCGCCGCAGAGCGGGTGGCTGGTGACGAGCCGGAACTCTTTGCTGCGGCAGCGTTCGATGAGTTCGTCAGGAGTACAGACGACATATCCGCTGCCACTTCGGAGTTCGTCCACGGTCGTGGAGCTGTCGCGGACGTGGGAAGCGTGATCACCGTGCCAGGCGTCGTAAGCGCGGGCGTCGGCGAGGAGGTGGTCGCCGTACGCGTGCCAGAATTTGTCGGGGTCTTCGGCGCAGAAGACGGTGGACGGTCCGGGTGGGGGTGTCATGACAAAACCCGGTTTCCGACCGTGTCTGCGGCATTCGGCGTCGTAGAGGTCGCGGAGGTCCGGGTCGGCGACCTGTGGAGCGAAACCGAGATCGAGACGGGCTGCCCGCCGGGCTGCGGCCCGAGAACCGCCGCCGTAGAACAGGAATGGATGCGGCTGGGACAGGGGAGCGGGGGTGACGCGAACCCTGCGTCCGTCGTACTCGAACTCCTCACCTGTCCAGGCCTGACGCAGCACACCGATGGCGCGCTCGATGTCGTCACCGCGGGTGGCCCAGGTTTTGCCGAACTGCTCGTACTCGGCGGGCAGGTAGCCGAGCCCGAGTGTGTACGTCACCCGGCCGCCGCTCAGGTTGTCGAGGAGCGCGATGTCCTCGGCCAGGCGCAGCGGGTCATGTAGATTCACCACGATCGCGGAGATGGTGATCTGGATCCGCTCGGTGCACGCGGCGAACGCGGACCCGACGATCAGCGGGTTCGGCAGATAGCCGTCAGGTGAGCCGTGATGCTCGGAGAGCATCACGGCGTCCTGATCATGGGTGTCGAGATAACCGACCTGCTCCACGGCGCGCTTGAACAGTTCGGCCCGTCCGTCCGGCGTGGCACCTGGCGCACGAAAGTCGTAGCGCGTCGCGAAGAAGGTCATGTCGACTTGTTCTGCTTTGCGAGTTTGGCCTCGTGCTTCTGGATGACGGAGCCGAACATCATGTTCATCCTCGAACCCTGCGGCCATCCGACGTAATAGCAGAGGAACAGGGCGATTTCGAGGAGTTCATCACCGGTGAGCTCACCGTTGGCCAGTGCTGCGCCCGCCTGGATCTCGGCCACATCGATCTGTCCGGTTGCGGCCAGGACGCCAAAGATCAGCAGGCGGCGGTCACGGAAGTTCAGGCCCTCACGGTTCCAGACGTCGGCGAAGAGATGTTCGGTGAGGTAGGCGTAGAAATCACCCGGCCCGTCCTGCATCTCGAAGCCGTACACCTTGGCCATCGTGTCCATGCCTTTTTGGCGCAGCTCCGAGGTCGGTGCCTGTTCACCGTTCGAGGAACCCTGTTCGGTCGTCATTTCTTTTCCTTTCCAGAGGTCGAGCTGCGCTTCGCTGCGTCTCGGCCATCGGTCGAGCTCCGCTTCGCTGCGTCTCCGCCCACGCCCAGACCGTCTGCGAACCGGTCGAGAGCTACTTCACCCAAGGGGAGTTCGACGCCGAGTTCGCCACCGAGGGCCAGTGCCAGACCGAGGTCTTTTTCGCCGAGGTCGCGCACGTGGCTCAGGATGTCGTACCAGAAGTCGTCCGGCGGGATGGGAGCTGTGTTGTCCCGCAGGATGATCGAACCGGCGCCACCGGTGATCGCGTCGGTGTGACGGACGACCTTGCCGAGTTTGACGATGTCGATCCCGGCCGCCTCTGCCAGCCGTGAGGCCTCGGTTGCGGCGGTGAAGGAGATGAAGTGCAGCAGGTTTCGGGCCAACTTCATCTTGGTTCCGGCGCCGATCGGACCCGCGTGCATGATCATGTCGGACATCAGCGAATAGGGCGGCTTCAACTTCAGATAGGCCTCGCGCTCACCCCCGACCATGATCGCCAGACGGCCCTCCTTGGCGCCGCCGGCCCCACCGGATACCGGCGCGTCCACCAGTGAGACGCCCTGTGCAGCACACACTTTCTCCAGATCGATCGCGGTCTGCGGTCCGATTGTGGAATGGATGGCGATGACGGTGCCCGGCGCGGCGGTCTCGAGGATGCCGTGCGATCCGGCGACCACGGTGTTGACCTGCTCGTCATTGAGGACGGTCACGCCGATGACGGTGGCGGTCTTGGCGACTTCGGCGGGGGAATCGGCTCGGGTCGATCCTTCGATGGTGGCCTCGGGCCGCGTATCGCAGACGACCAGGCCACCCGGCCATTTCGCCAGGCGCTCGGCCATCGGTGCGCCCATGTTGCCCAGGCCGATGAAGCCGACCGGTGCGCTCTGGTCCGACGCGGTGTCGGCGGCCTGTTGTTCGCTCATGATCGGATGATCTGTCCGCCGTCGACGTTGAAGATCTGACCGGTGATCCAGCCGGCCTCGTCGGAGAGCAGGAACAGGCACATACCGGAGAGATCTTCGGGAGTGCCCATGCGCGACAACGGGATCTTGCCGACCATGTCCTTGACGATGCTGCTCGGAGTGGTCGATCGGGTCGCCTCGGTGTCGATCGGACCGGGGGCGATCGCGTTGATGCGGATCCCCGATCCGCCGAGCTCGGTGGCGAGCTGCTGGGTCAGGCCGTTGATCCCGACCTTCGCCAGACCGTAGAAACCGCTGTACAACCATGCGGCGGTGGAGGACTGGTTCACGATGGCGCTACCGGGCTTCATCTGCCCGTACACGGCGCGGGTGACGTTCAGTGCGCCGTCGAGGTTGACGCTCATGAACTTCTTGTAGTAGTCCCACGGGACCGTGATCAGGAAGTCCAGTTGCATGCCGCCGTAGATCGCCGCATTGTTCACCAGGTAGTCGATCTGCCCGTAGGCCTCCAGCGTTGCCGCCGCCAGGGCCTGCGCGGATTCGGGCTCGGCGACATCGGTGTTGACGTACAGACCCCCGATGTCGGCGGCGACCTGCTTGCCTGCCTCGTCGTTGAGGTCGGCGATCACGACATTCGCACCCTCGCCGGCGAGCTTGCGGGCATAGACCTCGCCGATGCCACCGGCAGCGCCGGTGACTATCGCCGTTTTGCCGTCAAATCTGTTGTTGCTCATCAGTCGATCTCCTTATGCCGGTGTCGCCACCGCTTTGATTTCCAAATACTCTTCGAACCCGGCCACGCCCATCTCGCGACCGATGCCGGACTGCTTGTAGCCACCGAACGGGACGTCGGCGGAGTACCAGATACCGCCGTTGATACCCATGGTTCCGGTGCGTACGCCGTCGACGACCTTCTTGATCCGCTCCGGATCGGTACCCCACACCGCGCCCGACAGGCCGTAGGGGGAGTCGTTGGCAATGGCGATCGCGTCGTCGTCGCCGTCGTGCGGGATGATCACCAGGACCGGCCCGAAGATCTCTTCCTGCGCCACCCGCGCCGAGTTCTCCAGCCCGGAGATCAACGTCGGCTCGATGAAGAAGCCCTTGTCCTTGTCGGCCGGGCGTCCGCCACCGATCTCGATGGTTCCGCCTTCGTCGCGGGCGAGCTGGAGGTAACCCTCGATCCGCTCGCGCTGGACCGCGGAGATCACCGGACCGCAGATGGTCCCGGGATCTGTCGGGTCACCGGCGGGTAGCCCGGCCATCCCGGCCTTGACCAATTCGATTGCCTCATCGTATTTCTCGCGGGGCACCAGCATGCGAGTGGTGAGCGCGCAGCCCTGGCCGGCGTGGGTGACCACCGAGAACGCGGCCATCGAGCAGGCGGCCCCCAGATCGGCGTCGTCGAGAACGATGTAGGCCGACTTGCCGCCGAGTTCGAGGAAGACCCGCTTGAGCGTCTCCGCCGCAGCGACCATCACCTTCTTGCCGGTGGCGGTCGAACCGGTGAAGGAGACGACGTCCACGCGCGGATCGGATGACAGCAACGCCCCGACGCTGTGATCACTGGACGTGACGATGTTGATGACGCCCGGTGGGAAGTCGGTCTCCTCGGCGATCACCTTGCCCACCAGGGCCGCACACCACGGGGTGTCGGGAGCGGGCTTGAGTACCACGGTGCAACCGGCGGCCAGGGCGGGGCCGATCTTCGCGAAATTGATCTGGTGGGGGAAGTTCCACGGGGTGATCGCACCGACGACGCCGGCCGCCTCGCGTTGCACCGTGCGATGGGTCTTGATGCCCATCGGCTTGGCGCGCCCGAGGTCGGTCTCCCACTCGTAGCTCTCGGCCAGATCGGCGAAGTAGCCCAGATCGGCGATCGGGCCTTCGAGCTGCGGGCCGGAGGTCAGGAATGCCGGGGCGCCCACCTCGGCGATGGTGATCTCACGGAGTTCTTCGATGTGACCTTGCAGCGCATCCCGGAGTTGGCGGAGGCAGCGGGCACGGAAGGCGTGATCACGCGACCACGTGGTGGTGTCGAACGCGATGCGGGCGGCACCGATGGCGGCATCCATGTCCCCGGTCGTGCCGTCGGCCGCGTGGCCGATGACCTCTTCTGTCGCGGGGTTGATGATCGCGAACGTGCCCCCCGATCCGGGCGCCAATTTTCCGTCGATCAGCAGCTCGGAGCTGGTTTCTGGTCTGAGCGTCATAACTGGTCGTCTCCTTCTGGACACGTGTCTGGACTGCGGTTTGAACGTAGTGTAACGTCACTGTCCATGTCCAGTCCGGTTTCTTTCGAATCCACCCGCCGCCGACTCACAACCGCGCAGGCCGAGACCGTCGGCAAGCTCACCGAAGCCGCGGTCGAGGTACTCCGTGAGGTCGGATATGACGCCCTCACCGTGCGGTCGGTGGCCAAGCGCGCCGGGGTTGCCCCGGCGACTGCTTACACCTACTTCAGCTCCAAGGGACACGTCGTCGCCGAGCTGTTCTGGCGTCGGTTGGCGGAGGGCATCACCGAACCCGATCCGTCGGCGCCGCGCGCGGACCGGGTCGCCGTGGTGCTGCGTTCGGTGTCGCTGGCCGTCGAGGACGACAGTCACCTCGCGCGCGCGGTCACCGCGTCGCTGCTGGGATCGGACCCCGACGTCGAACATCTCCGGTTGCGGATCGGTCTGCTGATCCGCCAGCGAATTTCGGATGCGCTGGCCGGTGACTCAGGTGAGCCCGTCGACGAGGGGGAGCTCGAAGCCCTGGAAATGCTGTATTCCGGTGCTCTGGTCCGCGCCGGTATGGGTTACGAATCGTATTCCGCCATCGCCGATCGGCTGGTTGCCGCGGCAAAACTACTGCTGGAGCGCCGATGACCGCACAGACGAAGCTCTCATTCGACCCGTACGACTACAACTTCCACGAGGATCCGTATCCGACCTATGCGCGGCTGCGGGCCGAGGCGCCGGTCTATCACAACGCGGACATGGACTTCTGGGCTTTTTCCAAGCACGAGGATGTCCGGACCGGTTTCCGGGATGCGGCGCGGTTGTCGAACAGTTGGGGAGTCTCGCTCGACCCGGCCGCCTACGGACCCGATGCGCACAAGTCGATGTCATTTCTGGCGCTCGATGATCCGAAGCACATGCGCATCCGCAAGCTTGTCTCGAAGGGTTTCACACCGAAACGTGTTGCCGAGCTGGCCGATCGGATCGGTGAACTCACGCAACAACATTGGAGTCGCTGCCTCGAGATGGGGGAGTTCGACTACGTCACCGAGTTCGCCGGCCTGCTGCCGATGGACGTGGTCTCCGAGCTGCTCGACGTGCCGGTCGGCGACCGCGCGCACCTGCGTACCCAATCCGACCTTTTGATCCACCGCGACGAAGGCGTGTTCGACGTACCCGAAGCCGCGGTTCACGCCTACTTCGAATTGACCCGCTACTACTCCGAGTTGCTGGTGGAGCGGCGCAAGAAGCCGGGCACCGATCTGGTCTCGGCGCTGCTCGACGCCGAGATCCTCGATGACGAGACCGGCGAGAAGACCCGGCTGACCGAAGACGAGATCATCGGTTTCATGATCCTGATGATCGTCGCCGGCAATGAGACGACCACCAAGCTTTTGTCCAACGCGGTGTACTGGGGCTGGCGTTTCCCGGATCAGCTGGCGATTCCGATGGCCGATCACGAAGCGGTGCCGCAGTGGACGGAAGAGACTCTGCGGTATGACAATTCGACGCAAATCGTGCTTCGGCGCGTGATCGAGGACGTCGAATACGGTGGTTACACCATACCCGCCGGCCAACGGGTTCTGCTGCTGCTGGGATCGGCCAATCGTGATGAGGACGTCTTCGACGAGTCGGACCGCTACCTGATCGGCCGGGACTCCTCGCAGACGCTCACCAGCTTCGGCCTCGGTACCCACTTCTGCCTGGGCGCGCATCTGGCGCGGCTCGAGGCGAATGTTGCTCTCTCACAGATCGTGCAGTCGATCAATCAGGTCGACATCGACATCGACAACGCCGCCCGCGTGCATTCGGTCAACGTCCGCGGATTCGCGTCGCTCCCCATGAAGGTGAAGGTGCGCTGAATGCCTCGTTTCCCCGCTCATCCCGATCGCCGTCCGGTCATCGTCGCCGGCGCATCCTCTGGGATCGGCGCCGCCACCGCGGTGATGCTGGGCGCCGCCGGTTATCCGGTTGCACTGGGCGCCAGACGAGTTCAGAAGTCCCAGGAATTCGTCGATCAGATCAACGCGGCGGGAGGCGAGGCGGTGGCACTACCGCTCGACGTCACCGACGCGGCATCGATCGATGAGTTCGTCACCAAGGCCGAAGCCCAGTTGGGCCCGATCGAGGTGGCGGTCTCCGGTGCCGGTGACCTCGAGCCGGGCCGTGCCCACGAACTCAGCAACGACGACTTCGCCGCGCAGGTCAACATCCACCTGCTCGGCGCCCAGCGACTGTTCCGCCGGGTCGTCCCCGACATGGTCAAGCGGCAGCGCGGTGACTTCGTGTTCGTCAGCTCCGACGTCGTCACCTGGCCGCGGCCGCAGATGGCCGCCTACGTGGCGGCCAAACGAGGCGTCGAAGGCCTGTCCGACGTCGCCCGAATGGAACTCGAAGGCACCGGTGTCCGCTCCAGCCTGGTCCGGCCGGGCCAGGTCATGACCGGCATGGGCATGAACTTCCCCGCCGAGGTCGCCGAATCGGTTCTCAACGACTGGGTCCCCTGGGGCCTGGCCCGGCACAGCAACTTCCTCAAGCCCGAACACCTCGCAACAGCCATCACAACCATCGTTTCCATGCCTCGGGGGGCCCATATGCGCCTGGTCGAGGTCGAGGCAGAAGCCCCGATCGAACGCACTGGAGGAGACAGCAAATGACACTCACCAAACCCAAGCGCGTATCGGGTGGCGAAGGCGAACACGGCCACCTCGACGAGTTGGCCAGCGACCCGATCGGCCTGTTCTGGCGGGTCCGTGAGGAATGCGGCAATGTCGGGGTCTTCCAGCTCGCCGACCGTGAGGTTGCCCTGGTTTCCGGTGCCGCCGCCAACGAGGCCTTCTTCCGTGCCTCGGAAGAAGACCTCGATCAGGCCGCCGCCTACCCGTTCATGACTCCGATCTTCGGCGAGGGCGTGGTCTTCGACGCCAGCCCCGAACGTCGTTCGGAGATGCTCCACAACCAGGCGCTCAAGGGTGCCCACATGAAGCAACACGCCATCACGATTCCCGCGGAGACCGAGCGCATCATCGCCAACTGGGGTGATGAGGGTGAGATCGACCTGCTGGAGTTCTTCGCCGAGCTGACCATCTACACATCGTCTGCCTGCCTGATCGGCAAGAAGTTCCGGGAACAACTCGACGGACGGTTCGCGCACCTCTACCACGATCTGGAGAAGGGCACCGACCCGATCGCCTACGTCGACGCCTACGCAGACATCGAGAGCTTCCGTAAACGCGATGCCGCCCGAGTCGGTTTGGTGGAGCTGGTCCAGGGGATCATGGACACCCGTCTCGTCGGAGAGCCGGCGACGGACGAGGACCGGGATCTGCTCGATGTCCTGATGTCGATCAAGGATGACGAAGGTAACCTGCGTTTCACCGCCGACACCATCACCGGCATGTTCATCTCGATGATGTTCGCCGGCCACCACACCACTTCGGGCACCGCGGCGTGGACGCTGATCGAACTTCTCCGCCATCCGGAGTACATGGATCAGGTCACCGACGAGCTCGACGAAATCTACTCGGGCGGAGCCGAATACAGCTTCGGTGCGATGCGGCAGATCCCCAAGCTCGAATCGGCACTCAAGGAAGCTCTGCGTCTGCATCCGCCGTTGATCGTGTTGATGCGGGTGGTGCAGAACGAGTTCGTGGTCGAAGACGTCCAACTCGAGCCCGGACAAGCGATTGCGGTGTCGCCGGCGATCTCGAACCGCCTGCCCGAGGATTTCCCTGAACCCGACAGCTTCGACCCGGACCGCTATCTCGAACCCCGCCAAGAAGACCTCGTCAACCGGTGGACGTGGATTCCTTTCGGTGCGGGCCGGCACCGTTGTGTCGGTGCACAATTCGCGATCATGCAGCTCAAGGCGATCTTCTCGGTGCTGCTGCAGAACTATGAGTTCGAGATGTCCCAGCCGTCCGAGTCCTACAAGAACGACCACTCGAAAATGGTTGTGCAGCTGGCCCAACCCTGCAAAGTCAAGTATCGCAAGCGCAGCAGCTAGTGCTCAGAGCTGTGGTGAGGAGGATCTTGTGAGAATCGAAGTTGACCTGGACCTGTGCCAGGGGCACGGGATGTGTGAGATGGAAGCACCCGACCTCTTCGAGGCCGAGCGGGATTCGGTGAAGCTCCTTGACCCGCAACCAGATAGCAGCCATTCGGCAGACGTGGAGCGTGCGGTGCGTTACTGTCCGACTCAAGCCCTCAAAATTGTTGAAGAATGAAAGTTGGATACTCCCATGTCATTTGAACGCGCTGAACTCGACGAGATGGTGGAGCGCTGGCTGCAGGCCAACGTTGATTGTGAGAAGACCGGCGACTGGCGGCCCCTGGCGGAGTTCTACACCGAAGATGCCACCTATGGGTGGAACTACGGCGCCAAGCACGACTTCATGGCGGTCGGTCGCGACCAGATCCGTGACTACGCGATCGGTTTCGAGATGGACGGCCTCGACGGCTGGACCTATCCGTACCAGACCTGGGTCATCGACGAGAAGACCGGCGACATGATGGGTTTGTGGAAGCAGATCTTCGAGGCCACGCGCGAGGACGGCACCCACTACGCTCTCGAGGGAATCCAGGGCAGCTGGTTCAAATATGCCGGCAACTTCCAGTGGGGATGGCAGCGCGACTTCTTCGATTACGGCAACGTGACCGCGCTGTTCATGGAAATGATGACCGACGGTGTGATGAGCAAGGGGATGCAGGCCCGCATCGACCGGGTCCTGAACGCGAAAGAGCTTCTCCCGGGCTGGTACCCGTTGGGTAAGACTCCCGTCGAGATGTGGTGAACACTGCGATGTCGTACGCCGAACTCGATCGCCCGACGCTGGCCCGGCTGCTGCCGGAACTGCTCCTGTCGGGTCAATTGATCGACCGTTCCGGAATGGCCCACTGTATCGGCGCTTTCGGGCGCGAGACCATGGCCCAGATCGCCATCGACGAGTGGATGGCGGCGAGCCCGGTTTACACGAAACGGATGCGGACGGCGTTGCAGATCGACGGTGACGGCGTCGCGGACATGTTCAAGTGTCTGCAACTCGACATCGGGGCGCCGCCACAGTTCATGGATTTCCGATACACGATCTTCGATGACCATCACGGTGAGTTCGTGCTGAATCATTGTGGCGCGCTGATGGATGTCGAACCGATGGGTGATGACTACGTGACCTCCATGTGTCACGACATCGAGGACCCGACGTTCGATGCCACCGCGATCGCCACCAACAGGCGGGCACGCATCCGCCCGATCCACCGGCCACCACGGCGTCCGGCAGATCGGCACCCGCACTGCGCGTGGACGGTGACCATCGATCCCGACCGCGATGAACTCCCGTTGCCCGAGCGGTCGATCATCATGTCGGCGACGCGGGCGGCGAACGTCGACCTGTCACCGATCATCACCGGTGGAGAGGGCCACGACGACTACCGGGGCCCGGTCTGGGACGATCTGCGGTTCGCCGACTGGTCACACTCGGCGCTGATTCGAATGGCGGAAGAGGTTGCGCTGCAACACCAACTCCTGGCCCTGGGTTTCGCGATGTCGGTGCGGGAGAAGTCCGAGAGCGACGACCAGGCGGCCGGTATCTTCCGAAAGCAACTGACCGGCATCTCGGGCCTGACCGCCGATCGGCTTCGGCGTTGTCTCGGCGTCGAACAGGATGCCGAAGGGTTGGCGGCGGTGCTGCGGGTGCACCCGATCCTCGGACCCGACCAGTATGTCGGCGCACGGGTGTCGATTCACGGTGAAGGGGAGCGCGCGACGGTGCAGCTGCGGCTTCCGCGCACCTCCGATGCGGTCGCCGACAACGGCTGGATCGCAACGATCGACCCCGACCACCTCGAGCCGGTTCTGGCCATGGCGTCGGCCGTACATCCCACCTGGTCCGTGGTCTCCGGTCATCATGAGGAGGATGACCTGGTGATCGAGATCGGCCGCGGTGAGGCGATCAAGGAGTCCGGCGAAGTCGCCATCGCGCGCTTCAGCGGCGGCGCGACCTTCGAGTTCGCCGACCGCGGCATACCGCTGTCGATCACACCGGTCTCGGCCGGGTGAACTCTCCGCACCTGCAAGGTAAGCGGGCCGTGGTCGCCGGATCCAGTCGGGGGATCGGACTGGCCGTCGCGACCAAGCTGGCCGCGGAGGGTGCCTCGGTGGTGGTCAATGGCCGCGACGACTCGACGGTCAAGGCCGCCGCGGCGCAGATCGTCGACATCGGCGGCAGCGCGGTACCGGTGGTCGGCAACGTCGCCGACGAGAGCGTCGCCCAGGAGATGGTGTCGACCGCGATGCGCGAGTTCGGCGGACTCGATGTGGTGATCAACTGTGCCGGCGTCGCCGAGCCGGAGGGCTCGTCGATTCTGACGATGACCACCTACGAGTTCTTCGCCCAGCTCGATGCCCATCTGGTGAGCACCTTCGAACTGATCCGCGCAGCCGCGCCGATACTCGTCGAACAGGGCTCCGGCGCGATTGTCACCACCGGTTCGGCGGCGTCGGCGGGCAATTTCGGTGGGACGGGGTACCCGGCCGGTAAAGGCGGGGTCAACAGTCTGTCCCTGGCCGTGGCCGCGGACCTGCGCCCACACGGCGTGCGGGTCAACGTCGTCTGCCCCGGTGGCAAGACGAGATTGTCGACCGGTGCCGGATATGAAGCTCACATCAGGGATCTCTTTGATCGTGGTCTGCTCGACGAGTTCACCCGCGATGCCGCGCTGGACCCGGTCCCGCCGGAGTACGTGGCGCCCCTGTACGCCTATCTCGCAAGTGATCTGGCCGACGGTATCACCGGTCAGGTCTACAGTGCGGCAGGCGGATTCATCGGAAAGTACCCGGCCTTCGACCCGGCGTTCGTGGCCTACCGGGGTCACGACGCCGAGCCGCCGTACACACTCTCCGAACTCCAGGTGATTTTGTCCGAGTGAACGTCGGTATTGCGTGCGTGATAGGCATGTTTTCATGACGCAGACCACGAATCCCATGGAAGTGCTCGGTATCGAGTACGCCACCGATGAGCGAGGACGCCGTACCTTCCGACAGGTTCTGGGGACTGCGTTGGTAGATCACCGGGGCGAGATCGGGATGACCTCGTTTGCGACCATTGCGGAGATTGTCGGAGGCTCGGCTTTTTACGGTGCGCAGCCACCTGGATCGGCGACCGTGCAGTCGCGGCTGTCGTTGTCGGTCCCGAGTCCGGCACGACCGGGAAGTCAGGTGTCGGGGGTCGGACACCTGGTCGGAACCAGCGGTGGCCATGGTGTGACGTCCGCCGAGCTGATCGACGAATCGGGGGCGGTTGTCTGTCTGGCGATCGGCCGCGGCGTCGTGGTCAGCCGGGCCACGGGCGAGGCACCTGATCACGAGACCGGTCGTCCGGCCGGCAGCATCGAGCCCATCGACCAGCCGCCGCTGCCTGCGCCGTTGGACCCGGAACTGACCGGAGCCGAGATCCTCGCCGGGCTCGCCGACGAATCGATACCGGCGGGCCCGATCCAGAGACTGCTGGGTCTGCGGGTTGCGGCGGTCGGCGCGACCACCCTCGAGCTGAGCGCCACACCGAGTCCGGCGATGGCCAACAAGATGGGCACAATGCACGGCGGGATCGTGATGGCACTTCTGGCCGAGGCCGCTTCTCTTGGAGCCGAGTTGTCGGCCAGGGCAGGCAATCGGTATCAGGTATCCGACATCTCGGTCAGCTTTCTGCGATCACCCGCCCTCGACCAGGGCGACCTGACCATCGCGGTGGAGCAGGTCAAGGCGGGCCGGCGCATCTGTTCGGTCACCGCAACGATGATTCAACCGGATGGCACCGTCGTCGCCCAGGCCACCGCGGACGCCGCCGCCGCCTGACCGCCGAGCGTGCCGAACCAACCGCCGAGCGTGCCTTAGTTACCGTCGACCGTGCCGAAGTTGTATCCGCGCAGGTATTTTCGGCACGCTCGACGGTGATTTCGGCACGCTCGGCGGGGGGATGGCGGGGGCCTCTGGGTGAGGCGGGTCCGAAAAACAAGCACATGCGCTTGCTTTTGTGAGTGGCCCGTGTCACGCTGGCCGCGTGAGCATCGTTGCCGAACTGGTGGCCGACCTGTCGGCGGAAACCGACGTTGTCGACCAGATGGTGTCCGGTCTGGACGAGAACGGTTGGGCCACACCAACTCCTGCCGAAGGATGGGCCGTCAGGGAGCAGATTGCGCATCTGTCGTGGACAGACGCGCAGGCGCTTTCCGCTGCGACCGATCCGGAAGCGTTCAACCGCACGCTGGTGGAGGCCTGGAAAGACCCGACGGGGTTTGTCGATGTGGCCGCCCGCGAGGAAGCGGGCAAACCCACTGCACAACTGCTCGATGACTGGCGGCAGCGACGTCGTGCGCTGGCCGACGCGCTGCTCGCGTACCCGACCGGGCAGAAGTTGCCGTGGTTCGGTCCACCGATGTCGGCTGCCTCGATGGCGACGGCCAGATTGATGGAGGTGTGGGCGCACGGTCTCGATGTCGCCGATGCCCTCGGTATCGTCAACAAGCCGACGGCACGACTGAAATCGATTGCGCATCTGGGCGTTCGAACCAGGGACTTCGCCTACCAGGTCAACAATCAGACGCCACCTGCGGAGGAATTCCGGGTGGAACTACAGGCGCCCGACGGTTCGACGTGGACATGGGGCCCTGATGATGCCACGCAGCGGATCTCCGGGTCGGCGCTCGACTTCTGCCAACTGATCACCCAACGCCGGGGTACGGACACGCTCGACATCGTGGCGACCGGCGACGACGCTCGCCACTGGGTCACGATCGCGCAGTGTTTTGCCGGCCCTCCCGGAGGTGGACGATGAGCGGCACCATTCGGGTCGGCAATGCCTCGGGTTTCTACGGCGACCGCTTCTCGGCGATGCAGGAGATGCTCACCGGTGGCAACCTCGATTGCCTGACCGGCGACTACCTGGCCGAGCTGACGATGCTCATCCTGGGCCGCGATCGACTCAAGGATCCCGCCACCGGGTACGCGAAGACCTTCCTCCGGCAACTCGAGGTCAACCTCGGTACCGCGCTGGACGCCGGCGTCACGATCGTCAGCAACGCCGGAGGGGTGAACCCCGCTGGACTTGCCGCGGCGATCGGTGAGCTGGCCGAGAAACTCGGCCTGGCACCGAAGATCGCCTATGTCGACGGTGACGACCTCGGATCCCGTGCCGCCGAACTCGGACTCGGCACGCCCCTGACGGCCAATGCCTACCTGGGCGGTTTCGGGATCGCCGCAGCACTGCGATCGGGCGCCGACATCGTTGTCACCGGCCGGGTCACCGATGCGTCGCTGACCGTCGGACCTGCTGTCGCCCATTTCGGTTGGGGTCCTGGTGATCTCGACCAACTGGCCGGAGCTGTTGCGGCGGGGCACATCATCGAATGTGGTACTCAGGCGACCGGCGGCAACTATTCGTTCTTCACCGAGATCGACGACCTGGCGCACCCGGGATTCCCGATCGCCGAGATCTCCGCAGACGGCGAGTCCGTCATCACCAAGCACGACGGCACCGGTGGTGCGGTCACCGTGGGTACAGTCACCGCACAGTTGCTGTACGAAGTCGGCGGTCCGCGTTACCTCGGGCCTGATGTGACGACCCGGCTGGACACCGTCACCCTCACCGAACTCGGGCCGGACCGGGTTCGGGTCAGCGGTGTGCGCGGCGAGAGGCCTCCGGAGACGCTGAAGGTGTCGCTCAACCATCTCGCCGGGTTCCGCAACGAGGTGACGATGGTGTTGACCGGCCTCGACATCGAGGCCAAGGCCGCACTGGCGCGGAGCCAGTTCGAAGCCGTATTGAGCACCCGCCCCACCGACCTCACCTGGACGCTGACCCGGCTCGATCAGGACAACGCCCCCTCCGAGCAGCAGGCCAGCGCACTGCTGCAATGTGTCGCCAAGGATGTCGACCAGAATGTTGCGGGACGTCAGTTCTCCTCGGCTGCAGTCGAGTTGGCGTTGGCCAGCTATCCCGGATTCACCATGACCGCCCCGCCCGGGCCGGCCTCTCCATACGCGGTGTTCGAAGCCGGATACGTTCCGGTGGGCGAGGTTTCACATACCGTGCATCACGCCGACGGGTCCACCGAGCTCATCGAGCCCGGCCGGTCTGTCGAGGCGGGTGTACCCGTGGACGAGGCGCAGGCTGCACCTGCTGCGCCGGTCAGTTCGTGGGGGCCGACCCGCGTGGCACCGCTGGGCGACATCGCGGGCGCCCGCAGCGGCGACAAGGGCGGCAACGCCAATGTGGGTGTGTGGGTGCGTAACCCGGAACACTTCGACTGGCTGGCTGCGACGCTGACCGTCGAACTGTTCAAACAGTTGATTCCCGAGGCGGCCGACCTCGAGGTCC
Source organism: Williamsia sp. z34 (assembly GCF_059553395.1). NCBI lineage: Bacteria > Bacillati > Actinomycetota > Actinomycetes > Mycobacteriales > Nocardiaceae > Williamsia > Williamsia sp. z34. The sequence goes on along the minus strand of NZ_JCANWW010000004.1, from coordinate 198,201 downwards.
ACCGCCACGAACTCCCCAATCTACTCGCCGTGAACTTCGTTATCGAAGGAATTCTCGGTCGAGGAGTGGCTGACAATGTTCGATTCGATCCGCAAGCAAAAGGGCTCGGAGAGTGGTTGCGTTCGTGTCATGTCCCGATCCCGATCCGGTTTGGAGAATAGATGAAATCCCTTGAGTCCAAGGCTTGGCACACTCCGGAACGCCAGCAGTTGCGCGAGTCCGTGAAGACCTTCGCCGAGCGCCACATCCTGCCGTTCCAGGATGAGTGGGAGCGCAGTGGCGAACTACCCCTGGATCTGCACAAGCAGGCCGCCGACGCGGGGTTGCTCGGACTGGGCTTTCCCGAATCCGTCGGCGGCAGCGGCGGCGACCTGATCGACGCCACCATCTGTGGTGAGGTACTGCACGGTTCGGGTGTGGCCGGTGGCGTCTTCTCGTCCCTGTTCACCTGCGGAATCGCGTTGCCGCATCTCATCGCGGCCAACGACCCGGAGCAGATCGAGAAGTGGGTGACCCCCACCCTGGCCGGTGAGAAGATCGGCAGTCTGGCCATCACCGAGCCCGGTGGCGGCAGCGATGTCGGGCACCTGACGACCTCGGCAGTTCGCGACGGCGACCACTACGTCGTCAACGGATCCAAGACGTACATCACGTCCGGTGTCCGCGCCGACTTCGTGGTGACCGCGGTCCGCACCGGTGGACCGGGCGCCGGTGGCGTATCGCTTCTGGTGGTCGAGAAGGGCACGCCGGGTTTCACCGTCACCCGCAAGCTGGAGAAGATGGGTTGGCGTGCATCGGATACCGCCGAACTCTCGTACGTCGACGCGCGGGTTCCGGTCGCCAACCTGGTCAATGCCGAGAACTCGGGCTTTTTCCAGATCGCCGGCGCGTTCGTCACCGAGCGGGTGGGATTGGCCGTCCAGGCCTACGGGTGCGCGCAGCGCTGCCTCGATCTGACGCTCGAATGGGTGCGGAACCGAGAGACGTTCGGCAAGCCGCTCATCGCACGGCAGTCGGTGCAGGAGACGGTCACCGAGATGGCCCGCAAGATCGACGTCGCGCGGACCTACACCCACGCAATCGTCGACGCCGCGATGGCCGGTGAGACCGACCTCATCGCCGAGGTGTGTTTCGCCAAGAACACCGCCGTCGAAGCCGGTGAGTGGGTGGCGGACAAGGCCGTTCAGCTCTTCGGTGGCGCCGGCTACATGACCGGCACCGAGGTGGAGCGTCAGTACCGGGACATGCGGATCATCGGCATCGGTGGCGGTACCACGGAGATCCTCACGGGTCTGGCGGGCAAGCGGCTGGGCTACCACCCGTGAGCGCCGCCGGGACCGGATCCGCCACCGAGACGATGCTCGCCAGGCTCGGTGAGATCGAGGAGTTGTTCGCCCAAGCGCTGGCCGGCGGTGGCGAGAAGAAGGTCGCCCGGCATCGTGAACGCGGCAAACTGCTGGCCCGGGAACGGATCGAGCTGCTCATCGACGAGGACAGCGCGTTTCTCGAGCTCGCGCCGATCGCGGCATATGGATCCGAGTTCCCGGTGGGCGCATCGATCGTCACCGGCATCGGCGTCGTCGAGGGCGTCGAATGTGTACTCGTGGCCAACGATCCGACCGTCCGCGGAGGTACCTCGAATCCGTGGACGCTGCGCAAGGGTCTGCGGGCCAACCAGATTGCGCTCGAGAACCGGCTGCCACTGATCAATCTGGTGGAGTCCGGCGGCGCGGACCTACCGACGCAGAAGGAAGTCTTCATCCCCGGCGGGGCGATGTTCCGCGACATCACCCGATTGTCCGCGGCCGGGATCCCCACCATTGCACTGGTATTCGGCAATTCGACCGCCGGTGGCGCCTACCTGCCCGGCATGTCCGATCACACGGTGATGATCGAGGGGCAGTCGAAGGTGTTCCTCGGTGGTCCGCCGCTGGTGAAGATGGCCACCGGTGAGATCAGTGACGACGAGTCCCTGGGCGGCGCGCAGATGCACGCCCGCCAGTCGGGCCTGGCCGACTACTACGCCGCCGACGAGCAGGATGCGATCCGGCTCGGACGGCGGATTGTTGCCCGGCTGAACTGGCGTAAGCAGGGCCCGGGACCGGTGGCACCGTCCATCGAACCGAAATATCCGGCGGAGGACCTGCTGGGCATCGTGCCGGGTGATCTGCGGATCCCGTTCGATCCGCGCGAGGTGATCACGCGGATCGTCGACGAGAGTTTGTTCGACGAGTTCAAACCCGAATACGGTTCGTCGCTGTGTACCGGGTGGGCGCGGCTCCACGGCTATCCGATCGGCATCCTCGCCAACGCCCAGGGGGTGCTCTTCAGTGCCGAGTCGCAGAAGGCCACCCAGTTCATCCAGTTGGCGAACCGGTCGAACACGCCGCTGTTGTTCCTGCACAACACAACCGGCTACATGGTCGGGCAGGAGTACGAGCGCGGCGGCATCATCAAACACGGTTCGATGATGATCAACGCGGTCTCCAATTCGACGGTCCCCCATATCTCGATGCTGATCGGCGCCAGCTACGGGGCCGGGCACTACGGCATGTGCGGGCGGGCCTACAACCCGCGGTTCCTGTTCACCTGGCCCAGCGCCAAATCTGCGGTGATGGGTGCAGCCCAGCTCGCCGGTGTGATCTCGATGGTCGCGCGCAGTGCCACCGAGGCCCGTGGCGGCACCGTGGACGAAGAGGCGGACGCCGGTATGCGGGCCATGATCGAGGCGCAGATCGAGAAGGAATCGATGCCCGCCTTCTTGTCGGGGATGTTGTACGACGACGGGATCATCGATCCGCGGGACAGCAGAACGGTTCTCGGACTGTGCCTCTCGGCGATCGACAGCGGACCCGTACAGGGGACGAGCAACTTCGGCGTTTTCCGGATGTGATGGGTGATGACTGACAAGAACGTGACCTCTGTGCTGGTCGCCAACCGCGGCGAGATCGCCCGACGGGTATTCGCGACGTGCCGGCGGATGGGCATCGGCACCGTCGCGGTGTATTCCGATGCCGATGCCTCAGCGCCTCATGTGGGTGATGCCGACGTTGCGGTCCGATTGCCGGGCAACACCTCCTCGGAGACCTATCTCGATGCGGCGAAGGTGATCTCGGCGGCCCGTGCTGCCGGCGCCGATGCCGTTCATCCGGGCTATGGCTTCCTCTCGGAGAACGCCGAATTCGCTCAGTCCGTGCTCGACGCGGGCCTGACCTGGATCGGTCCGGAACCCGCCGCGATTTCTGCGATGGGGTCGAAGGTCAATGCCAAGGAGATGATGCGGGCAGCCGGCGTTCCCACCTTGGACAACCTCGACCCGGCCGCGGTGACCGCCGATCTGCTCCCGGTTCTGATCAAGGCCTCGGCCGGCGGTGGCGGCCGAGGCATGCGCATCGTCCGCGACCTCGGTTCGCTTCCCGAGCAGGTGGAGGGTGCGCGCCGAGAAGCCTTGTCGGCGTTCGGGGACGGCACCGTCTTCTGTGAACCCTTCATCGAACGCGGACACCACATCGAGGTTCAGGTGCTCGGTGACGACGCCGGCACCGTGTGGGCGGTCGGTGAACGTGAGTGCTCGATCCAGCGGCGACACCAGAAGGTCATCGAGGAGGCTCCGTCTCCGTTGGTGGAACGTCTCGGAGCCGGACTGCGCGACAAGCTGTTCGACGCCGCCCGCGCTGCCGCGTCCGCCATCGCTTACACCGGAGCCGGGACCGTGGAGTTTCTCGCCGACGACGACGGCCGGTTCTACTTCCTCGAGATGAACACCCGCCTGCAGGTGGAACACCCGGTGACCGAGGAGACCACCAAGCTCGATCTTGTTGCCTGGCAGCTCCGGATCGCCCGGGGTGGAGTTCTCCCGGCGCATCCACCTGCACCGCAGGGGCATTCCATCGAGGTACGGCTGTATGCGGAGGACCCGGCGGTCGATTACCAGCCGCAGTCGGGACGGTTCCACCGGTTCGCGGTCGACGCCGACAGCCGGTTCGTCCGACTCACCGAGTCGGGTGTGCGAGTTGATTCGGGCATCACCGATGGGGGTGAGGTATCGACCTTCTACGACCCGATGCTGGCCAAGGTCATCAGCTGGGCACCTGACCGCGGTGCCGCGATCGACATCCTGGTCCGGGCACTGACGTCGGCCCGGCTACACGGCCCCCGGACCAACCGGGACATGTTGGTGAACATGTTGCGCCACCCTGATTTCCGCAGAGGCAACACCACCACCGAGTTCATCGACGAGTTCGGGCTCGGCGTGTTGGCCGCGCCACTGGCGGGGGCGGATCACCTACGACTGGCCGCCGTCGCGGTGGCACTGGCGGACGCGGAGGGCAATCGTCGACAGGCCGGTCTGCCATTGCCGTCGGGCTGGCGCAACCTGGCGTCGGGGCCGCAATCCAAGACCTACGTCCACGGCGAGGATGAGATCGCGGTTCGCTATCGGCACGCCCGGGACGGTGTGGTCCTGCCCGATGACCCGGATGTCACCGTGACCGGGATCGCCACGGATGCAGTCATTCTCACCGTCGCCGGAGTGGACCGGACATACGCAGTCAACCGATACGGCGAGAGCGTGTGGGTGGACTTCGCAGGTGGGTCGGTGGCACTGATCCGCCGGCCCCGGTTCATCGACCCCGCCGAGGTCGATACGCCGGGTTCGCTCCTGGCTCCGATGCCTGGTTCGGTGATCCGGGTCGCGGTGGCGTTGGGCCAGCAGGTCACCCGCGGCGAGCCGCTGATGTGGCTCGAAGCGATGAAGATGGAACACACGATCGCCGCCTCCGCAGACGGCGTCGTGGAAGCGTTACCCGTAGCGCCGGGACAACAGGTGTCGGTGGGGGAGATCCTCGCCGTCATCACCGCGCAAGAGCTGACCGAAAGCGATTGAGGGAGAAGGCATTGTGAGTTTTGTCGAGACGGATGAACAGAAGGCGCTGCGCAGTTCGGTGGCGGGACTCGGTGGCCGGTTCGGCCACGAGTACTTCCTGGATTGCGCCCGCAGCGGCCGCAAGACGACGGAACTGTGGGCGGAGGCGGGCAAGCTGGGCTTCATCGGGGTCAACCTCCCAGAGGCGTACGGCGGCGGCGGTGCCGGGATGTACGAACTGGCGATAGTGATGGAGGAGATGGCCGCCATCGGCAGCGGTACGTTGATGCTCGTCGTCTCCCCGGCCATCTGCGGCAACGTGATCGCTCGCTTCGGTACCGAAGAGCAGAAGCAGACGTGGCTTCCCGGCCTGGCCGATGGAACCATCACGATGGCGTTCGGTATCACCGAACCCGATGCCGGGTCGAACTCCCACAACATCACCACCACTGCCCGACGCGACGGCGGCGACTGGTTGCTGTCGGGACGGAAGATCTACGTCTCGGGTGTTGACCAGGCGCAGGCCGTGCTCATCGTGGCCCGCACCGAGGACGCGAAGACCGGGCGGCTCAAGCCGGCCCTGTTCATCGTCCCCACCGATGCACCGAACTTCGAGTTCAACGCCATCGAGATGGACCTGGTCAACCCGGAGAAGCAGTTCCTGCTGTTCCTCGACGATGTTCGCCTGCCTGCCGACGCACTGGTCGGATCCGAGGATGCGGCGCTGAGCCAGTTGTTCGCCGGACTCAATCCCGAACGCATCATGGCTGCGGCCTCGGCGGTCGGGATGGGCCGGTACGCACTGGGGCGGGCGGTGGAGTACGTCAACGAGCGCACTGTTTGGAAGACGCCGATCGGTGCACACCAGGCCATCGCCCACCCCTTGGCAGTCGGCAAGATCGAGATGGAACTCGCCAAGTTGATGATGCAGAAGGCGGCGTCACTCTATGACGCCGGCGATGACTGGGGTGCCGCCGAGCCGGCCAACATGGCCAAGTACGCGGCCGCCGAGGCCTGTGTGAAGATCGTTGATCAGGCCGTACATTCGTTGGGCGGCAATGGATTGGCCACCGAATATGGTCTGGCGCCGCTGCTCAATCTCTGTCGTATCGCGCGGGTCGCGCCGGTGAGCCGGGAGATGATCCTGAACTTCGTGGCGCAGAACAGCTTGGGCCTTCCGAAGTCGTACTGAGGACGCACTGACAGGATGAGCAGATGAACGAGGTTGTCCGATATCGGGTTGATGGTGGGATCGCCACCGTCACACTGGACTCGCCTGCCAATCGAAACGCGATCTCGATGGCGCTGGTGGACCAACTCCTCGCCAGGTTGCGCGGTGCCGCCGACGATCCGCAGGTGCGGGCGGTGGTGTTGACGCATACCGGTGGAACATTCTGCGCCGGAGCCGATCTCGGTGAGGCCGGGCAGTCGCGTCCTGAGGTCATGATCGATCTGATGCGAGCGATCCTGGAATTGCCGAAGCCCGTGATCGGGCGGATCGACGGTCACGTGCGCGCGGGTGGATTCGGACTCGTCGGTTCGTGCGATCTGGTTGTGGCCGGTCCGGCCAGTACATTCGCGCTGACCGAGGCCCGAATCGGCGTCGCCCCATCGATGATCTCGCTCGCGGTCCTGCCTCGACTGACGTCTCGCGCCGCCGGACGGTACTTCCTCACCGGTGAGAAGTTCGACGCGACTGTTGCACAGGAGATCGGCTTGATCACCGTTGCCGCCGCTGATGCGGCAGCAGTCGACCATGTCGTGTCGCGGTGGTGTGGTGATCTGCGCAAGGGATCCCCACAGGGGCTCGCGGCCAGTAAGAAGCTGACCACCGCCGCGATCCTGGCCGGATTCGATGCGGATGCCGGACGCCTGGCCGCGGAGTCGGCGGCACTGTTCGGCTCGGATGAGGCCAGGGCCGGCATGGCGGCATTCCTGAACAAGCAACTCCCGCCGTGGCTGGTCGATCAATGACCCGGGGCACCACGCGGTCACCGCAACAGGATCGGAGCCGGGCGACGCGTCAGCGTCTTCTCGACGCCACCATCGATGTGCTGGCGACGGACGGGTGGGCGGCGTGCAGTGTGGGCGTCGTCGCCACCCGTGCCGGGGTATCGCGTGGTGCGGCCCAGCATCATTTTCCGACCAGGGAAGACCTGATCACCGCGGCGCTCGAGCATGCCTTCGAGCTCCTCACCCTGCGGGCCGTCGAGGAGACCAATCGGCTGCCGCAAGGGGAGGGGCGGATCGAGGTCGCGGTGTCGACCGCGGTCGAGTTCTACACCGGTATCGAGTTCAAGGCGGCACTTCAGGTGTGGTGTGCGGCGGCGTCCGACCAGGCGCTCAAAGAGCTGATACTCCCGCTGGAGGGCAGGTTCGGTGTCGCGGCACATCGGATGACCGTGCAGATGCTCGGCGTCGACGGTTCCGATCCGCGCATCCACCGGCTCGTGCAGGCAACACTCGATTTTGCCCGGGGCCTCGGGCTCGCCGACACGTTGTCCGACGACTCGGCAAGGCGCAAACAAGTCGTGAGCACGTGGGCCCAGGTGCTGCAAGAGTCGTTGACCTGACCTGCGCCGACCGAGAACATGCAACCTTTCGGTTGCATCGTTGGGCCACAATATGCAATCCTGTGGTTGCAGGAAGATAAGCAACCGAGAGGAAGCCATGACTGTCGAACTCGATCGCATCGAAAAGCAGATCGAAATCAGTGCACCGGCCGAGCGGGTATGGACACTGATCTCCGAACCCGGGTGGTTCGTCAACAACGAACAGATCACCGAACATCGGATCGAGACGTCCGGGGACATCAGCATCATTCATGACCCGACGCACGGTGCATTCGCATTCAAGACCGTAACGCTCGACCCGCCGAGATATGCGGCCTTCCGCTGGCTGGCGGATGTTGACGATACCGCGACCGCCTCGACCCTCGTCGAGTTCTGGATCGATGAGAACTCCACCGGCTCAGTGACTCTGAGGGTTCTGGAAAGTGGATTCGCCTCGCTGCCCGGTGATGCCGCCGCGCGACGCAAGAAACTCGATGGGAACACCGAGGGGTGGACCATCGAACTCGGTGTCGCCAAGCGACACGTCGAAGGCGTGCATGCCGATGCCAAAGGCTGAACCCGCGCTGCCGGTGGTGTTCGCGGCGTTGGCCGACGACACCCGCTGGAATCTGTTGGTGCGGTTGGGCAAGTCATCCGCGTCGGCATCGGCGCTGGCCGCCGAGTTCCCGGTGTCGCGGCAAGCCATCGCCAAACACCTTGCGACTTTGGAAGAAACCGGCCTCGTCTCGTCGGAGAAGGTCGGTCGCGAGGTCCAGTTCACCGCTGTCGGTGCCCGGTTGAGTATGGTCAGCCGGGAATTGGCGAGCATCGCATCGGGTTGGGATCGCCGACTGGCCGATATCAAGGAGCGCGCCGAAAACCCTTGACCGTGCCCATATCCCCGTCGACCGTGCCGATATCCCCGTTGACCGTGCCGACGTTGTCCGTGACTTGGTGTCCGGTCCGCGTCACGACGGCACCCATATGCAACGTCGGCACGGTCGACGGTCGGATGGGCACGGTCGACGGCGATATCGGCACGCTCGGTGGAGGCGGGTGCCGCCACGTCGGGGCGTGGAGCCGGGGGTCTGGTAGGAACGATTCATGACGCAAACCCCGAACACGCAAGCTGTGGTGACGTGCGAAGTGAACGACGGGGTCGCGCAGGTGCGCCTCAATCGACCGGAAAAGATGAACGCCCTCAACGGTGAGATGTTCGAGCAACTGGTGGCGGTGGGCCAGGATCTGATCGCCCGGACCGATATCTCGGCGGTGGTCCTGGCTGGTGAGGGACGCGCGTTCTGTGCGGGCCTGGACATGGCGGAGTTCGAACGGATGGCCTCAGGTGCCGAAGCGGTGGTGGTCGAGCGCCCACGACTCGGCGCTGCGGCTGCGCTGGCCCAGCAGGCCGTCCATGTCTGGTCACTGGTGCCGGTGCCGGTGATCGCAGCCGTGCACGGGGTGGCATTCGGTGGGGGATTGCAGTTGGCGCTCGGCGCCGACATCCGGATCGTCGGGCCGGACGCCAAGCTGTCGGTGATGGAGATCGTCTGGGGCCTCATCCCGGATATGACCGGCACTCAACTTCTTCCGGAACTCGTCGGACGCGACGTGGCCAAAGAACTTGTGTTCACCGGCCGTCAAATCACCGGAACCGAAGCTGTGACACTGGGTGTGGCCACTCGGTTGAACCTGAATCCGGTGGTCGCGGCGACCGCGTTGGCCACCGAGATCGCCGGAAACTCCCGCAACGCGCTGGTGCATGCCAAGGCGCTGCTGGACCTGGCCGGCCGCACCGATCTGGCCGCCGGCTTCGATGCCGAGCAGGTCGCGATCCGGGAGCTGATCGGATCGCCGGAGCAGATCGCCGTGGTCCGCGAACGCCAAGAAGCCCTGGCCCGTAACAAAAAATGAACTCTGTCCCGCCGGCCGGCGGGACAGAGTTCACTCATCTTGTTGGTCGAAACCGCGGCTACGCGGCCGATCCCCAGGAAGAAGACCCGGACGGCGCGGAGCACGGATTCTTGATCTGTTCGAGGGAAACCGTGTTCGCGAGGAGTTGATAGCCGGCGGGAGTCAGGTGCAAGCCATCGCCGCCGTCGAGATCAGCCCGGATATATGAGGGATTGGCAGGATCGGCGATGGCCTTGTCGAAGTCGACGATGCTGTCGGCCGGGCTGCTCTTGCGGATCCACTCGTTGACCTGGATCCGTAGGGGATTCAATGTGGGATCGGCGGTGACGCCGTAGCTTGCGTTCGCCCCGGCCGGCGTGATGGTGCCTTGCACGACCCGGATACCACGTTTGTGCAGCGAAGCGATGATGCTCTGGTAGCCCTGGGTCAATGATTCGAACGTCGCACCGTGGCCCAGATCGTTGATGCCTTCGAACAGCACAACCGTGCTCACGTTCGGTACCGACAGCACGTCTCGGTTGAGCCGACTGAGTGCTGAGGGTCCGGCAGCCGGGTTGGAGGTCCCGTCCATGGTGACCATGTTGCCGGTGATTCCCGCGTTCACAACGGTCAACGGGAGACCTTCGCCATTGATGCGGGCGGCGAGGAAGTCGGGCCACCGGACGAGTTCGTCGAGGCCAACCGGTGATTCTGGGTTATGGGGCGGCATCACCGTTCCCCGGTAGCCGTCGGTGAGAGAGTCGCCGAACGCCACAACTGCCCCGACCCCGGGCGTGAGCACGTCCATCCCGGTCACGAAAAGCCGTGACGTGGTGGTGTTGTCGAAGGGCGCGTCGCCGACCTCGAAGGTCTGATCCCCGGCGCCGGGGTCCGTTTGATAAGAGTGCTGACGGGCCGCGAAATGGCGCGTCGGCGCTTCGACGAATGCCGGCACGTATGTGCTGATCGCCAGGGATTCGCCCGCTGCGAAGGGCAGGACCGTGGGATCGCTGACGACATCGGCACCCGCCGGCACCGTCACCGAGACCTGACCGTTGAAGAGCAGCGGGACGGGAGTGGCGATCTTTGCGCCGCCGGCTTGCTTCGCCGCGCTCGCCCCACCGAACGTCAAGGGTGCTGTCCCGAACAGGTTCGAGAGACGGACGCGCAAGACCTGTCCGTCCCGGGTGGGCGTGATGATCGATCGAACGGTCGAGTTCTCGACCTTGATCGCGAAATCACCGCTGGGGTCGGTGGGGATGCTGCGGGCGCTTGAATCCGATGCAGGCGCACCCCATGCACCAACCCAGGGGCCCGGTGCCGGGCAGTTGGTCGGCGTGGGTGCCGCAGTCGCCGGGCCGGTCGGTGCGACCGTGAGAGCGGCACCGACGGTTAGTGCGACGAGGGCTGTTCCGGAGAAGCGTTTGGCCGCAAGCCAAAACGTGCTCCTCACCGGACGTGTCCGATATTCAGATGTCATGGTCACAACAATAAGTCACCGGGACCCGGAATGACGGATGAACGGTGTTTCGCCTCACGAAGTGATTCGTCCAACACTTTAACTATTGTTCGAGCCGAGGTGCGTTGTGGATCAACACATCTCGTGCAAGCGATCCTTCGTGCCCGAGTTGGATCGACGGCAACTTTCCGGGATTGAGAAGCCCGAGCGGATCGTAGCGGCAGGCGGCCTCCCACCGGGGTGGTAAGGCATCGTGCACAACCCAGCTATGAGGGCTGTCTACGTTCAGTCCCGCATCGCGCAGCTGTTGCATCCCGGCGAGTAATGCCTCGTCGCTGATGTGTGGGGCCAGGATTCGTGCCTGGAGACAGGGGGTTTGATCCCGGATGCCCTCCAGCTGTACTACTGCGCCGGGAAATGCCTGGGCGACAAGAGTCCGCTTGTCGACGATCGCGTTGCCCCGCACCAGGACGTGAAACAGCTCAGGTCGTTTTGTCTTCGCGCGGACCGTGGTGTGGTTGTTGATCAACGTCGCCAGGAATCGGGTCGCATCTGGCCGGATGTCGTTGACCTGGCCGCCATGTCGGCTCAAGATCTCAGTGACCTCCGGAATCTGATCGACGGTCACCACGCCCCGAAAGTTGGTCTTGTTCGGCTGCAGACCCGGATCTTCGGGGAACAGCGCCGCGAGTTCGGGCTCGGTGACGGCGAGCAGCTGCGGCGGAGGCGAGAGGTCCAAGATCTCCAGCGCCGCACGAGCTCCGGCCTCCAGATCAGGGACCGAGGCGAACAGGCCGGTCCATTCACGAGCGGGCACGGTCTGTAGGCCGATCCGCACCATGAGCCCGGTGGTGCCGAACGCGTGGACGTGCGCTGCCGCCTCCGGGTGTTCGACGGTCACGGGTTCGGCGGCCGCGGTAACCGGTATCAGGGTGATCTCCCGGACGAATCCCTCATGATTGAAACCATTCTCGATGGAACCCGGGCCACCGGCACCACCGCCGACGTAACCGGCGGCGGTGCTGTTCAACGTGGTCGGGTACATCGCCAACTCACGGCCGGTGCCGTCGAGGAAGTTCATCATGTCCTGCCAGGTGGTTCCGGCCATCACCTCCAGAACACCGTCGTCTCGGAGCGACATCTCCCCGGACAATCGGCTGAAGTCGACGATGATCCCGCGCGCCAGCGGGATCGTCTGGCCGTAGTTGGACGTTCCTTTACCTCTGGGTATCACCGGAATCCGGTGCCGGTGGGCAAAACGCGCGACCTGTCGGACATCGTCTGTGGTCGCCACTGTGACCACCGCGCAGGGCTGCTGCCGAGGAATTGAGTTCGCGATGATCGGTGACACCCAAGAGAAATCGCGGGTCGCGGCCTTCAATGCCGATTCGTCGGAACGGATCTTCGCCCGGGGATGCAGGGTGGTCCGCAGTTCCGATTCGATTGCGGGCCAATTCAGAGCAGTGCCGAAGCCGGTGTCGACGTCGCTCATCGCCTCACCATCCGGTCGGAGCCGTGTAACGCAGGATACCGGCCTCTTCGGCCAGGATCGCCGTCATCAGTGTTGTCCGGTCATCGAGGTATCGGCCGAGGAGTTGTGCACCGATCGGCATTCCGCCGGAACCGGCTCCGAGTGGGATGACGGTGGCGGGACCGCGGCCCAGGCTCGAGATTCGGCTCCAAGCATTGACCTGATCATGTGCCGCAGTTGCGACACCATCGATGTCGAGTGTTCGGATGTCGACGGGAACGCTGGACAATTGCGGTGCCGCAGTCGGGACGGCCGGGCACAGGATGACGTCGAACTCGTCGTGAACCTGCGCCCATTGCGCGGCGATCGTGCGTTGGGACTCGAGGTCCCGCAATGCGGTACGAAGCGACTGCACATGTCCTTTGGCTGCGGCGACGTCAGGAGAGTCATCGGAACGCTCGGCGTTGCGGACGCTGCGTTCCCACGCCTCGTCGTCGAGGCCATGGACAACCTCACCGGCCTGCAGTCGGACGAACAGGTCCACTGCTTGCCGGCCGGAGACGGGCGGAGAGGTGAGTTGACCTACTCGCGCGCCTGCCGATTCCAATGCCTGCGCGAATGATTCGATCGCAGATCGGGTCTCCGAATCCACCATGGCGGCCGAGTCGTCGAGCCAGAGCCCGACCCGTAGCGCCCCGAGCGAAGTGACACGAGATTCCGGAAGGACCAGTCGCCAGGCGGCGGCATCCATGCCCTCGGCGCCGGCGATCGCGGTCAAGAACCGGTCGGCGTCGGCTGCGGACCGGGTCATCGGCCCTACCACTGAGACGAACGGCTCGAGCAATCCGCCGTTCGGCCAGGGCATGTGGCCGAGTTTGGAGACGATCCCGTTCGACGGGCGGTGACCGAACAACCCACACCAGGCGGTCGGGATCCGGAGAGAACCGGCGAGGTCGCTACCGAAGTCGGCCACCGACAACCCGGCGGCCACCGCGGCCCCGGATCCGCCGGACGAGCCGCCAGGGCTGCGCGTGGGGTCGAACGGGTTGCGGGTCACACCGAAGGCCTCGTTCGAGGCCTGATGATCTGCCAGATAGACCGGCACGTTGGTCTTTCCGAGGATCACCGCATCGGCCTCGCGCAGACGCCGCACCAACGGTGAATCCACAGCCGCTGTGCGGGCATCGGACAATCTTCCGTGGGACGTGCGCATCCCGGCGGCATCGAAGCAATCCTTGATCGTCACCGGCAGACCGGCCAGGATGCCCAGTGGTTCGCCTGCCCGACGACGCGCATCGACGTCGCGTGCGGCCTTCCTGGCACCGTCGGCGTCGAGGTCGACAACCGCGTTGATCTCGCGACCGGCGGCGCTCTCGATCAGGGTGAGTTCTCGTTCGACGAGCTCCACCGCCGACAGCTCTCCGCCTGCCATCAGCGCAGTCAGGGCGGCGCCGTCGAGTTGGGTCAACGAGTCGAGTTCCGAGGCCGAGCTCACAGTGCTGCCACCGGCTGGTTCCGAGCAGAACTTTCTTGAAGCTGCGGCATCACCTCGGTACCGAACATCTCCAGTTGCTCGCGCTGCTGCCCCGGGGACAGTCCGAGGGCATCCATTGCCACCGACAGCCGGGTCACACCCAGCGAATCACGGTATTCGGCAATCGTTTCCGCGACCTCGTCAGGAGTTCCGACCACATAGACCTTCTGTGCCATCGACTCCTCGAGGGTCGGGGCGTAGTCGAAGGGGGTCTTGTTCATGCCGGCGGGCGGATCGTAGGTGGCGAACCGGCCGTATGGGGACAGGAGCTTGGTCAGTTCGTCATGGCCGGGTCGGGCCAGTGCGACGGCCTCTTCGTGAGTGCGTGCGACATTCACGTGTAGTACCAGCATCTGTTCGTCACCGACTTTGCTCTCGCGGCCGAAGCCGTTGATGAGTTCGGTGTGCGCCTCCCAGGCTTGGCGAAGCCGCGAGATCGACTGTCGGGTGTACACGCCGATGTGTCCGTGCTCGGCGACATACGACACCGTCCGCGGCGAGGTGCAGGCCTGGTATATCTCGACCGGTCGCAGTACGTTCGGAACCAGCGCAAGGTCTTCGACCACGCCACCCCGATCCGGGATCCCGGCCGGCGGGAACTGAAAGTGCTTGCCGCGGTGGCAAAACCGGTCCGACGTGAAGGCGAGGCGGATGGCCGCCATCGCCTCCTCGAACGTGGCGCGGTTGATCTCTTCGGCCGACTCCGACATGGAATTGTCACCCGACTCGACGTTGGATCCGAAGGTCTGCAGTTCTCGCGGCACGGTGCCACGACCGACGCCGAAACGCATCCGCCCACCGGTGAGGATGTCTGCGGCCGCGAAATCCTCGGCAAGTCGGAGCGGGTTCCACTGGGGAACGATGTTGAACATCTGGCCGAAGTTGATCGACTTCGTCTGCGCCGCTGAATACAGACCCAGCAGGATCTGGTTCGGGATGACCTCGTAGCCCTCGTGCTGGAAGTGGTGTTCGGTGTACCAGAAGGTATCGAAGCCAACAGCATCGGCGGTCTTGGACAGTTCGACAAAATCGTTGAAAGCCGCCGCATAGTCCTCGCGGCCGTAACGCCGATCGGTGGCGACGGGGCCGCTGCTGCCGGCGTCGGGCATCCGGACTGCACCGAGGATGTTCGCATCAATACGCATGTTCTGACTCATTTCTGAAAGGTCTGAGGATCGGAAAAGGCCTGTGGGGAGCTGCAGGCCCGGAATTCGAGCAGTGGTGTTCGCGACGATCACTCGTCGTGGTTCATGGCCGATTCGTGCCAGCGGCGCAGCGTGAGGAACTCGACGAGGCGGACCAGTCCGAAGAGCAACAACGACACCAGGCTCGCCGCGATCACTGCGAGGAACAGGCGCGGGGTCATCAGTTGCTGCGCGGTCGAGGTGATCACATAACCCAGACCGCCCTGGCCACCGCCGATTCCGGCGACGAACTCGCCCACGATCGCGCCGATCACCGAGGTTCCCGCCGCGATGCGGAGTCCGGTCAACATGTACGGCAGTGCAGAAGGAACCCGCAGGATCACCATCTCGTATGGCTTGGATGCCCCGGCCATCTCGAACAGCTGGACCAGATTGCGGTCGGTCGATTTGAGTCCGGTCAGGGTGTTGGCGGCGACCGGGAACACCGCGATGATGGCGGCGATCAGAGTGTTGGTGGTGATGCCGGCACCCATCCAGACCACCATGATCGGGGCGATGGCGATGATCGGAATGGTCTGTAGCAAAACGAGATACGGATAGAGCCCGCGCTCGGCGAATGACCATCGCGACATCACGACGGCAGCCGCGAAGCCGACAACCGCGGCCAGCAGGAAGCCGCCGTACGCTTCCCGCATCGTGACCAGCGTGGGTTCCACCAGTGTGGGCAATGCGGGGCCGATCTCGTCGATCAGGTCACCCGGGCTCGGGACCAGGTAGGAGGGGATGTCGAAGATGATCAGACAGGCCTGCCACAAAGCGATGAGGATGACCAGCACGAGTGCGGGTGGTGCCACGGCCCGACCTGCGCGGTGAAGGACGGATTTGTTCTTTTTCGTTGTCCCCGCGGGGACCGGCTCGTCCGTTGATCCGGTGACCGGCATGCGGCTCTCGGTGATGCTCATGCTGTCGCCAATCTTGCGCCGATGTAAGTGGTGAGCTTGTCGAGTGCTTCTTCATCGCGTGGCGCGTCGATGTCGGCGGTCGGTGGGCTCGGTGATTCGACCTGCTCGACGATGCGTCCGGGTCCCGACGCCATCAGGAGGATGGTGTGGGAGATCCGGACGGCCTCCCGGATGGAGTGGGTGATGAACAGGACGCCGAATCCGCGCTCGGACCACAGCCGGATCAGTTCGTCGGCCATTCGATCGCGGGTGAATTCGTCGAGCGCGGCAAAGGGTTCGTCCATCAGCATGAGTTCGGGTTCCGACGCCAGCGCCCGTGCCAGGGACACCCGCATCTTCATCCCGCCGGACAGCTCCCGAGGCAATGACTTCTGGACCGACTCCAGGCCGACCAGTTTCAGCGCCGCGACGGCGCGCTCCCGAGCGACGTTGCGGGGCACTTTACGGATCTTCGACACCAGTTCGGTGTTGGCCAAAACGGACCGCCAGGCAAGCAGCGTCGGGTCCTGGAAGACATATGAGCTCTGGTCCGTGTTCAGCGCCAGGGTGCCGGTTGTCGGGGTCGACAATCCTCCGGCCATGCGCAGCAGGGTGGTTTTTCCGCAACCCGATGGACCGACGATGGTGACTATCTGTCCGCGTTTGATGGTCAGGTCGACCGGCGCGAGCGCATTGAACCCGTTGGCGTAAGTCTTGGTGACAGAGTTGAATTCGACCAGTGCGCCGGTCGTGCCCGGCTTCACCGATGATGTGGTGGTCGACTGGGTCATGGTTCTCCTTGGTCCAAAAGAAGCGTCGCTCATCGCCGCAGGCGCGGCCGGCGTCGAAAGGGGAATCAGCTGGCGGTGAATTCGAACTGGGAGATCTCCCTGAACACCGCCGAGAGGCGAGAGGTCCAATGTTCGACGATCTGCGCGCCCACCGATGCATTGGCGCTCAGAGGATCTCCGATCACGCCGTTCTTGGTGAGATCGGCTGACAGCCAGGCGGTCGGCAGGGCGCCCTCGAGGGTGAGCTCGCCGGAAGCGGGGAACATGTCGGGCAATCCCTTGCCGCCGATCACCGCACGGTCCATCTTGACGAGTTCAGGCGCCAGCGCCAGCATCACCGAGGTCTCGACATGTCCACCGTGGATGGAGTATTCGTGGTCGGGGATGTCGATGGCCTCCGGATGGCCGAGGCGTCCGGTGGTGACGGGAAAGACCAGCAGATCCGTTTCGCTGCGGATATCGCGCGCCGCGACGTCCAGCAGGGACGGATTCCCGCCGTGGCCGTTGACGAAGACCAGCCGGGTGAAACCGGAAGCGGCGACGCTGCGGCCCACGTCCAGGCAGACATCCAGAAGGGTCTTGGAGCTCAGGCTGACCGTGCCGGCCCAGCCCAGGTGCTCCGTCGATTTGCCGTAGGTGAGAGTTGGCAGGGTCCACACGGAGGTCTCGGGCGACACCGCGGCGGCCGCGGCAGCGGCCACCCGCTCGGCGACCAGCGCGTCGGTCACCACCGGAAGATGCGGTCCGTGCTGCTCCATGGCGCCGATCGGTTGCACGATGACGGTGCTCTTCTTGTCCAGGGCGGCAACATCTTCGGTACTCAGGTGGTCGAGGCGATGATTCATGAGGGGGTACCCAAGGCTTTCAGATCGGTGGAGTCCCAGGTGGTAGGGGTGCCTGCGGACACGAGGTCGGCGAAGCCACCGTCGTCGAGGGCGCCGCTGTCGGAGACCATGATGGTCACTGCGTAAAGGCGTTGTGAGTCAGAGCTGTTGATGATTCGGTGATGAGATCCCGGGGGCAGCACCAACGTGTCCCCGGCTGCCAGGTCGACGGTGTGTTCATCGCTGATCGCGATACCGGTACCGGACAGGATCACAAAGATCTCCACCGAGTCGGGGTGAGAGTTGACCGGCTGGCTGCCGCCGGGCTCCCAGACCTCGTAGAACACACTGGCCGAACTGGCGTCATGGGGACCGGCGAGCATTGCCAGCTTGACGGTGTCCTGTGGAGAGATCAACGTGGGTACCACGTCGCCCAGACTCCGGTGGATGGGTGCGGGGGTCATTGCTCGATTCCTTTGAGTGCGTTGATCACGGCTTCCGCGTCGGTGGTGAATCCGAAGCACTGACGGGTGTTGTAGACGGTGGCCTCATGGCAATAGTCGGGCGAGGTGGTGGCGGAGGCATCCTCGACGAGGATGACGTCATACCCGAGGCAGGCAGCATCGATCAGCGTCGAATACACGCATTGGTCGGAGTTCACGCCGGAGAACAGCAGGGTGTCGACGCGCAGATTCCGCAGGATCGAGTCGAGTGAGGTGTCCCAGAAGCCGCTCATCCGGTATTTGTCCACGGCGATATCAGTTGGCGAGGCCTGCAGTCTGTCGACCACCGCTGCGCCCCAGGCATCTTTGGTCAGTACCCGGGACCCGTTCGGCATGGTCGCACCGATGCCGGAACCGTCGAGTTCCGGGTCGTAGACGTGCACCACGTTCGGCGGCAGATTGGCGCCATCGGGACGGTTGCCCCAGTTCACCCAGATGACGGGAATGCCCGCCGCTCGCGCAGCCGGGATGAGATCGCCGAGCTTCTCGATTGCCCCACCGAGTACCGAGACGTCCACGCCGATCGAATGCAGCCAGCCGCCCTCGGTGCAGAAGTCGTTCTGCATGTCGATGACCAGGAGAGCCGTTCGGGCCGTGTCAAGTCTCACCGGGGAAGGGGCGGCTTCGAAATCGACGGTGTGCACCGCGGCGGTCGGACGGATGAGGTCTATGACGTCGCCGGTGCGGTTCCACCTGTTCCGGCTCCCGGAATCCCGGATCATCGTTGTGTCACTTTCTGCATCATCTCGCCGGCGATGGCGAGCAGGGTGAGATCGGTTCGGGGTGCACCGACAAGACACAATCCGACCGGTCGAGATCGCTTGTCTTGCAGACGCGGAATGGTGACCGCGGGCAGTCCGGCCAGGGACGCGAAGCACGTCATCCGGAGAGTTGCGGCGCGATGGGCCTCGATCTGTGCCTGTCCGGCCGTACGGTCGGGGGCACCAGATGCAGCGGTCGGAAGCAAGAGCACGGTGTCGGAGAGCAGGTCATGAAGAACTGTCCGTGCCTGGGTGAGTACAGCGTTCGATTCGGCCGCTTGCTCCGGACGGATCTGCGAGGCCACGGTGAAGCGAGCCATCACGTCGTCGCCGACCGTCCCCGGGTTGGCGGACAGCCAGGTCCCGTGGCTCTGCCACGCTTCGTAGGCCTGCACGGTGCGAAACGCCGTGAACCAGGACTCGACCTGGCCGGCGGCGAGGTCGGCGGTGTGAACTCGTGGAATCCGACCCTGGCCGGACTGCGTGGTGATCTCGGCCCAGAAACTCTGTTGCACGGCAGGTTCGGCCTGTGATTCGAGGTTCGGGATCCGGATCATGCGGGTCGGTCGGGTTCCCGCGGCAAACGGGAGCAGGACCGACGCGACCTTGATCGACTCCTCGACGTCGCGGGTGAGCCACCCGACAGTGTCGAAACTCGGGGCCAACCCGAGCACGCCTTCGGTGGAGATCGCGCGGTGGGTGGTGCGGATCCCGATGAGTCCCTGGTACGAGGCAGGCACCCGGATGGAGCCCGCGGTGTCGGTACCGAGACCCGCCGATACCTGGCCCAACGCGACCGCCGCTGCCGGGCCGTTGGTGGACCCGCCGCTGATCCCCTCCGGCACAGCGGGATTGGGGGGAGTGCCGAAGTGTGCGTTGGTGCCGGCCAGGCTGTAGGCGAACTCGTCGGTCTGTGCAATGCCGGTGATGTCCGCTCCGGCGGACATCAGTGCCGAGAGTGCCGGCGCCGTGACCGACTCTTCGGCAGCGGCCGCGGCCCAGGTGGGATTGCCCGCGCCGATGCTGTGGCCGCGGACGGCGAACAGGTCTTTGACCGCCAGGGTTGTTCCCGACAGGACACCGGCTGCGGTTGACCGGATGAGCGGAGTGCCGACTGTGCGCCAGATACTCGGATCGGTGGAGTTCGTTGCCACATCATCGGTGTCGAGCACCTTTGGTGCCGTCACATGGGCCAGTGTGATGTGCCACGCGGAGCCAGGAGTCCCACTGCGCTGCCACAGTTGTGTCTGTACTCCGCGGGCGCCTCCGTCGACGGATGTGGTGGTGGCCATGATGACCGCACTGTCCGGCGTGATGGCGCGTAGCTCGATCGCGATCACGCGTCGGGTTGGTACACCCGACCGAGTGGCACGAAAGGCCGCTATGGCGTCGTATCCGACGAGGACGGTGGGCGCGTCCGCGCGCACCGTGGCCGGGCCCGGTGCGAACAACCTGTCCAAGGTCGCAACGTCGTTGCGCCGCAGCGCCACCTCGTATTCGCTGAAGGCGGCGATCAGCCCGGCAGGAATTCCATCGGGGGCGGAGATGGTGAATGTTGCACTGTCGCGGCGATGTCCGAGTTCCGTCGTCGGGTGTGCCGGGGCGTGAACCGTCACTTCTCACCACCTGTCATGTCGTCGAATGTCTCCTGGGTCATGGATGCGACCTCACCGAGGTGCCGGCGCATCGCTACTCGTGCTCCGTCGGCGCTCCCGGCCGTGACGGCCGCCAGGATCGACCGGTGGCCGAGGTACGAGACCTCCCGCGCATGACGCGTGGAGTGCGAGAGGATGCGAGTGGTGCACGTCCACGATCCGGCCAGGGTGTTGATGGCCGACATCAGTGGGTTCTGCGATGCTGCGGCAAGAAGCATGTGGAACTCGAGATCGCAGCGCAGCGATTCATCCGGTGTCAAGTCGGTCATCGATCGGCGCAGAACCTCTTCGAGTGCAAGAAGATTGGCCGGCGTCGCGCGAAGGGCCGCGAGTTCGGCCAACCTCGGCTCGATGGTCTCCCGTAGTTCCGCGACGTCACGGAGTTGATGTTCGGCGTCGGAGAGCTCGGCGTACAGGGTCTGGACCCGCTGCGGCATCGGCATCACGGTGGTACCACGTCCGGGTCGGCGTTCCACCAGGTGTTTCGACTGCAATTCATGCATCGCCTCTCGGAGTGAGGCTCGTGATACTCCCATGTGAATGGCGAGCTCCCGTTCGGAGGGAAGGCGGTCTCCGGCGGCGAGTTCTCCAGTGGCAATGAGCTTTTCGAGATGTGAGGCAATCTCGGCGCTGACGCTCTCACGCCCGGCGGAGGTGTTGTGGGCCATGGACAGTGCGTCGATGGGTACCGTCCGTCCGCCCGCATTCCCGGGCCCGGTCTTGGGTAACAAATCATGCCTCCCTGGTGCTCGGAATTGCGGAATTGGCCTGACCAATCGGATTGATTGGTCTGACCTTAGTCAGATTCGCGGCCGCATCGCCAGGCGTGGAGGCAACCTGCAACGGGTTGTTAACAATGGAAACAATCTGGACATTACGGGACTGGTTCCCGGCGGAATATGCTGTTGGAACTGCTATTTGGGTACGAGCGATCCCGCCCAGTGGACGTCAAATGTTTCCAACAGAGTTCTCTGTTTCGTAGGTGTGAACAAGTACCGCCTGGAATTGACGACGGATTCGCGTCGCCTCTACGGTCTACTTGGTCGGACCAAGTTCACGTGGTCCCGATTCTCGAGCTGACAATTCGTCAGCTTTCCCTGAAATCTCTTTATTGGAGCCGCCATGCGCTGGGTTGTCCGTTCACGACGTCGTCTGATGGGTCTGACGGCAGTAGTTGCTTCTCTGTTGGTGGTCACCGCCTGTTCGGGCGGGGACTCCGAGGGGGGAGAGGATTCACTGACTGTTCAGTTGAGCTGGTTCACCAATGCGCAGAACGGTGGCTGGACAACCGCGGTGACCGAGGGATACCTCGCCGAAGCGGGCTTCGACAATGTCGAACTGGTGGCCGGTGGCCCGAACGTCTCAGGCATTCCCTTGCTGGCGTCCGGTCGCGCCGACATCGCCGTCACCACGACCGAGAGCTATCTGCAGGCCCGCGCGCAGGGTGTGCCGGTCACCGCCGTCTACAACGAGTTCGACATCGCACCCACCGGCATCCTTTTCAAGAAGGAAAACGGCTGGAAGGACTGGGAAGATCTGGCCGGCAAGAGCTGGACGGTCGCTCCGATCAGCCTGGGTTGGCAGTGGGTGCAGCAGGACCTGGGCATCGACTTCACCACCCAGAACTTCAACGGTTCCAATGCGGCGTTTCTGGCGGTCCCCGACGGCATCACGCAGGGCTATCCGACCAATACCGTCTACGAGGCCCGTCAACAGGGTTTCGACCTCGACTACCTGGGCTATTCGACGGCCGGCTTCAACCCCTACGGGCAGATTCTCGTGGTCGCCGACAGCTATGCCGCGGAGCACGGTGAAGAGCTGACCCGGGCCCTGGCGGCCCTGAGCAAGGGATGGCAGGCGTATATCGGAGACACCGAAGCCGCCACGACCGCGAACGCGCAGATGCTCGAGGAGAACGATCAACTCGCCGAGGATGTCAACTGGTTCACCTGGGATGGCCAGCGCAAGTTCGTGATCGGCGACGCCGCCGGCACGACGATGGGTGAGATGGGCGACGACCGTTGGCAGACCGTTGTCGACCAGATGATCTCGATGGGTGCGCTGCCCGCCGACTTCAAAGCCGACAAGCTCTTCGACAATCAGTTCGTTTCTGACGAGTACAAGTGGCCGACGCTCGAAGAACTCCCGGCTGCACCTGCCGGCGTGTACGAGGGCCCGCCGCCGGCCTGATCAAGGCGCGACCAACCCGGATCTGAGGGAGGGCGGTCCATTGCATTCCGACCTGCATCGCAGATGGTCAGTGTCCGAGTATCCGCATACAACACCCGCCGAACACACCAGGTTGAAACAGCTGGAGACATACGGTGGCTGACCTCCTGCCGAAGACGCAGGTGAAACGAGATCTGACCAGATGGTGATTCTGCAACCGGGTGAACCCGGTGGGATCGAGGGCCGGTACCTGTCGGCCGAGACGTCGAACCTCTACTGGGGTCGATTGCCGACGGTCGACGCCGCCCCGGCGATGAAAATCGAATCGGGTGAATCGGTGACCATCGACACGCTGTCGCACGAGGGACTGATGGAGGACCAGGGGCGAGATCCGCTTGCCTACTTCAGCTCACATGGGGTCGCCGACGACGATGTGCTCGTCGACATGATCGATCTGGCCAAATCGTCGACACCGCACACCTTTCGGGTCGACGGTCCGCACGTGGTGACGGGCCCGATTCATGTCGAAGGCGCCAGGCGCGGTGACATCTTGAAAGTCGAATACCTGAGGCTGCAGCCGAGGGTCCCGTACGGCGTCATCTCGACCAGGCACGGCCTCGGTGCGCTGCCGGGGGAGTACCCCACGGCAGGCGAGAACGGAGAAGCGCAGGCGATACAGAGCCAGTTCTGTCGCGCTGACATCGAAACCGGCACCGGCATCATCGACCTCGGCGAAGGTCGCGAGATCCGATTCGGGCTGAATCCCTTCATCGGACTGTCCGGCGTCACCGCCGATACCCGAGATGCGCTCAGCACCGTGCCGCCGGGGCGACACGGTGGCAACCTCGATGTCAAAGACCTTGGGGTGGGAAGTGCGCTATACCTCCCGGTCCAGGTGGACGGTGCC
This sequence comes from Williamsia sp. z34, assembly GCF_059553395.1. Taxonomy (NCBI): domain Bacteria; kingdom Bacillati; phylum Actinomycetota; class Actinomycetes; order Mycobacteriales; family Nocardiaceae; genus Williamsia; species Williamsia sp. z34. The sequence continues at coordinate 174,732 of NZ_JCANWW010000004.1, read as the reverse complement.
GGTTACTACATGGGCGATCCTCACTTTGCGCAAGGCAACGGGGAGGTTGCACTGACGGCACTCGAGGCGTCGCTGCGTGCGACAGTACGACTGACCGTCCTGAGTCGGCAGGAAGCGTCTGCCGACGTCGGCTTCGTCGACGGCCCGTGCGGGTCGACCGCCGAATACTGGATCGGTATAGGACTCGACCGGGATTTGAATCTGGCAATGAAAAAGGCCGTGCGAGAGGCGATTCGGATCCTCCACGAGGTGGCGCAGGTTCCACCGTCGGTGGCGTATCTCTACCTCAGTGCGGCAACCGATTTCGTTGTCAGTCAGGTCGTCGACGATGTCAAGGGAGTCCACTGTCGGATCAGAAAGGCGGACTTCGCACCATGGCACTGAGTTTCGGGGCAGGGCGTCTGAGGGGCATCGACGCCGCGGACGTCCGGACGTTCTGCATGCTCGCGCTGACCTTTTCGACGGGTATCTCCGATGCTGTCGGCTACCTCGCGCTCGATCAGGTGTTCACCGCGAACATGACCGGCAACGTCGTGATCATGGGTATGGGCATCGGACAGGCCGACGGGTTGCCGGTGCTCGGGCCCATCCTCGCCCTGGTCGGGTTCATGGCCGGCGCCGCCATCGGTGGCCGGTTCGTCCGCCACGAAAAGGCCAAGTGGACCCCGCGGGTCACCGGCGCACTGTTCGCGGTGGCGGCGGTGCTCTGCGCCACCGGCATCATGTTGCTGGTCGTGCCGATCGACCACGGACTGACGAAGCCACTGGCGACGATCCTGCTCGCCACCCCGATGGGGCTTCAGGCGGCGGTGGCCCGACACGTGGCCGTCGCCGATGTGACCACCGTGGTGGTCACCTCGACGATCACCGGGTTGGCCGGTGATTCCCGGTTGGGTGCCGCGCGTGAGCAACTGTGGGTGCGGCGACTGCTTGCGGTCCTGGCGATCGGCGTCGGTGCGCTGGTGGGGGCGGCCCTGCTGTTCATCGACGTCAGTGCCGGGGTGCTGGCGTCGGCGGTCGTCACGGTTGTGGTCGCGGCGATCGGACACCACCGTCACGCGGTGGAGGAGAAGGACGGGGACTGACGGATCCGATCGGGGGTTTCTTCGCCGAGAGGGGGGTTCGGGCTGACAATGGTCCGAGGGACCCACCTGGCCGGGTCTGAAGAAGTCGGACGTTGGGGAGAAACCCGTGGGAAATGTTGTGACAGATGGCTTGGCGAAGTTGCCGGGAGTTGCGACAGCGCGGTCCTACCGCAAGGAATGGCTACGGCCGGACATCACCGCCGGCCTGGTTCTGACGGCACTGCTCATCCCGGCGGGGATGGGATATGCCGAGGCGGCCGGGTTGCCGGCCTACGCGGGCCTGTACGCCACCATTGTCCCGTTGCTGGCCTATGCGGTGGTGGGACCATCGAAAATCCTTGTCCTCGGCCCCGATTCGTCGCTGGCACCGCTGATCGCGGCGGCCGTCCTGCCGTTGGCGGTGACCGACGACCCGGAGGACGCGCTCGCACTGGCCGGTGTCCTGGGGGTCCTGGTCGGACTCATCCTGCTCCTCGGCGGATTCCTGCGTCTGGGCTTCGTCACCGACCTGTTGTCCAAGCCCATCCGACTCGGTTACCTCAATGCGATCGCCCTGATCGTGGTGGTCGGCCAGTTGCCCAAGCTGCTCGGGTTCTCCGTCGACGCGGACAGTTTGATCGGTGAGGTCCGGGAGACCGTCAAGGCCATCGCGAACGGCGACATCGATGTCCGCGCCGCCGCAATCGGTCTCGCGTCGCTGGCCATCATCATCGCGTTCCGCATCTGGATCCCACGTGTTCCCGGCGTACTCGTCGCGGTCATCGCTGCGATGGTCGTCTCGGCGGCACTGGGTCTGACAGACGACATCGGGATGGTCGGGGCACTGCCGGAAGGGATGCCGCTGCCGTCGTTCGGTGGCGTCGACTGGGGGGACGTGGCAGAACTCATCGGACCCGCCGCCGGCATCGCGCTGATCGCGTTCGCCGACACCGGTGTCCTCTCACGCACCTTCGCGGCCCGCCACGGCGAGGACGTCAATGGCAGCACCGAGATGAAGGCCATCGGCGTCGCCAACATCGCGGGTGGAATGTTCAGCGGGTTTCCCATCTCCGCGAGCGGATCCCGTACCCCGGTGGCCGAGCAGAGTGGTGCCAAGACCCAGCTGGCCGGCGTGGTCGGTGCGCTCGCGGTCCTGGTGTTCGTCCTGGTCGCTCCCGGTGTCACCGAATACCTTCCCGACGCAACGTTGGGTGCGGTGGTGATCGTGGCCGCGATGGCACTGGTCGACGTCGGCGGCATGATCCGGATGTGGCAGATGAGCCGGACCGAGTTCGGTCTCGCCGCGGCGGCCTTCCTCGGCGTCGCACTGGTCGGTGTCCTACAGGGTGTCCTGGTGGCAATCGCACTGTCGTTCATCGCAGTGGTCGCCCGGTCGTGGCAGCCCTACCGCACCGAACTCGTCCGCACGCCGGATGAACCCGGCTTCCACGACATCGAACGTCATCCCGAAGGGGAGCGCATCCCGGGGCTGGTGTTGGTGCGCTTCGACGCTCCGCTGTTCTTCGCGAACGGTGACATCTTCGACAACTTCGTGCGGTCGGTGGTGGCGGAATCGAAGACCCCGGTGGAATGGGTCGTCGTCGCCGCCGAGGCGCTCACCGGTCTGGACACCACCGCCGTCGACGAACTGGTCGACCTCGATACGTATCTCGAAGGCAAGGGCATCCATCTGGCCTTCGCGGAGATGAAGGGACCCATCAAAGACCGGCTCATCCGGTTCGGTGTCGGGGACAGGTTCGGCGCGGGACACTTCCATCCGACCATCGAGGCGGCTGTGGCCGCATTCCACGACCGCGGCAACCGCCTCAGTGGTTCCGAGTCCTGACCGCTCAGCCCAAAGCGGCGTCGGAGGTCGGTGGCGGGGGATCGGGTAGCCGGATCATCCGCAACGCGTTGAGGAGCCCGAGCAACCCGGCCACGATCGGGATGAGCAGGGCTATCTGAAGTGCGATGGGCCGCGCGTCGGTGTTGATACGGATGACCTCGTCCTTGATCGCCGGAGGCTGGTCCACGAGCAGGTCGTCGAGTGCGGTGTTGCTCATCACCTCGGCGTCGTCCTCGAGTACCTGCGCCACCTGTGCCTGCTCGGCGTCGGGGAGCACCGAGCTCGACTCCGACATCGAGGTGAACGTGAACGACAACGTGGCCAACATGATCGCGCCGGCGAACGCCAGCCCGAACGACAGACCGAAGGATCCGGCGGCCGAATTGGTGCCTGCGGCCTCGCTGACCCGTTCATCCGAGATGGGACCGAGTGTGTAGTTGTTGAGTTGCGAGACGAGCAAACCCAGGCCCGAACCGGCGACGATGAGCGGAATGATCAACGCCCACCCGAACTCGGCGCGGGGCACGATCGGGACCAGGACCGCGATCCCCGCCGTGAGCAGACCGAACCCCCAGCAGACGATGATGCTCGGGCGCCGGTGCGTCAACGTCCGGCCGGCGATCAGTGCCACCGCGAACATGCTCAGCGACAGCGGTGCCAGCGACAGGCCGGCCTGCATCGCGTTGTATTCGAGCACCATCTGCAGGTAGATGGGCAGCGCGATCATGGTGCCGCCGAGCGCGATCTGCTGGAGCATCTGTCCGGTGATGCCGAGCCGGAACAGCTTGGACTTGAACAGTTCCGGATCGAGCAGGGTCGGTTCGCCGCGCCGCTTACGTCGGACGAGCCAGTACATCAGGCTGCCCAGGGCCACCGCCCCGGTCGCCAGGAGCGCGCCGACGGCCTCGCCGCCTTCTTGCCAGACGAGGATTCCCAGCACGATGCCGCCCATGCCCAGAACCGAGAGGGCCGCGCCGACCAGGTCGACGCCCCGGGGGCCGGTGTACGGCACATCGGCGACGAGCTTGATGCCCGACAGGACGACGATGATGATCACGACTTCGAGGACAAACGCCAGACGCCAGGACAAGTAGGTCGTGATGAAGCCACCGAGGAGGGGACCGACCGCAGCGGCGATCGCAGCGGCCGCGCCGACGAGGGCATAGACCTTCTTCTGTGCGTCGCCTTCGAAGTTGCCGTGGATCAGTGACTGCATCGCGGGCAGGAGCAGCGACGCGCCGATGCCACCGAGGATCGCCCAGAAGATCACGATGGTCATCAGGTTCTGGGCCACCGCCATCGCCGCGGCTCCCACCGCATATCCGAGCAAACCGAGCACGTAGGCCCGTTTGCGCCCGATGAGGTCTCCGACCTTGCTGCCGATCAGGATGAAGGCCGCCGAGACGAGTGCCTCGAGGGCGATCGCCGATTGGACACCGCTGACCGTCGTGTCCAGATCGCGGACGACCGACGAGATCGAGACGTTCATCAGGGAGGTGTCGACCACCAGGACGAACATCGCCATGGACAACAGGAGAGGTAGCAGCCGCTTGCCGCCCGCCGCCGCCTGGCCGGAACTGCCGGAACTGTCGGAACCGGGTATCTCTGTCATCTCCGCATCCCAACCCGAGTTCCGACAGTTGTTCAATTCTCGGCCGGCGGCATCGCCTGCCAAGATGACCGTAAACCCTTTGTTCAGGCTCGGTCGGGCAAATGTGGCAGCTCGGGTGTTCGCCGGCCGAGAACGCGCCGAAAGCTGCGGAACAGATCGCCGCAAAGGGTGGTTGACCACGCTGGATCCCGCGCTGTGCGGTCGGCCGTCGGTGTCGCCACCTGACCGGCGGCGACCTGCAGAATTGCTCTGGTCTGCGCAGGTGGCGGACGATTTTGACCTGGGGTAACCAAGTCGGTAGAGTTGACCGCTGGTGCTCGGCCTCCGCATTAATCCAAATGGCCGGGTCTCATCTGCGTGCCTTCACCTATCACGCCGGGCAATTTCGACACGCCCGACTATGGGGTAGGGGAGGGCTCACCTGACCAGGGCTTTTGGGTCCTGGTGGGGCGTACTGCGGAGGTTCCGATGTTTCATCGGAAGCTTGCCCGGAGCAGAAACCGCAGTAAATGTTAGAAGAACGCCGACAAAAGGAAGAACTCTCAGTGCCAACTATCAACCAGCTGGTCCGCAAGGGCCGTCACGACAAGCCTGCCAAGCAGAAAACGGCAGCGCTGAAGGGCAGCCCGCAGCGACGCGGCGTGTGCACTCGCGTCTACACCACGACTCCGAAGAAGCCGAACTCGGCGCTTCGTAAGGTCGCCCGTGTCCGCCTCACCAGTTCGGTTGAGGTGACCGCATACATCCCCGGTGAAGGCCACAACCTGCAGGAGCACTCGATGGTGCTCGTTCGCGGTGGTCGTGTGAAGGACCTCCCGGGTGTGCGCTACAAGGTCATTCGTGGCTCGCTCGACACCCAGGGTGTCAAGGCCCGTAAGCAAGGCCGCAGCAAGTACGGCGCGAAGAAGGAGAAGGGCTGATGCCACGTAAAGGACCCGCGCCCAAGCGCCCCCTCATCAATGACCCCGTCTACGGCAGCCCGCTGGTCACCCAGCTGGTCAACAAGATCCTGCTGGACGGCAAGAAGTCGACCGCCGAGCGCATCGTGTACCAGGCTCTCGAGCAGGCTCGCGAGAAGACCGGCACCGATCCCGTCGTGACCCTCAAGCGTGCGCTGGACAACGTCCGCCCCGCCCTCGAGGTCAAGAGCCGTCGCGTCGGTGGCGCCACCTACCAGGTGCCCATCGAGGTCAAGCCCGGTCGTGCGAACACCCTCGCCCTGCGTTGGTTGGTCACATTCAGCCGGCAGCGTCGCGAGAAGACCATGGTCGAGCGTCTCGCCAACGAGCTGCTCGACGCGAGCAACGGTCTGGGCGCTGCAGTCAAGCGTCGCGAGGACACCCACAAGATGGCCGAGGCCAACCGGGCGTTCGCGCACTACCGCTGGTGACACACAGCAACAGCTGCAACAACTTTCAATTCAGAGTGAGGAATTAAGTGGCACAGGAAGTGCTCAGCGACCTCTCCAAGGTTCGCAACATCGGCATCATGGCTCACATCGATGCCGGCAAGACCACAACCACCGAGCGAATCCTCTTCTACACCGGCGTCAACTACAAGATCGGCGAGACCCACGACGGCGCCTCGACGACCGACTGGATGGAGCAGGAGAAGGAGCGGGGTATCACCATCACCTCCGCTGCGGTGACCTGTTTCTGGAACAAGAACCAGATCAACATCATCGACACCCCCGGGCACGTCGACTTCACCGTCGAGGTGGAGCGAAGCCTGCGCGTGCTCGATGGCGCGGTTGCTGTTTTCGACGGTAAAGAGGGTGTGGAGCCGCAGTCCGAGCAGGTCTGGCGGCAGGCCGAGAAGTACGAAGTCCCGCGTATCTGCTTTGTCAACAAGATGGACAAGCTGGGCGCCGACTTCTACTTCACGGTTCGCACCATCGAAGAGCGTCTCGGTGCCAAGCCGCTGGTTCTCCAGCTGCCCATCGGCGCCGAAGACGACTTCGACGGCGTTGTCGACCTCATCGAGATGAAGGCCATCACCTGGCGGGGCGTCGTCCCGACCGGTGCCGAGCCGACCATCGAGGAGATCCCCGCGGATCTGGTCGAGAAGGCGAAGGAATACCGCGAGAAGATGATGGAGACCATCGTCGAAACCGACGAGGTGCTTCTGGAGAAGTACTTCGGCGGCGAAGAGGTCACCATCCCGGAGATCAAGGCTGCGATTCGCAAGCTGACCGTCAACCGGGTGCTCTACCCGGTGCTGTGTGGCTCTGCGTTCAAGAACAAGGGCGTTCAGCCCATGCTCGACGCGGTCATCGACTACCTGCCGAACCCGCTCGACGTTCCCTCTGTCGAGGGTCACGCGCTCGGAAACGAAGAAGAGATCCTCTCGCGCAAGCCGTCGTCCGAAGAGCCGTTCGCGGCGCTGGCGTTCAAGATCGCTTCGCACCCGTTCTTCGGCAAGCTGACGTTCGTACGGGTCTACTCGGGCCACATCACGGCCGGCACCGGCGTGCTCAATGCCACCAAGGGCAAAAAAGAGCGCATCGGCAAGCTGTTCCAGATGCACGCCAACAAGGAAATGCCGGTTGAGGATGCCACGGCGGGCCACATCTACGCGATGATCGGCCTCAAGGACACCACCACCGGTGACACCCTGTGTGACCCGAGCGCACCGATCGTCCTGGAATCGATGAGCTTCCCGGATCCGGTCATCAACGTCTCGATCGAGCCGAAGACCAAGTCGGACCAGGAAAAGCTGGGTGTCGCCATCCAGAAACTGGCCGAAGAGGATCCGACCTTCTCGGTCAAGCTCGACGAGGAGACCGGCCAGACCGTCATCGGCGGCATGGGCGAGCTCCACCTCGACATCCTTGTCGATCGCATGAAGCGTGAGTTCAAGGTCGAGGCCAACGTCGGCAAGCCGCAGGTTGCCTACCGCGAGACCATTCGCAAGACGGTCGAGAAGCACGACTACACCCACAAGAAGCAAACGGGTGGTAGCGGCCAGTTCGCCAAGGTCATCGTCAAGCTCGAGCCGTTGGTCGACGCCGAAGACGGCGCCACCTACGAGTTCGTCAATGCGGTGACCGGTGGTCGCGTTCCTCGCGAGTACATCCCATCCGTGGATGCCGGTGCGCAGGACGCGATGCAGTACGGCGTGCTCGCCGGCTATCCGCTGGTCAACCTGAAGTTCACTCTGCTTGACGGCGCCTACCATGACGTCGACTCGTCGGAGATGGCGTTCAAGATCGCCGGTTCGGCTGCAATGAAAGAAGCAGCCCGGATGGCGGGCCCGGTAATCCTGGAACCGTTGATGGCCGTCGAGGTCACCACGCCAGAGGATTACATGGGCGACGTGATCGGCGACCTCAACTCACGCCGTGGTCAAATCCAGGCCATGGAAGAGCGCAGTGGCGCCCGTGTCGTCAAGGCACTGGTTCCGCTGTCGGAGATGTTCGGCTACATCGGCGACCTCCGGTCGCGGACCCAGGGCCGGGCAAACTACTCCATGGTGTTCGACTCGTACGCTGAAGTTCCGGCGAACGTGTCGAAGGAGATCATTGCCAAGGCAACGGGCGAATAATCACCCGTCGCCTCGGCGATAGCGCCACCGGCGCACAACAAATTAAGAGATCGCTTGTGCGGGGAAGGGTTTCGAAAAACCCTTCCCCGACCAAGAACTAAACACACAGTGACCGGGATTGTCCCGGTCGCTCGAGAAGTCCAGGAGGACAATCAAGTGGCGAAGGCGAAGTTCGAGCGGACCAAGCCGCACGTGAACATCGGCACCATCGGTCACGTCGACCACGGTAAGACCACGTTGACGGCGGCCATCACGAAGGTGCTGCACGACAAGTACCCGACCCTCAACGAGAGCTTCGCGTTCGATCAGATCGACAAGGCTCCCGAAGAGAAGGCTCGTGGTATCACGATCAACATCTCGCATGTGGAGTACCAGACCGAGAAGCGCCACTACGCGCACGTTGATGCCCCTGGTCACGCTGACTACATCAAGAACATGATCACCGGTGCTGCTCAGATGGACGGTGCAATCCTCGTGGTTGCCGCCACTGACGGCCCGATGCCGCAGACTCGCGAGCACGTGCTGCTCGCCCGTCAGGTGGGTGTTCCTTACATCCTCGTCGCGCTGAACAAGGCCGACATGGTTGACGATGATGAGATCATCGAGCTGGTCGAGATGGAGGTGCGTGAGCTCCTCGCTGCACAGGAATTCGATGAGGATGCTCCTGTCGTCAAGGTCTCGGCACTCAAGGCGCTCGAGGGCGATCCCGAGTGGGTCAAGACGGTCGAAGAGCTCATGGACGCTGTCGACGAGAGCATCCCGGAGCCGGTTCGCGAAACCGAGAAGCCGTTCCTCATGCCTGTGGAGGACGTGTTCACGATCACCGGTCGTGGCACCGTTGTCACCGGTCGCGTGGAGCGTGGCGAGGTCAAGGTGAACGAGGAAGTCGACATCGTCGGCATCCGCGAGAAGACCACCAAGACCACCGTCACCGGTATCGAGATGTTCCACAAGCTGCTCGACTCGGCACAGGCCGGCGACAACGCCGGACTGCTGCTGCGTGGCCTCAAGCGTGAGGACGTCGAGCGCGGCCAGGTCATCATCAAGCCGGGTACCACCACCCCGCACACCGAGTTCGAGGGCCAGGCCTACATCCTGTCGAAGGACGAGGGTGGACGGCACACCCCGTTCTTCAACAACTACCGTCCGCAGTTCTACTTCCGTACGACTGACGTGACGGGCGTTGTGACCCTGCCCGAGGGCACCGAGATGGTCATGCCCGGTGACAACACCGAGATGTCCGTCAAGCTGATCCAGCCGGTCGCCATGGACGAGGGCCTGCGCTTCGCGATCCGTGAAGGTGGCCGCACCGTTGGTGCCGGTCGCGTCACCAAGATCAACAAGTAAGCAGTAGTACCCAGCCAGAACGCGAAAGCGCCCGATCCCTTCAGGGGGTCGGGCGCTTTTGTTTGTCCTGGGCGGGAAACTGTCTGTTTACGCGGTTTACAAGTACCTTCTTCCAAAGATACGATTATGAAAATCCGTTTCAATGGAGGTGCTCGGCCCATGCCCACCAAGTTCTCGGAGATACCCGTCGGTTCCGGCCTCACGGAGATCCCGTTCTCGAAGCGCAACGGGGCCCTCGAGGTGCTCGCGATGCGGCGGGACCCCTTCAAGCACGCGGACGAGCGACATGCGAAGTTCGGCAGGGTGTCCGGGATCAACGCATTCGGCCAGAAGATCGTCGTGGCCTCGGGGCCGGCGGCCGCCGACGAGTTGCTGATGAACAAGAAGAAGGCCTTCGCCAATGGGCCGGCATGGTCGTATCTGATCGGCCCGTTCTTCAACCGGGGGGTGATGCTCCTCGATTTCGATGAGCACCGCCATCATCGCCTGATCCTGCAGCAAGCGTTCAACACAAAGGTGCTCAAGGGCTACATGGATGCCATGCAGCCGATGATCCGGCAGCGGATGGAAGAGCTTCCGACCGGAGATGTGCTGCTGTTCAAGGAGTTCAAGGCGCTCACTCTCGATGTGGCTCTCGAGGTGTTCCTCGGCATGGAGCTCTCGAAGGCCGAAGCCGATCGCATCAACAAGGCATTTCTGGAAACGGTTCAGGCCGGCACCGCCGTGATCCGTAAGCCGGTCCCGGGAACCCGGTGGTGGCGTGGGGTGCGATCCCGCAAGATTCTCGAAGAGTTCTTCTACCAGCACATCCCCGCCAAGCGAGCCGTCGAGACACCAGACCTGTTCTCCCAGCTGTGCTTTGCCGAGAGCGAAGAGGGACACCGATTCACCGACGACGACGTGGTGAACCACATGATCTTCGTCCTGATGGCGGCGCATGACACGTCGACCATCACGATGACCCAGATGTGCTATCAGATGGCGAAGGCGCCGCAGTGGCAGGAGCGGACCCGTTCGCAGTCGCTCGAACTGACGCCGGACTTGTCGTACGACGATCTCGCCGCGCTGACCGACCTCGACCTCGTGATGAAGGAATCGCTGCGACTGTGCCCGCCGGTACCTGCTCACCCGCGTACGGCGGTGGTGGACACCGAGATTCAGGGTTACTTCGTCCCGAAGGGCACGATGGTCGCGGTGCCCAGTCAGGCGAACCACGTGGACGCGGAGTACTGGAAGGATCCGTGGACCTTCGATCCGGAACGGTTCACCAAGGAGCGAGCCGAGGACAAGGTGCACCGGATGGCGTGGAGCCCGTTCGGCGGCGGCGTACACAAGTGCATCGGCCTGTACTTCGGCCAGATGGAGATCAAGACAATCATGCATAACCTGCTGCGTGACTTCGAATGGTCGGTGCCCGCCGACTACGTGATCCCGATGGATTACAGCTCGCTGCCGATCCCGAAGGACGGACTGCCGGTGACCCTGCGCCGCCGCTGACCGTCGAGCGTGCCGAACCGACCGTCGAGCGTGCCGAACGGACCGTCGAGCGTGCCGAAGTTCCGGCGCTGCCGTCGGCAGAACTGCTCAGGGCAGCAATGCCTTTCGCGGACCGGTGCGGTTCGGCACGCTGAGCGACATGGACAATACCCACAACGGCAACAGCACCATCGACGACGATCTGGTGACCAGACTCTTTCATCAACGCGTGGTGGTACTCGGCGATCAGCTCGATCAGATGCTGGGCAATCGGCTCTGTAGTCAGCTGCTCTTGCTCTCTGCCGAGGACTCGCACAAGGACATCAGTTTCTGGATCAATTCGCCGGGCGGTTCGGTGCCGGCGATGCTCGCGATCATGGACGTCATGCGGGCGATCCCGAATGACGTGAGCACACTGGCCCTCGGGATCGCCGCCAGCGCGGGCCAGTTCCTGCTGTCGGCCGGAACGCCGGGCAAGAGATATGCGCTCACCCACTCGCGGATCCTGATGCATCAGGGATCGTCGGGTATCGGCGGTACGGCGGTCGATGTCGAGTTGCAGGCCGACGACCTGCGACATACGCGCGATACCGTGCTTTCGATCATCTCCGCCAACACCGGAATGCCGCTCGAACGTATCGTGAGCGACTCTCTCCGCGACCGGTGGTACACCGCCTCGCAGGCCGTCGACTACGGTTTCGTCGACCGGGTGGTGGACGGGGTAGAGGACATCTATCCGGCATTCGCGCGGCCGGTTGCGTTGGGTGGCAAGCGATGAGCAGCTATACCGTGCCCTATGTGATCGAGAAGACCGCAGGTGGGGAACGCTCACTGGACGTCTACAGCCGGTTGCTCTCCGAACGGATCGTCTACCTCGGAACCGAGATCGACGATGGTGTTGCCAACGTCCTGATCGCGCAGATGCTGCACCTGGCGTCAGACAGTGCGGGACAACCCATCAACCTGTACATCAACTCGCCGGGCGGCTCGCCGTCGGCGATGCTCGCCGTCTACGACACCATGCGGTTCATCAGTTGTGATGTCGCGACCACGTGCGTCGGTCAGGCAGTCGGTGCGGCGGCCGTTCTGCTGGCCGGTGGTACAGCTGGACAGCGGGGGATTCTGCGCCATGGACGAGTGGTGTTGCATCAGCCGGCCATCGAGGGGAAGGGATCGATTCCCGATTTGATCATTCACGCCGATGAGGTGTTGCGCGTGCGGGGTGAACTGGAGGAGTTGTTGTCTCGGCATACCGGTAAAGACCTCGAGACCTTGCGGCGAGACACCGACCGGGATCTCATCCTGCGCGCCGACCAAGCTGTTGCGTACGGTCTGGCCGACCAGATCCTGTGATCCCGCACGCGGTTGCGATGTCGTGGTCGGAGACTTGTCGTACCGCCGCTGTAAGATAGGCGGTCCTGCTTGTGTGTCTCGTGAAACATATTGGGGCACAACAATTAAGTTCTCTCGAACACTTGTGCGATGGGCCTTCTGGGCGTAGTCTCGAGTCATGGACTTCGGGGGAATGTTCGCCAGGTTGTCAGATCTGGCCGGGGATGCGGCTGTGGTCGCCGGTGACGATGCTGAGATTTCAGCTCGCACGGTGACGGTTATTCGACTCAACCATGTTGTGGAACATATACTTTTCCGCCTGGTCGGTGAAGTCGATCGGCGTGGGTTGGCGCAGAAGTCAGGTGAGCGGTCCACCGCCAGACTGCTCCAAAAGGAGGGGATGGCGCCGGTGGCAGCCCATCGCTACGTACGGGTGAGCAAGGCCCTCGGTGACATTCCATCAGTGGCGGCCTACGGTGTCGACGGAGCGCTGTCGGGTGAGCATGTGGACTCGATCATCAAGGGCCTCAACCATATTGACCGGCGGAGCCCGGACTTGCCTGATGCTGATCGAGACGATTGTGTGCGCGGCTTGCTCACCGAAGCGTTGATGGCCAGCCCGGCGGCGGTGTCGGCGCGGGCGCGGCAGATGGCGATCGTGCTGTCGCCGCCGGACAAACAGATCCCCGATGCCGAGAACCACGACCTCAACGAGTTCACCCTCGGCAACGGTGACGACGGACGCAGCCACGGCATTCTGGGCTTGGACAACCTGCTGGGCGAGAAATTGCGGGTCGCCCTGGATCCGTTGTCGAGGCCGGTACCCGAACCCGATGGGTCACCGGACCGTCGATCGAATGCCCAGATCCGTGCCGATGCTCTGGAGCAACTTCTCGATTCGTACCTCGATCAAGAAAACCGGCCGACGCGTGGCGGGGCCAAACCGCATGTGGTGGTCACGGTGACACCGGAACACCTGCAGGCGCTGCAACTACGCGGCATCCCGGGCGCCAAGGCTCCCGCGTTGGCGCCGGCCTTCGAGTGGACCGGACCCGCATCAGCATCAACGGCGCAGCTGGTGGCCTGTGATTCGGTGATCACGAAGATCTTGCTCGACAACAATTCGGTGCCCCTCGATGTCGGCCGCGATCAACGGACCGTGACGCCGGCCATCCGCAAAGCGTTGATCGCCCGCGACCGGGGCTGCGCGTTCCCTGGTTGTGACTGCCCTCCCGGGCGGACGGATGCCCATCACATCGACTTCTGGAGCCATGGCGGTGGCACCAGCATGATCAACATGGTCCTGCTGTGTCGTCGACACCACCGCTACATCCATCACCGTGGCTGGGAGGTGTTCGTCAACCGCGATGGTCATCGCCCCGGACGACGCCAGCAGGACCCCGATCAGATCCAACGCCCGCCGCACCCTGACCACCGAGCTCACCGCAGCTTGATCAACCCGCAGTTTTGCCTTCCGCAACACGGCTGAACCCGTGTACTGCAAGCTCTTTGAGAACTTCATAGTGTGAATGCCCCAGTCGCGTGGGCGCTTTGGATGGTGGTCAGGAGGCCATTCGGAGGCTCACGTGACCGCCGGACCCATGCGTAGTTGCCGTCTTGCGCTGGATCCCACCAACGGCGGTCACGGCAGACCGTCGCCGTGCGAGGCCTTCGAGCACATCGGCGACGCCGCGGGTGACCTGGAGGAGCGAGAGTCCGAGGGCGCCGCTGACGGCGGCCAAGATCTCGGAGGACGCTTCTTTGCGGCCGCGCTCGATCTCGGACAGGTACTGCGGTGAGACGCCTGCCTCGGCAGCGATGTCGGTGAGGATGCGTTGCTGTTCGGTACGTGCTCGCCGCAGGACCGCGCCGAGCGCCTCACGCCACAGCAGTTCCATCGACACGGGTTCGGTGTCGGCAACGCGCGTGAGATGTGGGCCCATGGGTTCGACGATAGTTGGCACGCTCGCCCCGCGGTGGCGGGATCTGCTGTGAGCAGAAACGAAAAAACATAGCGAGCGACTGCTCGCTATGTTAGGTTGGCCACACTGCCCGTGATGGAGGTCACAGATGAGTGTTCAGCTGGACGATACCCGAGGTGTCGATGACGGCGGCGAGAGGTCGTACGACATGGTGGTACGCGGTGGGACCTGGTTCGACGGAACAGGAGCGCCGGGCCTGGTTCGTCATCTGGGGATCCGCGATGGCCGTGTGGTGGCGGTATCGGCGCGGCCGCTGCCGGCCGGGCCGCAGACGCGCGTGATCGAGGCGGGCGGCCAGTGGGTGATGCCGGGATTCATCGACGTGCACACCCACTATGACGCCGAGGTGCTCGTTGCCCCGGGATTGGGGGAGTCGGTGCGCCACGGCGTCACCACCGCGTTCATCGGCAACTGCTCGCTGTCGACGGTGTACGCCGGCCCGGTGGATTCGGCCGATCTGTTCAGCCGGGTCGAGGCTCTCCCGCGGGACCACGTCATCGCGGCGCTCGAAGGCGGTAAGACGTGGACCGATCCGGCGTCGTACATCGAGGCGATCGAGCGACTGCCGCTCGGCCCCAACATTGCGGCCTTCCTCGGGCATTCCGACATCCGCGCCGACGTCATGGGACTGGGGCGATCCACGGACCGTGCGCACCGGCCGAGCCGGGGCGAGATGGCACGGATGCTCGACGCCGTCGAAGATGCGCTGGACGCGGGCTTTCTCGGGGTTTCGGCGATGACCAACCCCTGGGACAAGCTCGACGGCGACCGCTATCGGTCGCGGTCCCTGCCGTCGGTCTACGCGCGCTGGGGTGAGCGCCGCAAGATCAACAAGGTGCTGCGCCGGCGCGATCGGGTACTGCAGACCATCCCGAACCTCAACACCAAGTACGACATCCTCTTTTTCCTGGCGTCGAGTACCGGATTGGGTCGCAAGCCGCTCAAGACGTCAGTGCTGGCCGCCGCTGATGCGAAGTCCGACCGCTGGGTGCGGCGCATCTTCGGACCGATCGCCACCGTTGCCAATTCCTGGGGCCGCGGGGCGTTGCGGTGGCAACATCTGCCGATCCCGTTCCAGGTGTACAGCGACGGTATCGACCTGGTGGTGTTCGAAGAGTTCGCCTCGGGGCGGGCGGCTCTGCACCTCCGGGAGGAGATGGGGCGCAACGATCTCCTGAAGGACCCCGAATACCGGCGTTGGTTCCGCTCCGACTTCGAGAAGAAGTTCAGCTCGCGGATCTGGCACCGGGACTTCGACGACGCGGAGATCACCGAATGCCCGGACAGCTCGGTGGTCGGTAAGACCGTGGAGCAGGTGGCGCGCGAACGGGGTGTCCACAGCACGGACCTGTTCCTCGACCTGGTCGTCGAACACGGCACAGCGTTCCGGTGGCGCACGGTGATCACCAACGACCGTCCGGACATCGCGGACTGGCTGATCAACCAGAACGGCGTGACCGTCGGCTTCTCCGATGCCGGCGCGCATCTGCGCAACATGGCGTTCTACAACTACGGGATCAGGTTGCTGCAAAGGGTGAAAGAAGCCCAGGGCGGTGCCCGTACCCCGTTCCTCACGGTTGAGGCCGCCGTCCACAAGCTCACCGGCGAACTCGGCGAGTTCTACAACCTCGATGCCGGATTCTTACGGGTGGGTGATCGTGCCGATCTTGTGGTCGTCAATCCGCACGGGTTGAATGATGAGACCAAAGAATATGCCGAAGAAGCGATGGCGGAGTTCGGGGGGATCAAGCGGATGGTCAACAGAAATGACGAGGCGGTGAGCGCAGTGGTGGTGTCCGGTGAATACCTGTATGGCCGTGGACAATTCGCGCCAGGGTTCGGTACCACCACCCGCAGTGGCCAGTTCTTGCGGGCCGGTGCCACCGCCGAGAAGAAGCCGACAGTGGCCAAGGTTGCTTCGTGAGTTCTGCCGCAGACGCTGAGCACGAGATCATCCCACCACCACGGCGTACCCAGGAGCAACGCCGAAACGCCACGAAGGCCCGGCTGGTACAGGCCTGCGTGGATTCGCTGTGCGAACTCGGATATCAGCGCAGCACCATCAGTGAGATCTGTGCGCGCAGCGGAGTCTCGCAGGGTGGTTTGTTCCGGCATTTCCCCACTCGGCTCGATCTGGTGATCGCGGCCGCGGACGACGTACGGCAGAAGCAGTTCGAGGCATTCTCGCAGTCACTGTCGTTGCTCGACACCGGGACGCTGTCCGACTGTCTGCTGCTGCTGCGTGCGGCCTGCCGGTCCCCGATCAACGGAGCCTGGTATGAGCTGCTGGTGGCGGCTCGCACCGATGCCGCGTTGCGGGAACGCTTGGCTCCCTTGACCTCTGAGTATCACAATCAGATTGCCGCGTTTGCGCGGACGTTGCCTGCGGTGCAGTACCTTCCCGAGGGGCAGGTCGAGCTCATCGCTCTGACGGTGGTCCATGTGTTCGACGGTGAATCCGTCAGCGCAGCGGTCAACCCGCAGCCCGGTCTCGACGACGCACGGCTCGAACTGCTTCTCCGGTGGTTGTCCGGGACGTCGGAATGATGCGCAGATGACGGGACATCCGTCCTATGCGGAGTTGGCCGAGCAGGCCGTTGTCGTCTCGCTGCCGATGAATGTGCGGTTCCGCGGCATCACCACCCGCGAGGTGTTGCTGCTGCGGGGTCCGGCAGGCTGGGGTGAGTTCGGCCCCTTTCCGGAATACGACGATGTCGAGTCGTCGTCGTGGCTGGCGGCGGGGATCGAGGCGGCGTACCTGGGTCCGCCGGAACTCCTCCGCGACGTCGTTCCGGTCAATGCCACCGTGCCGGCGATTCCGGCGGAAGACGTCGCGGCGTTGCTGACGCGGTTCCCGGGGGCCACCACCGCCAAGGTCAAGGTGGCACAAGAGGGGCAAACCCTCGACGACGACGTCGCGCGGGTGGCCGCGGTGCGAGAGCACATTACCTCCGTGCGGGTCGATGCCAATGGGAAGTGGACCGTCCCGCAGGCGATCACGGCGTTGCGGGCGTTGGGGGAACTCGAATACGCCGAGCAGCCCTGCGCGACACTCGAAGAGCTCGCTGCGGTGCGGGCGGCGGTCACCACCCCGATCGCTGCGGATGAGAGCATCCGCCGGGCCGAGGATCCGTTGCGGGTGATCGAGGCCAAGGCTGCCGACGTTGCGATCCTGAAGGTCGCGCCGCTGGGCGGGATGCGGCGGGTCCTGGACCTGGCCGCACAGATCCCGATCCCGGTGGTGATCTCGAGTGCACTCGATTCGGCGGTGGGTATGTCCGCCGGGGTTGCGGCGGCAGCAGCCTTGCCGGTGGCACCTCCGGCCTGCGGCCTGGGCACCGGCGGGCTGTTCGTCACCGACGTGGCCGAGCCGTTTGTGCCCGACGGCGGGATGGTGGCACCCCGGCGGGTCGAGGTCGATATCGCGTCTGTCCCGTTGGCCTCCGAGGAGCGTCGTCGCTGGTGGTTGGACCGATTGCGCCGGTGTCATGCGGTGCTGGCGGCGGGCTGAGCGCAGCCGGGGGTATGGATCACCGCGGACTTTGAAGATACAATTTCTTCAAAACGTTCCATCGGCGGAGGGTTGTAATCCATGGCGGTCATCCTGGCACCGGCGCCACCCGACAGTGATCTCGAACCAGTCCATGGGTCGACCACCAACGGCGTGATCCAAATTCTCCGGATGCGCCGCGATCCGTTCGCCTTCGCCCGGGCCCAGCAGGCCGAGTTCGGCAACATCTCGTTCATCAACGCCTTCGGGCAGCAGATGGTCACCTGCCGTGGTCCGGTGGCGGCCGATCAGATCCTGATGAACAAGCAGAAGGCGTTTGCCAACGGCCCGGCGTGGAGCTTCTTCATCGGCCCGTTCTTCAACCGCGGAGTGATGCTGCTCGACTTCGAAGAGCACCGGCACCACCGGCTGATCTTGCAGCAGGCCTTCACGCCGCCGGTCCTCAAGGGCTACATGCAGGCGATGCAGCCGATGATCGCCGAGCGCATCAAGCAGTTCCCGGTGGGTGAGGTGAAGCTGTTCAGTGAGTTCAAGGCGCTGACCCTCGACGTCGCACTCGAGGTGTTCATGGGCCTCGAACTCCCGCAGAACGAAGCCGACCGGATCAACAAGGCGTTCATCGAGACGGTGCGAGCCGGTGTGGCGATCGTTCGCAAGCCCGTCCCGGGCGGTCGCTGGTGGAAGGGTCTGCGCTCCCGCAAGATCCTCGAAGAGTTCTTCATGAGCCATATCGCGGCCAAGCGTGCGACCGAGACTCCGGACCTGTTCTCTGTGCTGTGCCACGCCGAAAGTGAAGAGGGACATCGTTTCACCGACGAGGACGTCGTCAATCACATGATCTTCGTGCTGATGGCCGCCCACGACACCTCGACCATGACCATGACCCAGATGGCGTACCGCATGGCCAAATCGCCCCAGTGGCAGCGGCGGGCCCGCGCGCAGTCGCTCGAACTCGGACCGGACCTCGCCTACGACGACCTGTCCAAGCTGGCCGACATCGATCTGATCATGAAGGAGTCGCTGAGGATGTGCGCCCCGGTTCCGGGGCAGCCCCGGATCGCGGTGAAGGACACCGAGGTGATGGGGCACTTCATCCCCAAAGGGGCGATGGTCTCGGTGCCCGGGCTGACCAATCACTACGATCCCGAGTACTGGAAGGACCCGTACACCTTCGATCCCGAGCGGTTCACTCCCGAAAGGGCAGAGGACAAGTCGCATCGGATGGCATGGCACCCCTTCGGGGGCGGTGTCCACAAATGCATCGGGTTGTACTTCGGTCAGCTGGAGATCAAGACGATCATGCACCACCTGCTGCGCGGCTTCGAATGGTCCGTCCCGGATGATTACACGATGCCGATGGATTACAGCGCGCTACCCGTCCCGAAAGACAAACTCCCCGTCACGATGCGGCGGGTGTGATGGCACAGCGCACGACGGGCACAGCGGACCGGACCGGTGGTACCCGTAAGGTCCGCAACACCGAGTCGCCCCAGGAGCAAGAGGATGCGATTCTGACAGCGGCCCGAAAAGAGTTCGAAGAGAACGGGATTCGCAAGACGGGGGTCGACGACGTCGCGAAGCGGGCCGGAGTGAGCCGGAGCACCCTGTACCGGCGTTTCCCCAACAAGGAAGCACTTCTGCTGGGTGTGGCCGAGCGTGTCTACCTCGACGGCATGCGCATGCTCGAGGCCGCAACCGTCGGCCACGGCGCTCAGGATGCGGTGGTCGAGGCTTTCGTCGCCGGGGCGCAGATGGTCAACGACGACCCGCTGATCCGGCGGATGATGTTCGATGAACGTGATGCGCTGCAGGGGATCACCAAATCGGTGACCGGTCTGTTCATCGAGATCGTCACCGGCCGGATCATGCAGACGTTGCGTGGCGCCGGGGCAAAGATGTCGGACGAGGATCTGCATGCGGCGACCGAGATCCTTGTGCGTCTGGTGATTTCGTTCCTCGACACACCGCCGCTCGATGAAGGGCGGCAGTCCCCGGAGTCGGTTCGCGAGTTCGCGCGCCGTTATCTCGCCCCCATGGTCAGGTGAACCGGTAGATGGCGAAACTGCAGAAGGTCCGGACCGAGTTGCTCGCCCTCCGGGAGCTGTCGCGGGCCGGTGCGCTGCCGAGTCCGAAGCTGCTGCCGCAGATCGCCAAACTGCGTCTCGCCGGTGGTGAGGCCGCCGGCCCGTCGATCTACGGATCGATGTACGGCGACCGGGTGGCGATCGTCGACCCCGATGGATCGCTCACCTATGCCGAACTCGCGCGCACCTGCAACGGCCTGATCAACGGCCTGCGGGAGGTGTTGCCGGCCGGCAAGCAGCCAACCGTCGGGGTGATGTGCCGTAACAGCAGGTATGCGGTCATCGGTCTGCTCTCGGCCGGCGGGCTCGGTGCGCGGGTGGTGTTGCTCAACACCGACCTCGGTGCCAAACAGATGGCGGAGGTCGTCGAACGCGAGCGGGTGGACGTGATCCTTCACGACGCCGAGTTCACCCCGGCCCTGGAACTGATCGATACCGGTGTGCGCCGCTACGTCGCCTGGGCCGACGAACCCGGTGATGTCGGGGCCAGTGATGCGCAGACCGTCGATGAGCTCGTGGCGCGTTCGTCCACCGAGTTGCCGCCGGCGCCGTCATCCTCGTCGTCGTTGGTCATCCTGACCAGCGGTAGCACCGGCGCGCCGAAAGGTGCGCCCCGCGAAGGGGCGCCGGCGATGTCGCTGCCGGCCGGATTCGTTTCGAAGATCGCGATCCGTGGCAGCGATCGGGTGCTGATGTCGGCGCCGGCCTTTCACGGATGGGGCCTGCTGGCCACGATGGTCTGCCTGCTCACCGGTGCGACGGTGGTCATGGACCGGCGCTTTTCGGCGCCGAACTCGTTGGAGTTGCTGATCGAGCATCGGTGTACCGCGGCGATGATGGTGCCGACCATGCTGCGGCGGTTGATGGATCAGGGCGCCGACGAGTTGTCCCGCGTCGATCGCTCCACGTTGCGGATGATCGCGTCGGGCGGCGCGAAACTCGATGAGTCGCTCGTACTCTCGGTGCAGAAGCAGTTCGGGCATGTGTTGCACAACCTCTATGGCGCCACGGAGGCCTCCTACATCACCATTGCGACGCCGGAAGATCTTGCGGTCCGGCCCACCACGGCCGGACGGGCACCTCTCGGTGTCGAGGTTGCGATCATCTCGGGTGGGGTCCGGGTGCCCACGGGGCAGTCGGGCCAGATCTATGTCCGCTCGGGCAGTCAGATCAGCGAGTACACCAACGGCGCGTCCAAGGAAACGCTCGACGGGATGCTGAACACCGGCGACACCGGACGGATCGACGCCACCGGCCGGCTGTTCGTCGAAGGACGCAGCGACGGGATGATCATCTCCGGTGGCGAGAACGTCTTCCCCGAAGAGGTCGAACTCGCACTGGGGCGCCACCGGGACATCGTCGATGCCGCGGTGGTGGCGGTTACCGACGCCGACTTCGGTCAGCGGCTGCGTGCCTTTGTGGTTCCGCGCGACGGAGCGACCATCACCGAGGCCGACGTGAAAACGTACGTCGGCACGGAGCTCTCGCGCTCGCGTGTGCCGCGGGATGTCTTCGTGGTGCCCGAGCTACCCCGTGGTGCTCAGGGCAAGGTCACCAAGTTGACGTTAGATGCGCTTGTCGCCGCTCGAAGCACTCCCGGTGTCCCCGCGCGAAGCACTCCCGAAGCCCCCGAGCGGGTCGGTGGTCAGGTTGAGCAGTGAGTGCTTGCGGCCGTAGATGAGGTAGTAGGTCAGCACCACGCCGACCCACAGCAGGAAGAACATGTACGTGTACCAGTGCAATCCGTACAGGATGTAGATACATGCGGCGATGGCCAGGATGGGTGTGACCGGGTAGAACGGCACCTTGAACGGCCGGTGCAGATCGGGTTCGCGACGGCGCAGGATGATCACACCGAGGCTCACCACGGTGAAGGCCGTCAGCGTACCGATGGAGACCATGTCGACCAGATAGTGGAGCGGGACGAACCCGGCGAGCAACGCAACGATGATCGCCACGACGACGGTGTTGTTCACCGGTGTCATCGTTCGGGGGTCGATCCTGGTGAAGAACTTCGGGAGCATGCCGTCGCGACCCATCGCGAACAGGATGCGGGTCTGTCCGTAGAGGGTCACCAGCGTGACGGAGAAGATCGAGATGACCGCGCCGAGTGAGAGCACCAGCGCCGGCCACGACTGCCCGGTGACGTCTTGCAGGATGACGGCCAGACCCGCTTCCTGACCCTCGAACTTCGAGGCCTGCTGAGCGCCGACGGCTGCCAGCGCCACCAGTACATAGACCAGGACGACCGTGACGAGTGCGGCCATCAAGGCCCGCGGCATCGTGCGTTGTGGATCCTTGACCTCTTCGCCGGCGGTGGAGACCGCGTCGAGCCCGATGAAGGAGAAGAAGATGACACCCGCCGCGGCGGTGACGCCGTTGGCTCCGTCCGCGAAGAAGGGCGTCAGGTTGTCGCTGCTGAACGCGGTGAACGCGATCGCGCAGAACATGGTCAGCACAGCGAGTTTGATGGCAACCATCACGGCGTTGGCCTTGGCCGACTCACTGGCGCCGCGGATCAGCAGCAGGGCACACAGACCGACGAGGACGACGGCGGGCAGATTGACCCAGCCCGCCTTGTCATCCCACGGCGCGGCCGAGAGGGCCTGCGGGATGGCCGGGATGTGGAGATGGTCGAGTAACTCGTTGAGGTACTGACTCCAGCCCACCGCAACCGCGGCCGTCGAGACCCCGTACTCCAGGAGCAGACAGCCTGCCACCGCCATCGCGACGAGTTCGCCGAGCGTGGCGTAGGCGTAGGAATACGTGGATCCGGAGACGGGCACCGACGACGCCATCTCGGCGTAACAGATCGCGGCCAGGCCGGCGGCGATGCCGGCGACGATGAACGCAACCACCACCGACGGCCCGGCTTTCGGTACGGCTTCGCTCATCACGAAGAAGATGCCGGTGCCGATGGTCGCACCGATTCCGAAGCAGGCCAGTTGGGTGGTGCTGATGGTGCGCTGCAGACCGGTGTCGGCCTCTGCCTCATCGCCTCTCGGAATCGGTTTGCGGCGCAACAGTGTTGCCGCGGTCAGTGCACCGGGCTGTTGCGCCGGTTTCTTGTTCATGTCCATGTGTGCACCTCAGCCTGGAAAAATGATTGCCGGAACAGTGGCGGAGGCAACGATTCTGGCTGCCCGTGAACCCAGGAACACCCGCTTGATCGGATCGCGGGGAGTGGTGCCGATGGCCAGCACCTCACCGCTGCGCCACTCGATCGCGTCGAATGCGGAGTCCCAGTCGTTGCCGGTACTGATCGTGGTCGTGGTTGTCGGGTCGATGATGTTGTGGGTCACCAACGCATTCATCGCGTCGGCGATCTGTTCCCGCCACGCGTCCATCACGGTGCGTTCGACCTCCAGGCCGATCTCCGGCGGGAACATGTCGGGGGGCCTGACGCCGAAGGTGGCCACCCGCAATGGAACCGCCATCTGTTCGGCCAGGTCGCGGGCTGCCACCACCACCTCGGCACCGTGTTCCTCACCCGAGTAGGCGCAGGTGACACCGGTGATCTTCGAGCAGCTGTAACCCTTGGGGGCCAAGGCCAACGGGATCGAACTCGAGTGCATGAGACGGCTCGTGGTCGCGCCCAAGGACATCCGGCCACTGTCCGAACTGTGACTGGTACCCAGTACGAGGATGTCCGCGTCGTGGTCGGCGAGGACCTTGTGCAACGACTTGGGGACCGACCGCTCACTCATCCGCAGGAATGTCGCCGGCGTCTGTGGGAAGCGCTGCTCGAGGTGGGCACGAGCGGAGGATTCGGCGTCGTCACCGTACCGCCGGGCGTACGCCCTGAACTCGGCGTCGACCCGGGCCATCGACGGAGTCGTCCAGGGCTTGGGGGTGACGGTCACCAGGACCACGGTGGTTGCCAGGGCGTCGGCAAGACTTGCGCCGAGCTCGAGTGCCTCATCACCGCCGCGGCCCGGTTGGTATCCGACAACGATGCTCATGCAACGCAATCTATCCCGCACCGGAGTTGTTCGGCAGGCGCAGGACCCGGTTTGTCCGCGAACGTGTGCTGCGACACTACGATGAACCGGTGCTCGACATCCGCACGCTGCTCAAGGCTGCCCCCGCATCCGATCGTGCCCTGGTCAGGGCCGATGCCGCGGCGCGCGCCGAATTGCGTGATGCCCGCACCGCCCTCACCGAACTCGAGGCCGGAAGCGACGATCGCCGACCTGGGACACGCCCTACCTGGCTGTTGGTCCTGGCCGCGTTGGTGGTGGTCGCGGCGGTGGCAGCGGTGGTGGGCGGGGTCCGCTACGCGCAGGCCGACCGGGGATACAGCGACGACGACTACATGCGTGCCGCGGCGGCTCGGGTCCAGGTTCTGCTCACCCCCGACGGTGGTGACGAGGGACGGCGATCTGCGCAGATCATGACTGGGGCGACCGGTGAGTTCGAGGACGAGTTCGCGCAATCGGTCGACGCGTACACGCAGTTCGTCGCACAGATCGGCGCCCAGGCGTCCGGCACCGTCGACGGTGTGGGTCTGTCGACGAGGTCGGGCGACCGGGCGACGCTGATCGTGACGGCCGCGATCACCGTGCGCAGCGACCTCACCGATGTCGCATCGGCCGAACCTGCGCCGCGCCGGTTCCGGGTGCAGGTCGAGATGGTGCCGGACGGCGGTTCCCTGAAGGTCTCGGCGCTGGAGTTCTTCGGATGAGCCTGCGCAGACCGATCGCCGTTGCCGTCATCACCGCGCTGGTGGCCGTCGCCTGCGCGGTGGGACTCGGTTTCGCGTGGCAGCGGTATGAGAATGATCAGCAACTGGACCGCAACCGGGCGCAGGTCGCCCGGCAAGCCGGCCCACTGGTGGCTCAACTCTTTTCTTCCGACGCCGCGGCCGCGGACGGCCGTGATCAGGCCAGGGCAGCGGTGACACCCGGGTTCGCACAGCAGTACGCCGCGGTCCTGGACGCAGAACCGCCCGCCGGCGTCACGATCGAGTGGAAGCCGGTCCATACCGGCATCTCCGGTGTCTGGGAGAACCACGCTGACGTGGTTGTCTCCGCGCTCGTCACCGAAACCGTGCCGGGTTCCGGGCCCACCACCGCCACCAAGGTGGTCGACGTCGAGCTCGAACGATCCGGTGGACAGTGGAAGATCGCCCGAGCGGACGAGGTGCTGTGAGCGAGCAACCCACCACCACCTCGCACCGGGTCGAGCAGGCGCGCGAACGGGTGGCCGC
Organism: Williamsia sp. z34; assembly: GCF_059553395.1. Classification (NCBI taxonomy): domain Bacteria; kingdom Bacillati; phylum Actinomycetota; class Actinomycetes; order Mycobacteriales; family Nocardiaceae; genus Williamsia; species Williamsia sp. z34. The sequence continues at coordinate 149,726 of NZ_JCANWW010000004.1, read as the reverse complement.
GGCCGACGCGGCGGCCAAGCGGGCCCGGGCCGCGGCCGCGCCGGCACTGCAGGCACGCTGCGAACGGCGGCGCGGACGTCTGATGCTGGTCACTGTCTGTTGCGTCCTGGTGGCGGTGGCCATGCTGTCCCTCACGATCGTCCTCGTCGTCGCACATCGTGGCGCCGAGGCCGACCGGGAGCGTGACCTCTCCATCCTCGACGACGCGCGCTCGGCGGTGGCGACCCTGCTCACCATCGACCCGGTGCGGCCCGAGGAGTTCGTCGATCAAGCGATCGAGGTCACGTCCGGTGAACAGCGCGACCGGTTGGAGGGCTCGCGGGAACAGTTGGTCGAGGTGATTCGCGGACTTCGGGTACCCAGCACCGGCCAGGTCCTGTCCGCCGGGATCGTCGGCGAGGTCGACGGCGGTGGTGCTCAGGTGCTGGTCGTCGCGGAGGGCACCAACCCGACAGTTCTGGGAGCCGATCCGTCGCAGAATCGGGTGGCGCTGCTGGTGACCATGAAGGACTCGGGCGACAACTGGACCATCGACCGAACAGAGCTCCAGTGAATCAGGACATGCGCACGATGTCGGTTCGGCACCGGATCGTCGGGGGACTCCTGGCAGCTGCCCTGGTGGTGTCGTCGGTGATCGCGATCGTCGGGTTCATCGGACCCGGCCGACCCGGGAGCGGCGACGAGGACGAGCGCCGGCAGGTGCAGTCGGCCACCGCCGACGCGGTCACCGCGTTGATGACGTTTCGGCCGGACACACTCACCGCCGCACAGGAGAGCGTCGGTGCACGTCTGACCGGTCGTCTGCTGCTGGAGTTCCGCAGTCAGGGTCCCGGCGTGGTCCTGCCGACCGCGGTCGAGTCCGGAGCCCGGATGACTGCCCAGGTCCTGGCAACGGGAGTCGAGGACATCGATGACAACAGTGCCCGGGTACTGGTGTTCGTGAACCAGGACATCTCGTTACCCACAGCACAGCCGCCGCAACAGGTGGTGGCTGTCACAAGGTGGGCGGACATGCGTAAGGTCAACGGCAATTGGCGCCTTGCCGGGCTGCAACCTGTTGGGCCGGGCTAGCGCGGGCGATTCAACTCCGAGTAGGGATGCGAGGTGTGGCGATGAGCGCCGCAATTGTGATTGTCGGAGCCGGACTCGGCGGTGCGCGAGTGGTCGACGACCTCCGCAGCGAAGGGTACGAGGGTGACCTCATCCTCATCGGCAAAGAGGACTACGCACCGTACGACCGTCCGCCGCTGTCCAAGGCCGTTCTGGTCGGGGAGCAGGACCGGGTCGACCTCAAGCCCGACGACTTCTACGTCGAGAACAAGATCGATCTGCGGACCGGAACGCAGGTCACCGCGATCGATCCGGCCTCCCACACGATCACCGTGCAGCCGACCGGTGGCGGCGAGTCCGAGACGATCGTCTACAGCTCATTGGTCCTGGCGACCGGCCTGCATCCCCGCACCCTGCCGTTCGCCGACGGACTGTCCGGCGTGCACGTGCTGCGAACCGTCGATGACGCCCACACCTTGCGCTCGCAGATCGACGGCGCCACCCGCGCGGTGGTGGTCGGCGCCGGGTTCATCGGCTGTGAGGTCGCGGCGAGTCTGAAGACCCGTGGTCTGGACGTCACCGTGGTCGAACCGGCACCCGCGCCGATGGCCGTGGCACTGGGCGAGAAGGTCGGCAACATGGTCGGCCGCATCCTCACCGACCGGGGAGTCGAGGTCCGCACCGGCGTCGGCGTCACCGATATCGTCGGCGAGGCAGGCAAGGTGACCGGTGTCGAACTGACGGACGGGACCGTGCTGCCCGCCGACATCGTCGTGGTCGGCATCGGGTCGACACCGGTGGTCGACTACCTCGAGGGTTCCGGTATCGAACTCGCCGACCGTACTGTCGGCGGCGGTATCGCCTGTGACGCCGAAGGCCGAACCAGCGCGGCCGACGTGTACGCCCTGGGCGATGTGGCGAACTGGCAGGACGCGACCGGCGTGCCGTCGCGGGTCGAGCACTGGAACAACGTGGTCGAGCAGGCGAGCAAGGTCGCCAATGCGATTCTCGGTGTCGTGGTGGAGAACCCGCGGCCTGCCGTCGCGTATTTCTGGAGCGATCAGTTCGAGGTGAAGATCCAGGCGCTGGGCCATCCGTCCGGCCTCGACGACGTACATGTGGTCCTCGAAGAGGACGGCAAGTTCGTGGTCTATTACAGCCGCAGCGGCATCTTCACCGCGGTGGTCGGCGCCGGCAAGCCGGCTGCGGTGATGAAGATGCGCGCCAAACTCCTTGCCCCCACCCCGATTTCGGACCTGTTGGGCTGATGGCGCGGGCCGCCGTGCCGGGCCCGCGGCCCACCGCGGCGGCGGTGATGGCAGCACTCGACGCGCTCGGTGACCCCGATCGCGCCCTGGGTTCGGCGTCGTTTTTCAAGTCCGGCCCCGGCGAGTACGGCGAAGGTGATCATTTCATCGGGGTGACGGTTCCGCAGCAGCGCGGGGTCGCCAAGGATTTCCGTGGCCTCGACCGGGTGGGTGTGCGGGCGTTGCTCGACAGTGATGTCCACGAGCACCGGCTGACCGGACTGTTCCTGCTGCGCAACGGGTTCGAGAAAGCCGCCGGCGCGGAAGAACGGCAGGCCTGGGTCGACCTCTACCTACAGGCGGTGTTCGACGGCTGCGTCGACAACTGGGATCTGGTGGACAGTTCCGCCGAATACGTGTTGGGGGCCTTCCTGCTCGGCGGGGACCACCGGCCACTGCTCGACCTCGTCGACCATGACGACCTGTGGGTGCGCCGGGTGGCGATCATCGCGACCGCGGCATTCACCAAGAGCGGTGACCCGGTGCCCATCCTGGATGTGGCGCCGCGCGTCCTGCCGGACCGCCGCGACCTGATCCAGAAGGCGGTCGGCTGGATGCTCCGAGAGATGGGCAAGCGCATCGACCGGGGATTGCTGCTCGCCTTCCTCGATGAACACGCGGCCGAGATGGGCCGTACCGCACTGAGTTACGCGACCGAGCACCTCGACCCCGATCAGCGCGCCCACTATCGTGCGCTCAGGTGAGACCCACGCTCAGAACTCGACTTTGAGTACCGGTGACGTCGGTCGTGCCTGACATCCGAGGATGTAGCCGTCGGCGACGTCCTCCTCGTCGAGCGCGCCGATGTGCTCCATCTCGACGGTTCCCTCGGTGAGAGTGCAGGCACACGAACCGCATTCACCTTCGCGGCAGGAGTAGGGGACGTCGAGGCCCGCGCCGAGCATGATGTCGACCAGGGTTCGGCTCTTGGGCCACGACAACTGGTGGACCTCGCCATCGAGTTCCACCTCGACCGACGCGGCGTCGGCCAGTTGCTCCTCGGTGAGCTCGACGGGTTCGGTGTCCTCGAACGGGTCTCCCGACAACGATGTGAAGACCTCGGCGTGCACCTGATGGTGCGACATCTCGATGGCGGCAAGCGCCTTGTGTACGGCGTCCATGAACGGGCCGGGGCCGCACATGTAGGCGTGATAGGCCTTGAACGGCCGGAGCAACGTCGCGAGCTTGTCGGCCGACGGGAGCCCCTGGACCGATTCGAGCCAGTGGATCACGGTGAGACGCTGCGGGTATCGGTTCTGCAGTTCCTTGAGCTCGTCGCCGAAGATCACATCGCTCTCGCTGCGGTTCGCGTAGAACAGGACCAGGCGGCCGCTGCCCTTGAGCAGTGCGGATTTGAGGATCGACATCACCGGGGTGATGCCGCTGCCGGCACCGAGCAACAGGATCGGCGCGTCGAGGTCAGTCGGTGTGAAAACGCCTGAGGGCGGCAGCACCTCGATCTGGTCGCCGGCGCCGACGTGCTCGCAGATCCAGTTCGAGCCGTACCCGTCGGCGGTGCGTTTGACGGTGACCTTCGGCTTCTCGTCACCCCACGGGGACGAGGCCAGGGAATAGCAGCGGGCCACCGATCCGGTTTGATCACTGGGGATCCGGAGCGTGAGGAACTGGCCGGGTTTGTAGTCGAACCGGTCGGCGGCATCATCCGGGATGTCGAAGACCAGCGACTTCGCGTCGCCCGTCTCGTCGATCACCTCGGCCACGGTCAGCACAACACTGCGCGTGCTGTGTGGGGTGACGGTCACCGGCGTACCTCCTCAAGGGCCACAAAATGAGAACACGTTCTAGTTTAGATTACCAGCCGCCGCGGTCGACCCCAACTCGCTGTCGAGGCCGTTGCTCAACACCCGGGCACCGCGGGTGAGCAGTTCGTCGAGGTCGGCGTCCGGGTCGTCGAGCCACTGCTGGTATGCGGCCAGGGCTGTGCCCAGCAACGTCCAGGCGACGGTCTGCGGTAAGTGGTCGCCCGGCTCGGTGCCGGTACGGGCGGCCACGAACTCGGCGACGACCTCGCGCCACCCGGTGTACATCAACATCGAATGCGCCTGTAGTGCAGGCACACCCAGGAGTAGGCGCATCCGTTTGCGGTGGTGATCGCGGTGGTTCGGCGGAACCTCGTTGAAGTCGAGCAGGGCATTGCGCAGCGCTTCGGAGACGGGCATGTCGGCCGGGACATCGGCCAGCAGACGGCGCATGTCGTCCAGATGCTCGTCGAAGTCACCCCAGGCGATGGCGTTCTTCGACGGGTAGTAGCGGAACAGTGTGCGTCGGGCGATGCCGGCGGCCGCGGCGACGTCGTCGACGCTGGTCTCGTCGAATCCGACCTCGGTGAACAGCTCGATCGCCGCGTCGGTGATCTTCGACTTGGTGGTGGTCGGCCTGCGACCGATGGGGGTGGTCATGGCAACCGTGATGCGTTGATCAACTCATCATCTCCGTTCGCCTGACCAGCATCGTGGGTGGGAGATCCATGGTAGATCCTCAGCGGTCGATGAAGTCGATCACCGCAGCGGTGAACGCGTCGTTGCTGTCACCGGCCGCGGTGTGCCCGGCGCTGTGCAGTTCGGTCACCTCCAGATCCGGGATGAGTGCCCGAAAGGCGTCCACCGACTCCTGGCTCACGACGTCGGAGAGCCGGCCGCGGATCAGCTGGATCGGGATCGTCAATCCGAGTGCCTGTTCTTCGAACATGTCACTGGGCAGCACGGCCGGACCACCGGTGATGTCGAGGAACGCCGGATCCCAGTGCCAGTACCACCGGCCGTCCTCGCGTCGACGCAGGTTGCGCTTGAGACCGTCGGTCGTTCCGGTGGTCGGGCGGTGTGGCAGGTATTCGGAGATGGCGGCCGCGGCCTGTTCGAGATCGTCGAAACCGTCACCGCCCGAGGCCATGAAATCCCGGATCCGTGTGGTACCACGCTCTTCCGGCCTGGGCACCACGTCGACCAGGATGAGCCGGTCGACCGTGTTCGGCGGCGCCATCGCAGCCACGCCGATGCCCGTCAGCCCACCGAGACTGGCACCGACGATCGTGACCGGCAGTGCCCGCCCGGTCACGGTGGGAAGCTGTTCGAGCACGCGGAGTCCATCGGCCTGCAGGACGGCCGGACTGTAGTCACCGTCGGGGGCCCAATCGCTCTCGCCATGCCCGCGGGCGTCGAGGGAGATCACCTCGTGGCCGTGTGCGGCCAGCAATGCCCCGGTGTTCTTCCAGGAGAACCTCGTCTGGCCGCCACCGTGCATCAGGAGGACGATCCGTGGTGACGGCGTGCCGCTCGCACCGTCTACGGCCCGGTCCGCAGCGGCCGGCGACCAGTGGTCGGCGACGAGGCGGATGCCGCCGGACCCGGCGAACTCGACCTGCCTGGGCTGCGGTGTTGTTGTCGGCACGGATGCAACTCCTTTTCGGGGGAACCACCTCGACTGTGTCACCTCGCGCTGCCGAACGGTCGGCAGGGTCGCGCAGACTCGTCTTCGACGCAGAGCGCGAACAATTACGGGATACCACAACGCAATTCATCGAGCATGAGATCGCACCCCATGCAGCGCAATGGGCGCCAAGACATTGATCTCCGCACGTCGGTGAAGCTCAACTCGGTGGTGTCCTGGGCGTGCTGAAGATCCCATCGGGCGGGATCTCGGAGTGTAAGTGCAGAGCCTCTGACCTGCATGTCTCGCGGTTTTCAAGAATTTAACAGTTGGGTTCCGCGGAAACTCTGGCCTTTGTGCACTCAGTGCCATTATGGTGGTGCTCACACCAACTACCAGGAGGTAAGCCAGATGACAGCCCAGAATCCTTCCGTGTCCGCCGATGCAGCCGGCACCGAGACCGACCTCGTGACCGAGTCGTTGGTCGAAGAGGTGTCCATCGACGGCATGTGCGGCGTCTACTGACATGTCCGTCTCGACGAGTCGAGCTCCGGCTTCGCCTTCGTCTGCGCCCATGACTCCGGCTTCGCCTTCGTCTGCGCCCATGACTCCGGCTTCGCCTTCGTCTGCGCCCACGACGCCCGTGGTCGCGTTCGATATCGACCGGGCGTGGGTCCTGAACTCTTCGGTCGCCCTGCGGCCTGAACCGTTCGGCGCGCTGCTGTACCACTTCGGCACTCGTAAACTGTCGTTCCTGAAGAACCTGACAGTGGTCGAAGTGGTGCAGTCGCTCGGTGACCACGACAACGCCGCCGATGCCATAGCCGCTGCCGGTATTGCCGACAGCGACCGTTCGTTGTACGTCAATGCGCTTGCCGCGCTCGCGACTTCGGGAATGATCGTCCCCAGAACCTGAAGTTCTCCCGTGCTGCTCGGTGCCGCAGCCCTCGGCCCCGAGCAGCACGCCAGGCGTCAGCCCACGCCGCACCATGTCACTTGTGAGGAACCCCAATGACTTCCATTTTGGAGCGCCCCGCGGCGTCTCGTCAGCCGGTTGGCCGCCTGGTTGATCAGTTCGAAAAAGGCCTCGACGCACCGATCTGCCTGACGTGGGAGTTGACCTACGCCTGCAACCTGTCGTGTGTGCACTGCCTGTCCTCGTCGGGCAAGCGTGATCCGCGCGAACTCGACACCGAGCAGTGCAAGGCGATCATCGATGAACTGCAGCGGATGCAGGTCTTCTACGTCAACATCGGTGGCGGTGAGCCGACGGTCCGTCCAGACTTCTGGGAACTGGTCGACTACGCCACCGATCACCAAGTGGGCGTGAAGTTTTCGACCAACGGCCTGCGGATCGACAAGGCCGTTGCGCAGCGCCTGGCCGCCAGTGACTACGTTGACGTGCAGATCTCGCTCGACGGTGCCACCGCCGAGGTCAACGACGCGGTACGTGGTCCCGGTTCGTATGCGATGGCCATCAAAGCGCTCGAGAACCTCCATGAGGCCGGTTTCGCCGATGCCAAGATCAGCGTGGTCGTCACCCGCCAGAACGCGACGCAGCTCGACGAGTTCAAAGCGCTCGCCGACAAGTACGGTGCCACGTTGCGCATCACCCGGCTACGTCCGTCGGGCCGCGGCGCCGACGTGTGGGATGACCTGCACCCGTTGCCCGAACAGCAACGCGACCTCTACAACTGGCTGGTCGAACACGGCGACCGGGTTCTGACGGGGGATTCCTTCTTCCACCTGTCGGCCTTCGCCGAACCGGGTCAGGGCGCACTGCCGGGGCTCAACCTCTGTGGCGCCGGTCGGGTGGTCTGCCTGATCGATCCGATCGGTGACGTGTACGCCTGCCCGTTTGCCATCCACGAGAACTTCCTCGCCGGAAACATCCTGTCGGACGGCGGATTCAAGACGATCTGGCAGGAGTCGGATCTGTTCCTCGAACTGCGTGAGCCGCAGAACGCGGGAGCCTGCACCAAGTGCCAGCACTTCGATGCCTGCCGTGGTGGTTGCATGGCGGCGAAGTTCTTCACCGGACTTCCGCTCGCCGGCCCCGACCCCGAATGTGTACAGGGTTTCGGTGAATCGCTGCTCGCCGAGGACCGCAAGGTGCCCTCGGCCAACAAGGACCATTCGCGCGGCGTACCGCTGACGCTGATGACCAGGCCGCCGTCGCGTGACTGCGACGAAAACCCACTCGCCGGGTTCGTGCCCGGCAATTCCGAAGGCGGTGCCGGTCTTCGGCCGGCCGGCCTGATCCCCGCCAAGTAACGAAGACCCCCCCGGCAGAGCTGCCGGGTGAGCAAAGGATGAAGTAATGGCGAACCCCTGGTTCGAGACGGTGCTCGAAGCCCAGCGTCGGGCGAAGAAGCGACTCCCCAAGTCCGTGTACTCCTCGCTGATCGCGGGTAGTGAGAAGGGCATCACGCTCGCCGACAACGTCGACGCGTTCTCCGAACTGGGATTCGCTCCGCACGTGGTCGGCGCGCAGGCGCAGCGCGAGTTGTCGACATCGATCATGGGGCAAGACATTTCGTTGCCCGTCATCATCTCGCCCACCGGTGTGCAGGCCGTCGACCCCGAGGGTGAGGTCGCGGTCGCCCGTGCCGCGGCGGCCCGTGGCACCGCGATGGGACTGTCGAGCTTCGCCAGCAAGCCCATCGAAGAGGTCACCGCGGTCAACGACAAGATCTTCTTCCAGGCCTACTGGCTCAACTCCCGCGAGGACATCCTCAAGCGTGCCGAGCGGGCCCGCGCAGCCGGGGCCAAGGGTCTGATCGTGACCACCGACTGGTCGTTCTCGATGGGTCGCGACTGGGGCAGCCCGGAGATCCCCGAGAAGGTCGACCTCAAGGCGCTGCTCAAGCTCGCGCCGGAGATCGCGATGCGCCCGCGATACGCGCTGGACTGGTTCAACAAGGGCAAGATCAACATCCCGGACCTGACCGCCCCCAACGTGGTCGACAAGGGCGAGCAGGGACCGACGTTCTTCGGTGCGTACGGACAGTGGATGCAGACCGCACCCCCGTCCTGGGAGGACCTGGAATGGCTCCGCAAGGAGTGGGACGGCCCGTTCATGGTCAAGGGCATCACCCGTCTCGATGACGCGAAGCGTGCGGTGGACATCGGTGCCACCGCGATCTCGGTCTCCAATCACGGCGGCAACAACCTCGACGGCACCCCGGCCACCATCCGGATGCTCGGACCGATCGCGGACGCCGTCGGTGGCGACATCCAGGTGCTGCTCGACGGTGGCATCCGGCGCGGCAGCGACGTCGTCAAGGCGCTGGCTCTCGGTGCCGACGCGGTCATGATCGGTCGCGCCTACCTGTGGGGCCTGGCGGCGAACGGACAGACCGGTGTCGAGAACGTCCTCGACATCCTGCGCGGCGGTATCGATTCGGCGCTGATGGGGCTGGGCCGCAAGAGCATCCACGATCTGACCCGCGACGACATCATCATCCCGGAGGGCTTCGAGAAGCGGTTCGGCGAGACCACCGCATAGGCTTCGGTCAACAGGGCCACCCGTTGTGGTCACACCCGGCAGTCACCACAGCCGGGTCTGACCGCAGCGGGTGGTTTCCGCTGTCGAGGATCTACTGGGCAACCAGACTAGAACACGTTACAGTTCGTCTATGGGAGACTTCGACGGCAAGGTCGTCTACATCACTGGTATCGCCCGTGGACAGGGTCGCAGCCATGCGATCCGGTTCGCCGAGGAAGGCGCCGCGGTCATCGGACTCGACGTCTGCCAGGCGGTCACCGCCACCGGCTACCCGCCGGCCACCGCGGAGGATCTCGAGGAGACGGTTCGCCTGGTGAAAGCGGCCGGCGGCAACATCCTGGCCCGGCAGGCCGACACCCGTGATCTTGTTGCCCAGCAACAGCTCGTGGCCGACGGGGTGGCGCAGTTCGGCCGCCTCGATTACGTGATCGCCAATGCCGGCGTCCTGACCTGGGGTGGCGTCACCGAACTGCGCGAGAGTCAGTTCACCGACGTCATCGACATCAACGTCAACGGCACCTGGAAAACGCTCAAGGCAACCATCCCCGCCATGATCGAGGCCGGCAACGGTGGTTCGATCGTGATCATCTCCTCGGTTGCCGGGATCAAGTCGATGCCGATGCAGGCCTCCTATTCGGCGTCCAAGCACGCGCTGGTGGGGTTGGCGCACACGACGGCAAAAGAACTGGGAGAGCATCGGATTCGGGTCAACACGGTCCACCCCTACGGTGTCGACACCCCGATGTGCCTCGAGGACACCGACGCGCTGGCCGTCTTCGAGATGCCGCAGTACAAGGCGCATTTCGAGCCGATCCTGACCGGGATGGCCAAGTCGGTGGACATCACCGACTCGGTGATGTTCCTGTGCTCGCCGAAGGCCAAGTTCATCACCGCGTCCTCGATCGAGGTCGACATGGGTGCGACCAAGGTCTAGACCGACAAACGAGGCCGAGCCGGTCATACAGCAAACGAGCCGGTAATACGAAGACGAGCCACAAATTTGTGGCTCGTCTTCGTATTACCGGCTCGTCTGCAGTTGGGTCGGCCGGGTGGTGTCAGTCGAGCCAGAGGGTGGCCGGGTCGGTCGCGGTGCGGGCCGGCGGAGCCGGGACATCGGGAACCGTGCGCGAAAAGCGCGGCGCCACAGAGGCTTGGGTGACACCGTCGAGTTCGATGAGGCTGCCCCGGGCGGCGAGATGCTTGTTCTGGGGAGCTTCTTCCCAATCGAGCACCGGGGATGCGCAGGCGTCGGTGCCCTCGAAGATCGACGTCCACTCGTCGCGGGTCTTGGACTTGAACACCTCGGCGAACCGGACCTTCATCGCCGGCCACTGCGGCATGTCGAGCTGGTGCGGCAGGGTGTCATCGTTCGCCAATCCCATGCCTTCGAGGAGCAGGGCGTAGAACTGGGGCTCGATGGCGCCGACGGCGAAGTACTTGCCGTCGGAGGTCTCGTAGACGTCATAGAACGGGGCTCCGGTGTCGAGCAGGTTGGCGCCACGGTCGTTGCCCCACATGCCCGTTCCGCGGAACGCCCACATCATCTGGCCGAGTACCGAGACCCCGTCGACCATTGCCGCGTCGATCGTCTGACCCAGCCCGGACTTCTCACGTTCGAGCAGCGCGGCCAGGATGCCCTGCACCAGGAACATCGATCCACCGCCGAAATCGCCGAAGAGGTTCAGCGGGGGTGTGGGAACCTCGTCCGCACGGCCGACCGCGTGCAGCATCCCGGTCAGGGAGATGTAGTTGATGTCGTGTCCGGCCACGCTGGCCAGCGGACCGTCCTGGCCCCATCCGGTCATGCGGCCGTAGACGATGCGTGGATTGACCTTCGCGACGTCTTCCGGCCCGAACCCCAGGCGTTCGGTCACGCCGGGGCGGAAACCCTCGATCACCACATCGGCCTTCGCGATGAGGTTCATGATGGCCTCTTTGTCGGCGGGGTCTTTGAGGTTCGCCTCGACGACGGTCCGGTTGCGCAGCAGTTGGTCGGCGGCCTGGCCCGGCGCGGGCAACTTGCCCGCCCGCTCGACACGCACCACATCGGCCCCCAGGTCCCCGAGCATCATCGCCGCGTGCGGGCCCGGCCCGATCCCCGCGAACTCGACCACCCGTGTTCCGCTCAACGGCCCGTTCTTCGTCATTCGCTGCCCCTCATCGTTGAAGTCTGCGCCGCGTCTGGCGGGCGCGGTGTTTCGCAACCGGTTACGGTCGGATTCCCAGTAAACCAGGTACCGAGCGATTGCTCGGGTGGTAAACCCTTCAGGCGTCGCCCGATACGGTCTAACATGGTCCGAATGACACCGGCGGGCGAGCTCGGACTTCAGAGCTGGACCGAGCTGAACGGGCGATCAACAACCCTTGTCGTCCCATTGGGATCCATCGAACAACACGGACCACACCTGCCCCTCGACACCGACGTCCGGATCGCGGTGGCAGTGGCAGAGGCGGCTGTTCGCCCGGGTGGTGTCGACGCCGGGGACAGCACCGCTCTCGACATCATGCTCGCCCCGCCCCTGAGCTACGGGGCCGCCGGTGAGCACGAGGGGTTTCCCGGCACGATTTCGATCGGTCAGGAGGTTCTGCATTCGGTGCTGGTCGAGTACGGTCGAAGTGCCTGCCGTTGGTCTTCACGGTTGTTGTTCGTCAACGGGCACGGCGGTAACGGTCGGACCCTGCTGTCCGCGGTCACGCAGCTACGTTCGGAAGGGCGTGACGTCGCTTGGTTTCCCTGCGCCACGGCCGGTGGCGATGCACACGCGGGTCATACCGAAACATCGCTACTGCTTCATATTTCACCGTTGATCGTGCGGTCCGACGAGATGGTCCGCGGCAACGTGGCCCCGGTCTCGGAGCTGATGGCGTCGATGCGTACGGGGGGTGTCGCGGCGGTGAGTGACAACGGAGTACTCGGGGATCCCCTGGCCGCCTCGGCGGCCGATGGAAGGCGAATGTTGAACGAGATGGCCGCGAAGCTCTCCGACGCGCTCGAGCGGTGGCAGGTCGACGCGAACGGGATGTTGCAGTGATATCGGAGCAAGACGACCGCCCCGAGGAGCGTGTTGCTCCCGCTGCGGCTGATCCGGCGGGCCGGTTACCGCCGGTGGGCTTCCAGGTTCAGATCGACTCCCACTGCACGGTGACGTCGGATCGTCGGCATATCGTCGGTGGCTCGCCGCTGCGATTGCTGAACCTGTCCGAGGTCGCCGGTGGCCTCCTCGACCCCGATGGCCGGCTGACGGTGCGCGATCAGCTCACCTCGGCCCTGGCCCGCAAACTCCTCGACGCCGGGGTGGGGCATCCGCGACCGATGTTCGGTCCCACGGACTCCGCTGTCACCGTGGTGATCCCGGTGCGCGACAACCAATCCGGCATCGACCGGCTGCTGAAGGTACTCGACGGGCACAAGGTTGTCGTGGTGGACGACGGTTCCGGCGTCCCGATCACCGCACCCGGCGCGACCCTGTTGCGCAACGAGACGAGTCAGGGACCGGCGGCCGCCCGCAATCGCGGTGCCGCGCAAGCCGATACCGAACTGGTGGCGTTCCTCGACTCCGACGTCGTCCCAGAACACGACTGGCTGACCAAGCTGCTCGGTCATTTCTCCGACCCGAAGGTGGCGCTGGTGGCGCCGCGGATCGTCGCCCTCGATCCCGGTGGCGGCGCGATGTCACGGTACGAGGCGCTCTGCTCGTCACTCGATATGGGCTGGCGAGAGGGGCAGATAGCACCCCGCTCGCGGATCCCGTATGTTCCGAGCGCTGCGATGATCGTGCGGCGCAGCTGCTTTGACGGATTCGACCAGTCGATGGAGGTGGCCGAGGACGTCGACCTGTGCTGGCGGCTACATCAGAGCGGCTGGTCCCTGCGATACGATCCGGTGGCCACGGTGGCGCACGACCATCGGCAGCGACTGTCGAAGAGTCTGGATCGCAAACGGTACTACGGGACCGGCGCGGCGCTGCTGTCCGGTCGTCACCCCGGCATGGCCGCACCGTTGGCCTTGACCGTCCCGATGGCGGCAGCGATGGCAGCATTGGTGACCGGTACCGGCTGGGGTGTGCTGGTGGCATTGGTCGTGTTCGGTGTGTTGGGCGGACGCCTGCACCGCCGGGTGTCCTCGATGCCGGATGCGGCCCGAATGGCAGCCAAGTTGACCGCCCAATCTGTGGGCTTCGGGATGTTGCAGTCGGCGTCGGCGATGTGCCGACACTACTGGCCGCTCTCATTCCTGCTTGCCCTGGTGTCCAAGCGGTTTCGGACGCTGCTCCTCGCGGTTGCGGTGGGGGAGGCCGCGTATGAGTGGGTGCGGCTCGAACTGGTCAACCCCGAGCCCGGCGCCCGGGTCGGCTGGTGGCGGTTCATGATCCTCAAACGTCTCGACGACCTCGCCTACGGCACCGGGCTCTGGCAGGGCGCGTTGGCCGGTCGCAGTATGGATGCGCTCTACCCTCAGATCGGCAATTCGGTGAACGGCAGACCGCGTTCGTCGAGCACGCCCGCCGCCGGGTGAGTGCGTTCACGCCGGGGGGATCTCGGTTGACCACCGGTGGTGCGGACGTGATCATCGTCGGTGCCGGCAGCAGCGGATGCGTGGTTGCCGAACGTCTTTCGCGCGATCCCGATCGCAAGGTGCTCTGGCTCGAGGCCGGGGCCGGCATGCCGGAGCGGGCCATGTTGAGGCTCGACCGGCTGCCGGTGGAGTCCGGCTCGGGGCGGGCGGTGCACTTTCCCAGCCGGCAGGGTTTCGATCTGCCGCGGGGGCGGGGTCTGGGGGGTTCCTCGGCGGTCAACGGCGGCTATTTCATGCGCTGGCACGAATCCGATTTCGCCGCCTGGCCGTGGGAACGCGCAGCCATTGCCGCCGACTACGATCGGCTCGACGGCGGACGTCCCGGAGGCGGCACCATGCACGTGTCGGCGTTTGGCGACGACGAGCTGCACGACTACGCGAGGGCATTCGAAAGCCATTGGCATGACGAGGGTTTCGACGGCATCGCCGAGCCCTGGCCGGATACGGGTGTCGTCCGGGTCCGGTCGAACCGGGATGGCGACCGGCGATGGACCGCCGCGGAGGCGGTGACGCCGGGTATCGAGGGCCGGTCCAATCTGCGGTTGGTCACCGACGCCGAGGTGACCGGACTGCGGCGCACGTCCGAGCGGGTCACCGCGGTGGTGGTCGGGGAGCAGGTCATCGCCGCCGACGAGGTGATCCTCTGCGCCGGGACCCTGGGCACCGCGCAACTCCTGGCCAGGGCCGGCATCCTCGAGGCATCCGGCGTCCGGGTCTGGGAGCACCGCGAGATGCTCGTCCGGTTCGCCCCGGCAGATGCGCCGACGCAGGCGGCAAAGGCGTTGCTGCAAACCGTGTTGCACACCGATGACGGAATCGAAGTGCGCTGCTACAACGGGGATTTCGCAGACTTCATCGCCGGCGTTCCGGCGGGGGGTCCGGCGATCGGTGTTGCCCTGATGCATCCCGAGGATCCCGGTTCGATCGACTGGGACCTCACCAGGGGGCTGGTTGTCGATCTCGGCGAGGTCGGTCGGTCCGACACCGAGAAGCTCGCGGCCTGGGGGGAACGGGTCCGGGAGATGCTCGACGGCCCTCGCTTCGTCGGGCTCGTCGATCGGGGCCCACGTGGCGCGGTCGTCGACCCGGTGATCCGCACCTCCCAGCATGCGTGGGGCACACTCCCGATGGGTGTCGACACCGATTGGCTCGGCGCTCTGGTCTCGGTGCCCGGATTGCGGGTTCTCGATGCATCGATCCTGCCGACGGCGGGGTCGAGCGGCCCCCACGCGACAGTGATGATGGTGGCCTCGCATATCGCGGATCAGATTGCCTGAACGGTATTCGAGATCAAACAGATGATCATGAGTACCGTGAAACGATGACCTCGCTTTCTGATCCCGCGGTGCGGACGTTCCTGCAATCCGGGACGAAGACCGGCCACCTCGGTTACACCGCATCCGACGGCAGGCCGCTGGTCGCTCCGGTCTGGTTCGTCGTCGACGGCGACCGGCTGGCGTTCAACACCGGTGCCCGGACGGCAAAGGGCAGGGCTCTGGCCCGCGACAATCGGGTGGTGATGTGTGTCGACCTACCGGAACCGCCCTATGCCTTCGTCCAGGTGCAGGGCATCGCCCACCTCGGTGACGATCTGCCCGAGGTCCGCCGGATCGCAACCGCCTGCGGGACGCGCTATATGGGCGCCGACCGCGGGCCGGAGTTCGGTGACCGCAACGGCGTTCCCGGTGAGTTGGTGATCTGGATCGAGCCGACCAAAGTCATTGCCGCGCTCGATATGACGGCTTAGCGGTCAGGTGCGGGTGGCTGCCGCCCTGCGGAATCCACGGACCGCCGGATAGAAGAAGATCGCGATCACGACAACTGCCCACAGGATGGTCTTGGTCAAACTCTCGGCCACCGGTCCGCCCAGTGCCAGGGCCCGCATACTGTCGATCGCACACGTCATCGGTTGCTCGCGCACGACCGGCTGTATCCACTGCGGGTAGGCGTATACCGGCGCGAAACCGGAATTGAAGAACATCAGCAGGCTCGACAGCAGTGACATGAGTTGTACGAGTGGGAGATTCGTCGACGACATCGCGACCGTCAGCATGACCGTCGAGAATGCGGCACCGAAGAGCAGCGGTACGAGGAAGATTCCCAAGGCCGGTAGCAGTCCCTGGTCGAATCGCCAGCCGATCAGCATGCCGAATGTGGTCAGCGCGATGGTGGCGACGAGAATTCGGGACAGTTCCGAGATGAGACGCGCGCTCAGGTCGGCTCCCTTGTGAACCGGCAGCACGTACAGGCGGGTCAGCAGTCCGGTACGTTGTTCGCGCCGAAGCCTGATACCGGCGATGAGGGACCCGAACATCGCACCGACAAGGACCACCAGGGGCACGGTGCCGTAGGCGCTGTTGATACCGGTGGCGGCGGTGATCGCATCGCCCAGTACGACTTTGAACATGATCATGCTCAGGGCGGGGAAGACGATGCTCTGGATGAGGACCTTCTTGTCACGGGTCCACACCGTCAGTTGCCGGCCCGAGAGGATCGCGGTGTGCAGGAGATAGGCCCGCAGACCGGTCTCTTGCGCGTGGGTGTCGGGCGGGAACGTGGTGGCCAGTGCCACCGACCGGTCGTCGGTCCGATCACCGACCGGCCCCGTCGGCGAATCCTGGGGACGGTCGCCGTCGTCGAGGGAATCCGATGCCACGCCATCGGAGCCGTCGGTGTGGTCCGGGCGTTCGCTCACCCAGGGGCCGACCGTGGTGCGCAGCGTCCCGGTCCCGGGAAAGCTGATCGTCTCGTCCTGTTCGCTGTCGGCGGCGCGCCTGGTCCGCGAGCGAGCCGGGTCCAGATGGGCCCGCCACCAATGATTCTCAGGGCCCGTACCGGAGGCGCGGTGCCGCGGTGTCGTGGACTCGGACGTCGAGTTGTCGGTGGTTGTCATGCGCGTGAGGTCCGGATGGCGGCCACGACGATGCCGGTGACAGCGAGTGCGACGAGCCCGGCGGCCCAGCACACCGCCGGGATCACCTGACCGGTTGTCACCGCACCCTCATCGAATTGCCGCATCAGAGCGGCGAATTGGGAGACCGGTTGGTTACGGGCGAAGGGTTGGATCCATTCCGGGAACTGGGACTCGGGAACAAACCCGGTTGACAACATGCCCAGGATGAGCGTGGGCAACGTCATCGCCTGGCTCGTCGATTCCGGGTTGCCCGCCAGCGTTCCGATCACATCGGCCCCGAAGGCGAAGACCACACCGACCACGAAGGCCACCGATAGGAATCCGAGCAGATACCACGGCCCATGATGTGCTCGCCACCCGATGACCAGCCCCGAGATCATCGCCGACGTCAGGGAGACGGCGAGCAGAACAGTGTTTGCGCCGAGTCGTGAGAGCGGCGAGACCATCGGGTTGATCGGCACCGTCCGCAGGCGGGTGGTCACGCCGATCGTGAGGTCGTTGGCCGAACGCATCGCCGCAGAGGTTGCCACAAAGCTCGTCGACTGCAGGCAGATGATGGGCATGAGGAACTGGGCGTAGTCGACGCCGGCGTACAGGCCCATGACCTTGTTCAGGGGCACGAAGAAGCAGAGCGTCAGGAGGACCGGGGCCAGGACGCACAGTGCGAACTCACCATGGCGCCACATCGTGGTCAGGAATCGCCGATTCAGCGCCAGCCATTGCCGAACAGGTTGTATCCGCGGACGCGCCGAATCGAGGGCCCCGGGGTTGATGATGGTGCTCACGAGTCGCCGTCCGGCTTGACATACGAGTGTTCGGTCAGCGTCAGGAACACGTCATCGAGCGAGGGCCGGCGTAGACCGATGTCGGTCAGCGCGATGTCTGCCTCGTCGGTGAGACGGACGATCTCGACGAGCGTTGCGGCCCCCTGCGGTGCGGGAACGATGAGCGAGCTCCCGGCCGGGTCGGAGCGGATCGCATCCCGGTCAACGAGGCCGGTGAGCAGCTCGCGGATACGCGGCAGGTCGGTGGGCAGGCTCGGAAGGATCTCACAGAATGTGCCGGCGACCTGTTCCTTCAGTTCGGCCGAGGTCCCCTCGGCGATCACCTTGCCCTTGTCGATGACGATGATGTTGTCGCTCAGCAGATCTGCTTCCTCGAGATACTGGGTGGTCAGCACAGTGGTGATGCCCTGATCGCGCAGGGCGCTGACGATCTTCCAGACCTCCTGGCGGCTCCGTGGGTCGAGTCCGGTGGTCGGCTCGTCGAGGAACACCACCTCGGGACGAACCACCAGGCCGCAGGCGATGTCGATCCGGCGGCGCATACCGCCGGAGAACTTGCCCACCCGCCGCGAACCGGCGACCTCCAGATCGAACGCCGCCAGCAACTCGTCGGCCCGGCGGGTCGCCGCCTTTTTGGACAGGCCCATCAGCCGGCCGAACAGGACGAGATTCTCACGGCCGGACAAGGATTCGTCCAAAGCCGCGAACTGTCCGGTCAGCATGATCGATTTGCGCACGGCGGCACGGTTTTTGGCGACGTCGTGGCCGGCCACAAACGCTTGACCGCCATCCGGGCGCAGCAGCGTGCACAACATGTTGACGGTGGTGGTCTTGCCCGCGCCGTTGGGACCGAGGAGTCCGAGGACCTGGCCGCGGGGAACCCGAAAGCTGATGCCGTCGACTGCGGTGAAGTCGCCGAACCGTTTGACCAGTCCGTCCACCACGACCGCGTCGTCGGCGTCGGTCGATGCGGGTGTACTCGCCGCTGTACCTGCTCGGGCAGGCGTTGCGTCGGCGGTGTGACCCGGGTGCGATTCTGGTGCCCGATGGCGCGCTGCGGCCCCATCGGCATGCGGCTCGACGTCCGAGTCGGCCGTATCGGGTTGTGCCTGTACCGGCATTGTCCAGTCCGTTCTGGTTCGCGTCTCGCGAGCTGTCTGGTCCTTTTCCTCGCCGCCGCCGACGGCCATCGTCGGGTTCGGTTCTGCCATTATTCGCGGCCTGCCCTCTTTCGATTCCACAAATACCATGCCGGTCGGCCGTTCTATTCATCGCGCCGGATGCCTGGTCGGTTACCCCTACTTATTAGCAGAGCTTTTATTTGTTTTAGGTAACTTCTATTCGATGACCAATGCATCTGGCACGCAAGAAATAGCGTGTCCGAACCGGTTCAAAAGCGGATTCTGATCAATATTGCTCAAAGTTGGTTTCGACCTCTGATCGGCCCCGTCATATCACCCCCCGTGTTCGAGGATCGGATCGAGACCTGAGCGTATCGGAAGATTGCAGACCGATGCGCTGGGCGTGGATGAATCTCCATGTCCGTCTGTGTTCGGCAAGTTTAGAGGACCGACCCGACGTCCGGCGTCCGATTCGGGGCATACGTCCGGAATGTCCGTATCGGTGTGGAGGACAGCGGGATTCGATCCGGAAGAAACAGTGGCGCTTTGACGTTCCTCTGCCTGAACGTCCTACTCGCATCGGGCTTTCGAAGATCTGGGTATTCGGGTAGTCGGCTACTCGTGTTGCCGTCGAGCTGCGGCGATACGGTGATCACAATCCGTTGCCGAATGAAACGATACGAGGACGAGCGCAGATCCCGGAGCGGCCGGAATATCCACTGAACGACGGACAAATCAGTCGATTGACTGACCGTGGCACGCAGAGATCGGAGGCCGGCGATGAGATCGAGGCGCCGCGGTAACCATTTCGTTGCCCCGTTCGATAAGGGCATTGATCGGATTGTTCGATCGACGTCGGTCAGTCGGCGTGTAACGCATGGGGGAGTCGGGGAGATATTGCTAGAGACATTCTTTGGTGGGTCCGCAGAATGAATTGTCGTCCCTTCAAGCTAACGCGGCTGCAACCGACCGGATATGCCAGTCGATTTGGATACGATTTCATTCTCGTGAATTTTGTCGGAAAAGATCGGGGGAGTGTTCTGCAATGACGTCATGGACATCCGATCCGGGATCGGAGCAACAGTGGGCGTGAGCGACGCGGTTACGGCTTCACAGCCCGATCTTCGCGACAGTGCGTTTCCGATTTCTGCAGCGCAACGCGGAATATGGTTCGCCCAGCAGGCTCTGGGCGACACCCCGATCAACATCGCGACTTTTGTGGACTTGTCGGGGCCGGTGGATTTGGCACTGTTGACGGACGCGACCAGGGCCGTGGCCCACGAGACCGCTTCGGGGTATCTCAAACTCATCGAGACCGATGGCCTCCCGATGCAGGTGGTCGACCGCCGCTTCGACGACACGATCGAGTTCTTGGACTTCTCCGCCCGAGCCGATCCCCACGCGGCCGCCATGGAGTGGATGCGGGCCGACTACGCCCGGCCCGTCGCCTTGTTCACCGACCGCCTCGCGGTCTCCGCACTGTTGAAGATCGGTACCGACCGGTTCTTCTGGTACCTGCGGAGCCACCACATCGCTGCCGATGGATTCTCCGCAATGACCGGTTTGCGGCAGGTCGCCGAGGTGTACAGCGCCATGGCCCAGGGCCGGAGCCCGTCGTCGGGCAAGGCTCCCGATCTCCCTCAGATCGTCGCCAACGAGCAGCGGTACCGGGAATCGACCCGGTTCGCGATGGATCGCGACTACTGGTCGGAACGCACGGCCGGCCTCCCGGCGGCGTTGTCGCTGAGTCCGAAGGCCGCCGGTCCGGGTGCCTATTCGCTGGTGGCGTCAACCGAATTGGACACCGAGACGGCCCAGCTGCTCTCCCGTTCGGCCGAGTCTGTGGGTGGCGCGGCCCCCGTGGTCGTCGCGGCATTCGCCGGATACCTGTCCCGGATGTGCGATTCGGACGACGTCGTCCTGAGTCTTCCCGTCTCCGCCCGCCACACCGCCGCACTCCGGCGTTGCGGCGGGATGGTGTCCAACATCGTCCCGCTTCGCCTCGGTGTGGCCGTCGACCGTTCGGTCGGCGATCTGCGGAAGGCGGCACAGACCGAGCTGACCGGTGCCCTGCGCCATCAGCTGTATCGGCACGAGGACATGCGCCGGGACATCGGTATCGCCGGTGAACACGGACGGTTCGGCCCGGCGGTCAACATCATGATGTTCTCGCCGACAGTGGAGCTGGGAACGGCGATCGGCACCACCCACGTACTCAGTACCGGTCCGGTGCTGGACCTGTCACTGAACATCTACTCGGGCGAATCGGACAATCTGCGAATCGACTTCGAGGCGAATCCGAATCTCTACGAGGCCGACGAACTGTCCGATCACCACCGCCGATTCCTGGCTTTCCTGCACCGGTATCTGAAAGCGGGCGACGACGTCGCGGTCAGCGACCTCGAACTGCTCGACGAGGTGGAGACCGCCTCGATCCTGGAGGCCGGCGCAGGCTCGGCCGGTGTGGTGGATCCGAGTCCGCTGAGGTCATGGGATCGGCAGGTCGTGGCCGGACCGGACCGGGTCGCCGTGATCGGCGCCGGCGCCGGCGTGACGCGCGCCGAGCTCGATCAGCGGTCGAACAGGCTTGCGCACGAACTGATCTCGCGTGGTGTCGGACCCGACGATGTCGTCGGGCTGGTCCTGCCGCGAAGTCCCGAGTGGGTCGTGGCGATGCTGGCCGCGTGGAAGGCCGGTGCCGCCTACGCACCCATCGATCCGGACGCCCCGCTCAACCGGGTATCGGCGATCCTCGACGACTGCGACAGCGCGGTGGTCATCACCACCGCGTCGTGGGTGGGTGCGGGCGCGCCCTCTGCCACGAGCCGCCAGATCATCGTTCTCGACGAGCCGGAATCCGCGGCCACCATCGCCCGCCGTGATCCCACCACCCCACCTGATCGCTGGTCGCAAGCCGGTGCCGGAGCGTGCCTGGCCTACGTCATCTCGACGTCGGGCTCCACCGGTCGGCCCAAGCCGGTTCTGGTGCCGATGGCCGGCGTGGCCAATACCCTCACCTGGTACCGGCGGACGATGGCGCTCGGTGCCGGAGACGGTGTACTGGTCGCGTCGTCGCCGAGCTTCGACCTCACCCAGAAGAACATCTGGGCCGCCCTGGCAGACGGCGCGACGATCAACCTGGCGAACGATGGGTTCGACCCGGACGACATCTGCGCGCGCATCGCCGCCGGCGCCGACGACGTGCTGAACATGGCACCGAGCGCGTTCGCCGTTCTCTCCGAACATGATCGGACGAAGGTCACCACCTCCGTGCGATCGCTGGTTCTCGGTGGCGAGCCGGTCCGTCCGGACCAGTTGCGTGAGCATCTGGCAGCGGGCACGGCGATCTACAACAGCTACGGTCCGACGGAGTTCTCGGACGTCGCCTCGTTCCACCGTCTGGACTCCGCGCCCGAGGCCTATGCCGCCGGCGCGGTGCCGATCGGCGGTCCGATCGACAACATCTCGCTCTACGTGCTCGATTCACGACTGCGCCCGGTACCGCCGGGGGTGGCCGGTGAGCTCTACCTGGCCGGCGTCGGTGTCGGTCGGGGATACGCGAACCGATTCGGGGCGACGGCAGCGGGTTTCGTGGCCAGCCCCTACGGATCCGGTGAGCGCATGTATCGCACGGGCGATGTGGTCAGCTGGGATCGCCACGGTGAGTTGCGGTACCTCGGTCGTGCCGACCACCAGGTCAAGATCCGTGGTCTGCGCATCGAGCTGGGTGACATCGAGGCCGCATTGCTGGCCCACCAGGATGTCGCGCAGGCGGTGGTCACCGTCGACACGAGTGGCCCGAGCACCCGATTGATCGGTTATGTGGTGGCAACCGAGGGCGCCGAACCCGATCGTTGGGCGGTGATCGAATACCTGTCGCAGACCCTGCCCGGTTACATGGTTCCGGCGACGGTCGTGCTGCTCGACGTGATGCCGCTCAGCGGCAACGGGAAGGTCGATCGAAAGGCCCTGCCGGAGCCCGACTTCGGTGTCCGGTCGACCACATTCGTCGCCCCGTCGACACAGCTCGAAGAGACCATCGCGGGCGTCTTCGGTAATGTTCTCGGGTTGGCCCGGGTCAGCACGGCCGACAGTTTCTTCGTCCTCGGCGGTGACAGCATCATGTCGATCCAGCTGGTCTCACAGGCGCGGGAGGCCGGGATCGCCATCACCACCCGCGACGTCTTCGACTGCAAAACCGTTGCCGGACTGGCGGATCTGATCACCCAGCGAGCAGCGACGGACTATGTGGTCGAGGTGCTCGAAGAACTCCCCGGCGGCGGCGAAGGCGACCTGCCATTGCTCCCGATCGGGCACTGGATGATCGAGCAGCAGCACTGGACGCGGCTGTCACAGGCGACCGCGATCAGATTGCCCGACGGACTGCACACCGAAAGCCTCGAACCGGCGTTGCAGGCGATCATCGATCATCACGATGCACTTCGTTCACGACTGATCGAGGTCGATGGTCAACGGCGACTGCACGTGCGCGAGCGAGGTGCCGTCGACGCACGCGGTGTCCTCTGCGCCGTCGACGATCACCACACCACGACCGACGTCCTGATCGCCGCCGAACTCGAACTGGCCGCGAAACGGCTCGATCCCGGTCGCGGAGTGATGTTCCAGGCCGTACATCTGCCCGAACCCGATGGCACCGGGGGGCTGCTGCTCCTCGTCGCGCATCACCTGGTGATCGATGGCGTTTCGTGGCGGGTGCTGCTACCCGACCTGGCGATCGCCTGGTCGCAACATGCTGCGGGCCTGCCCATTTCGCTGGAGCCGGTGGGGACATCGCTGCGCAGGTGGGCGCACGCGACCGCGGAGATCGCATCGGCGGGAAGCCGCCGGGACGAGATGCCGCTGTGGCTGCGAACCGTTCAATCGCCGCAGACGCCGCTGGGATCGCGGCCGCTGAACCCCGATGTCGACAAGGCCGCGACGACGGCGACAGTCCAGGTGACCGTTCCTGCGGACGTGACCGGTGCAATGCTCACCCGCCTGCCGGCTGCGTTCCGGGGCGGCGTCAACGACGGATTGCTGGCGGCGTTGCTGCTCGCAGTCAGCCGCTGGCGGCAGTTGCGCGGCGACGACTCGGAGTCGGTGCTGGTGGCGCTCGAGGGCCACGGGCGTGACGACGACATCGTCGCCGGTGCCGATCTCTCACGTACGGTCGGCTGGTTCACCAGCCTGTTCCCGGTTCAGCTGACCCTGCCCCCCGGCACCGACCTCGCCGATGCGCTGCGCGGCGGTCCTGATGCTGCTCGTGCGATCAAGGCAGTGAAGGAACAACTACTCGAGATTCCCGATGGCGGCGTTGGTTACGGCATCTTGCGCTATCTCGATACCGAAGGGGCCCAACAATTGTCGGGCGGCACCGACCCGCACCTGATCTTCAACTATCTCGGTCGCCGCGCGGTCGGCGGCACCGCAGCGGACTCCGGTGCCGGGGCCTGGATGCCGGAGGAGACGATCGGAACCTGTGGGTTCATGGCGACGGTGGATCCCGACGCGCCGTTGACGGCTCCGCTGGAGATCAACGCGGGCGTCGAGGGCGATGGATCGGCCGCCCGGCTGGTGGCCTCGCTCTCGTACGCCACCGGAATCCTGTCGGAAGAAGACGCCCTTGAGCTCGGCGCTCTGTGGGTCGAGGCGATGGCTGCCCTGTCGCAGCATGCCGGTGAGACCGGAAGCGGTGGGCTCACCCCGTCCGATCTGCCACTGGTCGAGGTGGACCAACGTCAGATCGGTGCTCTGGAGGACCGCTATCCGGGACTGACCGACGTCTGGCCGCTCTCGCCACTGCAGCAGGGGATGTTCTTCCATTCCCTGTTGGCGGACGGCGGCGACATGTACACCGCGCAGATCGTGCTCGAACTCGAGGGCAACGTCGATCCCGATCGGATGCGGGCCGCCGGCGCCGGCCTGGTGGCGCGACACGATGTGCTGCGGGCGGCGATCACCCAGGACGTCGGTACCGGCGACGTCATCCAGGTGGTCCGTCGCGATGCCGAATTGCCGTGGCAGTTCACCGATCTGGGTGACCTCGTGGCCACCGATCGGGCCGCGGCACGTGACGGACTGCTCGACGCCGAACGCGCCGAGAGGTTCGATCTGGCGTCTGCCCCGCTGACGCGGATGCATCTGATCCGGCAAGACGAGGCCCACTGGGTGCTGGCGATCACCAACCATCACGTGGTCGCAGACGGCTGGTCGACGCCGCTGCTGATCCGCGACCTGCTGACGATGTATGCGATGGGTTCGGCGGGTGCGCTGCCCCGGGTCCGCTCCTACGGAGACTTCCTCGGCTGGTTGCAGACCCGTGACAAAGAAGAGGCCACGCGTCGATGGACGCAGGTACTGCAGGGTTCCGAACCGACGATGCTCGTCGAGCGCTTCACCCCGGACGGTTCCGATGTGCCGGTCGACATGACCCGGACATTGACCCCGGAACTCGATGAGGCGCTACGTTCGATGGCGCGGACGCTCGACGTCACCCTCAACACGGTTCTGCAAGCGGCCTGGGCAATGGTGTTGGCGCGCAAGAGCGGCCGCCGCGATGTGGTCTTCGGGTCGACTGTCTCCGGCAGGCCCGCGGAACTGAGCGGTGTCGACACGATGGTCGGGCTGTTCATCAACACCCTGCCCGTCCGGGTCCGGCTCGATCCCGGGGAGTCCGTCGCCGACCTCCTGATCCGCCTGCAGCGTGAACAGGCCGCGATGATGGACCACCAGCACCTGGCGCTCAACGAGATCATGTCGGCCGCCGGCGGCGGAAACCTGTTCGATTCGCTGCTGGTGCTGGAGTCGTACCCAATCGACAAGCAGGGGTTGTCCGAGGACACCGACATCGCGGGCATGCGGCTGGCAGGTGTGGGCGTACGTGACGGTTCGCACTATCCGCTCGCCGTGGTCGGCCTACCCGGCGACCGGTTCGAGATCAACTTCAAATATCTGCCGTCCGCCCTAGATGCTGCCTCCGTCGCGGACTGTGCCGACCAGTTGCTCTCGGTGATGAAGGGTTTCACCGAAGACCACCAGCGCCCACTCGCGAAACTGCCGGTGGTCGGCGAAGCGGAGCAACAACTCCTGATGCCGGTGCGTGGCCCCGCCGCCGCCGCGGTCAAGACCCTGCCCGACCTGCTCCACACGGCCGCACGGGATGCTCCGGACGCGGTCGCCCTGGTCGCCGCCGACCGGATCGTGAGCTATCGAGAACTCGACCAGCTCTCCGGTTCGCTGGCCCGGGTCCTGCGCAGCGAAGGAGTCGGACCCGACGACTTCGTGGCCGTCGCCCTCGGGCGATCGGTCGAATCGCAGATCGCCCAGTGGGCGGTTGCCAAGGCCGGCGCCGCATTCGTGCCCGTCGACCCCGGGTATCCGGCCGACCGGGTGGCGCACATGATCACCGACTCCGGCGCGACCATCGGGTTGACCACCTCCGAACACGTCACCAGACTCCCGGAAGACCTCAGGTGGCTCGAACTCGACCGCCCCGCGCTGCGCGAGCGGTGCGCGAGCGCCCGTACCTCCGGGTCCGGGCCCCTCACCGGTGCGGTGTCACCGCAGCAGGCGGCCTACATGATCTACACCTCGGGTTCGACCGGCGTGCCGAAGGGCGTCGTGGTCACCCATGCCGGGTTGACGAACTTCGTCGAAGACCAGCGGACGCGCTATCGGTTGACCGCGCGGTCACGGACCCTGCACTTCTCGTCGCCGAGCTTCGACGCCTCGATTCTGGAACTGTTCCTCGCGACCGCGGCCTCGTCGACGATGGTGATCGCGGACCAGAACGTCTACGGCGGTGAGGAATTGCATCACCTGTTGGCCGGCGAGGAGATCACCCACGCGTTCGTCACACCGGCCGCGCTGGCGACGGTGGACCCCGAAGGTCTGCCTGCGCTCGGTACCGTGATCGTCGGCGGAGATGCGTGCGGGGCCGATCTGGTGGCCCGATGGGGCGTGGGGCGGGCGATGTTCAACGCCTACGGCCCGACCGAGGCGACAGTGGCCACCAACGTCAGCGAGGTTCTGTCGGCCGATGATTCGCCGGTGACCGTCGGTGGTCCGATCGTCGGCGTCACCGAGATGGTCCTCGACAGCTGGTTGCGACCGGTGCCGGTGGGCGCCGAAGGCGAATTGTATGTGTCCGGAGCGGGTGTGGCGCGCGGATATCACGGCAAGCCCGGTCTGACCGCGGGGCGGTTCGTCGCCGATCCCAACAATCCCGGCGGCCGGATGTACCGCACCGGAGACGTGGTGCGCTGGGTTGACCGGGCGGCGGCCGGAGAGGCGCCGCGACTGGAGATCGAATACGTCGGACGTAGCGATCATCAGGTCAAGGTACGTGGATTCCGTATCGAACTCGGTGAGATCGACGTCGCGCTGGCAGCCCACGAATCGGTCGAGTTCGTGACGACGGTCGGGCGCCAGGGGCCATCGGGGAGCACGGTCCTGGTCTCGTACATCGTCCTGGTCCCGGGAGCCTTGGTGACCACCGGTGAACTGACCACCTATGTCGCACAACGACTCCCGTCCCACATGGTGCCCGCGAGCATCATGGTGCTCGAGGCGGTCCCGCTGACGGTGAACGGCAAGGTCGATCGCGGCGCGTTGCCCGACCCAGAGTTCGGTGATCCCACCGAGGCGATCTATGTCGCACCGACCACCGCGGACGAGATCGCGATCGCCCAGGTGTTCGCCGATGTCCTCTCGATCGAGCGGGTGTCCGCTGTGGAGTCGTTCTTCCGTCTCGGTGGTGATTCCCTCTCGGCGACGCGCGCGGTGGCCCGCCTCACCGCCGCCACCGGGCGCCGGCTCGGTGTCCGCGACCTCTTCGAAGCACCGTCACCGGCCGCGCTCGCCGCCCGCGTCGCGGCGGCACCGCGGGCCGGTTCCCACCCTGAACTCACCGCGTTGCCGCGTCCCGACTTCCTGCCGCTCTCCCTAGCACAACAACGGATCTGGGTCATCAACCGTCTCGACCCGAGCTCGCCGGCATACAACATCGCCGGAGCGCTGCGCATGCAGGGACATCTCGATGTCGAGGCGCTGGAACTCGCGGCGCGCGATGTGATCGCCAGGCATGAAACGTTGCGCACCCACTACCCGGAGCGCGACGGTGTCCCGGGACAGATCGTGTTGGCGCCGTCGGCAGTCGACATCTCGCTGGATCCGATCGCGATCGGCGACGAGGATCTCGACAGTGAGCTGACCGACTTCGCGGCCCGCGGCTTCGATGTGACCGCAGCACCCCCACTGCGGATGCGCCTGCTGCAGTTGGCCGATGATCACCACGTGCTGGCCGTGGTGGCGCATCACATCAGTGCCGACGGTGAGTCGATGGGGCCGCTGGCCCGAGACCTCATGGTTGCCTACGTCGCCCGTTCGCGCGGCGAGGCGCCGGCCTGGCAACCACTCGAGGTGCAGTACGCCGATTACACGTTGTGGAAGCGGGATCTGCTCGGCGACGCCGACAACCCGGCCACGGTCGCCGGGCGGCAACGCTCGTTCTGGGAGCACACCCTGCATGACATGCCCGAACTCCTGGAACTGCCTGCCGACCGTCCGCGTCCGCCGCGCCAGTCGATGCGCGGCGCCCGCGTGGACTTCGAGATCGATGAGCAATTGGTCTTTCGGCTCAACCACATCGCGGCCGGTCACGGGGCCACGCTGTTCATGATCATGCACGCGGCGTTCTCCGCTCTGCTGTCGCGGTTGAGTGGACGCGAGGACATCGCCATCGCAACCCCGGTCGCGGGCCGGGGTGAACAGGCCCTCGACCACCTCATCGGGATGTTCGTCAACACGGTGGTGCTGCGGGTCGGCGTCGATCCCGGTGCGGAGTTCATCGATCTGCTGCACGGGGTCCAGAAGACGGATCTCGAGGCATATGCCCATGCCGACGTGCCGTTCGATTCAGTGGTCGATCAGGTGAAACCCACTCGTAGCGAGGCCTTTTCGCCGCTCACCCAGGTGATGCTCGCGATGGAGACCCCGGCGGTGTCAGGGCTGTTGCTGCCCGGTCTGACCGTCGGTGAGTACGACTGGGGCGTGGTGCCGGCGAAGATGGACCTGAAACTGACGTTCGCCGACAATCGCGAGGACGGCAGCGTGGTCGGCCCGCTCAACGCGTCATTCCTGTACGCCACGGACCTGTTCGATCACGGCACCGTCGTCCGATTCGCCGACCAGTTGCTCCGGATCCTCGACGCCGTCGCGACAGATCCCCGCGCGGTGGTCGGTGACATCGACATCTGGTCCGTCGCGGCGCAGCCCCCGAACCTGCGGGATTCGCTGGTCGAACCGACGACCGTGGCCGACCTGCCGGGGATGGTGGCGCTGGTCGCCGGTGAGGATCCCGACCGGCCGGCACTGCGCTCCGGGTCCACCGAGGTGACCTTCCGGGATCTGCACGACCGGCTCTCGGTCCTGCAGGAATCACTGGCCCCCAGCGGGATCGGCATCGATGCGGTGGTGATGACGGCGTTGTCCGGATTGGCGCCGGATCTGCTCCTGCCCGGTAGCGGACCCAACCTGGAGGAGGTCGTGGACACCCTCGTCGCGGACGCTGCCTCAGCAGCGCAGACGGTGGCGAGGCTGTCATCGAAACCCCTGCGGATCGCCTGAGGCGATGGCGGTTCAGAACAGGACAACGCGCACCCGAGACCACAATCATCACGTTCCCCAGGAGGACACATTGCCGTTCGCGCAGTTGCTCGATGCGATCAGTCGACTCGCAGCGCGTGATCCCGGTGCCGTTGCATTCGAACACGAAGGGGCCGGGGTCCCCTGGGTAGACCTCGAGGCGCGCCTGGGTCTGCTGGCCGCACCGCTGGCAGATCGGGGGATGGGCCCGAACGAAGTGCTGTCCGTGGTCATCTCGGGCTTGTCCCCGACGATTGCCGCCGCGGACGGTGCCCTGGCGAGGGCCGTGGGGCAGGTCCTGGCAGTGGCCGAGGCGGAGTCTGCCGCGACCACCACCGCGACGCTGGCAGACCTGTTCGAACGGCAGGTGGCGGCGACACCGGAGGCGGTCGCACTCATCGGTGACGACACGACCTGGACCTATGCCGAGTTCGACCGGCGGGTCAACCGTCTGGCCCGCCATCTGATCGGCATCGGCGTCGGCCCCGAGGTTCGGGTGGTGATGGGTGTCCGACGCTCGCCGGACATGATGGTGGCCATCTACGCGATCGTGAAGGCGGGCGGCGCCTATGTGCCGGTCGACCCGGATCATCCGCCGGCGCGGATCGCCGAGATCATCTCCTCGGTGCAACCGCTCTGCGTACTCACGCGCGGCGCGGACGGCCTGACGGTTCCGGCCGGAACGCCTGTGGTGGATCCGGATCTGCTGGATCTGTCTGCCCAGGGCGACGGCCCGATCACGGACGCGGAGCGTCGCGCTCCGCTCCGTGCGGACAACCCGGCGTACATCATCTTCACTTCCGGGTCGACCGGACGCCCCAAAGGTGTTGTGGCCTCGCACCGCTCGGTGGGTGAGTTCCTGGCGCGGCGGCAGCAGGTCTACCGGGTCGGCCCGGCCGACTGCATGTTGCAGAAGACCCCGGTGACGTTCGATGCCGCGGTGCGCGAGCTGTGGTGGCCGCTCGTCAGCGGAGCACGTCTGGCCATCGCCGCCGCCGACGGGCAGCGGGACCCGCGATATCTCGCCACCGCGGTCGATCATCACGGCGTGACGGTGATGCACTTCGTGCCGTCCATGCTGGCGGTCTTCGTCGACGCGCTGCAACCGGGGGAGGGGCAATCGCTCCGCGAGATCCTCAGCGGCGGAGAACAACTGACGTCGCAACTCCTCGGACAGATTCGCGCCAAACTGAATGCCGCGGTGAGCAACGAATACGGGCCCACCGAGTTCACCGTCTCGGGTACGCGGCATCCGAGCGGCGACGAGGACCTGTCGCTGCCGGTGGTCGCCATCGGCACCCCGTACCAGGGTCTGCGTGCGTACCTCCTCGACCGGCGGTTGAGAGAGGTCCCGCCGGGCATCCCGGGCGAGATATATCTCGCCGGCCCGCAGATCACGCGAGGCTACGTCAATCGCCCGGACCTGACCGCCGCGCGCTATGTGGCCGACCCGGCGGGTCCGGCGGGCGCGGTGATGTACCGGACCGGCGACGAGGCCCGGCGCCGGCCGAACGGTGATCTGGAGTACCTGGGACGCACCGACTTCCAGGTGAAGTTGCGTGGGTTCCGGATCGAACTCGGTGAGGTCGAGACCGTGCTCGCCCGGGTGACCGGGGCGGCCAGAACCGTGGTCGTGGTCGACCCGGACGACTCGGGATTCGAGCGCCTGATCGGCTACGCCGTCCGGCCGACCACCGATGTCGAGGACGACGACCCGGTGCGCAGGCAGCTCGCAGAGTTCCTGCCGGACTACATGATCCCGGCCACGATCATTGCGCTCGACGAGTTGCCGCTGACCTCGCACGGGAAGCTCGACCGAAAGGCATTGCCCCGCCCGCACGCAGCCAGATCGGCCACCCCGTACCGGGAGCCGGGCACATCGACGGAGAAGGTGGTGGCCGCCGTCTTCGCGGAAGTGCTGGGCGCCGAGAGGGTGGGCGCGGACGACTCCTTCTTCGACGTCGGTGGTAACTCGCTGTCGGCGACGCGCGTCGTGGCGCGGGTCAATTCCATGCTCGACGCGGACATCGGTCTCGCCGAATTGTTCCGGACCCCGACGGTGGCGGGCTTCGCCGCCGGAGCCGAATCGGCCGCCGGCACGGCAGACCGTCCGCGGCTGGGACCCCGGGCCCGTCCGGAGCACCCGCCGTTGTCGCTGGCCCAGTCCCGGATGTGGTTCATCAACCAGTTCGACACGTCCTCGCCCGCATACAATCTGCCGTTGGCCGTCAGATTGACCGGTTCGATCGACCTCGACCTGATCGCGCGTGCGGTCCGGGTAGTCATCGAACGTCATGAAGCGTTGCGCACCGTCTTCCCCTCGGGGGAGGGCGGACCGTGGCAGCAGATCCTGCACCCGGCCCAGGTCGATCTCGCGCTCGACCCGATCGACGTCGAGGACGAGGACGATCTGCGGAACCGGCTGGCGGCCTTGGCATCACGGGGTTTCGACATGACCGTCGAGGTCCCGGTCCGCCCGGCAATCTTCCGGCTCGGCCCGACCTCGCATGTGCTGGTGCTGGTGCTGCACCACATCGCCGCCGACGGCGCATCCCTGTCGCCGCTGGCGCGGGATCTGGTCGCCGCGTACCTGGGATTGTCGAGCGGTGAGGGGCCCACCTGGCAGCCGATGCCCGTGCAATACGCCGATTACGCTCTCTGGCAGCATGAACTGCTCGGATCCGAGTCGGATCCGGAGTCGCTGGTCTCGCGGCAGATCTCCTACTGGACCGATGCCCTGGCGGACATCCCGGCGGTCCTCGAGCTTCCGACCGATCGGCCGCGGCCCGACCGCCCCTCGATGCTCGGCGGTCGTACCGAGTTCACCATCGACGGTGCCCTGCACCAGCAGATCGCCGCAGTGGCGTCCGAGCGCGGCACCACGGAGTTCAGTGTGCTCCACGCGGCGTTCGCGCTGACGCTCTCGGTGCTGTCCGGAATGGACGACATCGTCATCGGGACACCGATCGAAGGCCGTGGAGAACGCGAACTGGACGGGCTCGTCGGCATGTTCGTCAACACCCTCGCGCTGCGTACCGAGATCAAACCGGGGGCCACCTTCGCCGAACTGTTGCGGGCCACCGCCGACTCCGACCTCGGAGCCCTGGCCCATGCGGATGTGCCGTTCGAGCGGTTGGTGGAAGTGCTTGCGCCAGAGCGCACCACCGCACACACCCCGATCTTCGGCGTCACGCTGGCCCTGCAGAACAACGAACCCCCGGTCCTGGATGCGCCGGATCTGTCGATCGCCGAGTACGACAGCGGTGTCACGTTTGCCAAGTTCGATCTGCAGCTGGCGCTGAACCCGACAACTGCCGGCGGCCTGGCGGGGATGTTCGTCTACGCCACGGACCTCTTCGACCAGGCGTCGATCGAGGATCTTGCCGAGCGCTTCATCCGGATACTGAAACAGGCGGTGGCGCAGCCGGACATCATCGTCGGACGCATCGGTGTGCTCTCCGATTCCGAGATCGCCGACCTGTGCCCGGTCGTGGGTTCGGCCCCGGAAGCGCCGGTCACGCTCGGTGAGTTGCTCGACTCGGCGGCGAGCGTCGATGAGAACGCCGCCGCGGTGATCTGGGGCGATGACGTCCACAGCTACCGGGAACTCGACCGACGATCGAATGCGCTGGCGCAGATCCTGATCTCCGAAGGCGCCCGGGCCGATCAGTTTGTCCCACTGGCTCTTCCGAGATCATTCGACGAGCAGGTCGGCCTGTGGGCGGTGGTCAGGTCGGGGGCCGCGTTTGTGCCGGTGGATCCGGCCTACCCGCGGGACCGCATCGATCACATGATCACCGATTCCGGTGCGGCGATCGGCATCACGCTCTCCGAGCATCGTCCGCAATTACCGGATTCGGTGCGGTGGGTGGTTCTGGACGACCCGCAGACCCGGCAGGTGCTGGACGAGGCCGCTGCATCCGGGGGCGAGGTCCCGGTTCGACTGTCGCCGCAGCACATCGAGAATGCCGCGTACATGATCTACACCTCGGGCTCGACCGGGGTGCCCAAGGGCGTGGTGGTGACCCACCGGGCGATGGCGAACTTCGCCACGGAACTGCGAGAGCGATACTCGGTGACCTCGCAGGCCCGCGTCCTGCATCTCTCGTCGCCGAGCTTCGACGCATCGATGCTCGAATTGCTGCTCGCCGTGTCGGCCGGGGCCGCACTGGTGATCGTGCCGCCAGGGGTGTACGGCGGCGACGAGTTGTCCCGGGTGATCACCGCGGCCTCGGTGACCCACGCGTTCATCACGCCGGCGGCGCTGGCCACCGTCAACGCCGGCGACGCCGACTCACTTCGGGAGCTGGTGGTCGGCGGCGAGGCCGTACCCGAGAGTCTGATGAGGGATTGGGCGCCGGGCCGGCACTTCCACAACGGCTACGGCCCGACCGAGACCATCATCATGGTTACCATGTCGCGGCCATTGCAGCCCGATGGCGCCATGACCATCGGTGGCCCGATCCGCGGCGTCTCGGCGATGGTCCTCGACCGGAGCCTACGTCCGGTACCGGTCGGGGTCAGCGGTGAGCTGTACATCGGCGGACTGCAGATGGCCCGTGGATACCATTGCCGGGCGGGGTTGACCAGCGACCGGTTCGTGGCGAACCCGTTCGGCGATGCCGGGACCCGGATGTACCGGACCGGTGACGTCGTGCGATGGATGAGTGATCCGGCCGGGGACGCGAACCTGGAGTATCTGGGCCGCAGTGACTTCCAGGTGAAGGTACGCGGGTTCCGGATCGAACTCGGTGAGATCGACGCAGTTCTGCAGAGCCACAAGACCATTGATTTTGCGGTGACGCAGGGGCGCGCCGGGCCGACGGGCGCGACGGTCCTGGTGTCCACGGTCGTTCCGGTCGAAGGCTTCACCGTCGACACCGACGAGCTGCTGCGGCATGCCGCCGAGTCCCTCCCCGAGTACATGGTCCCGTCCGTTGTCATGGTGCTCGATTCGGTACCGATGACGGTGAACGGCAAGCTCGACCGGGCGGCCCTGCCGGAACCCGACTTCGCGGCCATCGCGAGCACATCGTATGTGGCGCCGTCCTCGGTGCTCGAAGAGGTCTTGGCCGGTGTGTTCGCAGAGGTGCTGGGGGTACCGCAGGTCGGCGTGACCGACTCCTTCTTCGCGCTCGGTGGTGACAGCATCGTGTCCATCCAACTCGTGTCCCGGGCCAAGGATGCCGGTGTCCAGATCACCGCGCGAGATGTCTTCGAGCGCAAGACGGTTGCCGGGCTGGCCGAGGTGGCGGTCCTGCAGCCCGCCGACATGACGCCGGTGCTCGAAGAACTCGACGGAGGTGGGGTCGGCGAGATGCCGCTGACCCCGGTCATGCACTGGGCGCTCGAACGTGGGATGGGCGATCGCTTCTCGCAGGCGGTGATGCTCACATTGCCGCCGGGTATCGATCAGCCCACGCTCGTTGCCGTGCTCGGCCGGATCCTCGACAGCCATGACGTGCTCCGAGCGCATCTCGACACCGCGGACGGGTCCGCTCCGGGGCTGGTGGTCGATCCGGTCGGCGGAATCGACGTGGAACGGTCCATCACGACGATGGAGTTCGGCACCGATGCGCTGCCGTCGACCGAAGGCTTCGCCGCACTTGCCCGCGCCGCCCTCGACGACGCCGCGGATCGACTCGATCCCGCCGCCGGCGTGATGGCCAGGTTCGTGTGGTTCCGACCCGCCACGGGTGTCGACGGAAACGGCCGGTTGCTGCTCGTGCTGCACCACCTCGCCGTCGACGGGATCTCCTGGCGGATCATCGTTCCCGCGCTGGCCGGTGCCTGGGCCGAACTGACCGCCGATGTGACCCTGGGCCTCGGCACAGAGGTGACGTCGATGCGCCGGTGGTCCCATGCGTTGGCCGCGCAGGCGAGTGATCCCGTACGCACCGGTGAACTGCCGTACTGGCAGTCGGTGTCAGATCTCGACGAATCCCCCCTGGGCGCAAGGGATCTCGATTCGAGCGCCGATACCATGCGGACCGCTCGGAAGCATTCGGTCACCCTGCCGGCCGAGGTGGCCGATGCGTTGACCACCGCGGTTCCCCGGGCCTACGGGGCCGGTGTCCAGGATGGGCTGCTGGCCGCGCTCGTGCTGGCGATCACCGCCTGGCGTCGTGACCGTGGTGTCCCCGACGCGCGGTCCCCGCTCGGGCTGACGCTCGAGGGCCACGGTCGCGAAGAGAGTGTCGCCCCGGGCGCCGACCTGTCGAGGACCGTCGGCTGGTTCACCACGGTGTATCCGGTCCGTCTGGGCATCGGAGATGTCGATGTCGACGACGCGCTGGCCGGCGGACGCTCCGCCGGAGGGCTGATCAAGGCGGTCAAGGAGACGCTGCGAGCGGTCCCCGACAACGGGGTCGGATACGGCCTCCTGCGGTATCTGAATGCCCGCACCGCTCCGGTTCTCGCCGCCGCCTCCATTCCGCAGGTCAGCTTCAACTATCTGGGCCGGCTCGGTGGACAAGAGGTCACCGACGACATGACCCGGCACGGCTGGGTTCCGGTGACCGAAGGTCAGAACCTCGGCGGTGCAACAGATCCCGACATGGGACTCGGTGCTGCGATCGATGTGAACGTCTCGGTGGTCGGCGGTGGAACGCTGTCGACAACGTTCACCTACGCCGGCAATCTGTTCGCCGAATCCGAGATCGTCGCGCTGGCCGAGCACTGGACGACCGCGGTCGCAGCCATCGCCCACCACGCCGCGCAGCCCGATGCGGGCGGGCTGACCCCCTCCGATCTGCCCCTCGTGAGCGCCACCCAGGGGCAACTGGACTCACTGGAAAAAGCCCACCCCGGCATCGCCGACGTGTGGCCGCTCTCGCCGCTACAGCACGGGATGCTGTTCCATGCGTTGATGGCTCGCGAATCGGCTGCGGTGGTCGACGTGTACGTCGCGCAGTTCGTGCTCGGTCTCGACGGGCGACTCGATGTCGAACGGCTCGGCCGGGCCGCGAACGCCCTGCTGGACCGGCACGAGAGCATGCGGTCCACCTTTGTCGTCGACGAGGACCTCGGTGCGGTGGCGCTGGTGCGTACCGGCCTGAATGTCGGTGTCACGGTGCATGACCTGTCGACGATCGGCGAATCCGCCAGGGTGGCCGAACGCGACCGGATCCTGGCTGCCGACCGGGCCACCGGTTTCGACATGTCCGCGGGTCCACTGATCAGGATCGCCGCGTTGGCATTGGCACCGGATCGCTGGGACGTGGTGATCACCAATCACCACGCGATACTCGATGGTTGGTCCACGCCACTCGTACTGCGCGAGCTGATGGTGCTCTACGCCACCGATGCCGACCGATCGTCGCTGCCTGCCACGCGCCCGTACAGCCTCTATCTGCAATGGTTGCAGCAGCAGGACCGCACCGCCTCGGCGGCGGCCTGGCAACGGGCCCTGTCCGACGTCGACGGACCGACACTGCTGTCGCCACGGTCACGGGGGCAGGATCAGGCGTCGCTGCCGGGTGTGGTCACGCGTGAACTCAGCGCGCACGAGACGCAGCAGGCCACGGCACTCGCCGGCCGGCTGGGTGTCACGATGAACACTCTCGTCCAGGGTGCGTGGGCAATCGTGCTCGGCGCCATGACAAACCGCACCGACGTGGTCTTCGGTTCCACCGTCTCCGGCCGGCCTCCGTCGATCACGGGCGTGGAATCGATGATCGGTCTGTTCATCAACACGGTGCCGGTGGCCGTCCGCGTGGACAACGCGCTGGCGGTGGCCGAGTTCCTGCAGCGTCTGCAGAGCGCGTCGTCGGACCTGCTCGACCATCAGTACCTTGGGTTGGCGGACATCCACCGACACGGCGGCCCCGGGGCGGTCTTCGACACCGCGGTCCTCTACGAGTCCTATCCCGTCGACAGCGCCGGGGTGGGCGGTGGTGTGGACATCGCCGGTGTCCGGTTGCGTGATGTCGAATCCGCTGCGGCCAGCCACTTCCCGTTGTCGATCGTGGCAGCGAACACCGATCGTCTGCATTTCGCCGCGAAGTTCGCGCGGGAGAGCTTCTCCGAGGACGTCGCCGACTCGCACCTCGATCGACTGCTGCGGGTGCTGCGGTCCTTCATCGCCGACCCGACGGCGAGACTGGCCGCGCTGCAGCCGGCCTCGCCGGCGGAACTGGCCACGACCGCCGGGTGGAACCCGTCGCCGGAACCGATGGGGACGCGGACGCTGGTCGATCTCTTCGATGATCAGGTCGCCCGAACACCCACGGCCACCGCGATCATCGGTGAGAACGAGGTCCTCACATACGAGGAGTTCGATGCCCGTGTCAACCGGCTCGCGAGAGTGCTGATCGGGCAGGGGGTCGGACCCGAGAAACGGGTTGCGTTGCTCATCGAGCGGTCGACGAACCTGATGATCGCGATCTATGCCGTGGCGAAGGCGGGCGGCGCGTACGTCCCGGTCGACATCGATGCCCCGCCCGAGCGCATCGAGCACATCATGCGCGCGTCCGGAACCATGCTGACATTGACCACCTCGGCGCGACCACAGGATCGTCTCGGAGACAGTCCGGTTCTCGAGATCGACTCGCTGGGAGACGAATTCGCGCGCCTCAGTGGTGCCACGATCGATGCGTCCGAGTCAGTGGCGCCGCTGCGGCCCGATCACCTGGCGTACGTGGTGTTCACGTCCGGATCAACCGGTCTGCCCAAGGGGGTGGAGGTCACCCACGGTTCGGTGGTGAACATGGTGCAGTGGCGGCAATCGGTGTATCGGCTCGGATCCGATGACCGGCTTCTCCAGAAGACGCCGTTCACCTTCGACGCGTCGGTGCGTGAGCTGTGGTGGCCCCTGACGCAGGGCGCCGCACTGATGATCGCGACCCCGGATGGCCATCGAGATCCGCGCTACCTCGCCGAGGTGGTGTCGCGCCATCGGATCACCGCGATGCACTTCGTGCCTTCGATGCTCGATGTCTTCCTGTCCGCCGTCGAACCCGACGAGATCTCGTCCCTGCGCATGGTCTTCTGCGGTGGTGAGGCGCTGTCGGTGACGTCGCTGAGCCGCTTCCGGTCGATGTCGGATGCCTCGCTGCACAACGAATACGGACCCACCGAGTCGACGGTCACCTCGACCAGGCTGCAGACCGGTGCCGACGATGTCGTGCGCGGATCGGTGGGTATCGGACTGCCGGTGCCGAATGTGGTTGCGCGCGTGCTCGATGGAGCCTTGCGCGAAGCACCCCCGGGCGCGGTGGGCGAACTGTATCTCGGTGGTGTTCAGCTGGCCCGCGGATACACCTCGAAGCCGGGGCTGACCGCGGAACGATTTGTCGCCGATCCGCAGGGCGAACCCGGCGTGCGGCTCTACCGCACCGGTGATCTGGCGAGGCGCCGGATGGATGGAACCCTGGACTACCTGGGCCGGGCCGACCTGCAGGTCAAGCTGCGTGGCATCCGGATCGAGCTCGGCGAGATCGAGGGCGCACTGGCCTCCGATGGGCGGATCCGACAGTGCGCCGTCGCGCTCAAGACAAGTCCGCAGGGGCTCGAGCGGCTCGTCGCCTACGTGGTCCCGGAGACCACCACGGGCGGCGAACCGGAGGATCTGCTCGAACGTGCGCGGGAGCTCTTGCCGGCAGCACTGGTCCCGTCGGCGGTTGTCGTCCTGGCCGAGTTGCCACTGACCGTCAACGGCAAACTCGACCGGCGGGCGTTGCCGGATCCGGAGTTCGGCAGCGCTGCAGCCGATTACCGGGCACCGGTCACCGTGTACGAGGAGATGGTCGCGGCAGTCTTCGGTGAGGTCCTGGGTCTGGAACGGGTCTCCGTCGACGATCGGTTCTTCGACATCGGCGGCGACTCACTGATCGCGACCCGGGTCGTGGCCCGCCTCAACGCCGCCGGTGACGCGAGATTGGGGCTACGCGATCTGTTCGAGGATTCGTCGGTCGCCGGACTGGCGTCACGACTCGGGCGCAGCGCGGGGGAGGGTCGCACGCGGCCACCGCTGGTGGCCACCGTGCGCCCGGCCGCCATCCCGCTCTCGCTCGCACAACAGCGCATGTGGTTCCTCAATCAATTCGACACCACGTCACCGGTCTACAACATCCCGGTCGCGATCAGGCTCACCGGAAGCCTCGACATCGACGTCCTCACCGCAGCGTTGCTCGATGTGCTCGAGCGCCATGAATCGCTGCGCACGGTCTTCCCCGATTCCGAGGCCGGACCACACCAGCACATCCTCGATGTCGCCGATGCGGATATCGATGTCGCCCGCATCACCTGCGGCAAGGACGATCTCGCATCACAGATGATCGGGTTCTTCTCACAGGGTTTCGACGTCGCGAAGCGTATCCCGTTGCGGGTCGCGCTGATCGAGTCCGGCCAGGACGAGCACGTGCTGTTGATGTCGATCCACCACATCGCCTCCGACGGGGCATCCCGAGCCCCGCTGGCCCGGGACCTGGTCACCGCGTACGTCGCGCGGATGCAGGGTGGGGCGCCCGCGTGGGCGCCGCCGGCGGTGCAGTATGCCGATTTCAGTGTGTGGCAGCGCAAGTGGCTCGGTTCCATCGACGACCCCGAGTCGGTCGCGACCGAGCAGCTGGAGTTCTGGCGGGCCGAGCTCACCGACCTGCCCACGGTGCTCGAACTGCCCACGACGTATCCGCGTCCCCCGGTGCAGTCGTTCCGGGCGGGTACCGTCGACTTCACCCTCGACGCGGCAACCAGGGCCGCGCTGGCCGCTCTCGGTACCGACAGTGGCGCAACACTGTTCATGACCGTTCACGCCTGCCTGGTGGTGCTGTTGTCCCGGTTGACCGGCGGCGACGACATCGCGGTCGCGACCCCGGTCGCCGGGCGGGGTGAACGCGAGCTCGACGACCTGATCGGGATGTTCGTCAACACCCTGGTGCTGCGGACCCGCACCGATCCCGATCTGCGTTTTGTGGATCTGCTGCACCGGGTGCGCGAATCCGACCTTGCCGCCTTCAGCCATTCCGAATTGCCGTTCGAACAACTGGTGGAGGCGTTGAACCCGGAACGCTCCCGGTCGCACTCACCGTTGGCGCAGGTGGCATTGGCTTTCCAGAACGTTGAGCGGGCCGAGCTGAACCTACCGGATCTGGTCATCAAGCCGGTCGAATCCGGTTTGGAGACAGCGAAGTACGACCTCGCACTGATGATGATGGAGCGCGAGACCGAGGGCGGCCCGGTGCTGGACGCGACTCTGACGTACGCCGCCGACCTGTTCGATCCGGTGGCCGCGCAACGTTTCACCGACTACTTCGTGCGCGTGTGCCGCGCCGTGGCCGACGACGCCGAGGTGGCAGTGGGAGCCCTCGAACTCCTGGGCCGGGCCGAACGCGGAGAGGTCGTCCCCTACAACGACGGGCCGAATCCGGAACCGATGACACTCGATGCCCTCTTCGCGCGGGGTGCCGCCCGGTATCCGGATATGGTCGCGGTGATCGAGAACGAAAGGTCGATCACCTACCGGGAGCTCGACGCCGCGTCGAATCGGCTGGCGCGCAGCCTTCTCGAGCGCGGCGCCGTTCGCGAGTCCTTCCTCTCGGTCGCGCTGCCGCGGTCCATCGAATGGATCACCACCGTGTGGGCGATCAGCAAGACCGGAGCGGCGTTCGTTCCCCTCGACTCGTCGTACCCGATGTCGAGGATGCAGTTCATCCTCGCCGATTCCGGTGCTCGGTTCGGGATCACCACGGCATCGTTGCTGGACAAATTGCCGACCGACATCGAGTGGCTGGTCCTGGACGATCCCGCGACGAGCCGGGCCCTGGCACACCTGCCGGACGCGCCGCTGACAACTGCCGATCGCACCCCGGCGTCGGTGGACAACGTGGCCTACACCATCTACACGTCGGGTTCGACCGGAAAGCCCAAGGGTGTGGTCGCCACACACCGTGGTCTGGCGGCGGTCCACGAATCCATCAAGAAGCGGGTGACCCGCGGCGAAACGGCGGTCCGGACCGCGTTGTTCTCCTCGCCCGGTTTCGACGGGGCCATCTTCGATCTCCTGCTCGGCGCGGCAGGCGGCAACACGATGGTTGTTGTCCCGACGGGCGTGTACGGCGGTCGAGAACTCGCTGACCTGCTGCGGGACAAGGCAGTCGAGATGGCATTCATCCCGCCTGCCGCGTTGGCGACGGTTGATCCGGCCGGCTTGGACACCTACCGCACCGTGGTCCTCGGTGGTGAGGCGACGCCGCCAGAGCTGATCGAGGCATGGGCCGAAGGCCGGGACGTGATCAACATGTACGGCCCCACCGAGACCACCATCATCTGCACGGTCAGCGTTCCGTTGCGCCGCAATCGCCCGATCGACATCGGAGCGCCGTTCCGGGGTATGCAGGCCGTGGTGCTCGATTCCCGGCTGCGCCCGGTGCCCGTCGGCGTCGACGGCGAGCTCTACATGATCGGCGGCGGGCTGGCGCGGGGTTACCTGAACCGGACCGGCCTGAGCGCCGGCACGTTCGTCGCGAACCCCTTTGGGCCCGAGGGCAGCCGGATGTACCGGACCGGTGACGTGGTCCGCTGGGTGATCAACGACGACGAGTACGTGATCGACTACATCGGCCGGGCGGACTTCCAGCTGAAGATACGTGGATTCCGGATCGAACTCAGCGAGATCGACGCGGTGCTGTCACGTCATCCGGCCGTGGGCGTGTCGACCACAGTGGACGTACGGACGGCGAGCGGGTCGGTGGCTCTGGTCGCCTACGTCACCAGCGCCCCCGGTATGCAGATCGATTCGCCGGAATTGCGGGCGCACGCGCGGCGAGAGCTGCCATCGCACATGGTGCCCGCCGCGGTTGTCGAACTCGAACAGATGCCCCTGACGACCAATGGCAAGATCGATCGGCGGGCACTTCCGGCCCCGGTGTGGGAGGCCGACGGGGAGTTCCGGGTTCCGCGGACCCCGGTCGAAGAGATCGTGGCCGGGGTCATCGCCGACGTCCTCGGTGTCGAACGCGTGTCGGTCGATGCCGACTTCTTCGAACTGGGCGGGAACTCGCTCTCGGCGACCCGCGTCGTCGCCCGGGTCAATCAGGCCCTCGACGTCGAGCTCGGGGTCCGGGCGATCTTCGACGCGCCGACCGTGTCCGGAATCGCCGCCGCCGCATCGGTGGCGACCAAGCGGGAGTCCGGTCACCCGCCGCTCACCCGACGCGACCGGCCGGCCCGGATCCCGCTGTCGATGGCGCAGCAACGGATGTGGTTCCTCAACCAGTTCGACACCACGTCGGCGGCCTACAACATTCCGATGGCGGTCAGGTTGACCGGAACGCTCGACATCGAAGCTCTCAAAGTTGCGATGGATGACGTGCTGGGCCGCCATGAATCGCTACGGACGGTGTTCCCGTCCGGTCCGGAAGGACCCGAACAACGGGTGTTGTCCGTGGCCGAGGCCGGGGTTTCGCTGAAGACCGTGGAGGTCCCCGAAGACGAGGTCGTCGCGGCGGCGATCACGTTCGGCCGCCGGGGATTCGACGTCACCGAATCGGTGCCGTTGCGGGCCGCACTGTTCGGCATCGGTCCCGACGACCATGTGCTCGTCGTGGTCGTGCACCACATCAGTGCCGACGGCGCGTCGATGGCGCCGCTGGCCCAGGACGTGATGGTGGCGTACCTGTCACGCGCGCAGCAGGGAAGCGATCCGGACTGGCAGCCGATGCCCGTGCAATATGCGGACTTCACGCTGTGGCAGCACGAGGTCCTCGGCTCCGAAACCGACAACGAATCGGTGATCTCCCGGCAGATCGCCTACTGGCGTGAGACTTTGGCCGACCTGCCCGATGTGCTCGAACTGCCGACCGATCGGCCCCGGCCCCCGGTGCAGTCCACCGCGGGTGAGCGATTGCCGTTCTCGGTTCCGGCCGAGCTCGCGGAGTCGGTCGAGGACATCGCCAAGCGGACGGGTACCACCGCGTTCATGGTGCTGCAGAGCGCCTTTGCGGTGCTGCTGGCCCGGATCTCGGGCTCCGGCGACATCGCCATGGGCACCGCGATCGCCGGTCGGGGTGAGCAGGCGCTCGACCGGCTGGTCGGGATGTTCGTCAACACGCTGGTGTTGCGGACGTCGGTGGACGG
Source organism: Williamsia sp. z34 (assembly GCF_059553395.1). NCBI lineage: Bacteria > Bacillati > Actinomycetota > Actinomycetes > Mycobacteriales > Nocardiaceae > Williamsia > Williamsia sp. z34. Next base: position 106,358 of record NZ_JCANWW010000004.1, on the reverse strand, counting down.
CAATGCCACGTTCACGCAGACACTGGCGGCCGTGCGGGATGCGGATCTCGGTGCGTTCTCTCATGCCGACGTCCCGTTCGAGCGGATGGTCGAGGTCCTGAACCCGCAACGGTCGACGGCCTATGCGCCGTTGGCACAGGTGTCATTCGGTTTCGAGAACGTCGACCGCCCGGCGCTCGACCTGCCGGATCTCGCCATCAGTCCGTTGCCGGTCGAATTGTTCGAGGTGAAGTACGACCTCGAGCTCTCCCTGTCACCGAAGGTCGGCCCCGACGGTGCACAGTCGGGATATTCGGGAGTGTTCGCCTACTCCACCGCACTGTTCGACCGGTCGACCATCGAGGCGATGAGCGAGCGCTTCCTGCGGGTGCTCACCGCCGCTGTTGCCGAGCCGGAGCGGCGGGTCGGGGACATCGATCTCTTCGACGAGCGCGAGCGGGCGCTGATCCTGCACGAACTCAACGACACCGCGGTCCCGGTCGGCGAACGGCTGTTGACCGACTTCCTCACCGCCGGTGTCGATGTGGCACCGAACGCCCCGGCCATCACCTTCGAGGACACGACTCTCGACTACGCGGAGTTCTCCGCTCGGGTCAACGCACTGGCCCGCCTGCTGATCGAACAGGGCACCGGACCGGAGGTGACCGTCGTCGTGGCGGTGCACCGGTCGATCGAGATGATGGTCGCGATCCATGCGGTGATGGAGGCGGGCGGCGTCTACGTGCCGGTCGATCCGGACCAGCCGCGTGACCGGATCGCCGCGGTCCTCGATCAGGCTGCCCCGGTCTGTGTTCTGACCAACGCGCCGGATCCGATGTCGTCGGTCGTCGACTGCGCCCTCATCGATCTCGACCGGGTGGACCTGTCGGGGTTCGGCAACGGCCGGTTGACGGACTCGGAGCGGCGGGCTCCGCTGCGACCGGAGAATTCGGCATACGTCATCTTCACCTCGGGTTCGACCGGCAAGCCCAAGGGCGTGATGGTGAGCCATGCGGCCGCGGTGAACCAGATCCGCTGGATGGCGGCCGCGTTCGAGTGCTGCGCACAGGACACCTTCCTGCAGAAGACGCCGCTGGTGTTCGATGCCTCGATGTGGGAGTTGTTCGTGCCGTTCGCGTGTGGGGGACATCTGGTGATCGCCAGGCCCGACGGTCACCGGGATCCGGAATACCTGATCGAGATCGTCGAGCGATGGGATGTAACCCTGCTCGATTTCGTCCCCTCGATGCTCGCGGTCCTGGTGAACGGTCCGCGACCGGCCCTGCCCGGATCGGTGCGGGGGCTGGCCGTGGGTGGTGAGGCGCTGCCGGAGTCACTGGCACGGCAATTCCTCGAACACAACACAGCGTTCCTCGACAACCAGTACGGACCCACCGAGGCCACCGTCACCGCGACAGACCACCGGGTCGACGGCACGGAATCGGGTGTGGTGCCGATCGGAAAGCCGGTGTGGAACACCCGGGCCTACGTACTCGATGCGCGTCTGCGGCCGGTGCCGCCGGGAACGGGCGGTGAGCTGTATCTCGCCGGAATCCAGTTGGCGCGTGGCTATCTGAGCCGCCCGGATCTCACCGCGGACCGGTTTGTGGCAGATCCCCTGGGTGACCCGGGTGCGGTCATGTACCGCACCGGTGACCTGGCGCGGATCAATCGTCGCGGGCAACTCGAATACCTGGGACGGACCGACCACCAGATCAAGATCCGGGGTCTGCGAATCGAACTCGGCGAGATCGAGGCGGCGGCGGCCCGGCATGACTCGGTCGGTCAGGTCGCGGTACTGGCCGTGGAGAGCGAGCACGGACGCCGGCTGGCGGCCTATGTGACACCCGCCGAAGATGAACTGATCGACGTGGCCACCTTGCGCACCGCGATCGCCACATCGTTGCCGGACTACATGATCCCTGATTCGTTCACGGTGCTCGAGCGCATGCCGACCTCGACGAACGGAAAGCTCGATCGAAAAGCGTTGCCGAAGCCCGTCTTCAACGTCGAGAGCGCGGCATTCGTGGCGCCGGCGTCGGAGACCGAGGTCCAGATCGCGGCGGTGTTCGCCGAAGTGCTGGGCCGGGATCGGGTCAGTGCGGTCGAGTCGTTCTTCGCCCTCGGCGGCGACAGCATCATGTCGATCCAACTGGTCTCCCGGGCAAAGGCGCTCGGTATCGGTCTGACGGCACGAGACGTGTTCGAACACAAGACCGTTGCCGCGCTGGCGACGGTGGCAACCGACCTCTCCGGCGGCGGGCGGAACCTGATCGCCGAACTATCCGGTGGTGGGGTGGGTGAATTGCCACTGACACCCATCATGGCGGCGTTCTTCTCCGCGCCCGGAGGACACCAGCGCTTCTCACAGTCGAACTTCGTCACCCTGCCGCACGGCATCGATCGGACGACGATCGAATCGGTGATCGATGCGGTGGTCTCACATCACGATGCACTGCGGCTGCGCTGGGTGCGCGACGCCGACGGCGGGCCGGGGCATCTGCGGGTCGAGGAACCGCAACCCGAAGCGGGCCGGTCGTTGCTGCGGCGTGTCGGGTTCGAAAGCCTGCCCGGGAGCGATGATTTCGAGGCGCTGGTGCAACGCGAGTTCAGCGCGGCCGCCGATCGATTGGATCCCGAGGCGGGAACAGTTGCCCAGTTCGTCTGGTTCGAACCGGCGCCGGGATCGCGCACCAACGGACGCCTGCTGATCGTGATTCACCACCTGGCGGTCGACGGTGTGTCCTGGCGCGTCCTGTTACCCGATCTGGCGGCCGCCTGGGGTGGCATCCTGTCCGGGGACGGACCCCGACTGCAACCGGTGGGCACATCGTTGCGGCGATGGGCTCACGGGCTGACCGAGATGGCGAACACCCCCGAGCGGGTGGCAGAACTCGACTACTGGCGCACCGTGATCGACGTGGACGACCCGCAATTGGGGGACCGGGCGCCGGACCCGGGAGCCGACACCGTCGAAACGACCGAGCGCATCCGGCTCGAGCTGTCGGCGGACACGACCAGGATGTTGATCACCGCCGTCCCAGAAGCCTTCGGCGGCAGTGTCAACGACGGACTGCTCACGGGATTCGCGCTGGCACTGGCCACGTGGAGGTCGCGGCGTGGCCGGGCGGCCGATCACGTCTACCTGCAACTGGAGGGTCACGGACGGGAAGAAGGCGCACTGCCGGGTGCCGAGATCGGCCGCACGGTGGGCTGGTTCACCACGGCATATCCGCTCCGCCTCGATCTGGCGGGCCTGGACCTCGATGATGCGCTCGCCGGCGGTGACGATCTGGGCCGGCTGATCAAGGCCACCAAGGAGAATCTCCGGTCGGCGCCCGACAACGGTATCGGCTGGGGACTGCTGAGGTATCTCAACAACCGGACGGCGACCGAACTGACCGGACCAGAGCCGCAGATCAGCTTCAACTACCTCGGTCGGACGTCGGCGATCGACTTCACCGACGAGATGCGCGAGATCGGGTGGGTTCCGGCCCGCGACGGTGGCGAGCTGGGATCGTCGCTGGACCCGGACATGCCGGTTCCCGCCCTGGAGATCAATGCCGTTGTGTCCGAGCGTGATGGGGCAGAACGACTGTCGGCGGCCATCGATTTCCCGGCCGGGCTGTTCACGCGGGCGCAGGTGGGAGAGTTGGCCGCGGCGTGGTCGGCGGCGCTCGAACAGGTCGCCCGATACGCGTCGGCACCGGGGGCGGGTGGCCGGACGCCGTCCGACCTCGGCCTGGTCACGCTGTCACAAGGCGAGATCGAGGCGTTGGAGCGTCGGTTCCCGGACCTGGACGACATCTGGCCGCTCTCACCTCTGCAGCGGGGCATGCATTTCCACGCCTCGCTGGCCGAGGGGGCCGTGGACGTGTACTCGGCGCAGATGTCCCTGCACCTGGCCGGGATCGTCGACCCCGAGCGCTTGCGCCGCAGTGCCCGCGCGCTGATCGCCCGGCACCAGGCCTTCCGGACCGCTTTTGTCACCGACGAGGCCGGACACACGGTGCAGGTCGTGCTCGGTGACGTCGATATTCCTTGGCGCACGGTGGATTTGACAGGAACGACCGGTGCCGGGGACCTCGAGCGGAACCGGGCCGAGCTGGCCGCCGCGGATCTGGCGGCGCCCTTCGACATGCAGAAGCCGCCGTTGATGCGGTTCACGCTGCTGCGTACCGCCGTCGATCGATATGAACTGTTGGTCACCAATCACCACATCGTGATCGACGGCTGGTCGACCCCGCTGGTCATCAAGGAACTACTCGTCCTGTACGCGACGGGAGGTGACGCCTCGGTCCTGCCTGCTCCACGTTCCTACCGTGACTTCCTGTCGTGGCTGGCCGGGCGGAAGCCCGAAGAATCGCAGCAGGCCTGGGCTGAGGCCCTCGGGGACGTCGAAGGGCCGACCCTGCTGATCTCCGGCGATCGCGGCCGCCGGCAGCACGAAGGTGCCGCAGAACTGCACACGAGCATCACCGAGGAAACCACGGCGAAGCTGCAGACCCGATCCAGAGCACTCGGCGTCACGCCGAACACCTTTGTGCAGACGGCCTGGGCACTCGTCCTGAACGCGTTGACCGGGCGCTCCGATTGCGTGTTCGGGGCAACGGTTTCCGGTCGACCCGCCGACGTGGCCGGGGTCGAATCGATGATCGGGTTGTTCATCAACACGATCCCGGTCCGCGTCCGCGTCACCGGCGCCGAGACCGTCGATCAGCTGCTGGCCAGGGTGCAGGTGGAGCAGTCCGCCATGCTCGACCATCAGCACGTGGGGTTGGCCGACATCCAGCGAGCCGTGGGAGAGGCCGCGCAGTTCGACACGTTGGCCGTCTTCGAGTCGTTCCCGGTCGACATGGCAGGTGCCACGGCAGAGACCGACATCGCCGGAATGCGGGTGACCGGCTTCACCGGGCAGGACGCCGCGCACTATCCGGTGACCCTGACCGCCAGCATGCGGGGCGCGCTGAAGTTCAAGTTCATCTATTCACCGGAGCTGCTCGACGAGCCGATGATGCAACGCATCGCCGAGCGATTCGTCGCAGCCCTGAACACCCTGATCGCCGAGCCTGCGACATCGGTCGGGGCGATCGATCTGCTCTCCGCCGATGAACGAGCCCAATTGCAGAGCGTCAGAGGAGCACCGGCCGAACCCGCTGTGCTCCTGCCCCAGCTGCTCGCCGCCGCGGTCCAGGCCGCCGGGACCGAGGCGACCGCACTCGTGCTCGGACACCGCCGGGTCAGCTACGGAGAGCTGGACCGATGGTCGAATCGCCTGGCGCGCGAACTCATCGCGCTCGGCGTCGGTCCGGAGGTCGCGGTGGCGTCGGCGCTGCCCCGCTCGGTGTACTCGCACCTGGCGCTGTGGGCGGTCGCGAAGGCCGGTGGCATCCTGGTCCCGATGGATCCGGCCTACCCGGCCGACCGCATCGAGCACATGGTCCGCGATTCGGGTGCCCGGATCGGTGTGACCATCGAGGCCCACCGGCCCGACCTGCCCGCTGCCGCCGAGTGGTTCGTGCTCGACGATCAGCAGTTCGAGATGCAGTGCTCGACGCGCCTCGACGAGCCGCTGCTGCCGGAAGAGCGTCCGCGCCCGCTGCGGGTCGACAACGCGGCGTACATGATCTACACCTCCGGATCGACCGGTCTGCCCAAGGGCGTGGTGATGTCGCATGCCGGGCTGGCGAACTTCGCCGCCGAGCAGGCGCAACGCTATGCGCTGACCACACAGTCACGGGCACTGCACTTCTCGTCACCCAGCTTCGATGCGTCCATGCTGGAACTGTTGCTGGCGGTCCCGGTGGGTGCGGTGTCGGTGATCGTGCCTCCGGGTACCTATGGGGGAGACGAACTCGCGGCGATCATCCGTGAACACCGGGCCACCCATGCCTTCATCACACCGGCTGCGCTGGCGACGCTCGACCCCGAAGGACTCGACAGCCTGCAACATCTGGCGGTCGGTGGCGAGGCCGTGCCGAACCGGCTGGTCGAGACCTGGGGACCGGACCGGCAGTTCCACATCGGCTACGGGCCGACCGAGACGCAGATCATGGTGACCATCAGCGACCGGTTGCTCCCCGGCGACCCGGCCACGATCGGTGGCCCGATCCGCGGCGTCTCGGCGTCGATTCGAGACGGCTTCCTGCGGCCGGTGCCGGTCGGCGCCCCCGGCGAGTTGTACATCTCCGGGGTGCAGCTGGCACGTGGCTATCACTCCAGGAGTGGGCTCAGTGCCGAGCGTTTCGTCGCCGATCCCGCCGATCCCGGTCGGCGGATGTACCGCACCGGCGATGTGGTCCGTTGGGTACAGACGCAATCCGGGACGCTGGAAGTCGAATACATCGGCCGCAGCGACTTTCAGGTCAAGGTCCGCGGATTCCGGATCGAACTCGGGGAGGTCGATGCGGTGCTCGCCGAGCACGAGTCGGTCGAGTTCGTCACCACCGTGGGTGCGCAGGGTCCGTCGGGTGCCACGATGCTGGTCTCGTACGTGGCACCGGCCACCGGCGCGCGGGTGGAGGCCTCCGAGCTGACCGCCTTCGCCGGCCGTTCCCTGCCCGCCCACATGGTGCCGGCGGTGGTGATGGTGCTCGACGAGATGCCGCTGACCGTCAACGGCAAGGTCGACCGAAAGGCGCTGCCGCAAGCGACGTTCGACGAGTCGGCCCTGGAGTACGTCGCGCCGGGTACGCCGACCGAGGAGGTCTTGGCCGCCGTGTTCGCCGACGTTCTCGGTGTTGACCGGGTCGGTGTCACAGACTCCTTCTTCTCCCTCGGCGGCGACAGCATCATCTCGATCCAGCTGGTCTCCCGCGCCAAGGCCTCCGGTGTCCTGATCAGCGCACGAAACATATTCGAGCACAAGACCGTTGCCGAGATCGCCCGGGTGGCGACCATGAACACCGACAGCGCCGTCACCGTGCTCGAAGAGTTGCCCGGCGGCGGAATCGGTGAGATGCCGGCCCCGCCCATCGTGCGGTGGATGCTCGAGCGCCCCGGCGGACACAGCCGGCTGATCATGCCGCTCTATGTGGCGTTGCCCGACGCCATCGGCCACGATCAGTTGGTGGCCACCCTCTCGGCCGTCATCGATCACCACGACATGCTCCGGGCCGCGATTTCATACGAGGACAACACGATCAACGTCCGCGACCGTCACGCGATCGACGTCGCGGGAATGATCGAGCGCGTCGAGTTCGGCCCTTCGGCCACTCCCGGAACACCGGAGTTCGCCGCGTTGGTCGGACCGGCCTTCGAACGGGCAGCGGGCCAATTGGATCTCGGCCGGGGCCAGGTGTTGCGGTTCGTCTGGCTGCAACCCGGACCTGATGTGTCCGATGCCGGCCGGCTGTTGATCGTCGCCCATCACCTGGTGGTCGATGGGGTGTCGTGGCGGGTTCTCGTCGAAGACCTGGTGACCGCGTGGCAGGCGATTTCGCAGGGCCGGCAGCCGCAACTGAAACCGGTCGGCACCTCCATGCGGCGCTGGGCGCACGCGCTGTCGGAACAATCCGTCGATCCGGACCGGGCCGCGGAAGTCGGGTTCTGGTCGAATCTGATGGAGCAGGGCAGCACCGATGTCGGCGGGCGGCCACTGGACCCGGCCGTGGACGTGTTCGGCACCGTTGAGTCGGTGAAGCTGCAGCTTTCCGAAGAGGTGACCGATGCGCTGCTCACCACGGTCCCAAGGGTTTTCGGTGGCGGTGTCAACGACGGTTTGCTGACCGTCCTGGCGCTCGCATCGATCGCCTGGCTGCGCGACCGCGGCATCCACGCCGACGCCACCACGATCAAACTGGAGGGTCACGGCCGTGAGGAAGAGGTCGTCTCCGGTGCCGACCTGTCGCGCACGGTGGGCTGGTTCACCACCATGTTCCCGTTGGGGCTGGACCTGACCGGCGTGGACATCGATGACGCGCTGGCCGGTGGGCCCGCGGTGGCCGACGCCGTGAAGGCGATCAAGGAACAACTCCTGGCGGTCCCGGACAAGGGGATCGGATACGGCATGCTGCGATACCTGAATCCGGTTACCGCGGAACAGTTGTCGGCGTATCCGCAACCGGCGATCGGTTTCAACTATCTCGGCCGGATCGGCACCGAGACCGCTTCGGGCGCGGTCGGGTGGCTGCCGGCGCCGAGCGGTGAACTCGCCGCCTCGGCCGGCCCGCGGGATCCGGACATGCCGGTGGCCGCGGCCATCGACATCAACGCCGCGGTGACCGGTGATCGGCTCGAGGCCACGTTCGCCTTCCCGAACACCCTGCTGAGCGAGGTCGAGGTGCAGGCTCTCGTCGAGTTGTGGGCGCGGGCCTCCGAAGCCGTTGCCGGGTGGTCGTCGACCGCGAACTCGCGGGTGTTCACACCGTCGGATCTACCGCTGGTGAACCTCGATCAGCACGCGGTCGACAGGCTGGCCGTCGATCATCCGTCGATGACCGACGTGTGGTCGCTGTCGCCGTTGCAGCGGGGAATGTTGTTCCACGCCAGGCTGGCCGAAGGTTCGCTCGATGTGTACACCTCGCAGGTCGTCCTGCGGCTGGGGGGCACCGTCGACATCGAGCGGTTGCGTCTGGCGGCCCAGGCTCTCCTCGATCGCCATCCGAATCTGCGTGCCGCATTCCGCGATGATCTCTCCGACGAAGCCGTCGCGGTCATCGTCGAATCCGCGGTGGCTCCGTTCGCGGAGCACGATCTGCGCAACGACCCGGATGCCGAGGCGCTGCGGGCCGGGATCCTCGACGAGGACAGGACCCGCCGATTCGAGATGGACCGGGCACCGCTGATGCGGTTCACCGCAATCCGGCTCGATGACGACCGGGTCGACTTCGTGATGACGAGCCACCACATCCTGCTCGATGGCTGGTCCATGCCCCTGGTCCTGCGGGAGCTGTTCACCCTGTACGCGACCAGCGGAGATGCCACGGTGCTGCCGGCGCCGCGCTCATACCGGGGGTTCCTGCAGTGGCTGGCCGGCCGGGATCTGGCGGCGTCCGTGGAACATTGGGCGGCGGCGTTGTCCGAGGTCACCGAGCCCACGTTGCTGGCACCGGCCAATCGTGCCCGGGAACAGCGGAGCATGCCGGGGGAGTTGCTCCTCGAGATCGATCGCGAGCGGACCTCGGAACTCGATGCCCTCGCCAAACGCCTTGGCGTGACGATGAACACGATCGTGCAGGCAGCCTGGGGCCTGGTGCTGTCGCGACTGATCGGCCGCGACGACGTGGTGTTCGGTGCCACGGTGTCGGGTCGGCCCGGCCACCTCGAGGGCGTGGAGTCGATGATCGGTCTGTTCATCAACACCCTGCCGGTGCGGGCCCGGATCGAGCGGTCCGAGACCCTCGCCGACTTCCTGGTGCGGTTGCAGGTCGAACAGTCCGAACTGGTCGACCACCACTATGTGGGGTTGCCGGTGATCGCCGGGCGGGTCGGGGCCGGAGCCGGCTTCGACACGCTGACGGTCTTCGAGTCGTACCCGGTCGACGCGGTGGCATCGGGGTCGGTCACCGACATCGATGGCTTGCGGGTCCTCGACGTCTCCGGCGTGGATGCGAACAACTTTCCGCTCTCACTGTTCATCACCGCCGGTGATGAGGTGCGGTTGCAGGCGAAGTTCCTGGCCGACGTGTTCGCCCACGATGAGGTGGCGACCATCTTGGCGCGGGTCGATCAGGTGCTCGCCCAGATCGTCTACGAACCCGAGCGCCGGGTCGGTCGGGTGGACGTGCTGGTCCCGGCCGAGCGAGAGCAACTCGCGGAGTTCAACGCGACCGAGGTCGACGTGCCGGCCCGGACCCTGGCCGACATGTTCGACGCCCAGGTCGCTCGCACACCTGACGCCGACGCCCTCGTCTTCGACGGCCAGGTGCTGAGCTATGCCGAATTCGATGCCCGCGCAAACCGACTCGCCAGGCACCTCATCGGGATGGGCGTGGGACCCGAATCGAAGGTCGCCATCGCGGTGCGTCGATCACTCGATCTTCTGGTCGGCATGTACGGGATCATCAAGGCCGGCGCGGCGTATGTCCCGATCGACCCCGATCACCCGGCGGATCGCACCAGCTACGTGCTGCAGATCGCGAACCCGGTCTGCGTATTGACCACGGCCGGTGACGGAATCGAGGTCGCCGAAGCCTTCACCGTCGTCGAGATCGACACCCTGGACCTGTCGGATCTGCCGTCCGACCCGATCACGGACGCCGACCGTACGGCACCGCTGAGGCCGGACAACACCGCCTATGTCATGTTCACCTCGGGTTCGACCGGAAAGCCCAAGGGCGTGGTGATCACCCACCGGGCCATCGTCAACCAACTCGTGTGGAAGCAATCCGAGTATCGGCTCGGCCCCGACGATGTGGTGCTGCAGCAGATCGCGATGACGTTCGATGTGTCGGTCTGGGAGTTCTTCTGGGGGTTGCAGAACGGTGCCACCCTGGTGATCGCCAAACCCGACGGGCACAAGGACATGCGCTATCTGGCCTCGCTCATCGAGCAGTACGGGATCACCACGGCAACGTTCGTCCCGTCGCCGTTGGGAGTGTTCGTGGCCGAGGCCGATCCGTCCGCACTACGTACCCTGCGCCACGCGTTCGTGATCGGTGAGGCCTTGCCGCCGGAGACCGCGGAGCGTTTCCGGGAGCTGTGCTCGGCGAGTCTGAACAACATGTACGGCCCGACCGAGGCGGCGGTCAGTGTGACGAATTGGCAAGTCGGACCGGAAGATACCCAGACCGTACCGATCGGTGTGCCGCAGTGGAATGTCACCGCCCACGTGCTCGATTCCGGTCTGCGACCGACCCCCGCGGGTGTGGCCGGCGAGCTGTACCTCGGCGGCGCGCAGCTGGCGCGGGGTTATCTGCAGCGGCCGGGGATCACCTGCGACCGCTTTGTCGCCGACCCGTTCGGGGGGCCGGGCGAACGGATGTACCGCACCGGGGACCTGGTGCGTCGCCGAGCCGACGGGGCTCTGGAATACATCGGACGCACCGACTTCCAGGTCAAACTGCGCGGCCAGCGCATCGAACTCGAGGAGATCGAATCGGCGGTGCTGGCCCACGCGCCGATCCGCCAGGCCGCAGTGCTGGTGCACAAGGATCCGCGGACCGGTGACCACCTGATCGCCTATGTGATCGCCCACCGGGGCGCCGACCCCGACACCGAACAGCTGCGCGCCTTCGTGGGTCACACGTTGCCGAAATACATGGTGCCCGACGCGGTCGTCGTGCTCGACGAGTTCCCGCTCAACCCCAGCGGCAAGCTCGACCGGAAACAGTTGCCGCTGCCCGAGTTCCACCGCACCGGGGAGTATGTGGCCCCGGTCACCGAGACCGAACGCATCGTCGCGGACGTGCTGGCCGAAGTGCTGGGCCTTCAGAGGGTGTCGGCGGACGCGTCGTTCTTCGAACTCGGTGGTAACTCGTTGTCGGCCACCAGGCTCGTGTCCCGGCTCACCGATGCGCTGGGTACACCGATGTCGCTGCGGGCGATCTTCCTCGATCCGACCGTGACCGGGATCGCGGCAAGTGCAGAATCCGGAGGCGGTTCGTCCGCCGGTGTATTCGACGTCATGCTGCCGATCCGAGAGCAGGGCGCCGACAATCCGGTGTTCTGCATCCACCCGGTGCTCGGTCTGTCGTGGGCCTATCGCGGACTTGCCGATGCGCTGGATTCCGCGATACCGATCTACGGTCTCCAGTCGCCGGCGGCGACCGGGCAGTGGCATCCGGAATCGGTCGAGGAGATCGCCGCCCGATACGTCGACGAGATCCGCGCGGTCCGGCCGGCCGGTCCCTATCGGCTGCTGGGCTGGTCGCTCGGCGGGGTGATCGCGCACGCGGTGGCGGCCCGGTTGCAGGAACAGGGTGAGCAGGTCGAGATGCTCGTGATGTTCGACAGCTTCCCCGGCGAGTCCGCCAGAGCCCTCGGCGAGGAGGGCGTCGCACCGAGCGAGATCGTGGCCGGTCTGGGTCTGCCCGCCGAGATGGGCGTGGACCCGGTCCTCGATTCCCCGGCGATCGTGGCTGCGAAACTCCGGGAGGCCGGTGGCCCGGCATTCTCTGACGTCACCGCCGAGTGGCTCGAGAACATGGTCGCGACGGCCACCGAATCCATGAAGCTGATGCGCCGCTATGAACCGCGGACCATCGACGCCGATCTGCTGCTGTTCACCGCGGGGTCGGGGCGCGACGACGACACCGCCGCGCCGCGCGCGTGGCGAGGCGCCGTGTCCGGAGACGTGGTCCACCACAGCATCGACGCCACGCACTGGGCAATGATGAGTGCCGATGCACTCAGGCAGGCGGGCCCGATGTTGGCAGAGTTCCTCGCCCACCGGTCGAGTAGTGTTGACCGGTGATGGTCGATCCGATGGGCGTGGGTGACGGAGCAAGTCAGAGCGGGTCCTTCTACACCAGATCCGGCTAACAACAAGGTCCGACAGAACGACAAACAGGCGACATCACTCACGGTGAATCCGGAGTGGAAGGGAGTATCAACATGACCAACCCATTCGACGACGAGGACGGCCGTTTCTTCGTGCTCGTCAACGACGAGAACCAGCATTCGCTGTGGCCGACCTTCGCCGAGATCCCGGCAGGCTGGAACAAGGTCTTCGGCGAGGATTCGCGGGCTGCCTGCCTCGAATACGTCGAGCAGAACTGGACCGACCTGCGGCCGAAGAGCCTGATCGACGCGATGAACGCGGACCAGGCGAACAAGGACTGACAAGCGCAGGCGAGGGGACCGTCCGACGGGCGGTCCTCCTCGTTCAGCCCCGCGCCGCAGCCGCCCGACGGTAGGCGCGAAGTGCGGGATAGGCGAAGACCACCAGCACACCGACGGCCCAGATGAGGGTCTTGATGAGGTTTTCCGCCACCGGGCCCCCGATGGCCAACGCGCGCATCGTTTCGATCGCGCACGTCATCGGCTGATTCTGGACCAGTGGCCGGAGCACCTCCGGGTAGGCCTCGACCGGCGAGAACCCCGAATTGAAGAACATCAGCAGGCTGGTGCACAGCGACATGATGGGCACCAGGGGAGCGTTCGACGCCGACATCGCCACTGTGAGAACGATGGTCGAGTACGCCGCACCGTAGAGAAGTGCCACCGCGAAGATCCCGATGGCCGCGAGCAGCCCTTCATCGAAACGCCAGCCGATGAGCATTCCGGCTGTCGTGATCACGAGCGTACCGACAAGGATCCGCAGCATCTCCACGGTGATCCGCGACGTCAGATCGGCCCCACGGTGCACCGGCATGACGTAGAGCCGGGTCAGCAAGCCGGTCCGGCGTTCACTGATCAGACGGGTCCCGACCGCCAGCGAACCGAACATCGCCCCGACGAGCACCACCAGTGGAACCGTGCCGTACGCACTGTTCTCCCCGGTCGCGCCGCCGATCGCATCTCCGAGCACCACCTTGAACATGACCATGCTCAGCAACGGGAAGAGCAGGCTCTGCATCAGCGTCAGCCGGTCCCGGGTGACGACTCGGAGCTGTCGTCCGAAAAGGATCTTCGAGTGCGTCAGATAGGCGCGCAGGCCGCGCTCATCAGTGGCCCGGGCGGGCGGGAATCGCGTCGCGCCCGTGGTGGACCTCCCGCCGGCCATGGCCGGATGTTCCGTTGCGGTTCGTTCTGCCGCCTCCGCCGCGGCCCGGGCCGCCGCGATCTGGGCGAGGTCCAGCCGGACCGTGGGGGCCTGCTGCATCGCCGGGGTCAACTCCGCCGGGTCGGGAGAGTTCCGGTCGGTGAGCCGGGTCAGCGGGCGCCCGGTCTGTTCGGGCTCCGGATGTCTGGCCGCGGCGTGTTCGGAGGCCCAGTCGGCCGCCGCGGCCCCGGGCGAAAGCAGGGTCCATGGGCCGACAAGAGCCTGATGTGAGCCGGTCTGGCCGCCATCGGCGCGGTCCCGTTCTGGCTGGGGGAAACCGGTGGCGGGGCCGTCTGCGGTTCGGGCCCGGCGCGGTGAGGAACTCGACCCGCCGGTGTCGCTGCGCCACCAATGCTGCTGGGGGGCGCCGTCATCTCCTCTGTGTCTGCTCATCGCCGGCTGCTCCGGATCGTCAGGACGGCTCCGGCGGCCAGGCCTGCCGCGGTGATGCCTGCGGCCCAGCAGATGGACGGCAGCGCCAGATCCCACGACACGTCGCCCGCATCGAATCCACGCATCAGTTCGGTGAACTGTGAGATCGGCTGATTGCGCGCAAAAGGCTGGATCCACTCGGGAAAGCGTTCTTCGGGCACGAACCCCGTCGAGAGCATGCCGAGGATCAACTGGGGCAGGGCCAGTGCCTGGCTGGTGGCCGCCGGATTCTTCGAGACGGCGCCGATCGTGTCGGCGCCGAAGGCGAGAATCACGCCGACGACCATCGCGACCCCGATGAATCCGATGAAGTCGACGATCCCGGCGGTGGGCCTCCAACCGATCACCAAGCCCGAGATGAGCGCCCACATCAGTGAGATGACCAACAGCACGACATTCGAGGTCAATCGGGCCAATGGCGGGACAAAGGTGTTCACCGGCATGCTGCGCAGCCGGTTGGTCAGGCCCGTGCTGCCGTCATTCGCCGCACGCATCGCGGCCGACGTCGCCACGAAGCCCACCGACTGCAGGCAGATGACCGGCATGAGGAACTGCGCGTAGTCCATCCCGGGGTACCCATCCATGATGGTCCGCAGCGGGATGTAGAAGCACAGCGTCAGCAGCACGGGCGCGGTGATGGACAGATAGAACTCGCCCTGCCGCTTCATCCCGATGATGGAACGTTGGGTCAGGGCCAGCCACTGACGGCCGGGCCTGACCGAGGGACGGCGACCGCCGGCCGAGATCGCCACCCGTGCGGTGCTGGTCACTGTCATGCCTGCTCCGTGCCGTCGGCCGGGCCTTCCGTCAGCTTGAGGAACACGTCGTCCAGTGACGGTCGTCGCAAGCCCACGTCGGTGAGTTCTATTCCGGCGGAATCGGTCAGACGTACGACATCGACCAGCGTCTGCGTCGACCGCACCGCGGGCAGGGTCAGCGCATTGCGGTTCGGGTCGATCCGTATCTCGTCGGCAGGCACCAGTTCGGTCAGCAACGTCTTGATCCGGGCGAGGTCGTCGGGGTTGCGCGTGACCACTTCACAGAACGTTCCACTGACCTGTTCCTTGAGCTCTGCCGCGGTGCCCTCGGCGATGACGCGGCCCTTGTCGATCACGACGATCCGGTCGCTGAGCAGGTCTGCCTCCTCGAGGTACTGGGTGGTCAGCAATGTGGTGATGCCCAGGTCGCGCAGCGAGGTCACGATGTTCCAGACATCCTGACGGCTGCGCGGATCGAGTCCGGTCGTGGGCTCGTCGAGGAAGACGACCTCGGGCCGCACCACCAGACCGCACGCGATGTCGATGCGTCGGCGCATGCCGCCGGAGAACTTCCCGACACGTCGCGAGGCGGCGTCGACGAGGTCGAAGGCGTCGAGGAGTTCGGCAGCGCGCTGCGCGGCCTCGGTTTTGCTCAGACCCATCAATTTGCCGAACAGCACGAGGTTCTCGCGGCCGGTCAAGGACTCGTCCAGAGCCGCGAACTGGCCCGTGAGCATGATCGAGGCGCGTACGGCGGCCCGATCCCGGACGACGTCGTAGCCGGCGATGCGCGCAGTGCCCTCGTCCGGTGTGAGCAAGGTCGCGAGCATGTTGACCGTCGTCGTCTTCCCGGCGCCGTTGGGACCCAGCAGTCCGAGCACCGTGCCGGTGGGCACCTCGAAGCTGACCCCGTCGACGGCCGTGAAGTCGCCGAAACGCTTCACGAGCCCATCTGCGACGACGCCGTACGTGGTCCCGGCGGGCGACACCTCGAACTCACCCGACCGGCTCGTTCGGGCAACACCACCGTGCTTGGCCTGCATTTGGATCCCGTCGTCGTATTGGTCACGCGGCGACGCGATCGCCCATTCTGACGTTATCGAACGTATCGCAAAATCCGGTGGTAACGCCAAGCGACCATCTGGCGATATCCTTCCTCGGAAAAGGAAAAATTTCCTTTTCACATGGTAAAAGCTTGCATATGGATGGTTTAGCGACGTCATTATGGGGAATATCCCCGGGGCGCAGCCGAAATGTCGTGCGATAGTCGCAGTCGATTAGCAGGTCGCGAAAGGGGTGGGCGTTGTGGCAACACAATCCCGATGTGATGGCAACGAGATGTATCCCGCGGTTGGTGTGCAGACCCTCCGGGGTCGGCGTGATCCCCGGCCCTTGACCGACCTGCTTGCCGCCGCGGCCGATGCCGCTCCCGACCGGCCCGCAGTGACCGGAAATGGCTTCACGGTGACGTTCGCGGACCTGCGGGCCCGCGCCCAGGGCGCTGCGGTCGCCATGACCGGTTCACCCCGCATCGACGACTCCGCTCTCACCGTCGCGGTGATGACCAGCGTTCCCGGGCTCGCCGTTTCCGGCCCGGGCGCCCTGGACGAGACGTTGCGGGCGATCCGACTCCGGGCTCTGATGGTCCTCGCGGAATCCTGAACATCGCCGAACCCTCCGCTGTGTGACCCCCCCGCGCCTGACGTGGGCGGGACTGCTGTTCGTGCACGCGAAACCCTCCGGGAACACTGATCCGGCCGACTCCGGATCACCGCGTTCGTTCGTCGCGGTGACCACGAAGGACGGCTGAATGTGACATGTTCCACATTTCAGTGAGGTAACGGGTTTGTCCGAAACCTTCCCTTATGACCTGTGTCCTGTGACCATGGGCACTTCAGGCCCCTCAAGTCGCCGGCGGGCCAGGTTTGGAGTGCATGATGGCTACCTCAGCAGTTCGGTCCCACGACCAGGTCGCGGACCATACTTCTGCCTCGATCGAACTGCCCGATGCGGTGGCCCGGATCGCGGCCGCAACACCTGATCGCATCGTCGCCCGTCACCGTGGGCGTGCTCTCACCTACCGCGACCTCGATGCCGCGATCAGGCTGATGATGCCGGTGATCCGCGGTCAGCGAATGGACGACCGGTCCGCAGTGGTGGCCGGGATCTTCGCCGGGTTGCCCGCACTGGGTGGCGAGCCCGATCCGGCAGCGGTGGCAGCGGTCGTCGACGGCGCCGTCAGCGGGATATCCGTCGACATGGTCGATCTGCACACCATCACGCCCGTTGCGCCGCTGAACGGCGCCGGGACGAACGAGATCGATCTGCGCGTCATCGCCAGCCGGTTGTCCGGCGCCTGACCGGCCCTCCCGGTCTCCGCCGTGAGTTCTACGGTGGGTCGCTTTCGTCCGCTGTGCCGTCTCCCGGCGGCCCCACACCCCTCGGCGACGGGTTCGGTTCGTCCCTGAGTGGCTGCCACTGTGCCGGTCCCGGGTCGGCTCCCGGTGGCCGGCGTGGGACCCCGCCGACGATTTCCCTCTCTAACTACCCGTTATGAATCTCTATTCAGAGGTTTAGGGTATTGAATAAACCTCTTGAACAGCTGAAATGCAGAATGGGCAGCGCCGTGGGCGCTGCAATCGGCAGAAGCATGTAGGCTGTCTTCTTTGTGTCCCGAGGCGAGCATTCCGTTCGAGATTGGAGCGAGTGGGTTTGAGTGCTGGCCCCTCCGACGAATCAGTGAATATGCCCGGTGACGCAGTATTTGAACTTTCGGCCGCTCAGCGTGGAATCTATTTCGCCCAGCAAGCCCTGGGTGAGATTCCGATCAATATCGCGCAGTACGTCGAATTGGTCGGGCACATCGATGCGGACCTGCTGAGCCGGGCCTCCCAGGTCGCCGGTCGGGAGATGGGCTCGGCCTATCTGAGCCTGGTCGAGACCGACGCGCTACCGCTCCAGTTCGTCGACGAGTCGATCGACGACAGCATCGAGTTCGTCGACCTGTCCGCCGAACCGGATCCGCATGCCGCCGCGCAACGATGGATGCGTGAGGAATACCGCCGACCCGTCGATGTGCTCACCGACCGGCTCACGGTCAGTTCGCTGCTGCGCATCGGCGACGACCACCACTTCTGGTACGTCCGTACCCACCACATCGCCCTCGACGGATTCGGTGCGATGGCCACGGTCACCCGCATCGCCGAGGTCTACTCGGCGCTCGTTGCCGGACGTGAGCCGGCGCCGTCCAAGGGCGCCGCACTACCCGACATCCTCGCGGACGAACGCAAGTACCGGGATTCGGATCGCTTCGTCAAGGACCGCGAGTACTGGCTGCAGCGCACGGCCGATCTGCCCGGCCCGCTGTCCCTGTCCGCGCACCGCGCCGCTCCCGGCGCCTACTCGCAGCTGGCCTCGGCCACCCTGCCCGACGACGTCGCCGCACAGCTCGACGAGGCGGCCGGGCAAACGGGAGGCAGCACCGCGCCGACGGTGATCGCCGCCTTCGCGGCCTACCTGGCCCGGATGACCGACAGCGAAGACGTCGTGCTGAGCCTGCCCGTCTCGGGCCGCAACACCGCCAGACTCCGGCGAGCGGGCGGCATGGTCTCCAACATCGTCCCCCTGCGTCTGACAGTCGCTCCGGCCACGACGATCGACGAACTCGTCGCAGCGGTGCAGACGGAGCTGACGGGCGCCCTGCGGCGGCAGCTCTATCGGCACGAGGACATCCGCCGCGATCTCGGTCAGGGCACCGGCCGGCGCGGCCTGTTCGGTCCGTCGATCAACCTGATGATGTTCCATCCGATCCTGGAACTCGGCGATGTCGTGGGACATCTGCACGTGCTGACCACCGGTCCCGTCGAGGACCTGTCGATGAACCTGTATCCGGGTGTGTCGGGCTCGAACCTGCGGGTGGACTTCGAGGCGAACCCGCAGTCCTACTCCGACGCCGACCTGAACCGGCACCACGAGCGCTTCACCGACTTCCTCGGTCGACTGCTGCAGGCACCCGCGGGTACGCCGGTCGGCTCGCTCACCCTGGGCTCGGCGGCTGAGATCACGGCGACGACGGTGGCCCCGAATGACACCGCGCACCCGGTCGATTCCACCGACCTGATCCAGATGTGGCGCCGCCAGGTCGAGCGGACCCCGGATGCAACGGCCTTCGTCGACGGGTCCCGTCAGATGACCTTCGCCGAGTTCGACGCCTGGACGAACCGGCTCGCACGCCATTTCATCGCTGCCGGCGTCGGCCCCGACGTCCGCGTCGGGGTGGCCCTGCGCCGCGGTCTCGAGCTCGTGGGGACCCTGTACGCGGTGCTCAAGGCCGGTGGCGCCTACGTGCCCATCGATCCGGACCATCCGCGGAGCCGGACGGTCGACGTCCTGCAGACCGCGGGCCCGATCTGTGTCGTGGTCGCGGGCGCCGATCGGGCGGCGGTCGCGGACACCGGTGTCGAGGTCGTCGAACTCGAGAACGTCGACCTCTCGGGGTATTCGGATGCGCCGCTGACCGATGACGAACGCGCCCTGCGTCCCGAGGCTCTGGCCTACGTCCTTTTCACCTCCGGCTCGACGGGCAAGCCCAAGGGTGTGGCGGTCCCGCATCGCGCCGTAGTCAACCAGATGGCCTGGCTGGCCGGGCACTACGGAATCGGTCCCGACGACGTCGTCCTGCAGAAGACCCCCACCACGTTCGACGTCTCGGTGTGGGAACTGTTCGCGCCGACCGTGGGTGCCAAGATGGTCATCGCCCGGCCCGACGGGCATCTGGACCCCCAGTACCTGCTCGACGTGATCACCGCTGAACGCGTCACCGCCACGTCGTTCGTACCGTCGATGCTGCAGCTCTTCCTCGGTGAGAACGGTTCCATCGACCCTGCTGCACTGCGGCTGCTGCTCGTGGCCGGTGAGGCCTTCGGTGAGCATCTGGCGCGCCAGAGCGCTCGAGACCTCCCCGGTGTCCGGATCGAAAACCTATATGGCCCCACCGAGTTCACCGTTCACGCCACATCCGCAGCAACCGGACCGGACGTCGAACGGGGCGTCCCGATCGGCCGCCCGGTCTGGAACTGCCAGGCCTGGGTGCTCGACCGGCAACTGCGGCCGTGTGTGGTCGGCGCCGTCGGCGAGCTCTACCTGTCGGGTGAACAACTCACCCGCGGCTACCTCGGCCGGGCCGACCTGACCGCCGAACGATATGTGCCCTCCGTCTTCGGGCCCGCGGGAACGCGGATGTACCGCACCGGCGACCTGGTCCGCTGGTCGGCCGAGGGATCCCTGGAGTACCTGGGACGCAGCGACTTCCAGGTCAAGGTCCGTGGCCTCCGCATCGAACTCGGGGAGATCGAGTCCGCGGTGCGCTCGGATGCGGCGGTCCGCGAGGCTGTGGTGACCGTCCACGAGAGCGAACACGGTCAGCGACTGGTGGTCTACGTGGTCGGAGCCGCCGGGCAACCGCCGATCGACACCGCGGCCCTGACGAACACGGTCGCGGCCCTGGTTCCCGACTACATGCTGCCCGATGCGTTCGTCGAACTACCGCAGATGCCCCTGGGGCCCAGCGGCAAAATCGATCGAAAGGCGCTGCCCGCGCCCGATTTCTCGGTACGGACCACCGCATTCCGGCCGCCGGTCACGGACGCCGAGCGGGCCATCGCCGGCCTCGTCGGCGACCTGCTCGGACATTCGGAGGTCGGACTCGACGACTCGTTCTTCGGTCTCGGTGGCGACAGCATCATGTCCATTCAGCTCGTCTCCCGCGCCCGGGCGATCGGTCTGCACTTCTCGTCGCGAGAGGTGTTCGAGCACAACACCATCGGCGCGCTGGCCAGGGTTGCCAGAACCGAGGGTTCGGCGTCCGTCGTCCACGAACTGCCCGGTGGGGCCGTGGGCGAGGTGGCGCTGACGCCGATCATGCGGTGGATGGCGGCCGAGCCCGAGAATGCGCGAGCGTTCTCCCAGTCCGTGGTGGTCCCCGCCCCCGAGCCTTTTTCCGCCGACACCCTGCACCGCACGCTTGCCGCCGTGGTGGCCCACCACGACATCTTGCGCTCGCGCCTGTTCGGTGACGACTCCGGGCGCCTGCACCACGTCATCGACCCGGTCGCCGACGCCAGAGATGTTGCGGTCACAGAGATCACGGTGGATCCGGCACCCGGGACGGCGGCGTTCGACGAGGCCGTCGCCGCCGCTGCGCTCGATGCCACGGAGGCGCTCGATCCGGCCACGGGCTCGATCATGTCCGTGACGGTGGTGACCGGTGACTGGGCGCCCGAGGTCGGCCGACGATTGCTGATCGTGCTCCATCATCTCGCTGTCGACGGTGTCACCTGGCGAATCCTGTTGCCGGACCTGGCCATTGCCTGGTCGGCGGCCGCCGCGGGTGATGAGGTGGTGCTCGCACCGACCGGCACCTCGATGCGCCGCTGGGCTCACAACCTGACCGAACTGGCCGCACAGCCCGAGCTCATCGGCGAACTCGACCACTGGCGTTCGGTGCTCGGGGCGATCGATGATCAGACGCTGCGGGTCGATCCCGCCCGCGACGTGGTGGCCACACTGCGGCGCCGGGAGTTCACCATCTCGCCCGAGCTCACCGACACCCTGCTGACGCAGGTCCCGCAGGCCTTCCACGGTGGTGTGAACGACGGGTTGCTCGCAGCCCTGGCGTTGGCGGCGACCACCTGGCTGCGTGACCGCGGCGAAGGACCGGACAACGGGCACAGCGGAACCCGGCCGGCTGCACAGTCGATCGTCGTGGCCCTCGAAGCACATGGCCGCGAGGAAGAACTACTCGCCGGATCCGATCTGTCCCGGACCGCCGGCTGGTTCACGACCGCCTACCCGGTACTCCTGTGCACCGACGACATCGACGTCGACGATGCGATGGCCGGTGGGGTCGCCGCGGGTGACCTGGTCAAAGCGGTCAAGGAACAACTCGCCGCCGTACCCCGGCGTGGCGTGGGTTACGGCCTGCTCCGGTATCTGAACGAGGCCGGAGCCACCGAACTGTCCCGATTCGCCGAACCCGCGATCGGGTTCAACTACCTGGGCCGGCTCTCGGGTACCGGGATGTCGGGTCCCTGGATCCCGGATGGCGAGAGTGCCCTGCGGGGGAACCGGGGCACCGCGGTGCCGGTTCGGACCGCGCTGGACATCAACGCGATGGTGACCGAATCGGAGGTCGGCCCGCAGTTCTCGGCCACGATCGAATACCCCGCCGGGCTGCTCGATGACGCCTCGGTGGACCGCTTCACGGAATTGTGGACCCGGGCGCTGGAATCGATTGCGCTGCACGCGGCGTCGCCGGGCGCCGGTGGGCGGACCCCATCCGATCTGCCGCTGGTGGACCTGCGCCAGCCGCAGGTCGACGAGCTCGAGCGACGGTTCGACGACATCGTCGACGTGTGGCCGCTGACACCCCTGCAGGAGGGGTTGCTGTTCCATGCCGACCTCGCCGCAGGCGGGATGGATGTCTACGCCGCGCAGATGGTGCTAGACCTGACCGATGTCGATCCCGACCGGATGCGGCGCAGCGCCCAGGCACTGATCGACCGACATCCCAACCTGCGCAGCGCCTTTGTCACCGACAGTGAGGGCGTGGCCCTGGCTGTGGTCGCCTCCCACGTGGATGCGCCCTGGACCGAGCATGACCTGACCGAGGTCGACGAGAGCGAACGCGAGACCCGGGTCGCGGAGCTGACCCATCAGGAACGGATCGCCCCGTTCGAGATGGACGCTGCGCCACTGATCCGGTTCACGATGATCCGGCGCGGCGCCGAGGCGTACCGCTTCGTGGTGACCAATCACCACATCCTGCTCGACGGATGGTCCATGCCGATCTTCATGGGCGACCTGCTCGAGATCTACCGCGCCGGCGGCAATGCGAAGGCCCTGAACCCGGCCGCTCCCTACCGGAACTATCTGACCTGGCTGCGGTCGCAGTCGACCGCCGCAGCGCTGTCCGCCTGGACGGACGCCCTGGCCGGCGTCACCGAACCGACCACGCTCTTCCCGGCGGCCACCGCCCACAGCGCCGGTCAGGTACCGCACGTGGTCGACGTCGATGTCGCCGACGACGTCTCGCGCCGGTTGACCGAGTACGTCCGAGGCGCCGGCACCACCCTCAACACCGTTCTGCAGACGGCCTGGGGAATCGTGTTGGCGCGGTTGACCGGTCGCGACGACGTGATCTTCGGGACCACGGTGTCGGGCCGGCCGCCGCAGGTCTCGGGCATCGAGTCGATGCTCGGACTGTTCATCAACACGCTGCCGGTGCGGGTGCGGGTGGACAACAACTCTGAACTCGACGGGCTGGTCCGGCGGATCGCCCACGAACAGACCGAACTGCTCGACCACCACACCATCGGCCTGGCAGAGATCACCGCGACCACTGACGCCGATGCGCTGTTCGACACCATGATGGTGTACGAGTCGTACCCGTTCGATCGCAGCGCGCTCACCGCCGCCGCCGCGATCGACGGGATGGCTGTCGTCGACGCCGACATCCTCGACGCCACCCATTACCCCTTGACGCTGATCGCGACTACCGAACCGGGACTGCGGCTCTCGGCGAAGTACTTGCCGGAGACCGTCGGCCGCGACCAGGCCGAGCAGATCCTGCAGATGTTCCTGCGGGTGCTCGGTGAGATCGCCACGGACCCCTCGGTTCGGGTGGGTCAGGTCGAGGTCCTGTCCGCGCCGGAGCGGGCAGAACTGCTCGGCAGGCAGGGGTCCGGCGAGACCGCCTTCGACACGCTCCCCGAACTTCTCGCCGCCGCGGCCGCCGCGGGTGCCGATCGCGATGCCGCCGTGTCACCGACCGGCTCGATCGCCTACCGTGACCTCGACGCCCGGTCGAACGCGCTGGCGCGGATCATGATCGCCCGTGGGATCGGACCCGATCAGATCGTGGCGCTGGGCATGGGCCGCTCGATCGACTTCCTGGTGGGGCTGTGGGCGGTGGCGAAGACCGGTGCCGCCTATCTGCCCGTCGACATGCAATATCCGGCCGAACGCATCGAACACATGCTCGCCGATTCGGCTGCCGTGTACGGGATTTCGACGTCGGCCTGGCGATCGGTGCGACCGGACACGGTCGACTGGCTCGAACTCGATTCGCAGGAGACCGCCGCCGCGATCTCGCGGGAATCGACCGCACCTCTGGCCGACTCTGACCGAACCGGACCGGTCCGGATCGCCAACCCGGCCTACATGATCTACACCTCCGGTACCACCGGGGTCCCCAAAGGGGTTGTTGTCACCCACGGCGGCCTGGCGAGCCTGCTGGCGCAGCAGTCGGATCGCTATGCGCTGACCGAGGATTCACGCACCCTGCACTTCGCCTCACCGAGCTTCGACGCCTCCGTGCTGGAGTTGTTGCTGGCACTGGCGCACGGATCCACCATGGTCATCGCCCCGACCGAGATCTACGGCGGCGACGATCTGCACGACTTCCTGTCCGAATACGGCGTCACCCACGCCTTCATCACACCCGCCGCGCTGGCCTCGGTCGATCCCGCGGGCCTCGATCACCTCGAGTCCGTGGTCGTCGGCGGTGAGGCCTGCCCACCCGAGCTGGTCACGCGTTGGGCCCCCGGCCGGCGCCTGTTCAACGCCTACGGACCCACCGAGACAACGGTTGTCGCGAGCATCGCGGGGCCGATGAGCCCGGCCGATGAGATCACGATCGGCTCACCGGTGCGTGGACTGACGTCGCTGATCCTCGATCGGCGTCTGCAGCCGGTCCCGGTCGGCGTGGACGGCGAGTTGTTCCTGAGCGGTCCGGCGGTGGCCCGTGGCTATCAGAACCGGGCCTCGCTGACTGCCGAACGCTTCGTCGCCGATCCGCACGGCGCACCCGGTGCCCGCATGTACCGGACCGGTGACGTGGTGCGGTGGGTCCGCACCGAATCCGGTGGCCTCGAGGTGAAGTACGTCGGACGCAGCGACTTCCAGGTCAAGGTCCGTGGCTTCCGCATCGAACTCGGTGAGGTCGACGCCGCGTTGTCGGCCCATCCCGACATCGACTTCGCGGTCACCTCCGGTGCCCGGATGCCCTCGGGCGTCACCACCTTGGTGGCGCATGTGCTGGCGTCGAAACCGTTGGACCCCAAAGCGGTCCGGGACTTCGTCGGGGAGCGGCTGCCCTCCCACATGGTGCCCGCCGCCATCGTCTTCCTGACCGAGATCCCGCTGACCCGGGCAGGCAAACTCGACCGATCCGCGCTGCCCGAACCCGACCTCGGAGCCCTGGCCTCGGCCGGTGCGGCACCGTCGACGGACACCGAGCGGATGCTGGCCGCCGTGCTGGCGGAGGTCCTCGGACTGTCGTCGGTCGGCGTGAGTGATTCGTTCTTCGATCTCGGTGGCAACTCGCTGGTGGCCACCAAGGCGGCGGCCCGCATCAGTGCGCTCGTCGGTCGCCGCGTGGCGGTGCGCGAGATCTTCGAGAACCCGACCGTCGAAACGTTGGCCAGGTGCCTCGACACCGCACCGGCGCAAGCGGATCTGCCCGAACTCATCGCCGGTGGGTCGGGGGAGCGGCCACCGCTCTCGCTCGCCCAGCAGGCCATGTGGTTGCTCAACCGTCTCGACCCGCAGTCCCCGGCGTACAACATCGTGCTGCCTCTGCGACTGTCCGGTGCACTTGATGTCGAGGCCCTGGCCGCCGCGGTCGCCGATGTCCTCGACCGCCAGCACACACTGCGCTCGGTCTTCCCCGACACGGCCCACGGTCCGTACCAGCGGGTGCTGTCGGTGGACGATGTCCAGGTCGATCTGGAACCGGTGGACGTCCCCGGCGCCGACGAAATGTTCTCGGCGGCAGCAGAGTTCGCCGCTGTCGGCTTCGATGTCACGGAAACGGCCCCGGTTCGGGCCCGATTGTTACGCGCCGGCGGCGAACACCTGCTGATCGTGGTCGTCCACCACATCGTCGCCGACGGTGCCTCGATGGCCCCGCTGGCCCGTGATCTGGTGACCGCCTACGCAGCCCGAACCGCGGGTACCGATCCGCAGCTGCACTGGGCGCCACTTCCGGTGCAGTACACCGATTACGCGCACTGGCAGCGCCAGGTGCTCGGCTCGCCGGACGATCCGGCCTCCGTTGCCGCCCGCCAGCTCGACTTCTGGCGCACGGCACTGTCGGGTGTGCCCGAGGTCGTCGACCTGCCGCTGGACCGGCCGCGTCCGGCCCGGCGCACGATGCAGGGCGCATCGGTACCGCTGGCCGTTCCCGGCGATGTCGTGGCCGCATTGGACGCCTATGCGCAGGGCAGGCAGGCGTCGCTGTTCATGGTGGTTCACGCCATCGTCGCGACTCTGGTTGCGCGCCTGTCCGGTTCGTCGGACATCACCGTCGGCACGCCCGTGGGCGGACGTGACCACATCGCCCTGGACGATCTGGTCGGCATGTTCGTCAACACCGTGGTGCTGCGGTCCGAGGTCGACCCGGCGGATCGTTTCGACGACGTACTGACCCGGGTGCGCGTGGCCGATCTCGACGCCTTCGCCAATGACGACATCCCGTTCGAGAGCGTTGTCGGTGCGCTGGTCTCGCGCCGCCAACAGTCCCATTCGCCGCTGTTCCAGGTGATGTTGTCGTTCGAGAACAACGAGACCGCCTCGGTCGATCTGCCCGGTCTGAGCGTGGAGGTCGCCGACGGGATGATCCAGGGCGCCAAGTTCGACCTGACCTTCGCGATCGACGACACCATCGACGCCGACGGCCGTCGCCGACTGGGTGGCCGGATCACCTACGCGACAGACATCTTCGACCGCGAGACGGTGGCCGCCATCGCCGAGCGCTTCGAGATCATGGCGCGGGCGATCGCCGCCGACCCGACCGCCGTGGTCGGGGACATCGACATCCTCACCGCAGCCGAACACCTCGAGGACGAACTCGCGTCGCAGACCCCGGAACCCGCGGCCGAACCCGCCCCGGCATACAGCGCCGCAGACCTCGCCGCACTCCTCGCCGCCGCGGTCGACATCGATCCCGATGCGGTGGCGCTCGATGTCGACGGCGTCGCGATCACCTACCGCGACTTCAGTGATCGCTTCGGTCAGCTGTCGGGTCCGCTCGGCGAGCGCGGGATGGACGCCGATGCGATCGCGTCGGTTGTCCTGACCAGTCTGGTCCCCACCATCGTGGCGGCCCCGGACGGTTTCGCCGTCGCCCTCGACAACGTCATCGCCGATGCCGCACGTCTTCTCGATGGGCGGGACCTCTCCGATTACCGCAGTGCGCGTCCGGTGACGGAGTCGGAGTCCGCGATTCCGGCGGCCAGCACGCCGCTGTCCGACTGGGATGCGCGCGTCCGCGAGAACCCGGATGCCCCGGCCGTCCGAAGCCCGGAAAGGTCGCTGACCCGTCGCCAGCTCGACCGGTCGGCCAATCAGCTTGCCACCGAACTGATTTCGCGCGGCATCGGTCCCGACGACGTCGTCGGCCTGCTCACCACGCGGTCGGCGAACTGGATCATCGGTCTGCTGGCCGCCTGGAAGGCAGGGGCGGCGTACCTTCCGCTCGATCCGACCGGCCCGGCCGACCGTGCGGTCGCGATCGTCGCCGATGCCGGTGTGCGAGTTGTCGTGGCGAATCATGATGTGGTCACCGATGAGCTCCGTGCCGGGATCGACACCGCCGGTGCGGAATTGATCGAACTCGGCGACGCCGCGACCGATGCCGCACTGGGAAGGCTCGACGCCTCGGGATTGCCGGACCGCTGGTCCGAGCCCGGCGCCGACCTGCGCCTTGGCTATGTGATCACCACGTCCGGGTCCACCGGACGACCGAAACCGACCCTGGTGCCGGCCGGTGGCCTGCTGAACATGTGGGGCTGGTACCGCGAGAAGATCCGGTTCTCCGACGGTGACACGGTGATCATCGCCTCGTCACCTCGGTTCGACCTCACCCAGAAGAACATCTGGACCGCGCTGCGGGTCGGCGGTGTGATCCGCCTCGTCACCGAGGGTTTCGACCCCGCGGAGATCCTCGGCATCATCGGATCCGAGGACATCTCCCTGCTGAACGTCGCGCCGAGCGCACTGGAATTGCTCACCGAACTAGATGCCGCGAACGTGCTGACCACGCTCGCCACGGTGGCGACCGGTGGCGAGGTCCTGACGCCGCACGCTTATCGCAGCCTGCTCGGGACCGACACCGCGATGCTGTCGATGTACGGACCCACCGAGGCCGCGGCCACCACGGCCGCGCGGTGGGTGCCGCTGACCGATCATGCGCCCAACGCCGACGGTGAAGCCCGGGACATCGGGCCGATCACATTGGGACACACCATCCCGAACGTCACCCACAAGATCCTTGATCAGCGACTGCGTCCGGTCCCGATCGGTGTGGTGGGGGAGCTCTACATCGGCGGGGTGGCACTTGCCCGTGGTTACGGGCGGATGCCCGGCATCACCGCGGCCCGCTTCGTCGCCGATCCCGCCGGCGCGGCCGGATCCCGGATGTATCGCACCGGAGACCTGGTGCGTCGTCTACCCGGCGGCGACGCGATGTTCGTCGGACGCAGCGACTTCCAGGTCAAGGTCCGTGGTCTGCGGATCGAACTCGGCGAGATCGAATCGGCGCTGACGGCGCTGACCGGTATCCGCCAAGCCGTCGTGTCGGCGCACGGCGAGTCCTCGGACCGCCGACTGGCGGCCCACGTGGGCGCCGATCCGGGACTCGACGTCGGTGCGGTCCGGGCCGAACTGGCCAAGGTGCTACCCGACTACATGGTGCCCGAGGCAATCATGGTCATGGACGCACTGCCGCTCAACCCGAACGGGAAGGTCGACCGAAAGGCGTTGCCCACGCCCGAATTCGGTCAGGACGACGCGGAGTCCTTCGTGGCGCCGCGGACACCGCTGGAAGAGATCATCGCCGGAGTCTTCGCCGACACCGTCGGCGTCGACCGGGTCAGTGCCACCGCATCGTTCTTCGAGCAGGGTGGCAACTCGCTGAGCGCCGCCCGGCTGGCCAACCGGTTGTCCGATGCGCTCGGCACAACCGTCGGGCTGCGCGATGTCTTCGACGCGGTGACCCCGGCCGAACTGGCCGCACTCGTGGAACTGCGCCGCACCGATGGGGCCGGCCGGCCCGGGCATGCGGTCACCCGTTTCGTGAAGCCGGAAGGCCCTGCGCCCGAGCGGATACCGCTCTCGCTCGCACAGCAACGCCTGTGGTTCATCAACCGGTATGACCCGGAATCCGGCGCCTACAACATCCCGATGACGCTCCTGCTCACCGGTGAACTCGACGTCGAGGCGCTCAGTGCGGCGCTGGTCGATCTGGTCGATCGCCAGCACGTGATGAGGACCGTCTACCCACAGGGACCCGACGGACCCGAGCAGGTGGTGGTTCCGGTGATGGATGCCCTGCCGCCGTTCCGTCTCGATTCGATCGCACGGGACCAGGTGTGGGAACGCCTCCAGGCCTTCGCCCGGGTCGGTTTCGATGTCACCACCACGGTGCCGTTCCGGTCGGCCCTGTGGCGCATCGAACCCGACGACGAGGTCGGCGGCGACAACCGCGAACAGCACCTGCTCGTGATCGTCGTCCATCACATCGCCTCGGACGGATTGTCGATGCGTCCGATGGCGTCGGATCTGCTGACCGCCTACGAGGCCCGCCGCCAGGGCCGGGCGCCCGGATGGGCACCACTTGCGGTGCAGTACACCGATTTCGCGATCTGGCAGCAGGAGAACTTCGGAGCCGCCGACGAACCCGGTGGTGCGGCAGCGGCCCAGCTGGACTTCTGGCGGGCACATCTGGCCGGCATGCCCGAGGTGATCGGTCTGCCCACCGACCGTCCGCGCTCGAATGTGCGCAGTGATGTCGGTGGCAGCCACCTGTTCTTCGTGCCCGCCGAGCTGCATCAGCAGGTGGTGGCCCTGGCCGGGGCCCGCGGCCTGTCGAGCTTCATGGTCCTGCACGCCGCCGTGGCAATCCTGTTGGCCCGCAGCGGAGCCGATCGCGATGTCGCCCTCGGGACCCCCGTCGGCGGACGCGCCGCCGCGGAACTCGACCCGGTGGTCGGGATGTTCGTCAACACCCTGGTCCTACGGACCGATGTACCCCTGGACCGGTCGGTCGGTGACTTCCTCGCCGACGTCCGGGCCCGCGACCTGGATGCGTTCGACCACAGCGACGTCCCGTTCGAGCAGATCGTCGACACGCTGACGGTGAGTCGATCAACGGCACACACGCCGCTGATCCAGGTGGTGTTCGGGTTGAACAACAACGCCCGGCCCACATTCGAACTCGAAGGCCTCGAGGTGACCCCCGGTGCGGTGGACACCGCATTCAGCAAGTTCGACCTGTCCTTCGAACTCACCGAGCAGTGGGGCGAGAACGGGCAGGCCGCCGGACTGGCCGGATTCCTCGGCTTCGCCACCGACATCTTCGACCCGTCGACCGCG
The DNA here is from genome assembly GCF_059553395.1 of Williamsia sp. z34. Classification (NCBI taxonomy): domain Bacteria; kingdom Bacillati; phylum Actinomycetota; class Actinomycetes; order Mycobacteriales; family Nocardiaceae; genus Williamsia; species Williamsia sp. z34. The sequence continues at coordinate 76,112 of NZ_JCANWW010000004.1, read as the reverse complement.
CAGGCACTGGCAGATCGGCTCCTGCGGATCCTGCAGGGCATGGTCGCGGACAGCGATGTACTCATCGGTGAGATCGAACTGCTCGACGAGCAGGCACGCACCGACCTGGTCCCCGTGCGCGGTGTACCCGCGCCGGAACCGGCAACCCTGATCGACCTGCTCGACCGGGCGGCCGCCGCCGATCCCGATGGTGTCGCGCTGATCTGCGGCGAGCAGGCCATGACCTACCGCGAGCTCGACAACCGGTCGAACCGGCTCGCCCGGGAATTGATCTCGCGCGGTCTGGGACCCGAAGACGTGGTGGCACTGGGCATCACCCGCAGCATCGAATCGGTGCTGGCAGTGTGGGCGGTTGCTCGAAGCGGCGCGGCGTTCGTGCCCGTCGACCCGAACTATCCGGCCGACCGGGTGGCGCACATGCTCGCCGATTCGGGGGCGCGGATCGGTATGACGCGTCGCGTCGACGCCATGCGGCTGCCGCAGACCATCGACTGGCTCGACATCGACGATCCGGCGTTGCACCGTCACGGCGGCGACCCGATCGGCGCCGCCGAACGACGCGGCGACGTGCGGGTGTCGAACTGCGCGTACATCATCTACACCTCGGGTACCACCGGGAAGCCGAAGGGCGTGGAGGTCACGCACCGCGGTCTGGCCGCCTTCAGTGACGAGCAGCGACGCCGTTACCGGACCACGAAGTCCTCGCGCACACTGCACTTCGCGTCCCCGAGCTTCGACGCCTCGATCCTCGAACTGCTCCTGGCCGTCGGTGCGGGCGCCACGATGGTCATCGTGCCGCCCGGGGTGTACGGCGGTGCCGAGCTCCACACACTGCTGGCCGACAATCAGGTCACGCATGCGTTCATCACGCCGGCCGCCCTGGCGTCGATCGACCCGCAGGGCCTGCCACACTTCTCGGACGTGGTCGCCGGTGGCGAGGCGGTGCCGTCGGACCTGGTGCAGCGCTGGGCTCCCGGTCGTCGGCTGTACAACGGATACGGCCCCACCGAGACCACGATCATGACCAACATCAGTGATCCGATGACGGTCGGTGCACCGATCACCATCGGTGCCCCGATCGCCGGTGTGAGTGCACTGGTGCTCGACAGCCGGTTGCATCCGGTACCCGTCGGCGTCCCCGGTGAGCTGTACATCAGCGGACCCGGCGTCTCCCGCGCCTACCGTGCCCGGCCGGATCTGACCTCCACCCGATTCGTCGCCAATCCGTATGGACCCCAGGGCGACCGGATGTATCGCACCGGTGACGTGGTCCGGTGGGTCGCGGTCACCGGTCCCGACGGACACCTCGGCCACGAGGTCGCCTACATGGGCCGTTCTGATCAGCAGGTCAAGGTCCGCGGCTTCCGCATCGAACTCGGTGAGATCGACGCGGTGCTCGCCGGTCATCCCGCGGTGGACTTCGCCGTGACGATCGGTGTCGACGGCCCCTCCGGTGACACCGCGCTGGCGGCCTATCTGAAGCTCAAGCCCGGTGCCACGATCGATGCGCGCGATCTCGCCGACCATGCCGGCGGGTTCCTGCCCAAGTTCATGGTCCCCAGCTCGATGGTGTTCCTCGACGAGGTGCCGCTGACCCCGATCGGAAAGCTCGACAAGAGGGCACTGCCCGCGCCGGAATTCGCCTCCGCGGCAACCGAACACCGGGAACCGTCCACGCCGATGGAACACGCGATCGCCGCGGCCTACGCCGACGTGCTGGGGGTCGAGTCCGTCGGCGCCGACGACTCGTTCTTCGATCTCGGTGGCAATTCGCTGGCCGCCACCCGCGCCATCGCGAGGATCAACGAGGTCCTCGGTGTGCGTCTGGGTGTCCGGATCCTGTTCGAGGCACCGGTGGTGGCAGATCTCGCCGAGGCGATCAGCGCCTCACCGGATCTCGATGGCATGCCCATCCGGCCGTTGACGCCGCAACCGCGACCCGACCGCATCCCGCTCTCACTCGCGCAGCAGCGGATGTGGTTCGTGAACCGGCTCAACCCCGATGCCGCGGACTACAACATCCCTCTCGGCCTGCGGCTGCGGGGACGGCTCGACGAGGCCGCCCTGACCGCGGCCCTGACCGATGTCGTGCAGCGGCAGGAGATCCTGCGCACGGTGTACCCGGATTCGGTTCAGGGTCCCTACCAGAAGATCTTGACCATCGATGAGGCCGCACCGGCGCTGATGTCGAGAACCGTCGGCTCCGAGGACGAGCTGCTGGCCCTGTGCCTCGAGATGGCCACCGGCGGATTCGACGTCACCGCCGCGCCTCCGTTGCGTGCGCTGCTGATCGAGGTCGGACCCGACGACCACGTGGTCCTGCTGGTGATCCACCACATCGCGGCGGACGGTTCGTCGCTGGTGCCGCTGGCCACCGACCTGATGTCGGCGTACACGGCGCGCGCCGCGGGCAGCTCGCCGGTCTTCCGGCCGCTGGCGGTGCAGTACGCCGACTACGCGATCTGGCAGCGCTCGGTGATGGGATCCGAAGAGGATCCGGAGTCTATTGTCTCGCAGCAGGTCTCCTTCTGGCGTCAGCACCTCGCCGGGCTCCCCGAGCTGCTGGACATCCCCACCGATCGACCGCGTACCGATCAGCGGTCGGTGGCCGGCGGTGAGGTCCGGTTCACGATCGGCGCCGACCTACAGCAGCGGTTGAACGCGATCGCCAAGGACAACGAGACCACGCTGTTCATGGTGGTCCACGCCGCCTACGCGATCCTGTTGTCGCGGTTGAGCGGTTCGGTCGATGTCGCGGTCGGCACCCCGACCGCCGGACGTAATGCCTCGGCGGTCGAAGGACTGGTCGGCATGTTCGTCAACACCCTGGTGATGCGTAGCCGGGTGGATTCGTCGGCGTCCTTCAGCTCGATGCTCGCCGAGACGAAGGCGTCGGACCTGGCCGCGTTCAACAACGCCGACCTGCCGTTCGAGCAGGTTGTCGAAGCACTCGCGCCGGTGCGTTCGCGCAAGTACGCGCCGCTGGTGCAGGCCATGCTCACGATGCAGAACATCGACATCCCGACCGTCACGCTGCCCGGTCTGCAGGTCAGCGGACTCGAGTCGCCGCTGCGCTATGTGAAATCCGATCTGGGGCTCAGTGTTTCGGAATCGTTCGGAACCGACGGCCGGGGCCGCGGTATCGACGCGGTACTCGACTACGCGGTGGACATCTTCGACGAGTCGACCGTCGAGGCGATGTCACAGCGATTCCTCTCGGTGTTGACCGCGATCGCCACCGATCCGGACGTTGTCGTCGGGGACATCGACATCCTGACCGCCGCCGAACGACGATCGCTCGACCGGTCGGCCGGTGGTGCAGAGGCGGAGGGCTTCGGTTCGGCCCTCGCCGAGCTCAAGGGCAAGTCGCTCTCGGAGCTGCTGGAAACCGCGGCGCGGATCAACCCCGACGGAATCGCGCTCTCGCACAACGGCACCGATGTGACCTACGGCGCCCTGCATGCCAAGTCGACCGAGCTCGTGGTGACACTGGCGGCGGTCGGCGTCGGTGCCGAGGCCGCCATCACGGTCGCGTTGTCGACGTTGCTTCCCGGACTACTCGAGGGCGACTCCGCGGTCGGTTTTGCCGAGCAGTTCACCGGCATGCTCGCCTCGGTCATCATGGAGTCGGGGGAGGGGTCGGCACGCGACGCGACCCTGGTGCGGTTGTTCGATGAACAGGTTGGGCGCACTCCCGGCAACCGGGCTCTCATCGACGGTGGGGCCGTCCTCACCTACGCCCAGCTCGACGAACGCGCGAACAGGCTTGCCCGGCTGCTGATCTCCCTCGGTGCCGGTCCCGAGAAGCTGGTTGCGATCGCGCTCGACCGAACCGCCGATCTCGTGGTGGCCCTGCTGGCGGTGCTGAAATCCGGTGCCGGCTACCTGCCCATCGACGTCAGCCACCCGGCTGCGCGCCTGCAGTACATCTTTGACGATGCCGCGCCGGTCCTGGTGCTGATGACCGAGAAACATCGGGCTGCGTTGCCTGCGGAATTGCCGACCACCGTCGTGCTCGACGCACCGTCGGTCGCCGACGAACTCGCGTCCCTCGACGGGTCGCCGGTCACGCAGGGCGAGCTCTCCGGGCCGCTGGCCGCGGCGAACACCGCATACGTGATCTACACATCGGGATCGACCGGCCGTCCCAAGGGTGTGGTGATCGCCCATGAGACGGTTGTCGCACTGATGCGGAACACGCAGCGCGACTTCGGTTTCGACGAGAACGATGTGTGGACGATGTTCCACTCCTACGCGTTCGACTTCTCGGTCTGGGAGCTGTGGGGCCCGCTGCTGCACGGCGGTGCGCTGGTCATGGTCGATTTCGCGACATCGCGATCGCCGCACGAGTTCCGCGAACTCCTGGTGCGGGAACAGGTGACGGTACTCAACCAGACGCCGTCGGCGTTCTACCAGTTCGCCGAGGCGGATCGGGTGGCCGCATCCGGTGATCTGAACTTGCGGTACGTGATCTTCGGTGGCGAGGCGCTCGATCTCGGGCAGCTCGACCGATGGTTCTCCCGGCATGCCGACACCGCCCCGGTGTTGGTCAACATGTACGGCATCACCGAGACGACCGTGCATGTCACGCGGATGCGTCTGGACCGGGAGTTCGCCGCGCAGGCGACGTCGTCGGTGGTCGGCGACGCCATCGCAGGTCTGCGGGTGCACGTGCTCGACAGCCGTCTGCATCCGGTCACGACCGGTGTGTCCGGTGATCTGTACGTCTCGGGCGTCCAGCTCGGCCGTGGCTATCTGGATCGACCGGATCTGACCGCTTCGCGTTTTGTCGCCAACCCGTTCGGTGCCCCCGGTGAGCGGCTCTACCGGACCGGCGACATCGCCCGCCGGAACGCCCACGGCGAATTGGAATACCTGGGGCGCAGCGACTCTCAGGTGCAGCTGCGCGGATTCCGGGTGGAACTCGGTGAGGTGGAGGCAGCGCTGCTGCGGATCGACGGTGTGGCCTCGGCGGTCACGCTCGTCGAAGGCGCAGATGTGCCTGGCCTGTCCACCGGCGAACGGCTGATCGCCTATGTGGTCCCCGAGTCGGGAACGGACCTGGTGTCCGGCGAGGTCCGGGCAGCGGTGTCGGAGTTCTTGACCAGCTACATGGTTCCGGACGTCGTGATGATCCTCGAGGAGCTCCCGCTCACGGTCAACGGCAAACTCGACCGTGCCGCCCTGCCGCGGCCGGAGTCGGGCGGGTCGGACGGGCACCACGTGGAGCCGCGGACGGCAGGCGAGCGGGCCGTGGCGGCGGTGTTCGCCGATGTCGCGAAGGCCACGCAGGTCGGCGCCACGGACTCGTTCTTCGACATCGGTGGCACCTCACTCGGCGCCACCCGGGTGGCGGCTCGCGTGGCCGCGGCCCTGGGCATCGAGATCACAGTCCGCGACATCTTCGACCATCCGACCGTTGCGGAACTGGCGGAGCTGGCCGCCTCGCGCACCGGCGCGGTCTCCACCCGTCCGGTACTCGCCGCCCGCGAACGGCCCGAGCGGATACCGCTCTCGCTGGCCCAGTCGCGGATGTGGTTCATCAACCAGTTCGACACCAGCTCACCGGCATACAACCTGCCGCTGCCACTGCGGTTGTCCGGCGAACTCGACGTCCGGGCCCTCCGCGCGGCCATCGGTGATGTGGCACAGCGTCACGAGTCGTTGCGCACCACCTTCCCGGATTCACCGGACGGACCGCATCAGGTGATCCACGCCGCGGACGCCGCGGTGACCGACATCTACCGCGAGATCGAGGTGCGCGCCGACCAGGCGGCGATCGAGGCGGAACTCCGCAGGCACGCGGTGGCCGGGTTCGACGTGAGCGCCGAACTGCCGATCCGCATCGTGCTGATGCGTGTGTCGGAGACCGAACACCTGCTGATGATGGTGGTTCACCACATCGCCGCCGACGGTGCCTCCATGGCGCCCCTGTTCGCGGATCTGTTGCGCGCGTACGAAGCCCGGCGGACCGGCGCGGCCCCCGACTTCGAACCGCTGGCCGTGCAGTACGCCGACTTCACGCTGTGGCAGCGGGAGGTCCTCGGCGACGACAAGGACGCCGATTCGCTCGCGTCGCAGCAGATCGCGTTCTGGCGCAAGACGTTGGCCGGACTGCCGGAGTCGGTGAATCTGCCGACGGATCATCAGCGGCCGGCGACACAGTCGCTGCGTGGTGGCAGCCACCAGTTCGAGGTTCCGGCCCAGGTTCGGGAAGCGCTACAACACATCGCCCGGACGCACGACGTCAGCATGTTCATGGTGATCCATGCGGCACTGGCCGTGTTCATGGAACGGATGAGCGGGGTCACCGACATCGCTGTGGGCACCCCGATCGCCGGACGTGGTGAGCAGGCGCTCGATCCGCTCGTGGGCATGTTCGTCAACACCGTCGTACTGCGCACCGAGGTCGACCCCAAAGAGACGTTCGCCGACCTTCTCGCCGAGGTGCGCAGGGCCGACATCGATGCGATGGCGCACGGCGACATACCGTTCGAGCGCCTCGTCGAGGTGCTGGACGTGCCCCGTTCGACCGCGCACCATCCGCTGTTCCAGGTGGCGTTGTCCTTCGACAACAACGAGGTCCCCGAACTGACGCTGCCCGGATTGCGGTTGTCGCCGATACGTGCCGACTTCGATGTCGCCAAGTTCGATCTGCAGTTGTCGATCGGCGACAACGACGAACCGGGCGCGGCGATGGCCGGGCTGTTCACGTACGCGAGCGATCTGTTCGACCCGTCGTCGATCCACAATTTCGCCGAACGGTTCAACCGCATCCTGGCCGCGGTGGCCGTGGACCCCGACGTGGTCGTCAGCGACATCTACGTGCTCGGCGACGAGGAGTTCGCCGATCTGGTGTCGGTGTCCGGACCGGCGGGCACGACGCCGCAGACGCTGCCCGAGCTACTCGGTCGCGGGGTCGGGATCAATCCGACGGGTGTTGCCGTGTCCTACCAGGGCCGCGAGCTGACCTACACCCAGCTCGATCGCCTGACCAACACCATCGCGCGTCGACTCATCTCGGCGGGCGCCGGACCGGAAACCGTTGTGGCACTGGGAACGCGCCGCTCGCTGGCCTCTGTTGTCGGCACCTGGGCGATCGCGAAGACCGGTGCGGCCTACCTGCCGATCAACCTCGATTACCCACGCGAACGCATTGTGGAGATGCTCGACGACTCGGGGGCGTTGTTCGGGATCACCGTTGGCCCCGACGCCGGTGATCTGCCCGCTGTGGTCGATTGGCACGACATCGACGAGCTGGCCTCCGGTGACGACGCCGGTGCCGCCATCACCGATGCCGACCGGATCAGCCCGATGCGACTCGACCAGGTCGCCTACCTGATCTACACCTCCGGTTCGACCGGCAGGCCGAAAGCAGTGGTGGTCACACACCGCGGCCTGGCAAACCTCGCGCAAGACGTGCGCGAGCACTACGACGTGGGCCCCGATTCCCGGTTCCTGCATGTCGCCTCACCGAGTTTCGACACGTCGGTCGGCGAACTGCTGGCCGCGTTCACCGCCGGTGCAACCGTTGTCGTCTCACCCCAGGACGTCTTCGGTGGCTCCGAACTGGCCGAGCTGATCGCCGCCGAACAGGTCACCAATGTGGTCATGACGCCGACCGCGTTGATGACGGTCGACCCCGCCGGGCTCGAGTCGGTGCGCTCGGTTGTCGTCGGCGGCGACGTCTGTCCTCCGGAACTGACCGACCGCTGGCCGGGCGCGTTGCGAAATGCGTACGGTCCCACCGAGTCCACGGTCATCGTGACCATCACGCCTGCCCTCGACGCCGGCGACCGGGTGACCATCGGGTCTCCGTTGCGGGGGGTCACCACCCGGGTCCTGGACTCGAGGATGCGCGTGGTCCCGCGTGGTGTTGTCGGTGAGCTGTACCTCGCCGGACCCGGCGTGGCGCGGGGATACCTCAACCGTCCGCAGATCACCGCCGAACGGTTTGTGCCCGATCCCTACGGCGAACCCGGGTCGCGCCTGTATCGCACCGGTGACCTCGTGCGGTACAGCATCGACGCGGACATGCACCCCGACTCGCTGGAATATGTGGGCCGCAGTGACTTCCAGGTCAAGATCCGTGGTTTCCGCGTGGAACTCGGCGAGATCGACCGGGTGCTCGACGCGCAACCCGACGTCGACTTCGCGGTCACCCTGGGCACCCCGGGTCCGCAGGGTGATCACGTCCTGGTCTCCTACGTCCTGGCCAAGCGCGATCGTGAGATCGACGTGGAGTCGCTCAAAGCAGCAGTCGGACAACATCTGCCGCAGCACATGGTGCCGACGGTTGTCATGTTGCTGGACTCGATCCCGCTCACCCCGATCGGCAAGCTCGATCGCCGGGCGCTGCCGGAGCCGGTGTTCACCGTGGGCGAGCGGGCATACATCGCGCCGCGCAATCAGATCGAGGCGACCCTGGCCGAGGTCTACGCCGAGGTTCTCGGCGTCTCCCAGGTCAGCATCGACGAGAGCTTCTTCGACCTCGGTGGCAACTCGCTCAGTGCCACCAAGGTGGTCGGGCGGGCCAGTGCCGCCCTGGGCGGAAAGATCGGTGTGCGGGAGCTGTTCGCGGCTCCCACCGTTGCCGAACTCGCGCAGCGGATCTCCTCGGAGCCCGGTGCGCGGACGCAGCGGCAGCCACTGGTGGCGCGCCCCCGTCCGGTCCGGATCCCGCTGTCACTGGCCCAGACCCGGATGTGGTTCCTCAACCGATTCGATCCGGACTCGGTCGCCTACAACATCCCGGCGGCGGTCGCCCTGGTCGGCGATCTCGACCTGCCGGCCCTGCGACGGGCGATCGCCGACGTGGCGGCCCGGCACGAGTCGTTGCGGACGATCTACCCGGACTCGCCGTCCGGACCGCATCAGGTGATCCTGACGCCGGCCCAGGCGACACCCGAGATCGAGCTCCTCGAGACAACCGAAGAGACGGTCGCCGACACGATGCGCGAATTCGTCTCGCGGGGATTCGACGTGACCACCGCGGTACCGGTGCGCATCGGCCTGTTGCGGGTCAACCCGACCCGGCACGTGCTGGCGATGGTCATCCATCACGTGGCGGCCGATGGCCAATCGGTGGCACCGTTTGTCGGTGACCTCGCAATGGCCTACGCCGCGCGGTCACAGGGCCAGAGCCCCCGCTGGACACCGTTGGCAGTGCAGTACGCCGACTACTCGATCTGGCAGCGCGAACTCCTCGGTGACGAGAAAGACCCGAACAGCCTGCTGTCGAAGCAGATCGACTTCTGGAAGCGCAATCTCGACGGTGCACCCGATCAGCTGGAACTGCCCGCCGACCGCCCGCGGCCACCCGTGCAGTCTCTGCGCGGTCGGCAGCATGCGTTCAGCATCTCGGCGGAGCTGCACCGCGGCATGGCGGATCTGGCGCGCACCAGGGGCGCGAGCACCTTCATGGCCTTCCACAGTGCCTACGCCCTGCTTCTGGCCCGCCTGAGCGGCAACACCGACATCACTGTCGGCACACCGATCGGCGGTCGTGGCGAGAGTGAGGTCGAGGGTGTCATCGGCATGTTCGTCAACACGCTGGCGTTGCGGACCGACATCGATCTCGGCCGCAGCTTCACCACACTTCTCGATGCCGTTCGCGATCGGGACGCAGAGGCGTTCTCCCACGCCGATGTGCCTTTCGAGCGTCTGGTGGAGGTCCTCAACCCGGTCCGCTCCACCGCGCATCATCCGATCTTCCAGGTCGGTCTGTCGTTCCAGAACATGGAGCGGTCCAGTCTGGAGCTGCCCGGGCTGAGTATCGAGCCCGTCGAATTGCCCGATGGCGTTGCCCAATTCGACCTGCAACTGATCCTGTCCGACAACTATGACGACGAGGGCCGGCCGGCCGGCCTCGACGCGGTGTTCACCTACGCCGACGATCTCTTCGATGCGCAGACGGTCGACACCTTCGCCGGACATTTTGTGACGCTTGTCGGTGAGATCATCGCGGAGCCGTTCACCGCCGTCGGTGATCTGCCGATGCTGACCGAACGCCGCCGTCGGGAGGTGCTGCGGGGACGCAACAACACCTCGGTGGTGCTGTCTGCCGGCACACTGGCCGGCGCACTGGCGCAGTCGTGCAGCGACAACTCCGATCTCGTCGCCATCGAGTGCGACAACGGCCCGGCAGTGACCTACGCCGAACTCCGGTCGCGGGTCAACGCCACAGCCCGGCTCCTGATCGATCGCGGTGTCGGCCCGGAAACCATTGTCGGACTGGCCATGCCACGTTCACTCGATCTCTTGGTGGCGATGTATGCGGTCTCGGTGGCCGGTGGCGCATATCTGCCCATCGATCCCGATCATCCCGTCGACCGCATCGGTTTCATCGTCGAGAGCGCGCAACCGGTGATGGTGCTGGTGGCGGGGGAGCGGCCGTCCGGTCTGCCCGAGACCGTCGAGGTCCTGGATCTGACCGAACTCGACACCTCGTCGGTGTCGGGGGACGAGATCGATGACAGCGACCGGTTGGCACCGTTGCGCCCGGAGAACACCGCCTACGTCATCTACACCTCCGGTTCCACCGGCAGGCCCAAGGGCGTGGCGGTGTCGCATGCGGCGATCGTCAACCAGCTCAACTGGATCACCGCCGAGTTCCGGCTCGGCAACGACGATGCGTTGCTGCTGCGCACCCAGGCCACCTTCGACCTGTCGGTCTGGGAGTTCTGGTGGGCCGTGACCGCAGGTGCCCGTCTGGTCGTCGCCGACGCGCAGGGTCACCGGGATCCGGTCTATCTCGCCGGACTCATCGAGCGCACCGGCGTGAGCACCGTGACCTTTGTGCCTTCCCTGCTCGGGGCGTTCCTGACCGATGCCCGGCCCGAACAGCTGACGTCGCTGGTCCATGTGCTCTGCATCGGTGAGGCACTGACTCCCGATGTGGTGCACCGGTTCCGGCAGTTGACCGCCGGTTCCGCCGCGGCGCCGCAGCTGCACAACCTGTACGGCCCGACGGAGGCTGCGGTCAGCGTCACGCACCAACCGGTGCCCGCGACGATCGGTGCGGTCGTTCCGATCGGTCGCCCCGAATGGAACACGCAGGTCTACGTCCTCGACACCCGGTTGCAGCCGGTGCCGGACGGGGTGACCGGTGAGTTGTACCTCGCCGGTGCCCAGCTGGCCCGCGGCTATCAGGGTCGCAGCGACCTGTCCTCCGAACGGTTCGTCGCCAACCCGTTCGGAGCCAACGGAACCCGGATGTATCGCACCGGTGACCTGGCCCGCTGGGTCCCGGTCGCCGGTGAATCGCCCACGCTCGAATACGCCGGGCGCAGCGACTTCCAGGTGAAGGTGCGCGGATTCCGCATCGAACTCGGTGAGATCGAGCGTGTCCTGCTGCAGTCGCCGCAGGTACAGGCCGCGGTCGTGACCGTCCACAGTGACCCGCACGTGGGTGAGCAGCTGGTGGCCTATGTGGTCACCGAGGGCGCCGGGCAGCCGGACACCCGTGCCGTCCTGGCTGCTGCCGCCGAGGAACTGCCCGCGTACATGGTGCCCGCGCTGGTCGTACCGCTCGATGAGATGCCGCTGAACATCAACGGCAAACTCGATCGAAAGGCGCTGCCGGAGCCGGTCTTCGCCGGTACCGAGGGCTATGCGCCGCCGCGGACGCCGGTCGAGGAGATCGTGGCAGGCATCTTCGCCGATCTCGCCGGAGTCGATGTCGTGGGTATCCACGACAGCTTCTTCGCGCTCGGCGGGAACTCGCTGACCGCAACGCGCGTGGTGGCCCAGATCAACGCGGCGGTGGGATCGGATCTCGCCGTCCGTGATCTGTTCGTCGAACCGACGGTCGCCGGACTGGCGCAGTTGGCCGAGCGGGCCGACGGTGGCCGCGATCGTCCACCGCTGATCGCCGGGCCACGTCCCGAACGGGTGCCGCTGTCCCCGGCCCAGAGCCGGATGTGGTTCATCAACCAGTTCGACACGGCATCACCGGCATACAACATCCCGGCCGCCATCGCGATGTCGGGCGAGCTCGACACCGACGCGTTGGCTGCCGCGGTCGCCGACGTGGTGCACCGTCACGAGATCCTGCGGACCCGGTACCCGGACGACGGCCACGGACCACACCAGCTGATCGTCGACGCCGACGACCTGCCCGAGTCGGCCGTGACCCTCGACATCCACGAGGTCGCCGACGACAACGACCTGCATGCCCGACTGCGTTCGCTGATCGGCGTCGGATTCGATGTGACCGAGTCGATTCCGGTGCGGATCGCGCTGCTGCGGCGTGCGGCGGACGAACACGTGCTGGTGATGGTGATCCATCACATCAGCGGCGACGGCTCGTCGGTTGCCCCGTTGGCCCGCGACATCATGGTCGCCTACACCGCCAGGACCGCAGGCAGCGAGCCGAACTGGTCCCCGTTGCCGGTGCAGTACGCCGACTACGCCCTGTGGCAGCGCGCTGTCCTGGGAGACGAGGCCGATCCCGAATCCCTGGCCGCACGTCAGATCGATTACTGGACAGAGCAGCTCGACGGCATCCCCGATGTCATCGACCTGCCGCTTGATCGACCCCGTCCGCCGGTGCAGTCCACTGCCGGTGCGTCCTTCGAGTTCGGACTCGATGCGTCGGTACGTCAGGGACTGCAGCGGGTGGCAGTGGATCACCGGGCGACGATGTTCATGGTCTGCCACGCCGCTCTGGCCGTGCTGTTGGCGCGTTCCGGTACCACTGACGACGTCGTTGTCGGGACGGCGATCGCCGGGCGCGGTGAACCCGAACTCGATGACCTGGTGGGCATGTTCGTCAACACCCTGGTGTTGCGGACGCCCGTCGACCCCGGTGAGCGCTTCAGCGACCTGCTGGCCCGCACGCGCAGCACCGACATCGCGGCGTTCACCCATACGGAGATCCCGTTCGAGCGACTGGTCGAACACCTGGCGCCGGAGCGGGAAACGTCGTACGCACCGCTGTTCCAGGTCGCGCTGGCATTCCAGAACAATGAGCGGGCCGAGCTCGAACTGCCGGGCATGCGCGTCTCGGCGCTGGAATCGGCCACTCCCACAACCAAGTTCGACCTGCAGCTGACACTGGCCGACACGGTCGACGAGGCCGGGACAACCGGTCTGTCCGCGCACTTCACCTACGCCACGGCACTGTTCGATCCCGAGACGATCGCCGCCCTGGCGCAGCGGTTCGCTGCGATCGCGGCGGCCGTGGCCGCCAACCCCGACGTCCGGGTGGGGGACATCGACCTCCTGGCGATCCAGGAGCGCGCCGCGCTCTCGCCCGTCTCCGGGGCTCCGGATGTACCGCCGCGCACCATGATCGAGATCTTCGACGAGGCGGTGGCCGCCAATCCCGACGGTGCGGCACTGGTCTGTGGTCAGACGTCATTGACCTACCGTGAGCTCGATCGGGCTGCGAGCCGGCAGGCCCGGCGCCTGCTCGAACACGGTGTCGCCCCCGGCACGCCGGTGGCGCTGGCGATCGGCCGTTCCGTCGAGTCCATGACCGCCTTCTGGGCGATCGTGAAATCGCGTGGTGCAGTGCTGCCGATCGACCCCAACTATCCGGCGGCGCGCATCGAGAACATGATCGTCGACGCGGACGTGAGGATCGGTCTGACCACCGGCGACGTACTCGACCGGCTCCCGCAGTCCACCCAGTGGCTACCGCTGTCGGCCGAACCGGAACTCGGACCCGTCGACACCGACGGGGCGGATGCTCCGGGCGAATCGGTCGCGGCGCAGGTGTCGCTCGACGACCTGGCCTATGTGATCTTCACGTCGGGTTCGACCGGCAGGCCCAAGGGCGTCGGTACGACGCACCGTGGCCTGGCGAACCTGATCGCCGAGATGGCTCCGCGATTCGAGCTCACGCGGTCGTCGCGGGTGCTGCACTTCGCGTCCCCGAGCTTTGATGCCTCGATCTTCGAGATCATGATGGCGGTCGCGTCGGGCTCGACCCAGGTGATCGCGCCGTCGACGATCTTCGGTGGACCCGATCTGGCGAGGTTGCTCGCCGAACACCGGGTGACCCATGCGTTCGTGACACCTGCGGCCCTGGCCACGGTTCCTGTCGACGGACTCGACGGTGTCGAGATGATCGCTGTCGCAGGCGATGTCTGTCCACCGGAGCTGGTCCGGCGCTGGGCACCGGGACGCTCGATGTTCAACCTGTACGGACCGTCGGAGGCGACGATCTGGTCGACCTCGACCGAGAAGATGGATCCGGAGAAGCCGGTCACGATCGGTGGGCCGGTCACGGGTGTCCGGGCTCTGGTGGCCGACTCACGACTGCAGCCGGTGCCGCCGGGTGTGGCCGGTGAACTCTACGTATCGGGTGCTTCCGTGGGGCGCGGCTACCTCGGCAGGCCAGATCTGACGGCCGGGCGTTTCGTCGCCGACCCGTTGGGCGAGCCGGGATCCCGCATGTACCGCACCGGTGACGTCGTGCGGTGGAAGCAGACGTCCTCCGGTCGACTCGAGCTCGAGTTCCTGGGCCGCAGCGACCATCAGGTGAAGGTTCGCGGCTTCCGGATCGAACTCGGTGAGATCGACGCCGCGCTCGGCGATCATCCCGATGTCGGCTTCGCCGTGACCATGGGTCACCGCCATCCGCACACCGGCCAGACGGTGTTGGTGGCATACGTGTATCCGCATCCCGGCCGGAACGTGAGCGCCGCAGAACTCAGTGCCGCTCTGGGAGAACGACTTCCCGGACACATGGTGCCTTCGTCGATCACGGTGCTGGATTCGGTGCCGCTGACGCCTGCGGGCAAGCTGGATCGCCGGGCCCTGCCCGAACCGGTCTTCGGTGCCGATTCGGACGCCTACCGGGCGCCGGGTACCGAGATGGAAAAGCGACTGGCAGAGCTGTTCTCAGAGGTCCTCGGTGCCGAGCGGATCGGCGTCGACGACTCCTTCTTCGCGCTTGGCGGCGACAGCATCGTCTCGATCCAGTTGGTGTCGCGGGCCCGGTCCGCCGGCATCGTGTTCACCCCGCGGGACGTCTTCGACCGGCGGACCATTGCCGAACTCGCCCAGGTCGCGCGGATCGCGGCCGACGCGCAGATCCAGATGCTCGACGAACTGCCCGGTGGTGGGGTGGGTTCTGCGCCGCTGACCCCGATCATGCGGTGGCTGGTGGAAAGCCGTCGTGAGTACCGCGAGTTTTCGCAGGCGAGCTTCCTGACACTGCCCGCGGACCCGGGTGCGGACCGGTTGCTCGCCGCGGTCGGCGCGGTGCTCGACCGGCACGACGCCCTGCGGTCCCGGCTGGTGGAGGCCGGTGCGGAATCGGCCCACCTCGAGATCGGCGGGGTCGGTTCGGTCGATCCGCGATCGGTCCTGACCCGGGTCGAATTCACCGCTGCGCCAGGAACTCCCGAGTTCATCGAGATCGCCCAGGCCGCGGCCGCCGAGGCGATCGCCCGTCTGGATCCGGCCACCGGATCGATGATCCAGGTGGTCTGGTTCGATCCCGCCGCCGACAGCCCGGCACATGTGACCGGACGGCTCTACGTGCTGATCCACCACCTGGTGGTGGACGGCGTGTCGTGGCGCATCCTGCTGCCCGACCTCGCCGTGGCCTGGGGCCAGAGCGAGAACGGCGGCACGCCACAACTGGCCGAGACCGGCACGTCGCTGCGCGCCTGGGCCACCGCACTGACCGCTTCTGCGCCGCAGCACAGTGGCGAGATCGACTACTGGACAACGATCGTCGAGTCGGACGATCCGGTGCTCGGTGCCCGGCGCATCGACCCGGAGCGGGATGTGGCCTCGACGATCGAACGCCTGGACCTCGAGTTCGACACCGAGGTGACCGAGTCGATGCTCACCGGCGTGAGCGCCACCTACCGCGGTGGTGTGAACGACGCGCTGCTGACCGCGCTGGCAATGGCGGTGCGGGTGTGGCGGTCTCGTCGCGGATCGGACGCCGGTTCGGTCCTCATCGACCTCGAAGGGCACGGTCGTGAGGAAGATGCGGTCGGCGGCGCCGATCTCTCCCGCACGGTCGGCTGGTTCACCTCGATGTATCCGCTGTTGCTGGACCTGTCCGGGATCGACGTCGATGACGCGTTCACCGGTGGCCCGGCCGCCGGCGCGGCGATCAAGGCAGTCAAGGAACAGTTGCTCGCCGTCCCGCAGGCCGGTATCGGTTTCGGGCTGCTGGCATACAGCGGGGATGAGCGGACCCGCGCGATGGCCGACTACCGGGGGGCCCAGATCGGGTTCAACTATCTCGGTAGGGTCGCCGCCGGACACGATGAGAATGCCGACGCAGCAACCGATTTCGGGTGGCAACGGGCGAAGGACGGCGGACCGCTGGGCGGTGCCCAGGACGCCGGCATGGTCGCGCCTGCCGTGCTCAGTATCAACGCTGTCACGACCGATCACCCGGACGGCCCGCGGCTGTCGGCCTCACTGGCCTACGCGAGTGGGATCCTGGAGCCCGACGAGGTCCGCGAACTCGGCGACCTGTGGGCCTCGGCCGCGGCTGCCCTGGCGGCACATGACGATTCGCCGGCATCGGGGGGCCTGACCCCGTCCGATGTGCCGTTGGTGCGGATCGCACAGGACGAGATCGAGGCACTCGAGAACGACTTCGCCGCGATCGAGGACATCTGGTCGCTCTCACCGTTGCAGATGGGCATGCTGTTCCATGCCGAGGTCGCCGATCAGCACACCGACATCTACACCGCCCAGATCGTCTTCGAGCTGACCGGCGCGGTGGACACCGAGCGGATGCGAACCGCGGTACGCGCGCTCATCGACCGAAACCCCAACCTGCGGGTCGGTTTCCGGCACATCGGCGACGGTTCGCCGGTGCAGTTCGTGGCCGCCGGCGTCGACGTTCCGTGGCAGCTGATCGATCTGGCCGCGGAGTACGGCGACGATCCCGCCGCCGCCGACCGCGAGGCCGACCGCCTGCTGTTCGAGCATCGCAGCGCCCGGTTCGACATGGCGGCACCACCGCTGGTTCGGGTGATGATGCTGCGGATGGGGCCGGACGAGAATGGCGCTGGGCGCTACCGGATGTCGCTGACCAACCACCACATCCTGCTCGACGGCTGGTCGGGGCCGCTGCTGATGGAGCAGCTCTTCGTCCTCTACGCCACCGGCGGTGACGACACCCACCTGCCGCGGACCCGGTCCTACCGTGACTTCCTGGTCTGGCTCGCAGCGCGTGATGCCTCGGCGGCGATCTCGTCGTGGCAGCAGGCGCTCGACGGGCTGGACTCGCCGACCCTGCTGGTCGGGGACAGCGTCTTGGCCGACTCCTCCGACGCCCTTGACACCGTGCCGACCGAGATGGCGTTGGACATCGGTGGACGCACGTCGAGTGCTCTGGCCGATCTCTCGCGAGAGCGCGGTCTGACGATGAACACGCTCGTGCAGGCGGCCTGGGGCATCGTGCTCGCACGCACGTTGGGTAGCGACGACGTGGTCTTCGGTGCGACGGTCTCCGGCCGCCCGCCAGAGGTTACCGGTGTGGAATCGATTCTC
The DNA here is from genome assembly GCF_059553395.1 of Williamsia sp. z34. Taxonomy (NCBI): domain Bacteria; kingdom Bacillati; phylum Actinomycetota; class Actinomycetes; order Mycobacteriales; family Nocardiaceae; genus Williamsia; species Williamsia sp. z34. The sequence goes on along the minus strand of NZ_JCANWW010000004.1, from coordinate 58,634 downwards.
GGTCTGTTCATCAACACCATTCCGGTGCGGATCAGGCTGGGCGAACGCGAGACGATCATCGGACTGCTCGAACGGATCCAGTCCGAGCAGGCCGGTCTGCTCGACGCCCACCATGTCGGTCTGCCGACCATCCAGCGTTCCGCGGGCCTGCCGGTGCTCTTCGACACGCTGACGGTCTTCGAGTCCTATCCAGTGGACCGGACCCGTCAGCAGGGTGAGTCGGGCATCGACGGCATGTTCATCGCCGGAGCACAGATCAATGACGCCTCGCACTATCCGGTGACCCTTCTGGCGCAGGCGGATCCGGATCTGTCGCTCACCCTGAAGTACGTCCCGGCCCTGATCTCCGGCGACCGGGCGCAGACACTCGCCGAGCGGATCGTGCGGGTGCTCGACACCATCGCACAGGCGAGCTGGACGCCGGTGCGGGAGCTCGACCTGCTCGACCGGGACGAAGTGGCTGCGCAATTGCAGACCTGGAACGCCACCGATCGCCAGATTCCCGATCGCACCGCGATGCAGCTGTTCGCCGATCAGGTGGCCGCCACGCCGCAGGCAATCGCGTTCGGGGACAACACCACCGCACTGACCTTTGCCGAGTTCGACGCGCTGACGAACCGGCGGGCCCGGGCCCTGATCGCACAGGGCATCGGCCCCGACTCCATCGTCGGCGTCGCGATGCAGCGCGGACTCGAACAGGTCGCGACGGTCTACGGGATCCTCAAGGCCGGCGGCGCGTACCTGCCGCTGGACATCGAGGGACCGGACGAACGGTTGCGAACCATGGTCAGCGATGCCGGCGTACGCTGCGTCGTCGCAAGTGCCGATCTGCTCGGCCGCCTGCGATCGGCACTGCCCGGCGTTCTCTGCGTGGACCTGACGGCACGCGACCTGCAACCGGCAGATGCCAGTGCGCTCCGGGACACCGAGCGGCGCGGGCGCATCCATCCGGAATCGCTTGCGTACGTCTTGTTCACGTCCGGGTCGACCGGCCGCCCCAAGGGCGTCCAGATCACCCAGCGGGCATTGGTCAACCAATTGCGCTGGATGGCAACCGAACACGACTTCTCGGCCGACGACGTCGTGCTGTACAAGACGCCGTTCACCTTCGACGCCTCGGTGTGGGAGTTGTTCGCGCCTGCACTGGTGGGTGCCCGCACGATCGTGGCCCCACCGCAGGCGCATCGGGATGTCGACGAACTCGTCGCACTGGTCGCGCGCCATCAGGTGACGATCGTGCAGTTCGTGCCGTCGGTGCTCGCCGTCTTCGCGCAGCTGGCCACGTCCGAGACCGCCTCGACACTGCGACTGGTGTTCAGTGGCGGCGAGGCGTTGCCGCGATCACTCGCCGCACACGTTGCCGCACTGGCCGATACGCAGGTGGTGAACCTGTACGGGCCCACCGAGGTCACCGTCGATGCCACATCGCAGGTTGTGGCGACCGGTGCCACCGGGCCGGACACGTCGATGGCCGGGGCCGACATCACCCCGATCGGGGCGCCGGTGTGGAACACCCAGACCGTGGTGCTCGATCGCTGGTTGCGTCCCTGTGTGGCCGGAGCCGTTGGTGAGCTCTACCTTTCGGGGCAGCAGCTCGCCCGCGGATACCTCGGCCGGCCGGATCTGACCGCGCAGCGGTTTGTGCCGGCGGTCCACGGTCCGGCAGGTTCGGTGATGTACCGGACCGGCGACCGCGTGCGGCGGCTACCCGACGGCACCCTCGAGTACGTCGGCCGTGTCGATTTCCAGGTGAAGGTACGCGGCCTGCGGATCGAACTCGAAGAGATCGAAACCGTGTTGGCCGGCCATGACACGGTCGAGCAGGCCGCCGCGGTCGTGCACACCGACGGAAGCCGCCAGCGGCTGGTCGGATACGTCAGCAGGCGTGCCGGACACGATGTCGACCCGGCCGCCATCCGCGAACACGCTTCGCGAATGTTGGCCTCGTACATGGTGCCCGAGACGATCGTGGTGCTCGACGAGTTCCCGCGTGGACGATCCGGCAAGATCGCCCGCCGCGAATTGCCGTTGCCCGCCACCGACACCTCCACGACGGCCGGACGGGCCCCGGAGACCGAGAACGAACGGCTGCTCTGTCAGATCGTCGCCGAGGTCGTCGGAGCCGACGAGGTCGGAACCGATGACTCGTTCTTCGAGCTCGGTGGCGACAGCATCATGGCGATGCAACTGGTCAGCCGGGCGCGCGGTGCCGGCCTGAGGTTCACGGCCCGGGACGTGCTGGAGTTGCGCACCGTCGCCGCACTGGCCGCGGCCGCATCGACGACGGCAACAGAAACCGTCGACGAGACCCCGGGAGATATTGCCGCCCAAACCCGTGTCGCACCGTTGAGTCCGGTTGCCGTGAAAATGATCGAACGCGGCGGCGACCACCGCCGGTTCGTGATGCCGATGGTGGTCAATCTGCCCGTGGGTGTGACCGAAGACGACATCGTCGCGACGATGGCCGCGGTGACCGATCAGCACGACGTGCTCCGTTCGCGGCTGGACAGCCACGAACGCACTCTGGTGATCGCGCCCGCCGGTGGCCTCGACGTCAGGTCGCTGCTGTCCCGTACGGAACTGGCCGCCGATGCACGTCCGGGAGAACCGGGATACCAATCCGCGCTGCGTGATGCGCTGTTCGACGGTGTCGATCGGGTGGATCCCGAGGGCGGGGTCATGCTGCAGTTCGTGTGGCTGGACGCCGGCCCGGACCGCAGCGGCCGGTTGCTCATCGTGGCCCACCACCTGGTTGTCGACGCGGTGTCGTGGCGGATCCTGGTCGCCGACATCGCAACTGCGGGTTCGCAGATCTCCGCCGGTGGAGCGGTGGACCTACCGGATGCCGGTACCACCTGGATAGAGTGGTCCGTTGCGCAGCACGCCCGGGCCGCGTCTCGCCGCGGCGAGATCGACCACTGGTCGGCGGTGCTCGGCGGACAGGACCCGGCTCTGGGTGCGCGCCGCCTCGACGTCACCCGCGACCGGGTGGACCTGCAAAGCCGCATGGAGGTCGAGATCCCGGCCGAGATCGTCGAGCCGCTGTCGGCCGCGGCGGGCGGCGATGTCACGGTGGCCGACCAGTTGGTCGCCGGACTCGCGGCAGCGGTTGTCGGGTGGCGGCGAGATCGTGGTTACGCGATCAACAACGCCCTGCTCACACTGGAGGGTCACGGCCGGCAGGAAGCGGTTGTGCCGGGCGCCGATCTCTCGCGGACCGTCGGCTGGTTCACGTCGATGTTCCCGACCCGGATCGACCTCGACGGCATCGACATCGAGGAGCTGTACGCCCGGACAGAGGTCGCCGACGACGTACTCACCCGCACCCGGGAGGCCATGGCGGCCAACCCGGAGCGCGGGATCGGCTACGGAATGCTGCGTTATCTCGATGCCGAAGGCGCCCAGGCCCTCTCAGGGTTCGCAGACCCGCAGATCGTCTTCAACTACATCGGGACGATCCCCGGCCGCGATGTGCCTGCCGAGGTCGCTCGTGCGCCGTGGTTCCCCGATGTGAACGGGCCGGATCTGGGCAGCAGCGATGATGCCGAGGTGATCGCGCGCGGCAACCGGATGCCGGCACAGGCCGAAATCGACATCCAGTCGATGGCCACCGCCGGCCCAGACGGGACCGTGGTCCGGGCGTACGTGACGTATCTGCCGGATGTCATGGACCGCGACGATCTCGACGAGTTGATCCAGCACTGGATGTTGGCGCTGCGGGCATTGGCCGAGCGCGCCGCGCGCTGAGCAGACTTCCGCGCGGGGAAGGACACCTAATAGCTCGGTGGCGGGCTGTTCCTTCCTCGCTCTTCGCGGGCTGTCCGTGCGCGCTGCTCTTCGCATCCACGTTGTCGGCGGTTGAGTAGTCGTTCTTGTTGGCGGCGCGCGTGTTTGGCAGCGGTGCGCGGTTTACTTCTTGACGGTGGTCCCGGCGGTGGCCGGTTCGGTGAGCCGCGTTGGTTGTCGAAGACGATCAACCTCAGTGTCGGGAACAGGTCGTCGCCGGTCCATCCCGGGCCGTGGTAGTTGCGGTGTTCGGGGGTGGTGAAGATCAGTCGGGGCTGTCCGGTCTCGGGGTCGGGGTATTGATCGTCGAGCCAGTCGCTGTACGTCTTGAGTAGATGGTGAAAACGGCACAGTGTCTTCATCTCTGAGGGATGGGTGCAGCCACCGGTCTCTGGGTCGTTGTGGTTGTACTCGCGGGTGTGGTCGAGGTCGGCGCCCCAGGCTTTGTGTTCACAGCCGGGCCACATGCAGTAGATGTCGCGGATCCGAAGGTAGCTGTCGAGGACCGCGGAGGGCCGGTACGTGTCGCCGGGTTGGGTGGCCGGCATCGGTACCACGTGCGGGAATGGCGCTTCGGTCATGTCCGCTGGAGCCCGCAGGTAGACGTTCTGCCTATTCGGTGTGGCATCTGGATCATCGTCCGGCCGAGGTGTCGGCGCAGGCTGGGGCTCGGGGTCAGGCTGGGGCTGTGATTGTGGCTGTGCGGGTTCAGGTTCTGCGTGTTCAGGTTCGGCAGATGTGGCAGGCGTGGTCGTGTTGCCCATGGGCCGCTGCACGGTCTCTGGTCGTTTGGCGATATCGCGAACATGGTCGCCGGAGACGACGCCATGGCCGTCCATGAAGCCTGGATTCTCGGCGCGACCGTCGAGGGTGGCTTGGTCGGCGATCACATGCAGCACGATCTTTACGTCCACGCCGGAGATGACCTGTCCGGCAGGCATCGTGACGATCTCGGCGGTGCACGGATGTTTGGGGTCATTCGGGCACTGGCAGTAGAACTCGCGGGCCATCACCGTGGCGAACAGGGCATCGGACATCCGGTCGGCTTTGCGGCGTGGGTCAGCTTTGCAGGTGGACATGGCCAGTTTTTCCAGGCGGGCCATGATCATGGTCATCTCTTCGGCGCTGCCGTGTGCGTCCATCACGGCCATCCCGTGGTCGGCGTTGTTGGCCCACACCCCACGGTTGTTTTTCGCGTCTTCCCGGTTACTGCGCACCAGATCCGGATCCCGGCGGAAGATGATGGTATCGACCATGTCCCGCATCCGGGACTTCGACCACGACCCCCGCCGACCCAGTGCTTCGGCGATCTCACGATCGATATCGGCCATATGGGCCGAACCCTCGATCAACTCCGTGCGGGCGATGATGTCCGGAATATGGTGCGCGGCGATCCGGCCGGCTTTCAACAACGCATTGACCGCGGGCAGCCGGTCCCGCAGCGCCACCCCACGGTTGATCTGTAGCTCCGCGGTCCGCTGCGTCAGACCTTGTGCGGCAGATAATCTCGCCGCACACTGCGCGAACGGATCAAGGGCGCGCATCTCCGCTTCAGACCCGGCAGTGGGCTCAACGAGATGTCGGTGCAGCATCGCCGCAGCGGCGTACCGTTCCCACTCCATCCGCGACTGCTGGGCCATCGCGAGCTCGGTGTTACGCAACAACTCGTTGACACCCAGCGACTCGACAGGACCGATTTCATCGTCCCCACCTGCATCTTCGATCTCCCCCTCGAACATACATTTGAGTCTAAATCAGAGGTACGACACCGAATTCGGTTGCAGCGATCACGGCCTCGCTCAGGGGCAGGGGGCGGGATGTGTTGCGCCGTACCCCGGATCCAACGCGTCGAGCGTGAGCCACATCGCGCGGGGATCGCTGGTGACCTGCATGTGGTCGACTTTCGCTGCGGCGCAGCCGTCCTGGACCCAGACATTGCGCACCGTGTGGCCGGGGGAGGGGACGAGGAAAGCGTTCTCGGCCGGTGTGACCATCATGTCGTCGCGCGTCGCGATGGCGACGTACTCGACGCCGGGCCGGGTGTCGCCACCTTCATTCAGGTCGCCGAGGAACGGTGATCCCGCCATCTGCTCGACATACGAGGGACCGACTGCGGCATTGAACAGTTCGATCACCGGGATCCCGAGCGATTGCGCGATGGCACCGAGTCCCTGGTTCAGATGGAAACTGGTGCCCTGGTTGGTGCCGGCCAGGCTGATGAGCGTGTGCACCGCGTTCTGTGCCGGATCGTCGTTGTTGGTGCCGCCCGCGTTCTTCAGGTACTCGCGTGCCACCAGGGCGCCTTGAGAATGGCCGATCAGATCGACCTGGGCGGCGCCGGTCTGCCGCCGGACCTGCGTGACGAACTCGGCCAGCGTCTGTGCGGACCGGACGACGGAGTCGCCGCCGACCAGGTCGAGCAGGTTCTGGCCCGATCCCGGGACACCCGCACCGTAGTTCAGGGCGTAGACGCAGTAACCCTCGCTTTTCAGGGCGGGGGACAGGGCCTGCCAGGTGGTGCTCATGTCGGCCCACGTGCCGTGGACGAGAACAACCGGACGAGGGTGCTCGGCGGACGGAACGCACGAGTCGTCGTTGGCGCCCGGCGGTGATTGGACCGGTGCGGCCTGGGCGGGTGCCGCCAATCCGAGGCAGGTGCCGGCAACGAGCAGCGCCGTAACAATTGATCCGCCGGCCCGGCGACGCCAATCAGGCATTATCTGCAACCTCCTGCTGCGATTCGACTTCGGGTTAGTTAGTCCCGGTAATTCATGGTCGCATGCCGCGCATTCTCGATTGTCACCAGCTGCGTCGCAGATTTACTGTCGTGTATTCTCTGCGTGCGAATTTTGGGTTTCTCCGGGTACGGGCGTCCACTGAATTTCTACTGTCAATCTTTTTCGCCCGTCCCCGGTGAAACCGTTGTCGAATTGACATGTTTCTCGGCTCCGGCCGGGGCCGATGGCGTCGTCCTGCGTCGACGAACGAGACCGACTCCGGCTCAGCCGGCGGTCCCGTACGGCAGAACGCGCTGTTGGCGCTCGGAGAAGAGCAGGCGGGGCGAATACCGGCGCTTGACGGGATCCCAGGCCCGCACGGGCACCCAGAAGATCCGGTGCAGTAGGCGCATCGTGCGTACGTTCGCCCAGGAACGCTTGGCCGCCTCCGGCATGCCGCGGGCCTGCAGGGTCGCCGGCATGTACGCGGTGAACTGGCGGTAGACCTCGGTGTCCGAGAGCATGCGACGTCCGGACGCAGAGATTTCCATGTTCGGGATGAACACGCTGCGCTGACCGGACTCCTTGGTGCACAGGGTGATGTCGAGATCGTCGAAGATCCCGTCCTGCTCGAGCAGGTTCGGCCGGATCTTCTCCCAGGTCTGTCGCCGGATCGCCATGTTCGCACCGAAGAGCGACGAGACTTCTCCACCGTTGCGGTCGGCGTTCGACATCGCCACGGTGACCAGGCGGCGATGAATCCATTGCAATGGCATGTCGTATTGGTCGAAGAAACCGGTGCCGGCCCCGATGGTGGGATCGGCCGTGGCGAAGAAGTCGCGGACGGCGGCCGCCCAGCCGGGCTTGGCGCGCGTATCGGCGTCGAGGCGCCCGATGATGTCGCTGCGGACAGCATCGAATCCGGCGTTCCGGGCCGCGATGACACCCCGCTTCGTCTCCTTGACGAGCCGTAATCGGGGGATCCGCTCGCAAAACGAGGCGGCGATTGCCGCGGTGTCATCGGTCGAGTTGTTGTCGACAACGATGACTTCGTCGAGCTCGTCGAGTTCGGTCTCCAGCGAACTCAACAACCAGCCGATGGTCTCGGCTTCGTTGTAGGCGGGTATTACCAGTGACAATGTTGGTCTATTCATCCCAACCGATTATGCGCGCACCGGTTGGGCAATTGAAATTCAAGGTCGATATTTGCGGATTTGCTCAGGTAGAGACGTTTTATCCTGAATTGTCGACGGCAATTGGATTTCGTCGACGGCCGGTTATCGAGACCGGGCGGCGAATCAGATCCCCGCGCCGGGGACGCCGAAGCGGGTCAGGAGTCCCGCGTAGTTCTTGGGCCCCGGTGGCGCCAACTCTCCGGTCCCCGACGGCGCCATCCCGAGGGTGATCAGCGACTGCAACAACACGGTCCCGGCGGCAACGCCGTCGATCACCGGTAGACCGATCTTCGTGCTGATGGTCTGAGCCAGGTCGGCCATGCCGGCGCATCCGAGCACGATGGCGTCGGAGCCGTCGGATTCCGCGGCGGATCCGCACGCCTCGATGAGGATCGCCGCGGTGTCCGGGTTCGTCTCGAGTTCCAGGACCGGGACCTCGCACGCATGAAATCCCCGGCAGTGCTTCGCCATCCCGTAGCGCTCGGCGAGTTCTTCGGCCCGTCCGATGGTCCTGGACAGGGTGGTGACAACCGAGAACCTGCGACCGAGCAGGGATGCGGTGTGCATGGCGGCCTCGGCGATACCGATGACCGGGACGGGCGCGATCTCGCGGGCGGCATCGAGACCGGGGTCCCCGAAGCAGGCGAGTAGGTATGCGTCCGCGGGGCTCTCGCTGCGCTGCGAGGTGAGGATCGCGTCGAGCAACCCCGGCACCGCGAGGGCCTCGTCGTAATGCGATTCGATCGAGGCGGGCCCCATGGCGGAGGTGACCGCCACGATGTCGGTGTCAGGTCCGGCCACCGAACGGGCGGCGACCGCGATCCGGTCGGTCATCGACGCAGTGGTGTTCGGGTTGATGGCGCAGATGCGCATAACTTCTCCTGATCGAAATGTGCTCACCGATGATGTGGCCTTTTGGCGAACAAAACCGCAGGCCGCGGCCGCCAAAAGGCCACATCATCGGGGTTGTCAGGCCTCGATGGGTGCCGGACGGGTCCCATAGATCAGATGTTGCGGCAGGTACTTCATGCCCACCATGTACAGGACGAATCCGATCGCGGCACCGATGAACCACGTGAAACTTGCCTGGTACGCGGTACCCCAGATGACCACACCGATCGGGACGAGCGCGGCGATGACCGTGGCGAAGACCGCCACCGGGTTGACGCCCCCGCGGAAGTAGTACTGCGAGTTCTCATCCATCGTGAACAGGTCATCGACGTCGATCTTCTGCTTCTTGATGAGGTAGAAGTCGGCGATCAGGATGCCGAACAGGGGTCCGATCACCGCACCGAGGGTGTCCAGCGTGTAGTGGATCGCGTCGGGATTGTTGTAGAGATTCCACGGCGTGATGAGGATCGATCCGACTGCGGCGATCATGCCGCCGGTGCGCCAGGTGATCTTGGTCGGTGCCACATTCGAGAAGTCGAATGCGGGGGAGACGAAGTTGGCCACGATGTTGATGCCGATGGTCGCGATGGCAAAGGTGAGCACACCGAGGACTGCGGCAGTGGTGTTGTCGATCTTGTCCACGATGTGGACCGGGTCGGTGATGATGTTGCCCGCGTCGTCCTTGCCGATCACGGTGGCACCGGCAGAAACCGTGCACACCACCAGGATTGAGAAGAACAGGAAGTTCACCGGCAGGCCCCAGAAGTTGCCCTTCTTGACCTCGCTGAACGACTTGCCGTACCGCGAGAAGTCGCCGAAGTTGAGCATCGGACCCGAGAAGTACGACACCACAAGGGCTATCGCCGAGATGAGTGCGGTGATCGACGCCCAGCCGGTCTTCGATTCACCCACCGACAGATCGAAGCTGACGTTGTCCCAGCCGGCCTTCCAGATCAGATAGCCCGCGAGGATGACCATGACGACGTAGACCGCGGGACCGCAGAAGTCGATGAACTTGCGGATCGTCTCCATGCCGTTCCAGAAGACCACGGCCTGCAGTACCCACATGAGCATGAAGCCGGCCCAGCCCAGTGGTGAGAGCCCCAGGAAGGACATGTCACCACTTTCGCTGTACTTGTCGAGCGACGGCCAGAACTTGAGGGCCAACAAGCCGAAAGCGACTGAGGCCAGGTATGTTTGGATGCCGTACCACGCCACGGCGATGAGGCCGCGAATGATGGCGGGAACATTGGCCCCGCGGACACCGAAGGCGATGCGGGTGGTGACCGGATAGGGCACGCCGGCCTGCTGAGAGGGTTTGGCCACCAGGTTGCACAGCACGTTGACGATCACGATGCCGACGACGAGTGCGACCAGAACCTGCCAGGCGGCGATGCCGAGGGCGAACAGGCTGCCCGCGAACACGTATCCGCCGACGCTGTGCACGTCCGACATCCAGAACGCGAAGATGTTGTACCAGGTCCAGGTCTGGTTCCGGAGCGGAGCCAGATCCTCGTTGGTCAGCCGCTGGTCGTAGCTGAGCTTGATGACGCTCTCGCCGGCGGCGTTGTGGTGACTTGTCGGGACCTCTGAGTCTGGGGATTGAACATCGGTCATGGGCTTTCCTTCAGCGTCGGAACGGAACCTGGATTCGGGCTCGGAGTGGGGCTGAGAAAAACTTAAGATCGCGATATTTCCCGCGGATTACGTACGTGACAATTGGTTCGGGTCCGGCCCAGGGAAATCGATATATTCTGCGGGGGCTATGCGCTCGGTGCGGATTCTTCGACGGCCACGTTCAGTTCGGCGGCGGTTTCGATGATCACCGATTCGAGGCGGCGATGGTGTTCTTGCGCAACGGCGACGAGCTCGGTCGCATCGCGCCGGGCCATGGCACCGATCATCTTCTCGTGGTCGCCGTGCAGCTGGAGCTGCGTGGGTCCGGTGGCCCGCTGCATCACCTGGAAAGGTTCGGTGATGTCCCAGGTGGAGTCGAACATGTTGAGGAGCCGGTGCATTCCGCAGGGGCCGACCAGCGCCTGGTGGAAACGGCGGGAATGCACGTGATAGGCCTTGCGGTCGCCGGCGATGGTGGCCTCCTGCAGCGCTTTGTGTTCGGCGCGGGCGCGGTCGAGGTCGGCCTCGGTGGCCACCGCGCAGGCCCGGGTCAGAGCGGCCTGTTCGAGCACGCCACGGACGAAGTAGATCTCGCGGAGTTCGGTCAGCGTCAGCTGCGCGACGAAGTAGCCACCGCCGGTCCGGTGGACGACCAAGCCCTCGCCGACAAGTGTTCTCAGTGCTTCTCGCACCGGTATGGCGCTCACGCCGAACAATTCGGCGACACTTCCCACCGGGATCGCCGACCCGGGGGCGGCGCTGCCGTCGAGGATGACGCGGCGCAGTTCATCGAAGACACTGGCCTGTGCGTTGCCCGCGAGTTCGCCGTTCAGATAGCTGATCAGCGGACGTATCGGTGGTTGTGATGGCAAGGCGGCCTCTGCGGGTGGACGGTCGGGGCGGGGGGTATCGGTGGATTCTAAGCGCCGATGACGCGCTTGGCTTCTCGAACGTGCCCGCCCCGACCGGGGCCGGTCAGCCCAGAAGCCAGTCGTTGGGTGAGAAGAGTTCGCAGTGCACCCGGCTCGGCGTCACACCCCGTCCGAGTAACTGGCCACGGACCGCTTGGACGAATCCGTTGTTACCGCAGAGATAGAACTCGGCGTCCTCGTCGAATGGGATGGCGTCGACCTGCATCAGACCGTGATGGATCGACGGCTCGTCCGAAGCCCGGGTCTCGTACCAGACGTCGAGGCGGCCACCGGCGAGTTCACCGATCAGGTCGCGCTGGCGCTGTCGAAGCGGATGCGCGTCGGGCGACTTGTCGGCGTGCAATGCGTGTACCCGTGAACCCGGGGCGTCCTCCGCGAGGTGTTCGAGGATGCCGACCATGGGCGTGATCCCGATGCCCGCGGAGATCAGCACCAGTGGTTGCGTACCGAGACTGTCCACGGGCAGATCACCGAAGGGGATGCTGACGTCCAGCAGGTCACCGACCACGACATTTTCGGCGATGTGCGTCGACACCTCGCCGGCCGGGGAGTCGGTGGTCGCGGCCACCGGCCGGATGGCGAACGTGAGCTTGCCGGACCCGGGAGTGTTGATCAGGCTGTACTGGCGGATCTGCCGGGCGCCGTCGGGGAGCGTCGTACCGACCGAAACGTACTGTCCCGGCATGAACTCCGGGAATGATCCGGACACGGCGGCCACGGTGAGCACCACGGCTCCCGAGGGGTCGTGTGCCCTCGCGGTGACCCGCGCCCGACGGAAGACGTCACCGGCTTCGACCGCAGCGTCCGCATAGAGACGGCGTTCGAGATCGATCAGGGTGTTCGCCATCAACCAGTAGACCCGGTCCCAGGCGGCCGCGACGTCGGCGGTGACGGTGTCGGCACCGAGGACCTCGACGATGGCGGCGAACAGATGGGTGTGAACCAGCGGGTACTGATCGGCCGTGACCCCGAGCGATGCGTGCTTGTGGCCGATCCGGCCGAGAAGTTCCGCGGGATCCTCCAACGCCGGATCGATGAGGTGCGTCGCGTAGGTCGCAATGGATGCGGCCAGTGCACGTTGCTGGCTGCCCTGGGCCTGATTGGACCGGTTGAACAGGTTGCGGAGCAGTTCGGGGTGATCGGCGAACATACGCCGGTAGAACTCGGTGGTGATGGCGTCGATGCTCGCGCCGACCAGCGGTAGCGTCGCGGCGATCATCTCCGCGTGATGCGGTTCGAGGGTGTCTGCTCGGGTCGCGGTCAGCCGTTCGGGCATGGGCGCGGGGGCAGTGGTCATGGATGTGTCCTCTCGGTGGGTGACAACAGTTGTTCGTCTGAAATGAGGGGGAGCCGGGGAAGGGGCAGCAGCGGTATCTGCGTGCCTTTGACCAGATCGCTGACGACGTGCTCGTCGAGGGCGGCGTAGAACGCTTCCTTGGCGTCGGCGAGCGCACGCCGCAGCCGGCACGCGGGCAGGAGTGGGCAGGGATGGTCCCCGGCGCAGTCGACGACCTCGTTGTCGCCTTCGAGTGCGCGGACGAGACGACCGACCGAGGCGTGGCGTCCGGCGTCGGTCAACGACAGCCCGCCGCGCCGGCCCCGCCGGGAGTGCACCAGGCCCAGGTCCACCAGTCGGGACACGGCCTTGGCGATGTGGTTCTCAGATGCGGCAACGCTGTGCGCGATGACGCCGGTGGTGACGCGACGGCCGTCTTCCTCGGCTGCGGCGAGCAGCATCATCGCCCGCAGACCGAGGTCGGTGAATCGGGTCAGCTGCATACGACTGACCGTAGTAATTGCGCACCTTGCCTGCGCATTTTCTCGCTGTGCCGTCAAACACCCTGTTACGTGCGGTTTTTGTACCTGCGGTTACGTGGTGAGGCCCGCGAGAGCCGGGACCTTCGACCCAGGCCCGCACTCAGAGAGGTTGGCGTCGGTTACGCCGGGGTGACCCAGGTGGTGATGTCGCAGTGGACCACTTCGACGCCGTGGGTGTCGGTGATCGCGATGTCGACAACCACGTCACGGCCTTCGGTGATGGTTCCGAAGTCGAGGGGCTCGCGCAGGGTGGCCACGGCATGAAGTCCGGTCGTCGCCTTCTTCAGATACTGACTGTGCATCGCTTTGGGAATCCAGCGGTGCGTGGTGGGGACGGTGGCCTCCATCAGCATCCCCATCGCGGTCTCGGCCAGGTTGCAGGCCGCGATGGCGTGGAAGGTGCCCAGATGGTTGCGGATGCCGTACCACTTGGGGGCGGTCACCTCACATCGTCCGGGTTCCATGACCTTCACGTACGGCAGGATCGTCGCGAAGTACGGAACGCGCAGGCAGATCCCCACCGAGAAGAGCGCTGAGCCCAGACGTCCGGCTGGCAACTTCTGGCGAAGGCGGTAGGTGGGGCTGATGCTGGTCAGCGCGTTCTGGGTCGGCATAATCGGTATCCTACCGATCAGTAAGATCCGTCGTGCACGGTGTGCTCGGCCGGAGTGGGGACCGATGCCAGGGCGCACATGAGGAGGTTGACCGGACGAATTTGGTCCTGAGCCGGATCTATTGCATACTTGTCGGGTTGCCTTGATTGGCAGTGCGGCCCTGTATGCCCCGGCTGGAAGCTGTATGCGACCAACCAGCGACAGAGCGCCTGTCGACCGAAGAGCATCACCGGACGAACTAAGCGGCTTGCGAACTGGTTCGAGCTTCCGTTGTGATGCACAACAAGCAAAGATAGACCCGAGTTCAGATAGATGCAGTCGGATACAAGCGGTAAGCGCATGCGCATAAGTGTGTGTAGCCACCGCGACACACCCGAGTGCGTGGACCGGAGGCCCGTAAGATTGGGCGCAGTACGACGACTCGTGCAAGCGAGTTTTGAACAATGACAGATGAACAGCGTCGATCACCACCGTCAGGTATTGGTCACGAGGGATGCGACGACAGTTGCGTCCACGAGGTGTTCATCTGTGAAGCCGAAATTGACGGAAGAGGACACAGCGTGGCGGGACAAAAGATCCGCATCCGGCTCAAGGCCTATGACCACGAGGCGATCGACGCGTCGGCGCGCAAGATCGTGGAGACCGTGACCCGTACGGGTGCGCGTGTGGTCGGCCCGGTGCCGTTGCCTACCGAAAAGAACGTGTATTGCGTCATCCGCTCGCCGCACAAGTACAAGGACTCGCGCGAGCACTTCGAGATGCGTACACACAAGCGACTGATCGACATCCTCGATCCCACGCCGAAGACCGTTGACGCCTTGATGCGTATCGATCTGCCGGCCAGCGTCGACGTCAACATCCAGTGAGTGGCGGGAATCATCAGATGACTCAGACAAATGTGAAGGGAATCCTGGGCACCAAGCTCGGGATGACCCAGGTATTCGACGAGGACAACCGGGTTATCCCGGTGACCGTCGTCAAGGCGGGACCCAACGTGGTCACGCAGATCCGCACCGAGGAGACCGACGGCTACACCGCCGTCCAGCTCGCCTACGGCGCAATCGACCCGCGCAAGGTCACCAAGCCGGTTGCCGGTCAGTTTGCCAAGGCCGGGGTCACCCCGCGCCGGCATGTTGCCGAGATCCGCGTCCATGACGTTTCGCCGTACACGGTCGGACAGGAACTGACGGCGGAGATCTTCGCCGACGGTGCCCTCGTCGACGTGACCGGAACCTCCAAGGGCAAGGGCTTCGCCGGTGTCATGAAGCGTCACGGCTTCAAGGGCCTGGGCGCGAGCCACGGCGTGCACCGCGTGCACCGCTCTCCCGGATCCATCGGTGGCTGTGCTACCCCCGGTCGCGTGTTCAAGGGCATGCGGATGGCCGGTCGGATGGGTAATGACAAGGTCACCACCCAGAACCTGAAGGTCCACAAGGTGGACGCTGAATCGGGCCTGCTGCTGATCAAGGGAGCAATCCCCGGTCGCAAGGGCGCGGTTGTCATCGTCCGTGACGCCATGAAGGGTGGTGCGAGCTAATGACTGTCAACACTGAGAAGCAGCAGACCCGCACGGTCGACGTGAAGAGCTTCGGTGGCAAGACCGACGGAACCGTCGAGCTGCCCGCCGAGATCTTCGACGCACCGGCGAACATCTCGCTCCTGCATCAGGTTGTCATCGCCCAGCTGGGTGCTGCACGCCAGGGCACGCACTCCACCAAGACGCGGGCCGAGGTCCGCGGTGGTGGCGCAAAGCCTTACCGCCAGAAGGGAACCGGTCGCGCTCGTCAGGGCTCGACCCGCGCCCCTCAGTTCGCCGGCGGTGGCATCGTCCACGGCCCGCAGCCGCGTGACTACAGCCAGCGCACCCCCAAGAAGATGAAGGCAGCCGCCCTGCGCGGAGCCCTCTCCGACCGGGCACGCAACGAGCGCATCCACGTGATCACCGAACTGGTTGCCGGGCAGACCCCGTCGACCAAGACGGCACGACTGTTCCTCGAAGAGCTGTCTGATCGCCGGAAGTTCCTGTTGGTGGTCGGCCGCGAGGACACCGCCGCATGGAAGAGCGTTGCGAACCTGCAGCACGTGCTGCCGATCGCTCCGGATCAGCTGAACACCTACGACGTCCTCGACGCCGATGAAGTTGTGTTCAGCCGCGAAGCTCTGGGTGCGTTCCTCGACGGTGCCAACAAAGAGCAGAA
The DNA here is from genome assembly GCF_059553395.1 of Williamsia sp. z34. Lineage (NCBI taxonomy): Bacteria > Bacillati > Actinomycetota > Actinomycetes > Mycobacteriales > Nocardiaceae > Williamsia > Williamsia sp. z34. The sequence goes on along the minus strand of NZ_JCANWW010000004.1, from coordinate 42,886 downwards.
GGAGGCCTGAGGAACATGACAGTTCAGGCAAACCCGCGCGACATCATCCTGGCCCCGGTGATCTCCGAGAAGTCCTACGGACTGATCGAGGACAACGTGTACACGTTCTTCGTGCATCCGGAGTCGAACAAGACCCAGATCAAGATCGCCATCGAACAGATCTTCGACGTGCAGGTCACGAGCGTTAACACCGCCAACCGTCAGGGCAAGCGCAAGCGGACCAAGTACGGCTACGGCAAGCGCAAGGACACCAAGCGCGCGATCGTGACCCTGGCCGCTGACAGTAAGCCCATCGAGATCTTCGGAGGCCCGGTCGGCTGACGCCGGTCGGACTCAGAAGAAGTAGAGGACAAGAAGACTCATGGCAATTCGTAAGTACAAGCCGACGACCCCCGGTCGTCGTGGCTCGTCTGGCGCAGACTTCGCCGAGGTGACTCGCAGCACCCCGGAAAAGTCACTCGTCCGTCCGTTGCACAGCACCGGTGGACGTAACGCGCACGGTCGGATCACGACCCGTCACCGGGGTGGTGGCCACAAGCGGGCCTACCGTCTCATCGACTTTCGTCGCAACGACAAAGACGGCATCAACGCCAAGGTCGCTCACATCGAGTACGACCCCAACCGCACTGCGCGGATCGCGTTGCTGCACTTCGTCGATGGCGAAAAGCGTTACATCATCGCGCCCAAGGGCCTGAAGCAGTTCGACGTGGTGGAGAGCGGTCCGACCGCCGACATCAAGCCGGGCAACAACCTGCCGTTGCGCAACATCCCGACCGGTACCCAGATCCACGCTGTGGAGCTGCGTCCGGGTGGCGGAGCCAAGTTGGTCCGTTCCGCCGGGGCCGGCGCGCAGCTGCTCGGTAAGGAAGGCGCCTACGCCACCGTGCGTCTGCCTTCCGGTGAAATCCGTCGAGTCGACGTGCGCTGCCGCGCAACCGTCGGCGAGGTGGGCAACGCCGAGCAGAGCAACATCAACTGGGGCAAGGCCGGCCGCATGCGCTGGAAGGGCAAGCGCCCGACCGTCCGTGGTGTCGTCATGAACCCGGTCGACCACCCGCACGGTGGTGGCGAGGGCAAGACCTCAGGTGGTCGCCACCCGGTCAGCCCGTGGGGCAAGCCCGAGGGCCGCACCCGCAAGAACAAGCCGAGCGACAAGCTCATCGTCCGCCGCCGCCGCACCGGCAAGAACAAGCGATAACCCAGGAGGGAGTTAGAGAATGCCACGCAGCCTCAAGAAAGGCCCGTTCGTCGACGACCACCTGTTGGGCAAGGTCGATGTTCAGAACGAAAAGGGCACCAAGCAGGTCATCAAGACCTGGTCCCGTCGGTCCACCATCATTCCGGACTTCATCGGACACACTTTCGCCGTCCACGACGGTCGCAAGCACGTACCGGTGTTCGTCTCGGATTCGATGGTCGGTCACAAGCTCGGCGAGTTCGCGCCGACGCGCACCTTCAAGGGACACATCAAAGACGACCGGAAAGCGAAGCGTCGGTAGATGAGTACTGAAACAACCAATCCGACCGCCAAGGCCACCGCTCGTTTTGTGCGTGTGACCCCCATGAAGGCGCGTCGAGTCATCGATCTGGTTCGCGGCAAGAACGTGGACGAGGCGCTCGACATCCTGCAGTTCGCGCCGCAGGCAGCGAGCGAGCCGGTGGCGAAGGTGCTTGCCAGCGCCGTTGCCAACGCCGAGAACAACCTCGATCTCGATCGCCGCACCCTCGTGGTGTCGCAGGCGTTCGCCGACGAGGGACCGACCATGAAGCGTTTCCGTCCGCGTGCCCAAGGGCGTGCGTTCCGGATCCGTAAGCGGACCAGCCACATCACCGTCGTCGTCGAGAGCATCGCCGACAAGGGTGCGGCGACCAGCCGCAACCGCCGGAAGGGAGCTCAGTAGTGGGCCAGAAGATCAACCCGCACGGCTTCCGTCTCGGTATCACCACGGACTGGAAGTCCCGCTGGTACGCAGACAAGCAGTACGCGGAGTACGTGAAAGAGGATGTTGCCATCCGCAAGCTCCTGGCCACCGGCCTCGAGCGCGCCGGCATCGCCAAGGTGGAGATCGAACGGACCCGTGACCGGGTTCGCGTCGACATTCACACCGCCCGTCCGGGCATCGTCATCGGTCGCCGCGGCGCCGAGGCCGACCGGATCCGTGGCGACCTGGAGAAGCTGTCCGGCAAGCAGGTGCAGCTGAACATCCTCGAGGTCAAGAACGCCGAGTCGGAAGCTCAGCTGGTGGCACAGGGTGTCGCCGAGCAGCTCAGCAACCGCGTGGCATTCCGCCGGGCAATGCGTAAGGCCATCCAGTCGGCCATGCGTCAGCCCAACGTCAAGGGAATCCGGGTCCAGTGCTCGGGTCGCCTCGGCGGTGCGGAGATGAGCCGTAGCGAGTTCTACCGCGAAGGCCGTGTGCCGCTGCACACCCTGCGCGCTGACATCGATTACGGCCTCTACGAGGCCAAGACAACCTTCGGCCGTATCGGCGTGAAGGTGTGGATCTACAAGGGCGACATCGTCGGTGGCAAGCGCGAGGCTCTGTCCTCGGCCGCTGCTCCGAGCGAAGACCGTCGTCCGCGTCGGCCCGCACGTCCGAAGCGGAGCGGTTCGTCGGGCACCACCGCGACCAGCACCGAAGCAGGGCGCGCGGCTACCGCCGGTACCTCTGCGGCTGCTGACGCTCCAGCGACAACGCCTGCCCCCGCGCAGGCTGAGAACCAGGAGGGCTGAGGCATGTTGATCCCTCGTCGGGTCAAGCACCGCAAGCAGCACCACCCCAGCCTGAAAGGTCAGGCCTCGGGCGGTACCAAGGTGACGTTCGGTGACTACGGCATCCAGGCTCTGGAGAGCGCGTACATCACCAACCGTCAGATCGAGTCAGCTCGTATTGCCATCAACCGGCACATCAAGCGTGGCGGCAAGGTGTGGATCAACATCTTCCCCGACCGCCCGCTGACGAAGAAGCCTGCCGAGACCCGCATGGGTTCCGGTAAGGGTTCTCCCGAGTGGTGGGTCGCCCCGGTCAAGCCGGGTCGCATCCTCTTCGAGATGAGTTACCCCAGTGAGGAGACTGCTCGCGAGGCCCTGCGCCGCGCGCAGCACAAGCTCCCGATCAAAACCCGCATCGTGACCAGGGAGGAGCTGTTCTGATGAGTATCGGAATCGCCGCCGCCGAGCTCCGCGAGCTCAGTGACGAAGAACTGGTCGAACGTTTGCGTGAGTCGAAGGAAGAGCTGTTCAACCTTCGGTTCCAGATGGCCACCGGTCAGCTCGACAACAACCGCCGGCTGCGTACCGTGCGTCGCGAAATCGCGCGCGTGTACACGGTCATGCGGGAACGTGAGCTGGGCCTGGCCGCCGGACCCGAAGCTACGGACGGTGACGACGCATGAGTAAGGACCAGGAAGTGACAGAAACGTCCGCCGAGGACCGTGCACGGCGCAAAGAGCGCATCGGGTACGTCGTCTCGGACAAGATGCAGAAGACCATTGTGGTCGAGCTGGAAGATCGCGTGAAGCACCCGCTTTACGGCAAGATCATCCGCACCACCAGCAAGGTCAAGGCTCACGATGAGAACGAGACCGCCGGTATCGGCGACCGCGTTCGCCTGATGGAGACCCGCCCGACCAGCGCCACCAAGCGCTGGCGTCTGGTTGAGGTCCTCGAGAAGGCCAAGTAAGCCAAACGTTTTCAACAAAATGCGGCCCGCCCCTGCAAGGGGACGGGCCGCATTTGTGTTGTCGGGATGACTTCGGTCGGGTCACTGCCTGCTGAGAGCGACCACTTCCTCGTCGGACAGCGGCGACGACGGGTGAAAGCTCAGGCACATCGAGGTGTTCACCTTCTGGAAGGACCCCCCATCGGGGGCCACGTAGAACTCGCCGGTGCCCAGGCGCCCGATGTCATTGATCCGGCTCCCTTTGGCGGAGGCCATCTCGTTCGCGGCGTTGATCTGTACCGGTGTGTTGAGGCGGCCGAAGAACTGGGTAGAGGCGTTGCCGACGATTTTGGCGTCGATGCCCTTGGGTGCCTGTGTCGCGAAGACCAGGCCCAGCCCGTACTTGCGCGCTTGCGACGCGAGCGCAACGGTGCTTCGCGTGCACGGGGTCACTCGGCCCGAGGGAACCAGGGTCTGAGCCTCGTCCATGACGAACAACGCGCCGAGTGGGCGATCGCCGGCTGGGTTCTTCTTGATCCAAGCGAACAGGGCGAGTTCGAGCTGATTGACGAAGCCCTGTCGGTTGCCTTCGTCCGGTAGGCCGATCAGGCTGATCACCGAGATGCGGGCGCGTTTGCCGGCGGTCGGGGTGAGGAGGACCGATGGGTCGACCGGTGTTCCACCGCCGCCCAGCATGGGATTGATGATCATCGCCGCCTTGAGGTTCTCGGCAAGAATGCCGGCGAGCTTCTCGGTGTCGGTCAGACCGCTCATGTCGTCCGTCATCTCTGACAGAAGGGCGACGTACCCGGACAGTGACCCGCCGCCTTGTCGGCCGTACAGCGACATCGATCGCTTGAGAATGGCTTCCTGGAGAGCTGCTTTCGCGCCGCTGACCCCGGCATACGGCTTGAGCGCGGATACTGCAGCATCGACGGCCAAGTCGAACTCGTCGGGGTTCTCTTGGACGGCCACGAAGTCGGGCAGTGGCTGAAAGCTCAACGGACGACCGCCGTTGAGTCGCGGTGTCCAGATCACGGTCTCGACGTCGGCGATGTAGTCGGCGGCCTTGGCGGCGTCGTCGCCGGACCAGCCCTTGGGAGCTTCGGGCCAGGCGGTGCCCAGGCGCGCAAGGTCGTTGTTGGGATCGAGGACGATGGCCGAAACACCCTGGAGCGCACATTCTTCGATGAGGCGACGAATCATCACGGTCTTTCCCGAACCGGACCCGGCGAAGATGACCGTGTGTTTGCGTAGCGCTTCCAGCTCGACCGTCGCTGTCTTGCCCGAGCGTGAGACCCCGAGGGTGATACTCGGCGGGGAAGCAGGCGACGGGGACGTGATGTCGGGTTGGACCGTGGGGTCGGGAGCCGGTATCTCGGCGGTGATCTGGGCGGACACCTCCGGTGCCGGCGCTGCGGGCGGGTCGTCGGTCTCGGGTGCGTGAGGTTCGACCGGCAGGCCTGGGGCATTCCATTGCGCGGCGTCTACAGAGGTGGGCTGCTGCGCAGGGCTGGTCCCGGCGTCACCGAGCGCGGCACTGAGGAACTCGATGTCGTGGGCAGGTTGGTGACTGCGGAGCCAGGCGTCGAATCCTGTGTGCATGGCCTTGGTCATCTCGTTGAGTGCGCTGAGTTTGGCAAGGTCGTCGTACGACATCTCAAGTACTTGGCCACCATTCGCGGTGAACTCGCTGACCATGTCGGCTGTTTTGGGTCCGCCCGGCCAGTCGATGTTCCGCAGTATGAACAGTTGACGCCGGGGGACCGACGAGGACAGGCCGGCATCGATCGAAGCATTCCGCAAGCGGGACTGTACGGCTCCGGCGTGCGTGGCCGAGATGGCGCGAAATGCCCAGTGATGTTCATCGTCGGTGACGGAGTCGAGGCTCTGGCGCAAGCGGGCATGAAGGCGGTATTGGCCGCCGACCTGGTCGATGGTGAAGTCATCAGAGCCGGATTCGACTGCCCAGGCCCGTAATCCGGCGTTGAGCAGCGCCGGTATCACGTCGTCTTCTTTCTTCGGATCCACCGCAGACGCGGTCAGTGCGTTCTTGATGTGGCGTTGGTACACCTCGTCGAGGTCGCCTGCGGGTGTCTCGTCGGCATCGGGCTTTATCGGTCGCGGCGGAACGTCATCGCCGTTGCGTTGATCGATCAGCGATTCGAGTTCGGTGACGGACTCTGTGTCGAGGCAGTCGTTGATGTGCCGGTCGACGCGTTTGATCAACAACCGGGCATTGAGTGAGGTCGCGGCCGAAAATGCCGAATCCTGGATCGGCCAGGTCGGGTAAGGCGGTGTGAAGCCCAACTCCGCAAACGATTTGGACAGCCTCCGCTCGACGAGTGCGCGGGCAAAGGTGTCGTCGGGCAGGCCTTCGAGGATGAAGTTGGCGCGGAATCGATCCGGTACCGACGCCGTCGCTTGGAGTTCGATGATGGTCCAGACGGACGGAAGACACGACACGACGGTCACGGTGCGCAACAGCACTTCACGCACCGACATCAATCCGTGGGACACCTGGTCGACCACGGTGTCGGCATAAGAGTCGGTGGTGGTGGCGTCGGTGCCGGAACGGGCCTGGGCCAGCAACGTGTCGATCTGGTCGACGGCAAGGACAGTGGGACCGGTCGCCGCCATGTACTCCGAGATCGCCCGCACGGTTTGCTCGTACGGAAGCGCGCGGGGTGGTAGCTGCCATTCGGTTCGCTCGGCCGGGTCGATCTCGTCGATGTTGTTCTCGAGATAGGCGATACCGAGATCGTTCAGTCGCGAGCTCGGCGCCGCGGACAGCACAAGTGCCCGCAGGGTGGCGTGGTGACCGCGGATGAGAACAGGCAGTGGTTTGCGGAGGCTGTCGACGAACTGATCGAGAATCGCAGGCGTGATGAGGGTTTCGCCCGAGATCGCGCGGCGGGCAACGCGTGAGGTGCCCGCCAGATCTGCCAGCCGCTGCATCACGTCATGGAGTTGGGTCTTGTCCACCGGCGGTTTGATCTGCCGGTTCAGGGAGTCGAGCAGTGAACTGAGCAAGGTGCGCCAGAAGTCACTGGGGTCGAGTAGATCCAGCATCACGAAGTAGCCCTGCTGGGCCTGTACGTACTCGCGGACCTGGCCGAGCAGATGTGTTTTACCCGAGCCGGCAGGTCCCTGCAACACCACACCGAGCGGGCTCGGACCGGTGCTCTCTTTGGCATCGGCGACGGCGCGTTCGATGGCGCGCCAGGCGTTGGCGTGCAGTCCTTCGACGTGGATGTCGTTGTGGGAGAGCCACACATCGTCCCGGGTATGGGCGGAGTTGGAGAATCCGCTGCGTGCCTTGGCGAGCGCGTCGAGTTGCGATACCGATGTCACGTCGGCTCCATACTGATGAGGTGCTTGTCCTGATTGCCGATTGAGACGGCTGCGGCGCGGGCTTGCGGCGTCAATGCCTTACGGTTCTCTTCCGGGATCAGCCGGATTCCTGGCCGGCTGTACAGAGACGAAAGCACCGCGTCCAGGTCGGGCCGCGCGACACTGCGCAGGTCTGCCCGGAGTTCGGCCAACCCGACCCACGCGCCGGGCTTACTCGCGAGTGTTCGATAGGTGTCGATGACTCGGGTCTCGATGTCAGGTGTCGTCTGTTCGGATGATTCTTGGCTGTCTGAATCTTCTGATGGCAGAAATACATCCGCCAATCGCAGGTTCGATCGTCGGAAGTGGCGGCCGAGTCCGGCGAGCACGGTGAAGAGCGCCTTGCCCTGTGGTGTGGTTCCGGCCGGGGGCGTCGTGCCGAGGAGTTCGTTGCACTTGGCCCAGCCGCGGTCGGACAACGAATGATGGTGGGGGACTTTCGAGGTGTCGCTGTCGATGAGCCCCTGTGCGTTCAGTTTGCGACGACTCGGGGCCTTGAGTTCCGGTCCGCGTTCGCGGATTTCTCCGTTTGTCAGGCCACGGGACTCGGCCATCAAGACCAGCAGGACGATCATTTCGGTACCGGTGAGGTCCGACGCGGTCACAGAAGCTCCTTTTCAGCCAAGCGGCTCGTACGCAGTCTGTGGATTATGTCCACAACCGCAGTGCTGTCGCTCAATACCTGTTCATTTGTGAAACGCGCCACCATGTAGCCGGCGAGTTGCAGGGCAATATCCCGTCGCCGGTCGTCTGAATACTTGGTTGCGGTCCGATGGTCGGCGCCGTCTATCTCGACAACCAGTCTCGCATCCGGCCACAGCAGATCGGCTCGTACGAACGGTTGAAGATCACCGGTGGGCACCAGGTGATTCCATCTCCGGTCGGTCGCCCAGGGGAGCCGGGACAGATGGGATTCGAGTCGCTGTTCGGCTGCGCTCGCCGGGTGTGGTCGTCCCGAGACCGGTGGGAAGGTCACGGGGTGCAGGACCCATGGGGATTCGTCGACGGTTGAGACGGCGCCGCCGGAGGGTATCCGCACCGACGGGAACCGGTCGACGTCCGCGGTGACGCCATCGAGAAGCCAGATGCCCACGTAACTGCTCAGCCAATCGCACACGGCCGCAACATGACTCTGAAGCTCAATTGGCAATGGCGTAGGGGAATACAACGCGAGGACGACCCGGTCTCGGGCGAAGCTGGACCGGATCACCCGGATCAGCCCCGACGTACGCGTGGTGTCGGAATACTTCTGCGCCAGCAGGAGCCGGTCGGCGCCGGTCTGTGCGGCGATCGCATTGGCGGTCAGATCCATCAGGAACGGACGGTAGTGCTCGGACCGCGAGGCGAGTTCCGAAGCGAGCGCGCGGCCGGCAACGCGGTCCACGGTGGTCCGGCCGGGGGCGGCCGCGGCGCCCGGGAGCCAGGCCGGATACAGGTCGTACGCCGTTGTCTCGAGCACGGCGACAAGGTCATCGAGCACCTGCGACATATCGGTGACCGTGTCGAGCCGGATGAGCAGGACCGCCGGCGCTTCGTCGGGGAGGTCGTCCAAGGCGAGCGCCAGGTCGCTCGGGCGCAGCCCGGTCAGCGCAGAGATCCCCGCTGTTGGTGCCGCCGCCCAATCCATGGGCCAGAACCTACCGCCAATCGAACGTGGCGGCAGTCCTAGTCGGTGCGGTCCGTTCGGGTTCGCAGCGGTGTGGTCATCATCGAAGTGAGCATGTCGATGATCTCGTCCGGTTCGGATTCTGCCTGATCGCCGGACTCGGTTCGGCGTTCGAAGTCGGCGATCAATGCGAACATCGCGGTGGCCACCGCGGCCACCCGTCGGTGCCGGGTGGTGGTGTCACCGTCGAGCGATTTATCGAGCTGCTGAAGGACTTTCGGCCATTCGGTGTAACCCGTTGGGATGGATTCGTCGGGCCACGACGGCCGGGTCACCTCGAGGAATCGGGCGTAGTGGGTGCCCTTCATCTCCAGGATCGGTAGCACCAGGACACTGATGAGATCACGAACCGTCGGCTTCTTTCCCTGTGCGGCAAAGGTTTCCAACATGCGCGCGCGCTCGGACTCCATCGGGCCGAGGCGGCGCGCGACGATCGCTGCGATCAGCCCCTGGCGATTGCCGTAGTGGTACTGGACCGCGGAGTTGTTGCGGTGACCGGCCGCGACCGCGATGTCACGAAGGGGTACCTCGTATCCGCGGGTTGCGATCAGCCGTTCGGCCGCATCGAGCAACTCGCGTTTGCCACGGTCAAGGCCGGTATCGGTCATCAGGCCAGAGTTTACAGCCATGAGATGTGAACCACCCGCCGGCGTGTTTTACTTCCTCCAATGGAGGCTGCACTTCCATCGATCCTGGGGAGGAATCGAAAAGTGAGAAAACGGATACCAATGATCATCGCGGTTCTGATCATCGGCGCTGTCGGGGAATTCGCTGTCGCTGCACGTGTGGCCGCTGCGCCTGCAGAAGTCGACGTCGCCGCCGAAGCGCGGATTCAGGCGGTCGACATGGCGTCGCCACGCTGGGCAAAGCTGACCGTCTACTCGCCGTCCATGCAACGGGGGATCCGCGTGGACGTGTTGCTGCCCGAAGACCGAAGCGCCGAGAACAAACGTCCCACGCTGTACATGCTCGATGGGATCGATGCCGGGGTCTACACGGGTTACCGGCAGAGCGGGTGGACCCAATTCACCGACCTCGTCGACTTCACGGCCGACAAGAATGTCAATGTCGTGCTGCCGATCGGTGGTACCGGGAGCTATTACACGGACTGGCAACGGGACGATCCGGTCCTGGGCCGGAACCGGTGGGAGACCTTTCTCACCGATGAGCTGCCCCCGTTGATCGACCGGGAGTTCGCCGGGAACGGGCGAAATGCGCTGGAGGGGCTGTCGATGGGTGCGACCGGAGCCCTGATGCTCGCGGTGCGCAATCCTCATCTCTACGCGGGGGCGGCGCTGTTCAGCGGATGCCTGGATTTCCGGGACCAGACCTCCCAGCAGGCCTTGTCGGTGAGTGTGCGGACCCGGGGCGGCAATCCCGACAACATGTGGGGCCCGGCGTACAACCAGGCCTGGCGGGACCACGATCCGGCTCTCAACATCGCTGCGCTACGCGGCAAACCGCTGTACGTCGCCACCGGAAGCGGGTTGCCGGACTGGTCGCTGGGTCCCGCCGGTCTGGCCAGCCCGGTGGGTGGTGCCATCGAGGCAGGGGCTCTGGCATGCACCCGGACCTTCGAGGACAGCGCCAGGTCCGCCGGCGTTCCGGTCACGTACGACTACCGCGAAGGCCTGCATTCGTGGGGCTACTGGAAAGAAGACCTGCACCGGTCCTGGCCGACGATCGCCGAAGCCCTCGGTATGTGAGGCGGGTGTGCCGGCGCCTCAGGCGTCGGCGATGAGCATGACCCACGCCCCGGCGGCGAGTACGCACAGCGCGGTGAGAAGACCGCCGAGGATGATTCCGCTCCAGGCCTGACTCTCGCCGCTCTCGTATGGCCGGTCCTTGAGCTGGCCCAGCGCGATGACGCCCAGGACCACGCTCACCGGAGCGATCAGGGCGCCGGCGAAGCAGAAGAACATCGCGGGAAATGCGACGAGTGCGGAGACCAGCGAGCCGGTGGCCATCGAGTTCGAGCGGGGCCGCGCCACCAGATGTTGCGGGGCCATCAAATAGGGATTGGCGTAGTACTGCCCCTGGGCATACTGGCCAGGCGAATATTGGGCGGGCGGATACTGGGCGGGCGAGTACGCGACGGGATACGGCGGATAGGCCGGATCCAGCGCGGCGAGTGGATCGGCGTGAGGGTCGTACGGCTGCCAGAACTCCGCTCCGGGTGACGGTAGATCCGGTGTTGAGGGGTAGCCGGAAGACGTGGGCAACGGTGTCGTGTCGTGGCCGGGGCCAGGTGCGGGACCCTTGGTCAGATCGATCCGCCGGTGATCGGCAAAGCCATTGCTGTCGGTCATGTTTGCCTCTCTGCCAGACGCGCTGATTCCACTGTAAGGGAATCAAATGACCTGCTGCGTGAACTGTGGTGCATCCGGCCGATAAGGCGCGAGAAGGCCCGGCCGCAGAAGCGGCCGGGCCTTCTGGCGATGTGGCGTGAACGCCTCAGCGACCGCCGCCCATCGACGTCAGGGCGGTGACGGCATCGGTGGAGAGTTTCCAGGTGCCATCGGCGTAGACGTAGGCCAACGGCATCGCCACCGGCTCGGGGGTGTGGGGGCTGTCGACCTCGACGGTCGCCGTCGCGGTGGTGTCACCGTCGGCGGTCACTTCCGTCACCGTGAACTTGTCAGGGGTGTATCCGGCGGCCGAGAAGCCCTTGGCGAGCCCGGAAAGCCGTCCGGCGATGGCCGGATCGTCCGAGTCGACCAGATCGGTGTACGTCGCCGGGTCGGTGTCCGGGGACAGGACCCCCACGAGGACCTCCTGCGCGGTGTCGACCTCGAGTGCGGTGCCGGCTTCGGCACTGGTCGTGGTGCCCGAAGCCGCCGCCGCAGATGTCTCGGCGGCGGTTGAGGTGGAGGCTGTCGACGAGTCGGAATCGTCATCGCTGCAGGCGGCCACGCCGAACACGGCCAGGCCGATCAGAGCCGCGCCGGCCACGCTCTTGCGAAAGTTCATGTTTTCTCCTCGGAGACCGATTTTGTTAGCTGACACTAACCTAAGTTATTTGCCTGATCCAGCGTCGTTCCGGGTCCCCGTCGTTGGGTTCGGAATCGGGTGGGGTTGTCCCCCCAGAACTGGGGACTTACCGGGCCGGCCTGGACTTCCTAGGCTTTGGTGAGGGTCGGGGGGCTTGTGTAATGACGTCAACATCGCAGACGAAAAGAGTCGCCCCATGACTGTCGACAGTTCTATAGCCCCCTTGAGTGCAGCTCGGATCCCGGTTCTCTCGCCCCGGGAGGTCGAAGTGCTCCTCGCCTGGTTCGCCTTCGATTCCAAAGGGGAGGCGGCCGCGAAGCTGTATATTTCGCAGGCGACGGTCAACACCCACATCACCAGGATCCGGTCCAAATACTCGCTCGTCGGTAGGCCGGCCCGGACCAAATCGCAGCTGCTCGCCCGCGCGATCCAGGACGGGTTCACCTCACTCGACGACTGGTGAGCGGTCGCGACCAGCGGTGATTTGTATCCGACCTGGTCTTTCACCTATGCTTGACCGGTTGCCCGCGGCACGATTGTGTCCGCAAGTCGAGCAGCGAACCCCCTGCGGTGGATAACTGCAGGCAGGCGCGCCACCGATGGCAACGGACCGCGTGTGTCGGGACGGAAATCCGCCACACATATTTACCAGCCAGGTCAAGGAGAAAAAGTGATCCAGCAGGAATCACGCCTGCGGGTCGCCGACAACACCGGTGCCAAGGAAATCTTGTGCATCCGCGTGCTCGGAGGCTCGTCACGGCGCTACGCCGGCATTGGTGACGTCATCGTCGCCACTGTCAAAGACGCCATCCCCGGCGGAAACGTCAAGCGGGGAGAGGTCGTCAAGGCGGTCATCGTGCGCACCACCAAGGAGCGTCGTCGTCCGGACGGTTCGTACATCAAGTTCGATGAGAACGCTGCCGTCATCATCAAGAACGAGAGCGATCCGCGCGGAACCCGCATCTTCGGCCCGGTCGGCCGCGAGCTGCGTGAGAAGAAGTTCATGAAGATCGTCTCGCTGGCTCCGGAGGTGCTCTGATATGAAGGTTCACAAGGGCGATACCGTGATCGTCGTCGCAGGCAAGGACAAGGGCGCAAAGGGCAAGGTCATCGAGTCCTACCCGCAGCGCAACCGGGTCCTCGTCGAAGGCGTCAACCGGATCAAGAAGCACACCTCCGCCTCGCAGAACGAGCGTGGCGCATCCTCGGGCGGCATTGTCACCCAGGAAGCCGCCATCCACGTCTCGAACGTGATGGTCGTTGACTCTGACGGCAACCCCACGCGCATCGGTTACCGCACCGACGACAACGGCAAGCGCGTGCGCATTTCCCGCAAGAACGGGAAGGACATCTGACATGAGCACCACTGAGAAGATCCAGCCTCGGCTGAAGCTCCGCTACCGCGCGGAGATCAAAGACGCTCTGAACGAGCAGTTCGACTACGACAACGTCATGCAGATTCCCGGCGTCGTCAAGGTCGTCGTGAACATGGGTGTCGGCGACGCCGCCCGTGACGCGAAGCTGATCAACGGTGCGGTCAAAGACCTCGCGCTGATCACCGGCCAGAAGCCCGAGATCCGTAAGGCACGCAAGTCGATCGCGCAGTTCAAGCTGCGTGAAGGCATGCCCATCGGCGCGCGCGTCACCCTTCGTGGCGACCGCATGTGGGAGTTCCTCGACCGCCTCGTCTCGATCGCACTGCCGCGTATCAGGGACTTCCGTGGCCTGAGCGATCGCCAGTTCGACGGCAACGGCAACTACACCTTCGGTCTCAATGAGCAGTCGATGTTCCATGAGATCAACATCGACAACATCGACCGGCCCCGCGGCATGGACATCACCATCGTCACCACCGCGACCAACGATGACGAAGGTCGGGCACTGCTGCGTCAGCTCGGCTTCCCGTTCAAAGACTCAAACGCGAAGGACAACTGACATGGCAAAGAAGGCGCTGGTCAACAAGGCCAACAAGAAGCCCAAGTTCGCCGTGCGTGGCTACACCCGCTGCAACCGCTGCGGACGCCCGCACTCGGTCTTCCGCAAGTTCGGCCTGTGCCGTATCTGCTTGCGCGAGATGGCACACGCGGGCGAGCTGCCCGGTGTGCAGAAGAGCAGCTGGTGATCTTTTAGCCCTCGGCTGAACGCTCCACTTCTACAAAGACGCTCCACCTATTGGTGGAGCGTCTTTGTGTTTGTGGAGCGTTTCTGTGTCAGGGTCTGTTCTTGCGTCGTTGCGCCTGACGTCGCTGTGCCCGGTTGGGGGCAGTGGGTGGTGCGATCGCCCGCGGCGGACGCGGGCCACCGCTGACGTCGGACAGCATGCCCTTGATCTGCTGGTGGTCCGGTTGCAGTGTGTAGCCCTCATCCCAGGGGAATGTCCCGTGGTCGTCGGGCCAGACAACCTGCAGTGCAGGCGAATTCGGGAACAGCTCGTTGGTGATGATCAGATCTTGCTTGTCGATCAGTTCGATCAGCCGGACCGGGACGTCCAGTGATCGCAGTGAGACATCGACGGACTCGTCGACGATGCGGCACCAGTCGTACCCGTGAAGCAGATCGCCGAGTTCGTTGAGGACGTGTCCACTGGTTGCGGCGTCGAGTCCGTACACCGCAAGCTCTGGGAGCGAGTGCAGTCCCAGGCCGGTGGTGTAGGCGAATGAGCAGTCGGGTGGAACGCACTCGGCGGAGTCGCAGTCGCACTTGTCGCTCACGGCCGTCACCGCCAGCCGTGTCTTCTGATCCGGCCGATCGCCGACTGCACGAGAGGGTTGCGGTGCCACCGGGGAAGCCCTTTGATGGCCGATGCATGGTCAGACATGTTCGCTCCTTTGTTCGAGTTGGAACATTGGAACAGTGCCGTCGGACAACGAGACATCTTCGTCCCCGTCAGGTGCCACCGAGGGCACTATGCCCTTGGGCCCAGCTCACGGGGTCGGTTTATGGCGATGTGGGGCCGGCACGGGATTCGGCGCGTCCCATCAGGGTGGAAACAGGGGTGTTCAGTGCGGCCGAGTTGGCGAGGCGGGGGTTCGACCGGTCGGGTCTGCGCAAGCACGTCCGGGATGGATCCCTGATCAGGCTGCGCCCCGGGTGGTACGCGACGCCGACAGCGGATTCGGTTGTGGTCGAGGCGGTCACGGCCGGCGGCGTGCTCAGTTGTGTCTCGGCGCTGCGGCACCACGGCATCTGGGTACCCCCTGGCGACAAGCGTGTTCACGTCCGGGTCAGCAAGCACGGAAAGCAGAAAGGAGGCCGGTTCTGCCAGGGCTACGGCAGACCGGTTCCTGCGACAACCGCGGTCGATCCGATACCGATCGCGCTCGGGTGCGCCGCCCGGTGCCTGGGTGAGCAGGAGTGGATTGTCGTATGCGATTCAGTCCTGGGCATCACCGAGGTGGATGTGCCGACTTTGCAGGGTCAGATCGGTGCGGTGCCCCGGCGAATCCTGGACATGATGTCCAAATGCGATTCGTCGTCCCAGTCGGGTACAGAATCGTTGGCTCGATTGCGTTTGCGCGCAGCAGGATTCGCTGTCCATGTGCAACCGAAGATTCCCGCTGTCGGCAGGGTTGACCTACGCGTGGGGCGATTGCTGATCGAGTGTGACAGCAAGGCGCACCACACGAGTCTGGCGAATTATCAAAACGATCGTCGCCGGGACCGGCAGGCGCTGCTCGGTCGGTGGTTGACGATGCGGATCACCTATGACGATGTTCTGTACGGCTGGGACGAGGTGCTGGCCGACGTTCGGGCGATCACCCGTACCGACCGGCATCGAATCCGGGGGCGGCCTCAGGATCGTCCCCGTCAGGGGTAGCCGAGGGAAGTGTGCCCTTGGCGACCTCTGCAGGGGATGAACTTGGGGACTAGCGGCCGAGTAGGCCGCCGAGACCGCCGGCGACGCCGGACTGGTTACCGCCACCGGTGCCGCCGATGAAACCGCCCGGCGGGAGTTCGGAGGGCTGCACGACCACAAAACCCTGACCACTGAAGGCGAGGGTGAACCGTTCGCCGGTGCTG
Source organism: Williamsia sp. z34 (assembly GCF_059553395.1). Lineage (NCBI taxonomy): Bacteria > Bacillati > Actinomycetota > Actinomycetes > Mycobacteriales > Nocardiaceae > Williamsia > Williamsia sp. z34. The sequence continues at coordinate 27,154 of NZ_JCANWW010000004.1, read as the reverse complement.
CGGCCCATCAGGGTCCCGAGGTTGAACGAATCGTTGCGTTTGATGCTGGTCTGCAGGCTCGACGACCATGCGACCGCAGCGTTCGGATCGGCGAAGGTCTGCTGATCGACGGTCAGGACCACCGGATTCCCGTCGGTGGTGATCGCGATCCGGCCCCGGCCGGTGAACACACAGTTGAACAATCCAGCATTGCTCTGCGAGGCCGCGCCCTGGACCCGCTTGACGTCGTAGCTCAGGGTCGAGTCGAAGGCGAGCACGTTGGCGCCGTTGATGGTCAGCCCGTCCGAGCCGTCGAGATCGATCAGGTGGACGTCGGCGGCCGCGTCGGCCAGGAACAGGTCGCCTTGGCCGGTGACCTTCATCAGCGGGACGCCTTCGCCGCTCAGGGTGTTCCGGATGGCCCGCCCGATACCGCCGGAGCCCTGGGCCTCGAAGGTGAGATTGCCCTGGTAGGCGACCATCGAACCCGAGCGCGCCATGACCTCGCCGTTCATGCCGACGCGACACATCTTGCTGCCCTGCTTCTGGATGCCGCTGCCGGACACCTCGGCGTGCGCCGGTGCGAAAAGGTCACTGTTCATGGCGGGAACTCCCTGGTGCTGTGCTGCGGGTGGGGTCTGTGCGTATGTCTGGGCGGGGGCCGGTCGGTTCGGTGGTGGCGCGCCCTGGCCGGCCGGTGGCCATGGCATGGGGTCCGGCGTCTGGGTTGCCGGGGCTGGATCGTCGTCGACCTGGATGCCGAAAGCTGTTGCCAGACCGGCTAATCCGTCGTCGTAGCCCTGTCCGACTGCACGGACCTTCCAGGCGTCGCCGCGGCGGTAGACCTCCATGCAGACAACACCCGACTCCGAGGTCAGGCGGGCCGGGGTGAACGACACGGTCGGACGACCTGAGCCGTCGCGCAACTCGGCCCGCAGCGTGCCCGCCGTGGCGAACGTGGTCGGGCCGGTGCCGTCGAGGCTGGCGGTGATCGCGATCGTCTCGATGTCGCCGGGAACTCTGGTCGTGTCGATGGTGATGATGTCGCTGCGGGCGTCGGTGCTGTAGACCACGCCCGGACCGCTGGACTGGTTGTAGAAGATCAGGTCGTCGTCCGAGCGGACCCGGCCGTTCGACGCCAGTAACACCGCCGACGTGTTGACCGGGGATGCGCAGGTGACGGAGACACTGATCAGCTGCGAGGGCAGGGGAGTATTTTCTCCTGGAGCAAGTTCTCTCATGGCCCCATCCATTGTTCCAGGCGGGCTGGTTCGGCGGGTGATCTGGCGGCTGGTACGGCGCAATTTGGCCTGAGCAGCTGTTTTCCTTACACTGGGACAGTTGCCTCGGCAGAGCCGTGCCTTCGGTCGGTTCGAAATGCCCAGGTAGCTGAGAATTTTCTTGGCCTTGAGCTTTGAAAACTCCTGAGTGCACCTGTGCATTCGGGGGAGCACCACCCCTGACCGGCAACGGTCGGTCAGGACAGAACTCACTTCGTTGTAGGCCCACGATGTGACGTAAAAGGCCCGACGAATGCCCCGGCGTTCACGGGAACCGGTGCGCGCATGCTGCATGGGAACCGCTGCGAGAAAGGTTGACGGTCTCTTATGACCATGACTGATCCGATTGCAGACTTCTTGACGCGTCTGCGTAACGCCAATTCGGCGTATCACGATGAGGTGTCGCTGCCCGCGTCGAAGATCAAGGCGAACATCGCCGAGATCCTCAAGCGCGAGGGCTACATCACCGACTACCGCACAGAAGATGCTGAAGTCGGCAAGAACCTCGTCGTCTCGCTGAAGTACGGCCCCACCCGCGAGCGGAGCATCGCCGGCCTACGCCGCGTCTCCAAGCCGGGCCTGCGGGTCTACGCAAAGTCCACAAATCTGCCAAAGGTGCTCGGTGGCCTGGGCGTGGCGATCATCTCCACGTCCTCGGGTCTGCTGACCGACCGCCAAGCCGCCAGCGCGGGCGTGGGCGGCGAAGTCCTCGCGTACGTCTGGTAAGGGGCACAAACTATGTCGCGTATTGGAAAGAACCCGGTCGCAATTCCGGCCGGAGTAGACGTGAAGATCGACGGCCAGATCGTCAACGTCAAGGGCCCCAAGGGGCAGTTGTCGGTGACGATCTCGGAGCCGATCGCTGTCGCCGTTGAGGAGGGGACCATTGTTGTCACCCGTCCCAACGACGAGCGCCGCAACCGTGCACTGCACGGCCTGAGCCGCACCCTGGTGGCCAACCTGGTCACCGGTGTCACCGAGGGATATGTCCGCAAGATGGAGATCTTCGGTGTTGGTTACCGTGTGGCACTGAAGGGCAGCGACCTCGAGTTCGCGCTCGGATACAGCCACCCGGTGCCGATCAAGGCGCCTGCCGGCATCACTTTCACGGTGGAATCGCCCACCAAATTCTCGGTTTCGGGAATCGACAAGCAACAAGTCGGACAGATCTCGGCGAACATCCGCCGCCTGCGCCGTCCCGACCCGTACAAGGGTAAGGGCGTCCGCTTCGAGGGTGAGCAGATCCGTCGCAAGGTCGGAAAGACGGGTAAGTGACATGAGTGAAGCAACAGTGACTAAAACTGCGGGAAAGCCCAAGCGCGTTCCCCTCGGTAAAGACGCATCGACCCGTCGTCGGGTCTCCAACGCACGCCGTCACTTCCGGCTGCGTAAGAAGATCAGCGGCACCCCTGAGCGTCCTCGCCTGGTGGTCAAGCGGAGCTCACGTCACATCCACGTGCAGCTCATCGACGATCTCGCCGGTAACACCGTGGCCGCAGCCTCGACCATCGAGGCCGATGTCCGCGCGACCGGTGGCGACAAGTCGGCACAGAGCAAGAAGGTCGGCGAACTGATCGCCGCCCGCGCCAAGGCTGCCGGTGTGCAGGCCGTGGTGTTCGACCATGGTGGCCACGGCTACCACGGCCGTATCGCCGCGTTGGCGGACGCCGCCCGTGAGGGAGGGCTCGAGTTCTGATGTCGACCACAACGATTTGCAATGGAAGGACCATCTGATGCCGGGACGTCAGCGGCGTGATGGCGGTACCGGAAGCGGACCCGCCGGAAGTAACAGCAATGACCCGAACGCCAACAACGCGGGCGGCGACCGCCGCGGTGGCGGCGGCAACCGTGACCGTCGCGACAACCAGCGCGGTGGCGGCCGGGAAGACAAGAATCAACTAGAGCGTGTGGTTGCCATCAACCGCGTCTCGAAGGTGGTCAAGGGTGGACGTCGGTTCTCCTTCACCGCTCTCGTGGTCGTCGGTGACGGCAACGGACTGGTCGGTGTCGGCTACGGCAAGGCCAAAGAGGTTCCGGCCGCGATCCAGAAGGGTGTCGAGGAGGCTCGTAAGAGCTTCTTCCGCGTCCCGATGATCGGCGCGACCATCACCCACCCCGTGCAGGGCGAAGCCGCTGCCGGTGTTGTGATGCTGCGTCCGGCCAGCCCCGGTACCGGTGTGATCGCCGGTGGCGCGGTGCGTGCCGTGCTCGAGTGCGCGGGTGTCCACGACATCCTCGGCAAGAGCCTCGGTTCGGACAACGCCATCAACGTGGTCCACGCGACCGTTGCAGCTCTCAAGATGCTGCAGCGCCCCGAAGAGGTTGCCGCACGTCGCGGTCTGCCGATCGAGGATGTCGCCCCGGCCGGTATGTTGCGCGCCCGAGCAGGACAGGGAGCTTGATATGGCCGAGTTGAAGATCACCCAGGTGAAAAGCACCATCGGGCAGAAGAGCAATCAGCGTGACAGCCTGCGGACCCTCGGTCTCCGAAAGATCCGCCAGACCGTCACCCGCGAGGACAATGCCCAGAACCGCGGCTTGATCAAAGCGGTCCGGCACCTCGTGACCGTCGAAGAGGTTTAGTCACAATGACAATCAAATTGCATCATCTTCGCCCCGCACCGGGGTCGAAGACAGAAAAGACCCGCGTGGGTCGTGGTGAAGGCTCCAAGGGTAAGACCGCGGGTCGCGGCACCAAGGGCACCAAGGCACGCAAGAACGTGCCGGCCGGCTTCGAGGGTGGGCAGATGCCCATTCACATGCGGCTGCCGAAGCTCAAGGGCTTCAAGAACCGCAACCGGGTCGAGTACCAGGTTGTCAATCTCGACGACATCGCCCGGTTGTTCCCCGAAGGGGGCACCATCGGTGTCGAAGAGTTGGTCGCCAAGGGCGCGGTTCGTAAGAACGAACTGGTGAAGGTGCTCGGAGAGGGCGAATTGTCGGTGGCCGTGCAGGTCAGCGCCAACAAGTTCTCGTCGTCGGCCAGCGAGAAAATCGCTGCTGCCGGCGGTACGACGACTGTCCTGTAAGGCAGCCGTAGTCCATCGACCACCCGGACTCGCTACAGTGGCGGACGGCGCGGACATCATTGCCGCGCCGTTCGTCACTTCAGTGGTCACCGCTCGGTTCCCCGAACCGGTGACTGTTAGAGTTCAAGAGTTGTTCGTAGCCCGGTGCAACGCTGCTGCCGGAGCGACTTTGCCCAGGAGGAGTTAGTGCGTTCCGCCGTCATATCGGCCTTCAGGACACCCGACCTGAGGCGGAAGATTCTCTTCGTTCTGGGAATCATCATCCTTTATCGTCTCGGTGCGACCATTCCGTCGCCCGGCGTCGACTATCAAGAGATCCAGCAGTGTCTGGACGATGTCTCGCGTGGAGATTCCGCGGGCATCTACTCGCTGATCAACATGTTCTCCGGTGGAGCTCTGCTCCAGCTGTCCGTGTTCGCGATCGGCATCATGCCGTTCATCACCGCGAGCATCATCGTGCAGCTGTTGACCGTGGTCATCCCGCGCTTCGAGCAGTTGCGCAAGGAAGGCCAGTCCGGTCAGGCCAAGATGACGCAGTACACGCGTTACCTCACGGTGGCGCTGGCGCTCCTGCAGTCCACGGGCATCGTCGCCCTGGCATCGCGGGGCAATCTGCTGCCCGACTGTTCGAACAGCGATCAAATCCTGAACGACCAGTCGATCTTCGGGCTTCTCATCATCGTGCTGGTCATGACGGCCGGCGCCTGTGTGGTGATGTGGTTCGGTGAGCTGATCACCGAGCGCGGCATCGGCAACGGTATGTCGCTGATGATCTTCGCCGGTATCGCCGCACGTATCCCGTCCGAGGGCAAGACCATCCTCGACACCCGTGGCGGCCTGGTGTTCTTCCTGGTGATCCTGGCCGCGTTGGCGATCGTCGCCGGTGTCGTCTTCATCGAGCAGGGCCAGCGCCGCATCCCGGTGCAGTACGCCAAACGCATGGTCGGACGGAAGATGTACGGCGGTTCGTCGACCTACCTGCCGTTGAAGGTCAACCAGGCCGGCGTCATCCCGGTGATCTTCGCGTCGTCGCTGTTGTACCTGCCCAACCTGATCCTGCAGCTGACGCAGAGCCAGACCGAAGAGCCTTCGTGGTGGCAGCGTCAGATCCAGACATACCTGGTGGACCCGAGCAACCCGGTCTACATCCTCGTCTACTTCCTGATGATCATCTTCTTCACGTACTTCTATGTGGCGGTCACGTTCAACCCACAGGAACGTGCGGACGAGATGAAGAAGTACGGCGGCTTCATTCCGGGCATCCGTCCGGGTCAGCCCACTGCCGACTACCTCGGCTACGTGTTGAGCCGGATCACCCTGCCCGGATCCATCTACCTGGGCATCATCGCCGTTCTGCCGAACCTCTTCCTGGAGATCGGCAACTCGGGTGGTGTCCAGAACATTCCGTTTGGCGGTACCGCGGTGCTGATTATGGTCGGCGTCGGTTTGGACACCGTCAAACAGATCAATTCGCAGCTCATGCAGCGCAAGTATGAAGGGTTCCTCAAGTGAGACTGGTGTTTCTCGGCCCGCCCGGAGCCGGCAAGGGTACACAGGCCGAACTGCTCTCGGAGAGCATTGGTATCCCGCACATCTCGACCGGAGATCTGTTCCGCGCGAATATTTCACAGGGGACTCCGATCGGCCTCGAGGCCAAGAAGTACCTCGACGCCGGCAATCTCGTACCGTCGCAGATCACCGTCGACATGGTGCGGGCACGGGTGGCGGAGCCGGATGCGGCGAAGGGTTTCATCCTCGACGGGTTCCCGCGGTCGACCGAGCAGGCCGACGCGCTGACCGGGATCCTCTCCGATCTCGACACCAAGCTCGACGCCGTGCTGTCGTTCAGCGTCGACGAGGACGTCGTCGTCAAACGGATGCTGGCCCGCGGCCGCGCCGACGACACCGAAGAGGTCATCCGCAACCGCATGCGCGTCTACGAAAAAGAGACGTCGCCGTTGCGTGAGTACTACGGCAATGCGGTCAAGACGATCGACGCCATGGGTGACGTGAACGAAGTGCATCAGCGGGTGCTGCGCGCCCTTGGTGCCTGATCGCAGTACCGGTGGTGCCCCGATCTCACGGTCAACACGAATCAGAAGGTGATCATGGGGTTTCGTAAACCGAAACCGGTCCCATTCCGCAGTGCCGGTGAGGTGGACGCCATGGCGGCCGCCGGCGCTATCGTCGGACGCGCCCTGGTGGCGGTCCGCGAGGCTGCCAAACCCGGTGTGACGACCCTTGAGCTCGACGAGATCGCCGAGGCCGTCATCCGTGACGCCGGAGCGGTCCCGTCGTTCCTCGGGTACCACGGGTTCACCGGGTCGATCTGCAGTTCGGTGAACGAGGTCGTGGTGCACGGCATCCCGTCGAAAGACGTTGTGCTGGCCGAACACGATCTCGTCTCGATCGACTGTGGTGCGATCCTCGACGGGTGGCACGGCGATTCCGCCTGGACCTTCGGGATCGGTGAGTTGTCCCAGGCCGACTCCGATCTGAACGAGGCCACCCGACTGGCTCTCGATGCGGGCATCGCGGCGATGGTCGAGGGAGGTCGTCTCACCGACATCTCCCACGCGATCGAAACCGCCACCCGCGCCGCGGAGAAGAAGTTCGGGCGCGAGTTCGGGATCGTCGACGGCTACGGCGGTCACGGAATCGGGCGCGAGATGCACCTCGATCCGTTCCTGGCGAACGAGGGCAAACCAGGACGTGGACCGGTTCTGGTGATCGGTTCGACGCTGGCCATCGAGCCGATGTTGTCGCTGGGAACGGTGGATACCACTGTGCTCGAAGATGATTGGACCGTCGTCACCGACGACGGGAGCCGGGCTTCGCACTGGGAACACACCGTTGTGGTGACCGGCGACGGACCGCGGATTCTCACCACCCGGCCGTAGCGCCCGGCGTTCTGGGCACCTACACCTCGAGGGCGATGGTGACCGGACCGTCGTTGACCAGTGCCACCTGCATATGGGCGCCGAAGCGTCCCGTTTCAACGTGCGCGCCCAACGCCCGTAGCCCGGAGATGACCTGCTCGACAAGCGGTTCCGCAACGGGCCCGGGCGCGGCCGCATTCCACGATGGTCGCCGACCCTTGGCGGTGTTGGCGTACAGCGTGAACTGGCTGATCGCCAGGATCGGTGCCCCGACGTCGGCTGCGGAGCGTTCGCCGTCCAAGATGCGCAGGCGCCAGATCTTTTCGGCGAGCGTGGCGGCCTTGGCATCGGTGTCGTCGTGGGTGACGCCGATCAGCGCGACCAACCCCTGTGCGCCGTCGCTCAATGGCAGAGCCCCCACCGTTTCGCCATCGACGCTGACCGACGCGGCGGTGACGCGTTGCAAGATTGCTTTCACCCGGTCAATTCAATCAGTGGCGAGTTGATAGGCGACGACGACCTCGACCGGTCCGGTGGGAGCGCTCTCGTCTCCGCCTTGCACCGTCCACGGTCCGGTCGAGGTATCGATGACGTCTCGGACCGGATTGCCGATTCCGGGTAGCGGCTCGGTGTAGACGCCTTTGGTCGGGCCTCCGGTGCAGCCGTAGACGTGCACATAGCGGACATCGCCGGTGGCCACGGCCATCGGGTTGCGGCCGAGGGTGCATCGGGAATCGTCGGCGAGGTCGAGTCCGGCGGGGATGTAGGGGCTGACGTCGGACATCATCGTGAACGTGGCGCCCATCGTGCCCAGCTCCCGGTCGCGGGGATCGGCGAGACAGGCGGCGGTGTTCTCGGCGGCCTGCCAGCAGAACCGGAGCCCGTCCGGGGTCTCGGAGCACCGGTAGCCTCCGCTGATATCGGTGAAGCACTCCAGCGGAGCCAGGGTTGCGACGTCGTGGGTGCTGTATCCGGCGACGAGCATGCCGTCGCGGTGGGGCCCGAACGGGTTGATCGCGCGGACCTCGGTGGCTGCCGCGGGTGTACTCGATCTCGTCGGACGGTCGGGGTCGGGGTTCTGCGTGGCGCAACCACAGATCAGCGCGATCGAGATGGCGACCAGAGCCACGGCAGTCCGCATGGGTGCGACATTACGTTCGTCGCCTGCCGGTTTGAAGCCCGCTGAGGTCATTGGCGGCAATTGAATGACGCCCGACGGAAGGTTGCGGCGGGTGCGTCGGGTTGAATTGACGGATGACCGATTTTGGAACGCACGGTGTATGGGTGGGGTTCTCGGCGTTGTCGCCGGAGCAGGCGCAACAGATCGAGAAGCTGGGATACGGCACGATCTGGCTGGGAGGTTCGCCCCCGTCTCTGACTCCGGCGCGGAGGGTGCTCGAGGCCACGGATTCGATCCAGGTGGCCACTGGGATCGTCAACATCTGGAATACCGACCCGGCCCAGATCGCGGAGCAGTTCAGCGCGCTCGAGGACGATTTCCCCGGCCGCTTCCTACTCGGCATCGGGGTCAGTCACCCGGAGGCCGTCTCCGAATACAAGAGTCCTTATGAGTCGCTCGTTGCCTACCTCGACGTGCTCGACCAAGGTGGTGTGCCGGTCGACCGCCGGGTGATCGCCGCACTCGGACCGCGCATGCTGCGCCTGGCCGCGGAACGTTCACTGGGGTCCCACCCCTATCTGGTGCCACCGGCCCACACCGAGTACGCCAGGAAGATCCTGGGCCCCGACAAGTTCCTCGCCCCGGAACACAAGGTCGTGTTGACCGAGGACGCGCAACTGGCCCGTTCAGTCGGTCGTCCGTACGTCGACCAGCCGTACCTTCACCTGCAGAACTACACCAACAACCTCAAGCGTTTCGGATACACCGATGCCGATATCGCCGATGGGGGCTCGGACGCGTTGATCGATGAACTCGTGGCCCACGGCACCGCCGAGGTCGTCCGCGAGAAACTCGACGCCCACCTCGGTCGGGGTGCCGACCACGTGGCCATCCAGGTCCTCGGGGACGTCGATATCGTCGAGATCCTCAGCCAGTTGATCTGACCGCGGCCGGTTCCGCGGTCTGCGTGGCCGAACGCGCGCGAACGGACGTGTCCAGGGCCCGGACCTCGATGGGCACGCCGGTCATGTTCGCCATGCCGGCCAGCCGTTCGAGGTCGTCGGGGTCGGACGAGATCAGGGCGTTGACGTTCGCGCCTCCGCTCCCCAGGTCATTGGCGGACGCGGCGTTCGCCTGAGTCCAGCCACCGGTGCCGTTGTGGCCCCAACCATGCGGTATCGCAACAACGCCGGGCTTGATGTCGTCGGTCAGCATGACGGGCAGCGCTATCTGACCGTGACGGGAGCGGACCGTGACGAGTTCGCCCTCGGCGATGTCGCGGGCCTGGGCGTCAACCGGATGCATCCTGGCCGCGTGGGTGCGGCCGCCGCGCAGGAGCAGGGGCGCGTTGTGCTGCCAGCTGTTCTCCGAGCGGATCTCCCGCATGCCGATGAGGCGCAGCGGGAACGCTGGGTCCGGGGTGTGGTCGAGGCGGTCGAGTTCGGCGATCAATTCGGGTGCGTCCACCCGGATCTTGCGGCTTCTGTGGGTGATGATCCCGCGGAGTTGTCCCGGTTCGAGATGTTCGGCGACGATCTTGCCGTGCGGGAACCCCGTGACCAGCCGGTGCAGGTTCAGGCCCGCCCTGCGCAGTCCGAAACGATCGCCGCCGGTGCCGACCCGGATGAGCAGATCCGACAGTCGATCCGGCGTCAAGGGCTTGCCGATACGGGTGGTGAGGCGGTTGAACAGGTGCAGCGCACCGAGCAGCGGGACCCGGGTGGCCAGTGCGGCAACCAGTTCGTTGATGATCACCCACTCTTCGCGGGCCTGCCCGCGTGGCGCGATGACCGCCCCGGTGGCCTGCTTGAACGGTGTGGTGAACAACGCCTGGAACGGCAGCAGGAAGTCCGACCGCTCGTACATGGTCGTCGCCGGCAGGATGTAGTCGGCGTGCGCGTTGGTCTCGTTCTGGTAGATGTCCAGTGAGACAAACAGTTCCAGCCCGTCGAGCGCCGTGCTCAACTCATCGCCGTTGGGCACCGAGAGCACCGGGTTGCCGGCGCTGATGAACATCGCCTTGAGTTGTCCGGGCCCGGGGGTCGTCATCTCCTTCGCCATCACCGACGCCGGAGCGGTCCCGAGTATCTGTGGCAGGTCGCCGATCCGGCTCCGTCGGCCCGACCAGGCGAACCGCGGAACACGCTGCAGCGCTGCCACACCCAGGCGCTGTCCGGGGATGCCGAGATCGCCGAACATCGACCCGCCGACCTCGTCGAGGTTGCCCGCCACCAGGTTCACGATGTCGAGCAGCGCGGTGGTCAGGGTCCCGGTGCGACCGAGTGAGGTGCCGATCCGGCCGTACACCGCGGCCCGCTCGGTCGACACCAGATCGCGGGCGATCCCGCGGACCACCTCGGCGTCGATGCCGGTGTGCTCTGCGGTGCTCTCCGGCGAATATGCCTGTGCCACATCCCTGATCGTCGCCAGACCGGTGCTCCGGGCGGCCAGCCGATCGTCGTCCGCGAGATGTTCCTCGAACATGACGTGCAGGAGGGAGAGAAGCAGGAGCGCGTCGGTGTCGGGCACGATGGGCGCCCACTCGAACTCGCGGGCGGTTTCGGTTCGCCGAGGGTCGATGACCAGCACCCGGCCGCCGCGTTTGGTGATCGCGGTCAGGCCTTCCCTGATGCGCGGCGAGCTCATCACACTGCCGTGGGAGACAACGGGATTGGCGCCGATGATGACGAGGAACTGCACCCGGTTGATGTCGGGGATCGGCGCGGTGAGCGGGTTGCCGTACAGGAAATGGCTGGCGGCGAAACGGTTGTTCACGTCCTGTGAGCCGGCCGAATAGATGTGAGGCGTACCCAGCAGGTTGAGGAACATGCCCGCCCACATGACGTGACCGGCACTGAAGGTTGCCGGGTTGCCGAAATACCAGCCGATCGACGACGAGCCGTCGCGGCGGTGGATGCCAGAGAGTTTCGTGGTGATCTCACCCATCGCGGTGTCCCAGGAGACCTGCTCGAACTCGCCGCGGGCGTTCTTCCGAAGAGGATGCAGGACGCGGTCGGGGTCGTTGACGATCTCGCTGAACGCGATGCCCTTGGGGCAGGCGAACCCCTTCGACAGGGGGTTGTCCGGGTCCGGGCGCAGGGACAGCAGCCGACCGTCCTCGACGGTCGCGATCATCCCGCACAGTGGCTCACAGATCCGGCAGTAGGTGGTCTTCTCCTGCGCCATGGCTCATCTCCCTGGTGACCGGCTTCACATCTGACCACGAGTGTTGCACGTTGGGACCGATCGCCACAGAGGGTTGCCGGCGCCGACGCGCCCAATCCGTCGAGCGGGCCGAAATCACCGTCGAGCGGGCCGAAATCACCGTCGAGCGGGCCGAAATTGCACGGTGCTCGAAACCACCCGGCAACTTCGGCACGGTCAACGGCGTTTAGGGCACGGTCGACGGCGTTTTGGGCACGGTCGAGGGAGGTCAGGCGGGGGCGGTGGACGCCCGGACGACCAACCGCGGCTGGAAGCGCACGTGCCTGGGCGGGTCGTGCGGTCGCCGGGTGGTCTCGCCGACCAACAGATCGATGGCACTGGAACCGAGCTGCCGCGACGGCTGGCTGATCGACGACAGGGGTACCACCGCGGCCTCGGCGAAGTCGATGTCGTCGTACCCGATCAGGGCGATGTCGCCGGGCACCGAGACGTCGGCGAGCATCGTCAAGGCCTGCAGGACGCCCATGGCGAGCAGGTCGTTGGCGCAGAAGATGGCGTCGGGCCGTTCGGCGACGGGTCGTCTGCGGATCTCCTCACCGGCGGCTCGTCCGGCCAGGACGCTGAGCGAAGGGGTCTCGATGACCTCGAGGGTGGCGCCGGGCACGCGTTCGATGGCCTCACGCGCGCCCTGCAGGCGGTCGGCGACCTGGCGGATCGCCGGTGGGCCGCCGACGAACGCGATCCGTCGCCGCCCGGTGTCGCACAGGTGGCCACAGGCCAGGGCGCCGCCTGCGACGTCGTCGACCGACACCGAGGGAAAAGGTGTCTGCTCGCCGTTGCGGTCGACCAGGACCACGGGCGTACCTCGCTGTTGCAGCGCTTCGAGACGGCTCAGATCATCGCCGACCGGGGAGACCAGAACCCCGAAAACCCGTTGCTCGTCGAAGGTTTCGAGGTAGGTGTGTTCACGATCCGCGTCGTCGTCCGAGGTACCGAGCAGCAGCGTCAAATTGTTGTCCGACGCCTGTCGTTCGGCGGACCGGGCCAAGTCGGTGAAGAACGGGTTGCCCACATCCAGGACGATCAATCCCACACAGCGCGACCGGCCGGCCTTGAGCTGGCGGGCGGCGTCGTTGCGGACGAACCCGAGTTCGGCGATCGCCTTGTGTACCCGTTCGACGGTCGCCGGGGCGACCTTGTCGGGCGAGTTCAGCACATTCGAGACGGTGCCGATGGACACGGCGGCGCTGGCCGCCACCTCGCGCATGCTCACCGCCATGGCTCGCCTTCTTTCTCTCTCCAACCCTGACACCGCGGACCCGCAGTCACCAGGTGACGGGCGGGGTCCACGGAGCAAGGGGTCCAGGGGGACAGGCTAACGCGGGTTCAGCCGCGTTCGGTGTTCACCGCGCGGGGCGCCAGGCGGGTCAGCTGTGTGACGTGTGCCGGTGTCAGCTCTTCGAGAGCGTTCACACCCAGCAGTCGCATGGTGCGCTCGATCTGCTCGGAGAGGATCTCGATGGCGCGATCCACGCCTGCCTCACCGCCGGCCATCAGGCCGTACAGGTAGGCCCGGCCGATCAGGGTGAACCGGGCCCCGAGTGCGATCGACGCGACGATGTCGGCACCGGACATGATCCCGGTGTCGAGCACGATCTCGGTGTCCTTGCCGACCTCCTTCGCAACCTCCGGGAGCAGGTGGAACGGGATCGGTGCCCGGTCGAGCTGGCGGCCACCGTGGTTGGACAACACGATGCCGTCGACACCGAGATCGACGACCGCTTTGGCGTCGGCCACGGTCTGGATGCCCTTGACCACGACCTTGCCCGGCCACTGGTCGCGGATCCACGCGAGATCGGAGAAGGTGACGGTCGGGTCGAACATCGTGTCGAGGAGTTCGGCCACCGTGCCCGACCAGCGGTCGAGCGAGGCGAATGCCAGGGGTTCGGTGGTGAGGAAGTCGATCCACCACTGCGGGCGGGGCAGCGCGTTGATGACGGTGCCCGGTGTCAGTGCCGGCGGGATGGACATGCCGTTGCGCTTGTCGCGCAGACGTGCGCCCGCGACCGGGACGTCGACGGTCACCAGCAGGGTGTCGTAGCCCGCGGCGGCGGCCCGCTCGACCAGCGCCATCGAGCGCTCGCGCTCTTTCCACATGTAGAGCTGGAACCAGTTGCGGCCGTTCGGGTTGGCGGCCTTGACGTCTTCGATGGACGCGGTGCCCATCGTCGAGAGCGAGAAGGGGATCCCGGCCTTGGCCGCCGCGCGGGCACCGGCGATTTCGCCTTCGGTCTGCATCATCCGGGTGAAACCGGTGGGCGCAATACCGAACGGCATGGCCACCGGGGCTCCGAAGACGTCCCAGCCGGTGTTCACCTTCGAGACGTCACGCAGGATCGCCGGGTTGAACTGGATGTCGTTGAAGGCCTGGCGGGCGCGGCTGATCGAGATCTCCGCCTCCGCCGATCCGTCGGTGTAGTCGAAGGCCGGGCGCGGGGTCCGCCGCTTGGCGATCTTGCGCAGGTCCTCGATGGTCAGTGCCGCATCGAGCCGACGCTTCTTGGCATTGATCTCGGGCTTCTTGAACTTCATCAGTGGCGCCAGGTCGTGGACCTTGGGGAGCTGCCGTTTCATCGTGATACCCCTACGAAATCGTTGCGATGCCGGCCGGTCGGACGTGGCTGGTATCGCTCTGGTGGGAAGGTTGCGGCGACCATCGCGCGTGCGCTCTCGAGGTCGTCGGCGATCAATTGCTGGGCCCGGGCGGTGATCAGGACATTACCGATCGCCGTCGCCTCGACGGGTCCGGCGAGGACCGGCATACCGAGCCGGTCTGCGGTGAGCTGGCACAGCAGCCGGTTGCGGGCACCGCCGCCCACGAGGTGGACGGTCTGGACCGGGGTCCCCGACAGCTCTGCCGCCTCCTGCACCCGCCGGGCGAACGCGCCGGCGAGGCTCTCGAGGATGGCGCGGACCATCGTCGCCGGATCCGCCGGTGCGGGAAGCCCGCGGGCGGTGTACCACCGTGCGATCCGGGCCGGCATGTCGCCGGGGGAGAGGAACTCGGGGTCGTCGGTGTCGAAGAGTTCTGCCGGTGGTCTGGCGGCGGCGGCCTGATCGAGCAGCTCTGCGAGGTCGATGGTGGCGCCGGAGCGTTCCCATTGCCGGACCGACTCGCTCAGCAGCCACAGACCCATCACGTTCCGCAGGAACCGGATCCGGCCGTCGGCCCCGACCTCGTTGGTGAAGTTCGCGACCCGGGCCGCGGGGTCGGTGACCCGCGAGGTCAATTCGACCCCGACCAGGCCCCAGGTGCCACACGAGATGTACGCCGAGGACTCCGGTCGCATCGGCACCGCGACCACGGCGGAGGCGGTGTCGTGCGAGGCGACGGCATTGACCGACACCGACGAGGACAGACCCAGCCCGGACGCGATGTCCGGCAACAGCCGGCCGAGCCCGGTTCCGGGTTCGATCAGACCGGGGAACAGGTCCGTCGGCAATCCGAGGATGCGGTGCAGTTCGTCGTCCCACTGCCCGTCGGCACCGAGCAGTCCGGTGGTCGAGGCATTGGTGCGTTCGGTGGCCATCTCGCCGGTCAGCCAGTACCCGATCAGGTCGGGGACCAGTAGAGCCCGATCGGCGAGCTCCAGGGTCCCGGCCTGCTTCTCGGCCATCAGCTGATAGACGGTGTTGAAGGGCAGGAACTGCAATCCGTTGCGGGCGTACAGATCCGCCGGGTCGATGGCACTGTGTACCGCCGAGACGCCGCCGTTGTTCCGGTCATCGCGATAGTGGTACGGAAGTCCCAGCAGGCGTCCGTCGCGAAGCAGTCCGTAGTCGACCGCCCAGGAATCGATGCCGATCGCGGCGAGCTCGCCCGCCTCGCGACCGGCTGCGGCGAGCCCGTCGCGGATGTGCGCGAAGAGCCCGGGGACGTCCCAGTGCAGCGCGCTGCGACGGCCGTCCCAGATCGAGAGCGGACCGTTGGCGAATCGGGTCACCTCCCGGATCTGCAGCAGATCCGGGCCGACCTCGGCGAGCATCACCCGGCCGCTGGTGGCGCCGAGATCGACCGCCGCCAGCTTCCGGGGCCGGGTTGCAGAACTCATCGCAGGAATGCCGCGGCGACACCGGCGTCGACCGGGACGTGCAGTCCGGTGGTGTGCGACATGTCGGAGCTGCAGAGCACGAACGCGGCGTTGGCGATGTTCTCCGGCAGCACTTCCCGCTTGAGCAGGGTGCGCTGTGCGTAGAACTCGCCCAATTCCTCTTCCGGCACGCCGTAGACCGCGGCGCGCTTGGCGCCCCAGCCGCCGGCGAAGATGCCCGAGCCGCGGACGACGCCGTCGGGGTTGATGCCGTTGACCTTGATCCCGTGCTCGCCGAGCTCGGCGGCCAGCAGACGAACCTGATGTGCCTGATCGGCCTTGGTGGCCGAGTAGGCGATGTTGTTCGGCCCGGCGAACACCGAGTTCTTCGACGAGATGTAGAGGATGTCGCCGCCCATCTTCTGATCGATGAGGGCCTTGGCCGCGGCCTTCGACACCAGGAACGAGCCACGGGCCATCACGTTGTGCTGCAGATCCCAGTCGGCTGCACTGGTTTCCAGAAGTGACTTCGACAGCGACAGGCCGGCGTTGTTGACCACCAGGTCGATACCGCCGAAGGCCAGCACGCAGGCGTCGACCGCGGCCTGCACCTGGGTTTCGTCGGTCACGTCGGCGCGCACGCCGATCGCCACGTCGGTCGATCCGATCTCCGCGGCGGCGGCCTTGGCCTTGTCCTCGTCGAGGTCGGCGATGACGACGCAGGCACCCTCGGCAGCCAGGCGGTTGGCGATGGCCTTGCCGATACCCGAGGCGGCGCCGGTCACCAGCGCGATGCGGGTGGCCAGCGGCTTGGGCTTGGGCATCCGGGCGAGCTTGGCCTCTTCCAGGGCCCAGTACTCGATGTTGAACTTCTCGGCCTCGTCGATGGGCCGGTAGGTCGAGACGGACTCGGCTCCGCGCATCACGTTGATCGCGTTGAGGTAGAACTCACCGGCCACGCGGGCGGTCTGCTTGTTCTTGCCGTAGCTGAACATGCCGACGCCCGGGATGAGGATGACGGCCGGATCGGCGCCGCGCATCGCGGGGGAGTCCGGCGTCGCGTGACGGTTGTAGTAGGCGGTGTAGTCGGCCCGGTAGGACTCGTGCAGTTCCTTCAGGCGGGCGATGCAGTCCTCGATCGAGGCGTCGGCTGGCAGATCGAGCACCATCGGCTTGACCTTGGTGCGCAAGAAGTGGTCCGGGCAGGACGTTCCGAGTGATGTGAGCCGGGGATGTTCGGCGGAGGCGAGGAACTCGAGCACCGGATCGGAGTCGTCGAAGTGCCCGACCTGGGGGTTGTCGGTCGAGGCCAGTCCACGCAACGTGGGTGCGAGGGCGGCGGCCTTGGCCGCCCGCTCGGCCGGACTCAGCGGACCGAAACCGGGCAGCGGAGGCCCGAACGGCGCCGGCTTGCCGTTGACGGCGAGGTAGTCCTCTGCGGCCTTGATGATCTCGAGTGAGTTGGCCTCGGCCTCGTCGGACGTCTCGCCCCACGCGGTGATGCCGTGGCCACCGAGGATGCAGCCGATGGCCTGCGGGTTCTGCTTCTTGACCTCGGAGATGTCGAGGCCGAGCTGGAAGCCGGGGCGACGCCACGGAACCCAGATCACCCGATCGCCGAAGATCTTCGCGGTGATCGCCTCGCCGTCGGCGGCGGTCGCCAGTGCGATACCGGAATCGGGATGCAGGTGGTCGACGTGCGCGGCATCGACCAGTCCGTGCATGGCGGTGTCGATCGATGGGGCGGCACCACCGCGGCCATGGAGGGTGTAGTCGAAGGCGGCCACCATCTCGTCTTCGCGATCGAGGCCCGGGTACACGTCGACCAGGGCCCGCAGGCGGTCCAGGCGCAGCACCGCGAGTCCGCTCTCGGTGAGGGTTCCGAGATCGCCACCCGAACCCTTCACCCACATCAGATCGACGTCCGCTCCGGTGACCGGATCACGGTCGACGCCCTTGGCGGAGGTGTTGCCGCCCGCGTAGTTCGTGTTCTTGGGATCGGCGCCGAGCCGGTTGGAACGTTCGATGAGTTGTTTGACGGTGGGGTTGGTCATTGCATTCCTTACAGATATCGAGAAAACAGAAACTGAAAACTGAAAAACCCTCAGGCGAAAATCAAGCGCCCCAGGAGGATTGGGTTCCACCGACGCGCTCGGCGACGATCTTCTCCCGGTGACCCGACTCGGCGTATGCGGCCATGGGGTCCGCGGGCAGGCCGCGCTCGGCGCGCCACAGTGCGAGCTCGGGGCGGACATCGGTGTAGAACGCGTCCATGAAGATGCCATTGGCGCCGAGCACATCGCCGGCTTCCTGTGCGGCGGTCAGTGCATCGGTGTCGATGAGCAGTGCGCGGGCCGTCATCTCCTGCACGTTGAGCACCGAACGGATCTGGCCCGGGATCTTCTCCTCGACGTTGTGGCACTGATCGAGCATCAGCGCGACGGGCGAACCGGGGGCCAGCCCACCGCCCCGGATCACCTCGAACATGATGCGGAAGAGCTGGAACGGATCAGCGGCTCCGACGATCAGGTCGTCGTCGGCGTAGAAGCGCGAGTTGAAGTCGAACGAACCGAGCTTTCCCAGCCGCAGGAGCTGGGCGACGATGAACTCGATGTTGGTCCCGGGGGCGTGGTGGCCGGTGTCGAGGCAGACCAGCGCCCGCTCGCCGAGTGCGCTGACCTGTGCGTAGGACGTGCCCCAGTCCGGGACGTCGGTCATGTAGACGGCCGGTTCGAAGAACTTGTACTCGAGCACCATCCGCTGCTCGTCGCCGATGTGCTGGTAGATCGTCGACAGCGATTCGGCGAGCCGGTCCTGGCGGCCGCGGATGTCGCCCTGGCCGGGGTAGTTGGTGCCGTCGGCGAGCCAGATCTTGAGGTCACGCGAGCCGGTCTGGTTCATGACCTCGATGCAGGCGAGGTGGTGGTCGATGGCCTTCTGTCGGATGGCCTTGTCGGTGTGGGTCAGGCTGCCGAACTTGTAGTCGTCGTCCTGGAAGGTGTTGGAGTTGATCGTGCCCAGGCCCACACCCTGATCCTCGGCGTAGCGGCGCAGCGCACCGAAGTCGTCGACCAGATCCCACGGGATGTGCAGTGCGACGGTCGGGGCCAGGCCGGTGAAGCGGTGGACGGTGGCGGCGTCGGCGATCTTTTCCTGCACGGTGCGCGGGGTGCCGGGGGTTCCGAAGACCTTGAACCGGGTCCCGGAGTTGCCGAATGCCCAGGAGGGCAGCTCGATGGCCAGATTCTGAAACGTTTCAATTCTGGCGGCGTCAAAGTTTTTCATATCAATTGCTCCCAGCGGTGCCGGTTGTTTGTGTGAGGGTGGTTGTGGTGACGAGTTCGGGGCTGATCGGCCGCCCGTACCGCTCGATCTCGATGTCCTTGAGTTCCTTGCCGCGGGTGTCGGGGGCCCAGATGACGCCGATGATCATCGCGATGGTCAGGCAGGTGATCAGCAGGAGTCCGACCCAGCCGAGCCCGACTGCCGCCAGCAGGGTGGGGAAGAAGTAGCTCAGCGCACCGGTGGCCGTACGGACCGCGAAGAACATGACGCCCTGCGCACTGGCGCGGTACGGGGTGGCGAACAGCTCGCTGGCCCACAGGCTGTAGAAGGCCTGCGCCCCGACGCCGCTGGAGATACCCCAGCAGATCGCGAAGATGAGCATGGTCGTCATGCCGCCGTCGGTGAACATCACCAACACGCCCCAGGCGAAGATGCCGGGGATCGCGCCGAGGGCGAACAGCAGCCGCTGCGACATGTGGTCGGCCAGGCGCATGAACACGAAGTAGGTGGACAGCACGGTCATGCCCCAGACCAGGACCTGGAGCAGGTTCTGCTGGACCTCGCTGTCGAGGCCGGCGGTCTCGTAGACGCGCGGCATGAAGATGCCGGCCTGC
Organism: Williamsia sp. z34; assembly: GCF_059553395.1. Classification (NCBI taxonomy): domain Bacteria; kingdom Bacillati; phylum Actinomycetota; class Actinomycetes; order Mycobacteriales; family Nocardiaceae; genus Williamsia; species Williamsia sp. z34. The sequence goes on along the minus strand of NZ_JCANWW010000004.1, from coordinate 7,712 downwards.
CCGGCAACGGTGTTCCAGAAGCCGTAGATGCCGATGAGCACCAACAACGCGGTGATGTTCACCTTCTTGGAGAACAGGCCACGCAGACCTGCGCCTCCGGAGGTGGCGACCGGTGCCGGTGTCGAGCCGGTGTTCGCGCCGGCGGTCTCCAGGTTGTCCTCGGTCCAGAGCTTCGACTCGGTCAGGCCCTGGCGAATCCACCAGACCACTGCGGCCACCACGAACAGGTGCAGGAAGATCAGTCGCGACCCGAGCAACTCCAGCGGTGCGAGTGCGGCGGCCAGGGCGAAGCCGATCAGGGGGCCGACCGACCAGGCCAGCTGTGCGGTGCCGACATGTTTGGCCCGCTCGCCCGAAGGTGCCTGCTCGGCGATGTAGGTCCACGACGCCGGAACGCCGGCGCCGACCGCCAGGCCGGTGATCACGAACGCGATCATCAGCATGCCGAAGTTGAAGGCGAAGGCCGCGATCAGCACGCCGACCATGTAGACCATCAGGTCGTAGGTGTAGATCGCCTTACGTCCGTAGCGATCACACAGCGGGCCGCCGATGGCCGCGCCGACCGCGGCTCCGAAGGCGTTCGCGCTCAGTGCGGCCAGCAAGCCGACAGCAAAGTTGCTGATGCCGAACTCGTCTTGCCAGAACCCGAGACTGGTGGCGATCGCGATGATCGACCCCGCCTCGATGTAGTTGGACATGGCAACAGAGATCGTTGCCTTCCAACCGGTGGTCTTCTTGGCCCCGAGTTGCATGGTTTCTCCTCATGGGGTGTGGGCGCAGGGTAATTGGTCCGGCTCGGGCGAAGTGCTCGGGTGGGTGCCGGATGTGACACGTCCGATGGATCCGGTCCGGATGAAAACCGATCAGGCGAGGTGGAAGTAGTGGTCGAGCTGGGTCATGGTGGTGTCGGGCCCGGCCGTGGGATCGGCGAAGTACTGCGCCATGGTGGCCTGCCACCGGGTGTTCACAGCGGTCTGCGCCATCAGTTCGCGCGCCCGCTCGAAGTCCTCGGTCTCGACGTACCCGACCACCAGTCCGGTGCCGGGCGCAAGGAACAGCGAGTAGTTGGACCAACCGGTCTCGCGCAATGCGTCGAGCATCTCCGGCCAGACGTCTTCGTGTGCGGCGAGGTAGTCGTCGATGCGGTCGGGCCGCAGGTTCATGGTGAAACACACCCGCTGACGTGGAGTGTCTGCTGATGTCTCGGTCACCGTTTCCGGTTGTTCGTGCTGCATGGGCCCGTCGCCAATCGATAGTTTGAAACGTTTCAATCCGTGAGTGCGGTCACCGTAAACTGAACTGAAGGATCGCGTCAAGACCGGAATCGGGCCGATCGGGGGAGCTGCAGACGCACTCGGGTCCGCCGGGGAACACGCTTATTTGTCCTGAGCTGCGCGGCAGCGTAATGTTGATCAACGGTGCGCACGCGCGCCGGATTGTTTTTGTGCCCAGATTGCAGAGCCAGCTCGATTCGCCTGCCGACTGCCGCGGAAAGAGCCCGGGTCACGTGCGTGTCATGACGGTAATCGAAGACAACTGTTCAGGTGTGTCAACACACCAGAATCGTGGAGGCTATGGCCAAAGAAGGCGCCATCGAGGTGGAGGGCCGCGTTGTCGAACCCCTGCCCAATGCGATGTTCCGCATTGAGCTGGAGAACGGCCACAAGGTACTCGCCCACATCAGCGGCAAGATGCGGCAGCACTACATCCGTATCCTGCCGGAAGACCGCGTGGTCGTGGAGCTTTCGCCCTACGACCTGACTCGCGGCCGGATCGTTTACCGATACAAGTAAGACCCAACAGACTTCCCGGACCCCTCCGGGTAGGACAACCAGCTGGGGTGCGGCTATAAGGCTGTGCCCTGTGCTTTGAAGTAGATCCGTGCTGAGCGGCCAAGGCCGGAATCAGCACAGGCAAAGGAGAGAGTGACGTGAAGGTTAAACCGAGCGTCAAGCCGATCTGCGAGAAGTGCAAGGTGATTCGGCGGAACGGCCGCGTCATGGTGATCTGCGAGAACCTGCGTCACAAGCAGCGTCAGGGCTGATCAGCACTTCGACCCGATCGCTTGTAAGAGCGACACAACTTCATACAGGCAACAAAAGAAGACCTCTCAACACCAGCGGACTCACACAGGAGTCCGCCTACCCCCGGCACGGAGGCCGGGGCCCTGCAAGAGTCGGGGACGGATTGGGAGCAGACCTCCGAGAACCAAAGGAAACGCCACATGGCACGTGTTGCTGGTGTTGATCTTCCGCGCGAAAAGCGCCTGGAGATCGCACTCACATACATCTATGGAGTTGGTCGTACCACCTCCAAGGAGATCCTTGCTGCCACCGGCCTGTCGGCCGACCTGCGCGCCAAGGACCTCACCGACGAAGACGTCCTGAAGCTTCGTGAATACCTCGAATCCTCGGTCAAGGTCGAAGGTGACCTGCGTCGCGAGGTGCAGGCCGACATTCGTCGCAAGATCGAAATCGGCTGCTACCAGGGTCTGCGTCACCGTCGTGGCCTGCCCGTTCGCGGACAGCGCACCAAGACCAACGCTCGGACCCGTAAGGGCCCGAAGAAGACCATCGCCGGGAAGAAGAAGTAATCCATGCCTCCTAAGTCACGTAGCGCCGGCCCCAAGAAGGGCACTCGTCGTCGCGAGAAGAAGAACGTCCCGCACGGCAGCGCGCACATCAAGAGCACGTTCAACAACACGATCGTCTCGATCACCGATCCTGCCGGAAACGTCATCGCCTGGGCTTCGTCCGGCCATGTCGGTTTCAAGGGCTCGCGTAAGAGCACCCCGTTCGCCGCGCAGCTCGCTGCCGAGAACGCTGCCCGCAAGGCACAGGAACACGGCGTCAAGAAGGTCGACGTCTTCGTGAAGGGCCCGGGTTCGGGTCGTGAGACAGCAATCCGATCACTCCAGGCCGCAGGCCTCGAGGTCGGCACCATTTCCGATGTCACCCCGCAGCCGCACAACGGCTGCCGCCCGCCCAAGCGGCGCCGGGTCTAATCGGAAAGAAGAGGACTTTAAAAAATGGCTCGTTATACCGGACCCGCAACCCGTAAATCTCGTCGTCTGCGCGTCGACCTCGTCGGCGGAGACCAGGCGTTCGAGCGTCGCCCCTACCCGCCCGGCCAGCATGGTCGCGCGCGGATCAAGGAGAGCGAATACCTGCTCCAGCTGCAGGAGAAGCAGAAGGCTCGCTTCACCTACGGCGTCATGGAAAAGCAGTTCCGTCTCTACTACGCAGAGGCCAACCGTCGTAATGGCAAGACCGGTGACGAGCTGCTGCGCCTGCTCGAGACCCGTCTGGACAACGTCGTCTACCGCGCCGGCCTCGCTCGTACCCGTCGCCAGGCGCGTCAGATGGTCAGCCATGGCCACCTCACCGTCAACGGTGTGAAGGTCGACGTGCCCAGCTACCGCGTCTCTCGCTACGACATCATCGATGTCCGCCCGAAGTCGCTGCAGACTGTTCCGTTCCAGATCGCCAAGGAGATCCAGGGCGATCGTCCGGTCCCGGGTTGGCTGCAGGTCGTGCCCGGCACGCTGCGCATCCTGGTGCACTCGGAGCCCGAGCGCGCACAGATCGACGTTCCCCTGTCCGAGCAGCTCATCGTCGAGTTCTACTCGAAGTAATCGCCGGTTGTCGGATCCATATGTCCGGCAGCACATTCGGCACCTAATCGGCCGTCATATAGCGGGCGTCCAAGAGGAGAAGAAGATTCAATGCTGATTTCACAGCGACCCACACTGTCCGAAGAGATCATCTCGGGAGATCGCTCGAAGTTCGTCATCGAGCCGCTCGAGCCAGGTTTCGGGTACACGCTCGGCAACTCGCTGCGCCGTACCCTGCTGTCGTCGATCCCCGGAGCCGCTGTCACCAGCATCCGGATCGACGGAGTCCTGCACGAGTTCACCACCGTCCCCGGGGTCAAGGAAGATGTCACCGACATCATCCTGAACCTCAAGGGCCTCGTCGTGAGCTCCGAAGAGGACGAGCCGGTCACCATGTACGTGCGCAAGCAGGGCCCCGGTGCTGTCACCGGTGCCGACATCGTGCCCCCGGCCGGTGTCACCGTGCACAACCCGGACCTGCACATCGCCACCCTGAACGACAAGGGCAAGTTGGAGATCGAGCTCGTCGTCGAGCGCGGTCGCGGCTACGTCCCCGCCGTCCAGAACAAGGCGTCCGGCGCCGAGATCGGCCGTATCCCGGTCGACTCGATCTACTCGCCGGTTCTCAAGGTCACGTACAAGGTGGAGGCCACCCGCGTCGAGCAGCGCACCGACTTCGATCGGCTCGTTCTCGATGTGGAAACCAAGAACTCGATCTCCGCGCGGGACGCACTGGCCTCGGCCGGTAAGACCCTCGTAGAGCTGTTCGGTCTGGCCCGTGAACTCAACATCGAAGCAGAAGGTGTGGAGATCGGACCCTCGCCCGCCGAGGCCGATCACATCGCGTCGTTCAGCCTTCCGATCGAGGACCTCGAACTCACCGTCCGGTCGTACAACTGCCTCAAGCGCGAGGGAGTGCACACCGTCGGCGAGCTGGTGGCCCGGACCGAATCGGACCTGCTGGACATCCGCAACTTCGGCCAGAAGTCCATCGACGAGGTCAAGGTCAAGCTGCACGCGCTCGGCCTGGCACTCAAGGACAGCCCCGCGAGCTTCGATCCGTCCCAGGTGGCCGGATACGACGTCGCGACCGGCACCTGGACCGATGACACTTCCTTCTCCGACGCCGATGCCGGCGAGGATTTCGCAGAAACCGAACAGCTCTAACAAGACCCCCAGCTCACGGCCGAGAGGTCGAGAGCGAACCCTAGGAGTTCGAAATGCCCAAGCCCACAAAGGGTACCCGCCTCGGTGGGTCGGCTTCGCACCAGAAAGCGATGTTGGCGAACCTCGCCACCTCGCTCTTCGAGCACGGCCGGATCACCACCACCGAGACCAAGGCAAAGCGTCTGCGCCCGTACGCGGAAAAGCTGATCACGCACGCCAAGGCCGGTAACCTGGCTCACCGCCGTGAGGTGCTGAAGGTCATCCGCAACAAGGACATCGTGCATGCCCTGTTCGCCGAGATCGGCCCGTTCTACGCGGACCGTGATGGCGGCTACACCCGCATCATCAAGACCCTGCCGCGCAAGGGCGACAACGCCCCCATGGCAGTGATCGAGCTGGTCCGGGACAAGACCGCTTCGTCGGAAGCCGATCGCGCCACCCGCGCAGCGGCCTCGAAGAAGAAGTCTGACGAAGCCGCAACCGAGGACAACGTGGTCGAGGCTGTCGAAGCCGATGCCACCGAGGCCGAGGTCGAGAACGCGCAGGCCGTGGCCGAAGCAGTCGACGACGAGTCGTCCGCTGCGACCGCTGCTGATGCCAAGGCCGACGAGAAGTAGTCGACTGAACGAGTCGGCAATATCTGAGCCCGCCACCGGATTTTCCGGTGGCGGGTCTCGTCATTTCGAGGGGCCATTCGTCCGGCTGCGGATGCAGATCGGTTATGACGGCACCGATTTCGCCGGTTGGGCCAGTCAGCCCGGTCAGCGGACCGTATGTGGCGTGCTCGAGCAGACCCTCGGCACCGTGCTGCGCGAACCGGTGACGCTCACCGTCGCCGGCCGCACCGACGCCGGTGTTCACGCCACCGGGCAAGTGGCACATTTCGATGTGCCAGAAGCGGCCCTGAACACCCGGTCGATCGACGGGGATCCGGCCAAACTCGTTCGGCGGCTCGCCAAGATGCTGCCGACGGATGTGCGGGTCAAGGACGTCGAAGAAGCGCCTGCGGAGTTCGACGCGCGCTTTTCCGCCCTGCGCCGCCACTACGAATACCGCCTGACCGACGATCCCTGGGGCGCCGAACCCGTGGTCGCTCGTACCACCGCGGCGTGGAACCGGCCGCTCAACGCCGACCTTCTCGAAGAGGCTGCGTCGTCGTTGTTGGGACTGAATGACTTCGCCGCCTTCTGCAAGCGGCGTGAAGGGGCCACGACCGTCCGGGATCTTCAGCAGTTCACCTGGATGCGTGACGATTTCGGCGTCCTGATCGCACAGGTGAGCGCGGATGCATTCTGCTGGTCGATGGTTCGATCACTGGTCGGTGCGGTCGCCACCGTCGGGGAAGGTCGCCGCTCGGCGGCATGGTGCGCCGGACTGTTGCAGCAACGCGCGCGTTCCAGTGAGGTCCCGGTGGCGCCGGCCTGTGGATTGAGCCTGATCGGTGTGGACTATCCACCCGATGGCAAGCTGGCCGAACGCAATGCCCTCACCCGGGAGACCCGGGCCGCGATCGCTCCGGCGGGCTGCTGCGGAGACTGACTGTCAAACCCCGATGATGTGCCCTTTTGGCGTACGCGACCTGCGGGTTTGTTCGCCAAAAGTTGCTCCTATGTCAAGCGGCGGCGGTCTGAATGGCTCGTGGTTGGGGCGCAGTGTCGGTGATCAGGCGTTGATAGACGGTGCGGACCAGGCGGCGTCGGAGTGCTCGGAGGGCTGCGGTGGTGGAGTCGCCGGCGGCGCGGCGTTTGCGGTAGTAGGTGTAGCCGTCGCTGTCTTCGAGTCGGGTTTGGGTCAGGGCGATGCGGTGCAGGGCGGTGGTGAGTTGTCGGTTGCCGCAGCGCGGTAGCCGGACGCGGCCGGCGGTGTTGCCGGACCAGACCGGGATGGGGGCGGTGCCGGCGTAGTTGGCGTAGGCGTCGGCCGAGTGGAAGCGGGCGATGCCGGCGGTTTCGCCGACGATTTTGGCTGCGGTGAGTTCCCCGCAGCCGGGTAGCTGTAGTAGCGAGGGAACCAGTTCGCGGACTCGTTTGCCGATCTCGGTGGCCGTGGTGTTGATCCGGGTGGTCAGGGAGATGATCTCGTCGAGTTCTTCGCGGGCGATGTCGGCCAGCAGTCCGGTCTCGGTGGCCAGCTGTGCGGCGAGGATCTGTTGGTGTTTGTGCATGCTCAGCGAGCGTGGTTTGGGGGCGTAGGCGGGGTTGATTTCATGGACTCGCCACAGCAGTCGGTTGATTGTTGAGGTGCGTTGTGCGACAAACACTTCGCGTCGATCGACTAGTAGACGTATCTCGCGGGATCGGGGGTCGGCGCCGGCGGCGGGCAGGTTCGGTTCGCGCAGCACTGCCCGCGCGACGGCCAGAGCGTCGATGGGATCTGATTTGCCGCGGGTACGTGCCGAGGCACGGGTGTGGGCCATCATTTTGGTGGGTACCCGCACGGCGGTCTGGCCGGCGGTGAGTAGGTCGCGTTCGAGGCGGGTCGACATCTGTCGGCAGTCTTCGATGCCCCAGAGCAGGTCGGTACCGAACTGGGTGTGGGCCCATCGCATCGCGGCATGATGGCCGGCGGTGGTGGCCGGGGCGGTGAGTTGGCCTAGCTTTTTGCCGACGGGATCGACGGCAACAAATGTGTGTGAGCTCTTGTGTACATCGACTCCAACTACAACCATGGTGGTTGCCTCCTGATTTCAGAAACAGGGACCAGGGACGGTTGGGCCGGTCGGTGGGCAATCCTCAGTTGGGGGCGTTGCCACGCTCCTATCAAGCCACATCGGCCGGTCCTTCCCACCTGGTGTTGGCATAACTTTTGCAAGACCAGACATGCGCATCAATGCGATGCCGGCAGGCACATCAAGAGCCAAACACCAGGTGACCAGGACCCAACCACCGCTCAGGCGGCAACACAAGAGTCACACTGAGGGCACATCATCGGG